>CACJLQ010000010.1 GCA_902594275.1 uncultured Litorivicinus sp.
GTAGGTAATAAAATTGGCAATACTTTTTTAGCTGTTCCATACAGCTGTCTCAAACGTGGTGTGTATTACTTTGTGAGACGCATTTTTAGTTCAAATAACGAGAAAACTTTACCCGTATCAAATTGCCCTTGTGTTTCTGATCAAAATTTAATCGTGAGATAAAAAAATGATGTCTCTACGAGGATTGCCATTGCCTTATCTCGCCATGCTTAGTTTACTACCTGTCAACCTTGGCCATATGGTTATAAAATTATCGAGAATCGAGGCCCCTCCGTATAGTTCTACACGGGGTTACCTCTGATAGATTGTTGCAATGAAGCTGGTTATTGATCGTCCTAAACCCTCTTATCCCGAAAGCTGGAAGCCAGCTTTCGTGGCCATGCAGTTGGGTTTCTTAGCGGGTGCACTTGGCCTAATACTTCGTGACTCGTTTATTATTTATACGATTGAAAATTGGAAAGTTATTGTATTGACCGAGTTAGCCTTTGGCGCAGTTGTCGGTCTCGGTTTTTTTCTGCACACCGTGGGCAGAGCTGCGTTTGGCGTAGTTATTGCCTGTCTCGGCGGCATCGGTTCGGCTACAGCGTTTTTAATATTGTTAGGTTGGAATGGGTACTTTCACCTCTGGTACCTCAACTTAGCTGTACTATTGATAGCAGTACCGATAAATATTTGGATTAAATCCTGCTTAGCTTCTTTATTTATTTCCGCGTACGTGTTTATGTTTTTCTTTTACTCAAATGCTCAACCCATCGTTGAAGCGGATGAGCTGGTGTTACAAGTAATCGCAATGTCTAACATCATTGGATCGTTACTAATGCTGGGGTTACCTATGGCTCTGTATTCGCATTACTTAGTCGAAGAACGCATTAAATCAGAACGCCTTCTTCATAATATTATCCCCAGAGACCTAGCCAATATTTTACGAGAAGGCGATGGTGTGATTGCATTAGAAAATCCAGATGTCAGCGTAATGTTTGCCGATATTGTTGGTTTTACTCAACTGGCCGAAAAAATGTCTGCTCGACAAGTGGTCGATTTGCTAAACGAGATTTTTTTCAAATTTGACACTATCTGTGAAGAATATGGAATCGAAAAAATAAAGACCATTGGCGACGCATATATGGCAGTGTCCGGTCTTCCTCGTCCTCGACAAGATCATGCTCAATGTCTTGTTGATGTTGGGTTCAAATTCTTAGACACGATTGCTGGTCAAGACTTTGGATTAGAGGACCCTCTTCAGATCAGAGTAGGAATCCACTCAGGAGATGCAGTATCTGGAGTGATAGGGAAGTCAAAGTTCTCTTTTGACATTTGGGGGGACTCAGTCAATCTTGCCTCTAGACTCCAAACCTCGGGGAAGGCGGGTTTTATTCATGCCTCGCAGGAAACAGTGGAACTGATAGACCAGAGTAAAGTGATCATTGAGAAGCAAGTAGTCAACATTAAAGGTAAAGGCGAACTAACATGCTGCTTAATCCGACCACGAAGCGAGAACTAGCCCGACATTTTCATTAGTCAGACTAGTGCGACATGGATAGCGTCGCCACTTTGAGGGGATCAGTTTTGATACGTGCGGCGACACATTTTTTTGTATCTCAACAGCAACGGCTTCTGCAAAAAAATTAAAACTCCTTCTATCTGGCACCTTCACTACACGATATCCCGCATAATCCCAGTCCCGTGCATATCCTAGTAGGACACTTAAATGGTTTATTTAGTGAGATTGAAATACATAGTCAACGCATCAAATGCAGATTGAGCATTTGTAATGAGGTAGTGGTGAGTGGGTACTGATAACCTTCAGCAACTTCTTCAACGGGTGCACAAAGGGTAAAACATTTTTTGGGTCTTGACGGTGAACTCATACCCAGTGAACACTAGCAATTGCAGGTAATCATTGAAGCATTGGTGCTATGCACAAGAAATAGATCCTATCCTGGGCACCAAATAATTCTTGCTAGCTCTTGAATGCGAATGCCGCTTGGCGCGATCTTTACTTCGATATTTGTAAATTACGATGAACGAAGAACAAGAGGAACTTTTTAATTAGTATATTGTTGAGTTTGCTGACGAGAACGATCTAAAACTTCCCGACGACGACATCATGAAGGCGATCGAGCTATGTGACGAATGCACTTATCGCTGGCAAAAAACTCACAGGAGTCGATTGAGGACATGGCAAAAGATCTTGGTTTCAATGAGATGGATGACGAGATCGTTGAGATGGTCAGTGTTGTTTGGAAGAAGATCCACTCAAACTAACCGAAACACTTAACTGATATACTCAACAAAAAAGAGTTGGATATGTCAGTAGCCGATCGAAAAATTGTCCGGTGGGATCCTAAGCTACTTCTCGCATTTGATGCGCTCTACAGTTTAGGTAGTGTTACCGAAGCCGCTGAAAAATTGAATATCACTCAACAAGGGCTGAGTACCCAGCTCGCACGTCTTAGAGAGATAACAGGAGACCCCCTGTTTCATTGGTCGAACAGTGGGATGCAGCTAACGCCGACAGCAGAAAAGTTATCAATTCGAGTAACCGCAGCAATTGCCGCACTAGAGGATTTGAATAAATCCGAAGAATTCGACCCGAATATAATCGATAAAGAAATCACAATCGCTTCAACAGACTACGTTATCACTCTACTGGCCCCACCACTTCTCAGTATGCTGAGGGAAGAGGCACCACACACGACTCTTCGACTACGACATATCGAACACAAAGGATTTAATAGCTCGAGTTATAACGATGTCGATTTAGTATTATCTGTTCCAGAATTCCTGAGTCCTAAAGGTTCAGGTCTTCATCTATTTTCTGAAACGTACAGTGGATTTGCGCGCTCAGGTCATCCGGTCAACGCATTGAAGTCGATCTCGATCGAAGAGTTCCTTCGTTATGATCACATTCTGGTATCGCCGTTTAAAGGAGATGCATTTGGACCGACAGACGTTGCGTTACAGAATCTGGGTAAGACACGACGAATTGGTCTTGTCGTACCCGATTTTTCAGTTGTTGGTGATATTTTGAGCAAAACAGATTTAATTTGTGTTCTGCCTGATCGACTCCAAGAAAGTCTCGGTGACTCAATAAGTCGATTCCAGACGCCCGTCCCTATTGAGGGTTTCGATATTTTCGCTTACCGACCAAAACATCTCGAAAACGATCTGCTCAACAACTGGTTACTAAAAATAGTCCGGCGATGCGTATCCGAGGTTTCCCTCAATAGATAACAGCACACCTAACCTCAATACTTCTCCTATCGGGTGCGTCATCTCTGGTCATTGGATCTTCAAACGCCGTATGAAAACTGAACGTTGAAAGATCAGCATCGGACTCCCCGCCTTGTGACTTGGCGAGCCCCCCGTGACTGTCCCACTGCTTGATTAGGAGTGCCTCATTTCGATTCATCCGAGGATAAAACCACCAATTATGAGAAGGTGAATACTTAACGAAATAATTTTCGCCAATACGGTCAGCATATCTGATTTCGAAGACCACCAAATCTTCAGGAAATACTGAGGCGCTGTCGCAAACAGCCAATGGATTCACTTCCACGGGCTCGAAAGCGATGCTTCGCCACAAATTAATGATCGCAACACGGCCGCCACGAATCGCAGCTTCAGTTCCTTCCGAATTCAACAACGTTTGCCCCGGCGAGAAATTCATAGCATAGGTATCGTTGATGCGTGGGGGTTCACAAAGTTGCCTCAATCGATTCAAAGAGCTCGTTAATGTGTAATCGCCATGCGCAACATGAACAGGCCCTTGAATATTTTGACCATTGTTCAATTTTTGCTTCGAGTTTTTTCCCTGGGCCGATCGAATGTTGTGGTCGAATGCTTTGACAGTTTTAGCACCAGTTATTTCGCGAACAATTTCTTCACACTCTGGATAGTAGGAATTCACTAACCAACTGGTATCTAAAAAGTGACATTCATCACCAAGTGGTGCATCAATCAGTTCAAATCCATTACTGGCTAGCGTCTTTCGTCGGGTTCGAGAGAGGGATCTGGCATCACCGATTGTCATAACGTGATCCACCAGATCTGTACCCACCCAAGTACTATCATCCCCTGAAGCATCTCGCTGCATGTAAACCTTGCCATTCCTATAAAGGGAATGCTCGGCCTCAGGCGGCATGTACTTCACAGTTCCTTCCGTCATCGATAGTCCTTGGGCTAACGTGTGCATGGTTACTTCCGTAAAATTCAAGCTGCATTTGCAGGCAGGACAAAACCTTCTTCGACATGCGTCTCAATCCACCAAGACTGTGTTTCGATGTCTTCGAGCATCCATCTCCTCAGGTTCTTGTGGTCATCTAATGGGAGCTGTTGCCATGCATGCAAATGCATTGGTGCAGCAATCACAACATCAGCAATGGTCGGATGATCAGCACTTATAAAACGGCTTTTCGCCAAACGTGCATCCAAAATAGATGCTAGCTTATGAAAATTTGGCGCTTCAGCGTCAAGAACCGATTGGTCTGTCACATCACCGAGTAATGGCTTGACGCAATTCTCAACTAAGTAGCAGTAGCAGGATGGGAACCAAGCGTTACTTTCCCAAAATAGCCATTGGTTAATATCGGCTCTAGTTTTTTGGTCGGTTGGGTAAGCTTGTGCGCTGCCAAGTTCGTCGGCCGCATACTGGAGAATTGCGTTCGATTCCCAAATCACAAGATCACCGTCTTTCATCGCCGGTATTTTCGCATTTGGGTTGATTTTCAGATATGCATCTGACTTTTGCTCGCCCTGAAAATAATCCACTTTTGTAACTGAGTAGGGTGCACCAATCAGTTTCATGCCAGCTAGGACTTTGCGGCAGTTCACCGTAATCGGATCCATATACAATTCCATTTGAATAACCTCTCTTCTTTTTATTTGCGCTTATATCGTTAGAACTTCCGACACAACAATCCAACAAAACTTTGTGATAGAGGCCACAACAATCAGCGATAGAAATTGTTTGATATGCGAACATGGATCGCGTGACTGAATCATTCCAAAAAAGTCAATCAATAGATGATCGGTTATCCCGGTTCTACCGCCATCAACCATTGGAAATCTTGCGATTTTCAATAGCATTTTTCGCCTCCAAAATCTTCACCAGAAGCTCATCACGGTGCATCTTCATCGCGTCAAGATCCTGGTTTTCTTCGCTGACTTGCTGTCGAACCATGTCCATCATTGCCGAATTCAATTCAACACGGCCTGCTGATGACCACCAATCCTGAAACGAGGAGCCGAGATGCTCGATGAATCCCTCAAGGCCGCGGTCCCCTGCTGCGAGAGAAAACAGTTGGTTTGGGCCATAGATCGACCAGCGAAGTCCAGGGCCATTGGCAATGGCTTTATCGATATCCGAAAGAGAGGCGACGCCCTCCTGAGCCAAATGCAAAGCTTCCTGCCAGACAACCGCCTGAATCCGGTTCGCAATATGTCCCGGGATACTCCTCTTTAACTCAACAGGAACTTTCCCGAGCGATTCATAGAATGTACGAACGCGTTCCATGACGAACTGTTCAGTCTCATCATTTGCAAGTAATTCAATCAACGGGATTAAATGTGGTGGATTAAAAGGATGCGCAATCACGATACGACTCGGATCACTTAAACCCTGCTGTAATGCTTCAAGCGTGATGCCGGATGTCGACGATAAAATTACAGCCTCATGATCCAAGTGAGACTCGATCTCGGAAAATAACGCATGCTTGAGATTCGTCTTCTCAGGAACATTTTCCTGGATGAATTGAGCACCCTCGACAGCATCCGTTGCACTTCTAGAGAAGCGAAACTGCTCAACTGAGCCTGCAAACCGATAACCTAGGTTTTCTAATGCCGGTCTCGCTGCCTGCACAAAATCGATGATTCGCTCTTCCATTGTCGAATCTGGATCGTAGGCAACGACGGAATGTCCGGCGGCTAAAAAGAGAGCGCACCAACTCTGTCCAATAGTCCCTGATCCCAACACCGCTATCCGCACTAAAGAGTCCTCATATTAGACTAAAGTTTAATAAACTTCCGAAAACGAGAAATCGTGCAACTAACAGAGCGCCACTTCCCTGCAATTTGAAATCAGTCACCTGCTCAAATCTGAAGTAGATGGTACGCTAAAACCCCCGTGATATATAGGTTTAAGGCCAATACAGGCAGTCGAGGTTCTACATTGATCACCACAACGCATGATGGAGCGAGACGATCTCTCGTTTAAGGGGCAGGTCCTTGAAATCTTTAGAGACTCGAGTTTTCTATCGACAAAATACAGGAATCGTTGCTCAAACCGAGTCTGTTCTGTACATTCTTTCAAAAAACCGTCTATACCATAGGGATTAAGATGTATTTCAAGCGCCTGACGGCTCAAGCAACAGCGATAGCGATCACATGTGCTTCGAGCGTTGTTTACGCCGATGCCAATTACTCTCAGCGCGCAAAGGAGCAAGCAGAGCGCGCTGCTGCGGCAGCCGCAATTGCAGCGGATCAAGTGGAAGCCGCTCGCGTCGCTGAGCCAGTCACGCCATCACAAGGTGCGGAGACCAGTGTCGCACCAGCAGACAACAACCCAGCTGCAGAGACCTCCACGAGCACACGTTCGTCAGCCACTTCGGGAGCATCGCGAGCGCAGCAAACAGCACAAACAGACTCGGTGAGAACCGACGCGAAACAAAGCAACTCGGGTGGTGACGGTCCAATGGAAGATCAGCCATTGGTCATTGATGTCTCGAATCTCTACGACGAAGACGGTTTAGGTGATCTGACCATGCAATGGCAGGTGCAACTAGTAAGTGGTGGCTGGCAAACGATCGACGGCGCAACCTCACAGTCATTTACGCCACGACAAAACCACGTCGGAAGTTCGTTGAGAGTCGTGATCCAATACGTGGATGGCGAAGGCACACTCGAAGTCATCGAAACAGCGCCAACAGGGAAGGTACAAAACTCAAATGACCTTCCACAAGGGCTCCCAATCATCAGTGGTTCGTCGGTTGAAGACAACACGATTAAAATTGACGTCTCCGGAATCTCCGATGAAGACGGGGTAGGGCAGTTCACTTACCAGTGGGAGCGCTCATCAGATGCAGCTCGTTGGACGCCTTACCAAACAAACTCATCAAATCCAGCCTTAATGCGGCTCAATCAACCTGAAGTTGGATTCGCCTACCGAGCCATCGTTTCTTACGTTGACGCATTTGGAACAACTGAAACTTTAGTGACCCCAGCAACCAACATGGTCCAAAACATTGATGATCCGGTTGAAGGAGAAGTGATGGTTGTCGGGCAATCGAAAAAGGGGCAGCGCCTGCAGATTGATACATCTAATCTGTCAGACGACGATGGCATCGCAAATGTTCGCTCGACCTGGGAAATGTCAGACAACGGGCGTTCTTGGGTGTCAGTACCCGACGTCTATGGTAACAGTATGACTCTCGCTCAAGCACATGTAGGCAGTTTGATTCGAGTCAGGGCAGTTGTGGTTGATAATTTTGGCTCAGAGACAACGCTATATAGTCAGCCAACGTCCTTGATTCAAAATGTAAACTCGAAGCCAAAGGGCGTCATTCGAATTCTAGCAACCGGCAGTTAATCTAACGCCCACGCAAAAACAGTCTGTCTAAGTCATGAATTGTCAAGGCTGTCCACGTCGGGCGTCCGTGGTTGCACTGGCCTGAACGCCCCGTTCGCTCGATATCCCTAAGCAATGCATTCATCTCCGAGATCGTCAGCTGCCGATTCGCCCGTACAGAACCATGACAGGCCATGGTGGCCAGTAAATTATCCCGAGCCTCTACAATTCGCCCACTAGTTCCGACCTCAGCCAGATCGCTCAAAACGTCGCGCACTAAATCTTCATGGCTCGCTCGTCTGAGAATTGCCGGAACATGCTCAATCCGAATCGTTTCTGGTCCGACACGCTGGACACCGAGTCCAAATTGTTCAAATAAATCATTTGCCTCTTCAACCAGTGACGCCTCTCGTTGACTCACATGAACAATAATAGGAATGAGTAACGGCTGACTAATAAGACCGCGATCGTCCAAAGCCTGCTTGAGAGCCTCATATGTAATCCGTTCATGGGCAGCGTGCATATCTACAATGATCATACCGTCACGGGTTTGGGATAATATGTAAACGCCATGTAATTGCGCCAACGCATAGCCCATCGGTGGAATATCGGCTTCACTTGAATCTTCAGTCGGCACAATTGACTGACTGGGTTTCGTCAACTGCGACAACATGTCAAACCCGTTGGATATACCGGCATGTTCACGAAATCGAATATCAGTTTGATAATGCGAGGCAACGGACTGTTGATCAGTTGATGTTTCTCGCGAGAATCGATCCTGCTCAAGTACCTGATCTGGTCGGTCGTCAGCGAGGACTCGCAAAACAGAGCGACGTAGAAAATCATAAATTAAACGGGAATCCCTAAAACGAACTTCATGCTTGGTTGGATGTACGTTGACATCGACTTGTGCTGGATCCAGCTCGAGATAGAGCAGGTAACACGGATGCCGTCCGTGAAACAATACATCTCGATAAGCTTGTCTGAGCGCATGTGACAGTAACTTATCCCGAACAATCCGGCCGTTGACAAATACATACTGACAATCTGCCTGAGCTCGGTTGAAGGTTGCTCGACAAACCCAGCCCTTTAGCCTTAGCCCGATGGCAGTGCAGTCAACAGGCAATGCCGCATCTATAAAAGCACGACCCAATAAATTGGCGACCCGTTCTGACTGCGCGTTTTCGCTGAGCGCAGGTGGTAGCTGACGCGTCACCCGCCCTTGATGCACGAGACGAAACCCCACATCAAATCGGCTGAGTGCTTGCCGGCTCACCACGGTGTCAATATGACCAAATTCTGTCTTTTCAGTTTTGAGGAATTTACGACGCGCAGGCGTATTGAAAAATAGATCACGCACATCAACTGTCGTCCCTCTCGGATGTGCTGAAACCTCAATCAATGGCTCCATCTCTCGGCCTTCAACAGATACCTTTGAGCCAGACGCACCCTCGACCGCTGATAACAAATCAAGCCGAGAGACTGAGGCAATCGAGGCAAGCGCTTCACCTCGGAATCCAAGCGTACCGACTGCTTCAAGATCATCGAGATCGAAGATTTTACTGGTTGCGTGTCGTGATAGTGCCAGCGGCAACTCATTGGCTCGAATGCCTGACCCATTGTCTCGAATTCGTATCCGGCCGATACCACCCGCTTCACATTCAATATCAATTTGTGTTGATCCAGCATCTAGCGCATTTTCAACCAGCTCTTTCACGACACTGGCTGGTCGCTCAACAACCTCGCCCGCAGCAATCTGGTTTGCAAGACGCGGCGAAAGAATGTGGATTGATGGGTTAGATTTCATCAATCTGCACGTGTGTGAGACTCATCACTGCCTCTCGAACTTCATGGGCGCGTGACCACTCCCCGTCTGGACACTCCGATTGCGCTCGATCAAGAAGCGCATCAAACGCCTTGGTACGCTCTTGTTCGATACGCTTCGCCACCGGACCCTTGCCCTCCTGTTTAATCACCACCATTGCGTCCAAAATATCGGATAGCTTCATACAGAAATAAATATGAGGGCGTTCAGATTTTGCCCGATGTTCGCGCGAAGCAGCGTCGGGACAAATCGATGCTTCAAGCCGATCTATTGGTGATTCACCTGGCGGAAACACTGTTTTTAACTGCCGCTTAATTGGTGAAGGCATATCCCCCGTGACCACTTCTGACAAGTCGTGCATCAAAGCCAATTCATACAAAAGCACCTGATCCTCAGCAGAAAGACTTGGATACACTCGAGAAGCAATTTCCCGCGCGTACAGAGCGACCAAACACGAATGCTCAGCAACTGATGGATAACGGTGACAATTCACAGAGTGCCAACGGGTGACGGTGCCAGCAAATGGGAGATTACGGATATCGAATGCCATTGACTTCATGACGTCATGCTACCGCGAGGGAGCCGGGACCTCTAGCTTTTGGCCTAAATGAATCACGTTCGTTTCCAGCCCATTGAGTTCTTTTAATGCCTGCAGGGATAAGCCGTAGCGCGCGGCGATTTCTGATAACGTATCACCGCGGTTCACCTCAATGATCATCCGTTGATCCGCGTTTTGTTTGCGCCAAGCAACGAAGGTGTTTGCTGGCGGACTCTTTTCGAAATATCGCTTAATCCCTTCAAAGATTGCTGCAGCAATCTTTTCTTGCTCACGAGAAATCGACAAACGTTTCGCATCGGACCGATTTGACAGAAAACCTGTCTCAATCAGCAGCGATGGAATATCAGGGCTTCGAAGCACCACAAAATTTGCCAAGCCCAAACGTTTTTTATGCACTCGTCCCGCATCTTTTAAATCACTTAACACACTTTCACCAGCTTGCTTTGAGATGCGAATGGCTGACTCCATTGACATATTTAGCAACACTTGACGTGTATCGTTGTCGACATCACCCAAATCCACCCCACCGGCTAGGTCATCTGCATTTTCGGTATTCTGTAACCACCGTGATAACTCAGAATTCGCACCCCTCAATGACAGCGCGTAGACGCCCGTACCCCGCACATTGCGATTTTTAGGAAAACTGTCTGCATGAATCGAAATAAAGAAATCAGCACCTGCTTCTCGCGCTATTCGTGGCCGATCTTTCAGTTGAATATATTGATCATCCTCACGGGTCAGAACGGCGCGATACCCAGGCTCGCTTTGAAATCGCCTGGCTAGTCGCTTAGCGATCTGTAAAACAACCCGCTTCTCAACCACCCCGTAGGATGATGCTCCTGGATCTTTACCACCGTGGCCAGGATCAATGGCAACCACGATATCGCGCTTCTCAACTAGGGGTTCTGCTGATTCACTGGGTGGAGCTGATCGGGATGATGCTTTTTCGCTAGCAACGTAACCAACCACATCAACCACCAAACGATGCGGATAACGTCCTTTAGGACCCAACGCAAACACGTTAGACCGATACTCGCCACTTAAATCGAATACTAAACGCCGGCCATTGCCTCGGATTGCGCTGCGGATCCGCTGGATGCGTGAGTCATCAATCGAATCAAGTGGTGACAGCGTTTTCGCTTTCAAATTCGTGATATCCAGTACTAACCGACTGGGGTTACTGAGATTGAAATGCGAAAATTGTGGCTTACCAGAAAATTCGAGCACCACCCGGGAACTGTCCTGATCAGCAGATGAGCGGACGGATTTAAGATCAACCGCCTGAGCGAATGATGCGACAAGACAAGCGACGCAGGCGATGAAAAATCGAATCATTCGGGTTGAGGGACCTTTAACGCAGACAACCACCGTTCACCCTTTTTAGATTTCGCAGATACCACGCACATCCGTCCTTGGTCATGCCAAATCAAATGGACATCCAAGTCAGGAGTTGGCATCAACGGACCTGCGCGTTCTGGCCATTCGATCAGCAGACCCTGGCCATCTAACATATCGCGAAAACCCATCAACTCGAGTTCCTCGGGATCCTCAAGGCGGTATAAATCTAGATGTGAGACGGTTAATTTCTGATTGATGGGATAAGTCTCACATAGGGTATAAGTCGGCGAAGGAATTGGGTCAGTCACTCCAAGCTTCTTCAGAAACGCGCGCGCTAGATGACTCTTGCCCGCGCCCAAGTTGCCAGTCAGCGTGACAAGAAAAGGAGATTGCGGGCAACTTTTTGCGAGTGCCTTTCCGAGCTTCCTGGTCATCACTTCATCGATCAATTCTATACGCATCGAGGATTCCGGTTGACGTCCACTCTGGTAGTGTACCGGTCATGAGCAAATCATGGCACCAATCTGATGAAGTTCTGGCAAAGCTTGAAGCCAAAGCACGCGAGCTCGGTTTCAGGTCGCTTGGGATCACTGATCCTGATGTGTCGGAACATGTTCCTTTTTTAGACGCCTGGCTTGAATCTGGATTTCACGGATCCATGGAATGGTTCGAACAATATTTAGAACTCAGAAAAGACCCCACCCGCCTGGTCGAAGGTACACAACGCGTGATCTCCGTTCGGCTCGACTATTTGCCTGAGAACACCAACTATCTTGATGTTCTGAACGATGCCGATAAGGCCTATATTTCCCGCTATGCACTTGGTCGCGATTATCACAAGCTCACGCGAAAACGTTTGAAACGCCTCGGTGACTGGCTGACAGAGGAAATCCAACCGCATGGATTTCGAGTATTTTCAGATTCAGCCCCCATCCTCGAAAAGCACCTCGCTGAAAAAGCCGGCCTCGGATGGATCGGAAAGCACACATTATTATTATCGCGTCATGCTGGCAGTTGGTTTTTCCTGGGAGAACTTCTGACAGACTGCCCACTGCCGCTTACCCAAAGCACTGAACAACCTCGGTGTGGATCCTGTACCGCTTGTCTTGATATTTGTCCGACAAACGCGTTTCCCGAGCCTTACCAGCTCGATGCAACCAAATGTATTAGTTACTTAACGATTGAGCACAAAGGACCCATTCCAGAAGAATTGAGAGCCCCCATGGGTAATCGTGTCTTTGGTTGCGATGACTGTCAGTTGGTCTGTCCATGGAATCGATATGCAGCCGTTGGCGATCCAGCATTTGCACCAAGGCATGCGCTTGATAACCAATCACTGATCGATCTGTTTCAATGGACCGAAGAAGAATTTCTTCTGAAGACTGAAGGAAATCCGCTAAGACGCGCAGGCTATGTGAAGTTTCTTGAAAATATCGCCATTGGACTCGGCAACAGCGCGAGTCATCGTGCGAAAACCATTGAGATTCTAGAACTCAAACATGGCATGCATGGCGCTGTGCTCGATGAACATATCGATTGGGCTGTATCCCGCCTCAGGAATCGAGCTTCAGAAAGTGGGTGCGATAATGCTTGAGCTCGTCGATCGACTCATGGATATCAGCCAGTGCAAGGTGTTTACCTGATTTCACAAGCCCTTCAGATGCTTTCTGATTCCAGCGCCGCGCGAGCTCCTTAAGTGTTGATACATCGAGATTCCGATAATGAAAGAATTCCTCAAGATTCGGCATATAACGGGCCAAAAAGCGTCTATCTTGGCAGATTGAATTCCCGCACATTGGCGACTGACGCGGGTCCAAAAACTTACTTAAAAACTCAATGGTCCTTGTTTCTGCTTCAACTTCCGTTGTGGTAGAACTTTGCACACGGGTGGTGAGCCCTGATTTTCCATGCTGCCGAGTATTCCACTCGTCCATACCATCGAGCATCGCTTGCGGTTGATTGATTGCATACACAGGTCCTTCACCAAGGACATTCAGATCTTTATCGGTTACAACGGTCGCTATTTCGATGATTCGATCGTGTTCAGGTGAAAGCCCTGTCATTTCCAAATCAATCCAAATTAAATTCAACGCGTCTTTCATAAATGTCCTGTAAATGTCATGCACTCTGAGAGCGTTTTTGACTGTGTCATCACCTGAAGAAGTCGATCAACACCCAGGGCGACACCGTAGCTCTCCGGTAAACCAGACGTCAATGCATCAAGTAACGCGTCATCTCTCGGCACAACCGGCCGATGCGATGATTCGCGGCGTCGGTTATCTTCATCAAAACGAGTAGCCTGCTCAACTGCATCCGTGAGCTCGTAGTAACCATTTGCGATCTCACAGCCAGCGATATACAACTCTGCGCGCTTTGCCACAGAATCAACACCGTCGGATTCGATGCGCGCCAGTGCCGATTGGATCGCCGGAAAATCAACTACAATATGGTTAATTAGATGTGGCTCGATTGCGGTCGCGAAAAGTAAGTTGAGCTGACTATCAAGATCAAGAGAAGCGGCAGCTTTTGATCCCAACAGATCACTGGAAAAGCGGGCAAGATCATCTGTCGTCGCCTGATGCGGATTCAACCCGTAGGTTGCCTTAAAAACATCGCTGTATGCTATGACTTCTGGTCGTCCATATTCGGTCAAGGTTTCCACTAGGTCCTGGATCTCAGATACCATGGCTTGAAACGGACGAATACTCGTTGGCCGGTACCATTCGAGCATTGTGAACTCGATGGCGTGCTCAGATCCCTCTTCATTGGCGCGGTAGGCTTTACCAATCGCATGTATCGCACATTGGTACTCCGATAACAACCGTTTGAGATAAGTCTCCGGGGAGGTGAGCAGATAGCCAACATGCAATCCCGTAGGGTCATTGACGGTGAAACTATCAAGCCATGGGTCAGATGCGGGGGCTTTAGCAATCGCTGGTACATCGACTTCCAGTGATTGTCTTGCCTCGAAAAACGAACGAAGCTCGGACAGTAAACTGGCACGGGCTTCGATAATGGTCTTTGTGGCCGTTGGCCGATCCTTCATTTTTTGGTAGCGCGTGAGACGTAATCACCAGTCCGTGTATCAACACGCAACACTTCACCGATTTCGATGAACAATGGCACGTTCACAACAGCGCCTGTTGAAAGTGTCGCAGGCTTCGAGCCACCTTGCGCTGTGTCACCTTTCAGGCCTGGATCGGTCTCAACAACTTCCAGTTCGATGTGATTAGGCGGAGTGACCGCTAACGGTGCCCCGTTGAAGAGCGTAATGATGTATGTCCCTTGCTCCTTAAGCCATTTCGATGCATCACCGACAGCCTGTGCATCGGCAGCGTGCTGCTCAAAAGAACCATCAGTCATCATGAAGTGATAGAACTCACCATCGGCGTATAGGTACTCCATATCGAGATCAATCACATCAGCCGCCTCAACCGAGTCTCCCGACTTGAAAGTCTTTTCGACGACGCGGCCTGTTTTCAGGCTCTTGATCTTGACACGGTTAAACGCTTGCCCTTTGCCTGGCTTAACGAACTCGTTTTCAACGATCGTGCATGGATCACTGTCGATCATTACTTTCAGACCTGTTTTGAACTCGTTGGTTGAAAACGATGCCATCAATTATTCTCCGGTAATAGCAACTGTGATGGTTGCGAATACTTCTGCGTGAACTTGACACTGCACTTCGTGCTCACCGGTTGTGCGCAATGGACCCTCTGGAAGACGCACTTCACTCTTATCCAAAGTCAAACCGGCAGCCTCAGCGGCTTCAGCAATATCGCGCGTACCAACTGAACCAAACAATTTGCCTTCGTCACCAGCTTTCGCTGTGATTGCAACGACCTTCTCGTTCAAACCGTCAGCACGCGCTGTCGCTGCATCCAGTTGTTCTTTCGCAGCCTTCTCAAGCTCGGCACGACGCGTTTCGAATTCAGCGACGTTTGATTCATTTGCCAAAACAGCACGGCCTTGTGGGAGCAGGAAGTTACGCGCGTAACCACCTTTCACCGTGACACGGTCACCAAGACCACCAAGTTTGCCAACTTTTTCAAGCAAGATTACTTCCATTTATTCATCCTCATCTTCTGGAGGCTCCTGACGAGCGCGGGTTCGAAAATCCACGAAAGCGTCAATGACCGCCAATAACGCCAATAACAATAAGAGGTATGGCGTAAAAAATACCAATGCTGTGTAGAACATGATAATCAGTCCTTTCGACTCTCTCATGCCCGTCAGCCCATGTACTAATGCCATGCCGGCAAACATCAATGGCAATGCACCCACCGGAGAAAACCGGAGCATCCATGGATCGACCAAGAACCCCGTTGCTGCCAAAACGAAACAACCAGCCGCAAACACCGGCGACAACATGACCGCCTCAAACTCAGCTTTAAACCCGCCTGGGTTGTACGCTTGCGCTTGTAAAGCTCGCGCAAATGTGAGCGCAAACAAGGCGCTGACCATATGCACAAAGCTCAGCGCACCAACAGAGAGTGATGCCATCCATGCATCCACTGTGGCCTCATCCACCCCAAGGGTGGCAAGCTGCGCCGGTGGAGCGACCACTTCTTTGATCGCAACAACTAAGCCCTTCAGCGTCTCCTCATAGAGCGCGCCCACTAATAACACCAAGCCAAGCGATATACCCAATCCAACGACAAGGACTGCGCGCCAACTCAGTGTTCGGTGAAGTACCGCTGCCAAGACAACTGTAATCACCAATACCAACAACATGGCTGGGTCACCGAATCCAAATGCCATCACAAGTGCGAAAAGCATCGGGACTACGGTCACCATTAAGGATTGCTCAAGGCCACGACGGAGTGCATATAACGCCACCACCGAAGCGCCCGCCCAGGACAACAGCGGTAGGAACAGCAACAATGATGCGATCAATGCTGCCCGCCACTCAGACGCCATCAAATACTGCGCCAGCCGTGCCATGGGGTCCCCTGTTAATTAGATATCGTGCGAATCCGTATATGGAAGCAACGCCAAATAACGCGCGCGCTTGATCGCTGTAGCGAGCTGGCGCTGATACTTTGCGCTGGTTCCAGTAATCCGTGACGGTACGATTTTACCGGTTTCGGTAATGTACTGCTTCAACGTATCCAAATCTTTGTAGTCAATTTCTGCGACATTTTCAGCAGAGAAACGACAGAATTTACGACGACGGAAAAAACGTGACATAACTCTCTCCCTTACTCTTCAGTTGCTTCTTCAGCATCGGTAACATCGTCGATGTCGCCAGCTTCAGTGGTTTCAACATCAGTATCCTCTGATTGCTCGGCATCGCGGTCACGACGACGCTCTGAACGATCGCGATCCTGACGACTCTCAGCAGCTTTAATCGGAGAGATATCGGTGACGGCATCCTTCCGTTTGATCACCATGTTACGCAACACAGCATCATTAAAACGGAAAGTTGTTGTGAGTTCGTCAAGAACGTCAACAGAACACTCGATATTCCATAAAATATAATGTGCTTTATGCAGATCATTGATCGAGTAAGCCAACTGGCGACGACCCCAATCCTCAAAGCGATGCACAGATCCACCACCCTCAGTCACGGCATTTGTGTACCGCTCCATCATGGCTGGAACCTGCTCTGACTGATCCGGATGGAACAGCAAAACGATTTCGTAATGGTTCATTGTGACTCCTTACGGGTTTCGCCATCCGGCCCATCCGAATGGCAAGGAGACTACCTGTCCAAAAGGACAGTAGGGCGCGGGAGTCTAGTCGACCCTGCACCCTATTGCAATGATTAAGACTCTTTAGCTGTCGAGATCGTACCGATCATCGCCGTCGTCGTCTTCCATGCCTGCAGCCGGTATCTTCACATTGCGAGCAGGCACAACAGTTGAGATCGCATGCTTATAGACCATTTGGCTGACGGTGTTCTTTAAAAGAACAACGAATTGATCGAATGACTCAATCTGACCCTGGAGCTTAATTCCGTTGACCAAAAAGATCGATACAGGAACGCGTTCCTTGCGAAGAATATTCAAAAAAGGGTCTTGCAGTGAATGTCCCTTTGACATAGTTACCTCCCGATACCGGACGGTCGTGGGACCAATCATCCTCTGCGGTCCCTAAGGTTGGGTGCTTCCACCCACGACGGTCTATCTATTGATTTTTGTTGTTTATAACGGGCGAACAAATTCACCCTCAGCATTTAGTCTACACCAAACGGTGAAGAAATCACGATCGTTTGGTCCCGATCAGGGCCTGTACTGACTATGTCAATCGGAGCACCAACTAACTCACCCAATCGGTTCACGTATTCTTTTGCGGCATGAGGCATTTGGTCAAGCGAGGTCATACCAAAAGTTGTATCACTCCATCCCGGCATGGTTTCGTAGATCGGCTTCGCTGTAGCAAACTCATCACTGCTCGGCAAGTAATCAACCACTTCGCCATTGAGAAGTTCGTAGCCAACACACAATTTAACTTCTTCCAAACCGTCGAGAACGTCCAGCTTGGTCAAACAAATTCCGCTAATCGAATTCACTTCAATGGTATGCCGAACCGCCACCGCATCGAACCATCCACAGCGACGACCGCGACCCGTTGTGGTGCCCACTTCTTGACCCTGTACGGCCAAATGCTCACCCACAGTGTCAAATAATTCGGTAGGCATTGGACCGGAACCCACACGGGTGGCGTAGGCTTTGGTAATTCCTAAAATCGCATCTATATAGCGTGGTCCAAGACCTGAGCCTGTTGCGACACCACCGGCTGTCGTGTTCGAGCTTGTGACAAACGGATAGGTGCCATGGTCGATATCCAGTAGGCTTCCTTGGGCGCCCTCAAACAACATAATCTTGCCGTCGCGGCGGCTCCGGTGAACCAGATCCACGGTGTCACAGACCGCGGACTTGAAGTAATTGACCGCATCCAACGTCTCTTCAATCATCGCCTCAACATCGACGGGCTCAGCTTGATACAGGTTGGTCAAGATAAAGTTGTGATACTCCATTAGCTCACGGACTTTTTCAGCAAACCGCACAGGGTCCATCGCATCGGCAACTCGTAGACCGCGACGCGACACTTTATCCTCGTATGCCGGCCCGATTCCTCTACCAGTGGTTCCGATCTTTGCATCGCCTCGTGCCGCTTCACGCGCCTGATCGAGTGCGACATGTACACGCATGATGAGAGGACAATTGGTTGACACGTGCAAACGATCAACAACCGAATGGCCGCGCTCTTCGAGCATCTTAATTTCTCTGACCAGCGCTTCTGGCGACAACACCACGCCATTGCCAATTACGCAAAGTACATGCGGGCGCAGAATCCCAGATGGAATCAAATGCAGAGCCGTCTTCTGGCCATTAACCACCAATGTATGACCTGCATTGTGGCCGCCTTGATAGCGAATAACGTAATCCACTGTCTCCGTCAGGAGGTCGACGATCTTCCCTTTACCCTCATCGCCCCATTGGCTACCGAGAATGACTAAACTCTGATGCATATGTAATGAACCTAACTCAGTTCGCGAGGCGAACCAGTGTTTTCAAATCAGCGCTAAAGCCTGTTGCAGCTCGCGCTCTGCCAAATGTTTCTCCAACGTGATCGTAACGACCACCCCGAACCAATAATTGATCGCGTTGTATTGAATAAACACCGAAGACGAGACCGGTGTGATAATTCAATCCATGGGTTTCACCCAAGTCGCAATACCAAGACACTTGATCGGCATTGAGCCCTCGCTTGACCTCTGTAATGTCGACACACGCCTTCTTCAAAAGCTCAACAGCTTCACTACGCTGCATCACGGTATCTAATTCCCCGTAAGCATCTTTGAACACGGCAATCTCAGGAACAGTCTGTTCGAGTGTAGCCAACGCGTCCAAATCCTTGCGCGCAAGCGCATCGAGTGCCTTTGCTCGAAACATCGCGGACTGCTGGGCAAGAACTGATTTCAAAGCGCCCGCATGGCCAACATCGATCATCAACGGCTCATCGGTGAATAACCTCACTGTATCAAGCGCCAGCTGCACCACTTCAATATCAGCAGAAAGATCAGGATTACCAAAAACTTCTGCACCAAGCTGAAGAGGCGAACGGCTGGAATCACCGCCTGATGCAACCGCTCGAAGGACGCTTCCGCAATAACACAACCGGGTTGTACCTGCTTCATTCAACGCGTGCGCATCGATTCGTGCAGCCTGTGGTGTCATATCTGGGCGGATACCCATGAGGCGACCTGACACGCGGTCCGTAATCACCATGATTTGATCAGATAAGTCTTGGCCAACGCCGCTGGTCAGACTATCTAGATACTCAACCATCGGCGGCATAATCAAGCCAAAATCAGACTGGCGGAAAAGATCTAAGCAGCGCCGACGGCCGTCCTCGATCGCCCACGCCTCATCGGGGAGACATTCCTCCATACCGTCGGGCAATATCCAGCTGGGTCGCGTCACCTTCCGTCCTTAGATTCAGTCAAAGATCGGCGAGTTTACCAACACTGACCAGAAGACGCATCTGGCAATCAAAATTTGACGAGATAAGACAAAGCACTCAAATCGTGGTGATTCAGACAATGGTTCGCCGCATCACGTACTCTCGGTTTCGCATGATGTGCAACGCCGATTCCAGACGCAGTGAGCATCGGTATGTCGTTGGCACCATCGCCAACTACCAAGGTCTCAACCAAATCAATGCCCAGCGCGTGGGCTTCCGTATTCAGCGTTTGCAACTTCATCGATCCGTCAATGATCGGTTGAATCACACGACCTGTGACTTGGTTATCTCGACACTCAAGCGTATTGGATAAGACAAAATCCATGCCGAGACGATCGCCAATTTGGTCGGCAAAATAGGAGAATCCACCGGATACGATACCCAAACGCACCCCAGCACCAGACAAGTTCGCGGTCAAAATCTCTGCTCCAGGCATTAGCGTGAGACCTTGATAGACAAGATCGAGTTCTGACTCGGCTAGCCCTGACAAGAGTCCCAGACGCTCTGTGAAACTCTCGATAAAATCGAGCTCGCCACGCATCGCGCGTTCAGTAATTGCCGACACCTGGTCGCCTAAACCGAACGCAACTGCAAGTTGATCGATCACTTCCTGCTGAATCAGTGTCGAATCCATGTCGAATAGAGCGAGTTTCGGGCGCCCCTCGTGAACCAATAAATAATCAGTGTTGGCTTCGTCAGCACGCGCTGCGAGGAGGCTTTCGTCCATTGTATCGATCAACATTTCGATGCAATCACAGGTCGGTGGAACCAACAAATCCTGAGGTCGACGATGGTGTTTTTCGGCATTACTCAAATGCGCATCACACAAGGCTGCATCGAGTGCCTCACGATGGATCGCATCACTGACAAACCAAAGAAGTCTCACGATTCCGCCTTAAGTGCGTCCACACGTTGAAATCCACGCGGCAAGAGTTTCCCACGACGTGCGCGCTCTCCAACAAAGTTCTCAAGATCTGATGGGGACAACGTGACATGCCGCTTACCCGCAATGACGCGAAGCGATCGAAGTTGCGGTAAGACCGTGATCGCAGTGACACGGTGCCCCTCCTTAAGAAGCGCAGGTGGTATTTGAACCAATTTATTCCCTTTACCTTTGGCAAGTTCCGGCAACTCATGTGCTTCGAAAACCAATAGGTGCCCACTCGAGACTGCAACAGCAATGCGCGATAACTCGGTATCAACAATCGCAGCAGGCGGTAATAATTTGGCTTCACCCAGGTTCACCACCGATTTACCTGCTCTGTTTCGCCCAAGCAGATTACCGTGCTTGCAAATAAATCCATACCCATGGTCAGTCGCCAACACCCATTGGGTTGTTTCATCGGCAAGCGCGAGCTGGATCACTTTTGCTCCGGCAGCGAGATCAATGCGACCGGACAAGGGCTCTCCCTGACTCCGTGCTGATGGCAGTGTATGTGTCTGCACCGAGTACGCACGTCCTGTTGTATCAAATGCGACGAGCGGCTGGTTTGAGCGGCCCTGTGCTGAAATCAGATATTGATCTCCAGATTTATAGGCTAAGGCACGAGGATCGATATCGTGGCCTTTGGCAGACCGAATCCAACCATTATCACTCAACACGACGGTCACAGGCTCGGAGGCAACTAACTGATCCTCAGGAAGGGCACGCGCTTCTTGCCTCACCACAATCGGTGAACGACGCTCATCGCCATAGGTCTCTGCATCCTGTGTGAGCTCATCTCGCATCAATCGCGTCATTTTTGTGCGAGAACCGAGCACACCCTCCAAATACTTGCGCTCTTTCTCAAGCTCTTTTTGCTCTGCTTGAATTTTCACTTCTTCGAGCTTGGCCAGATGACGTAACCGAAGATCAAGAATGGCATTCGCTTGAATTTCACTGAGTCCAAATCGAACCATGAATTCGTGTTTTGGTTCATCCTCTTCACGGATTATACGAATCACTTCGTCGATATTCAGGTAAGCGACCAAATACCCTTCTAAAATATGAAGGCGGTCCATCACCTGATCGAGACGATGGGTTAATCGTCGAGTCACCGTCTGACGACGCCAATCAAGCCATTCGCAAAGAATTAAACGCAGTGACTTAACCTGCGGACGGCCATCAACACCGATCATGTTTAAGTTCACACGATAGGTTTTCTCAAGATCGGTGGTCGCGAATAAGTGCGTCATGACTTCTACGGCGTTCACACGGTTTGAGCGCGGCGTTAATACCAAACGAATCGGATTTTCATGATCTGACTCGTCGCGTAAATCGACAATCATTGGTAATTTCTTGGCCTGCATTTGCGCAGCAATTTGTTCAAGAATACGCGCCGGAGATGCCTGGTGTGGTAACGCATTAATCACGATATCGCCATCTTCAGATACATAGGTAGCGCGCATTCGAATCGATCCGTTGCCGGTCTCATAGATCTTCGTCAAATCTGCAGGAGGAGAGATAATTTCTGCAGTCGTTGGGTAATCTGGGCCCGGTACGAATCGCATTAAATCACCAACCGAAGCGTCAGGGTCATCGAGCAGATGCGCGGCAGCGTTAACAACTTCAAGCAAATTATGGGGCGGTATATCAGTCGCCATACCGACTGCAATCCCCGTGGTTCCGTTGAGAAGGATCGATGGTACACGCGCTGGAAGTAACTTGGGTTCTTTAAGGGTACCGTCGAAATTCGGCTGCCAATCGACCGTCCCTTGACCCAATTCGTCAAGCAAGATTTTAGCAATGGGTGTCAGACGTGCTTCGGTGTAGCGCATTGCAGCGAAACTTTTCGGATCATCCGGGCTACCCCAGTTACCTTGACCGTCGACGAGTGGATAGCGTGTAGAGAACGGCTGCGCCAACAACACCATCGCTTCATAGCATGCCGAGTCGCCGTGCGGATGGAACTTACCGAGCACATCCCCAACCGTTCGCGCTGATTTCTTATGCTTGGATTGAGCGGATAAACCCAGTTCACTCATCGCATAAACAATGCGCCGTTGAACTGGTTTCAATCCATCGCCGATATGAGGAAGAGCTCGGTCCAAAATCACGTACATCGAATAATCGAGATACGCTTTTTCAGTGTATGTTTTTAAAGGAAGCCGTTCGAAAGCTTCGGTAGATTCAAGCGCCAATGGAGGAACCTTTGAGTCGTACGAAAGATCAAACGCTACCGCTGGATTCGATCGTAAGCAAGACTACCGAGAACTAAAGCAATCAAATACGGAATGATAATCGCAGGTTCCAGTAGGGCAGCAGCAAACGCTGGGCCCGGACAAAGACCCGAAACGCCCCAGCCAATGCCAACAAGACACTTCCGATCACTAAAGGCTGATCGATCACACCATGCATCGGCACTTGAATCTCATCAAAAATCAGGGGCTTTTCACACTTTTTCAGAATGAAAAAGCTGATCGCTGCCACTGGAATCCCGCCACCCATCACGAACATCAAGCTTGGATCCCAGGTACCTGCGATATCGAGAAAATTAAGGATCTTCGACGGATTCGTCATCCCGGCTAAGTACAAACCACCACTAAAGACCGCACCGATAAGCAAGGCAACCATCTGTGTCATAGTGCACCCTCCAATACATGCCGAACAAAAAAAGACGGTGATCACTGCTGCCGCCATAAAACTACAGGTCGCTACGATCGAGCGTTTTGAAAGTCTTGAAATACCGCAAATGCCATGGCCACTGGTACACCCTGAACCAAAGCGTGTGCCATAACCCACCAAAATGCCGCCAATCATCGTCGGAATCGGGCCCATGGGTTCAAATCGATGCGGCGATGGCGACACCAGCGAGAGCACCACAGGCGATCCCACCAAACCAATTAAAAAGAAAGCCCGCCACGAGCCTTTGCCAAAATCAATATTGAGCGTGCGGGCAACAATTCCCGATATCCCGAGAATCCGCCCAAAAAAATAAACACCGCTGCAGCAGATAACTCTATCAGTACGCCCCCTGACACAGACAGCATCGGAGTAAATTCGTGAATGATTGATTTACCTCAAGGTCACCATATTACTCATACTATCGAAATACCAGACTATCGAAATATCAGAGCAAGTGATATAACCTTATAACTAAATGTTTTATCGCATAGGAGACCACCGTGGCACCTGATGTCCGAGCATTCTTTGATCACGAAACCTGGACGTTGACCTATCTCGTCAAGGACCCTAATTCGTCTGCTTGTGCGATCATCGATTCAGTGCTCGACTATGAGGGGGCAAGCGGCCGAACAAAAACAGATGGCGCACAACACCTCATCTCGATGGTTAAAGACGAAAACCTAACTGTCGAATGGATCCTAGAGACCCATGTTCATGCTGACCATTTGTCAGCTGCTCCTTATTTACACAAACATCTCGGTGGTAAAATCGGGATTGGTGCCCACATCACCGATGTGCAACAAATATTTGGCAATATATTCAATGTCGAACCTGAATTTTGTCGTGATGGGTCGCAGTTTGATCATTTATTCGTCGACGGCGACTCCTTCTCGATCGGCGAACTTACAGCGAAAGCAATACATACCCCAGGGCATACACCGGCTTGTATGACCTACCATATCGGCGACGCACTTTTTGTTGGTGACACGATGTTTATGCCAGATTTCGGAACGGCGCGTTGTGATTTCCCAGGCGGCGATGCGCGTGTTCTTTATCATAGCATCCAAAAACTGTTGGCACTCCCACCGGAAACACGAATGTTCATGTGCCATGACTACATGCCCAATGGTCGTGGGATGCAGTACGAAACAACTGTTGGCAAGCAAAAAGCTTTCAATCTTCATGTCCATGATGGCATTTCAGAAGATGAATTTGTCGCAATGCGCAGGGCGAAAGATCAATCGCTAAGCATGCCATCACTGATCCTGCCATCGGTGCAGGTCAATATGCGAGCCGGAGAATTACCGCCTGCTGAAGAGAATGGCGTACGCTATTTGAAAATCCCGCTCGATGCCGTCTAAGGAGGCAATATGATTATTCGTCAACTGACAACTGAACTGTCTGTCGCTGACCAATTGACAGTGGATGATTTGGAAGCGGTGAAAGAAGCTGGTTTTAACGCCGTGATTTGTAACCGCCCTGATGAAGAGGGTGAACCGCATGCAGACGCCGATTCAATGGCACAGAAAGCGAACGCGCTTGGCCTCGAGTTCCGTTATCTGCCAGTCAATGGTGGAAACATCACAGACACTGATGTTGCACAACATGCGGCACTGCTGTCTGAAGTACCAGGGCCTGTTTTGACTTATTGCCGTTCCGGAGCCCGTTGTGCCAAGTTATGGGCGCTGTCTGAAGCCGGCAAACAAGATGTCAATACACTCATCGAGACAGTGGATAAAGCGGGCTTGACCGTCGTCGATATCGCTCATCGATTGTCATAGGCGATCTGGAGACCGGCCGTCGGCACGAACGAAAAGATCGAGTCAGTAAAGGAACTATGGATATGGCGGGAGACTCATGCGACCAAGTAACACGATATGTCCGACCGTGCCTCGGTCTGAATTGCGAGCTTTCATTGTCAGCAACGCCAATTCAATGGACTCCGACCTCATACTCAAAGGACAAGAATGACTCGTGAAATTCGCAAGTGCTAAGACCACCACTATTTCAGTGGGCTAAGGCCTACAATCGCTCGAAACTGAGTGACGATGCGGTTGCAGCTGTCATCGTCACCATCATGCTGATTCCTCAGTCACTCGCATACGCCATGCTTGCTGGATTACCACCAGAAGTTGGTCTGTATGCGTCAATCCTGCCTTTATTCGCTTACGCACTCCTCGGCTCAAGTATGACCCTTGCTGTCGGGCCTGTCGCGGTCATTTCATTGATGACCGCGGCAGCAATTAGTCCAATCGCTACACCAGGCTCACCGGAATACCTGGGTGCAGCAATCTTGTTGAGCCTGCTATCAGGCGCGATTCTCATGGGACTTGGATTTGCTCGCGCAGGATTTCTTGCCAATCTTCTCTCGCACCCGGTGATCTCGGGCTTTATCAGCGCTTCAGCAATCTTGATCGCAGTCAGTCAATTCAAACATATCTTGGGCATCCCTGTGTACGGTCACGATATGCCAACTATTCTGCTTAATCTGACAACCCATCTGAATGAGACCAATTTGCCGACGTTAATCATTGGTGTTTCCTCGATGATCTTTCTATTTTGGGTCCGCAGTGGGCTCGAACCTCGATTGATAAAATTCGGAATGACTGCCGCCGTTGCCGGGACTGTGGCCAAAGCTGGGCCGGTAATGGCTGTGATTGTTTCAACGACAATTGTTAGCTTTTTTGCGCTCCATCACGCTGGTGTCTCAATCGTTGGCGTGATCCCTAATGGACTGCCGGTACCTTCATTGCCAGAGCTTGATTTAACCCTTGCCACAGAACTCCTCCCTGCAGCATTTCTGATCTCGATCGTTGGCTTTGTTGAGACAGTCAGCGTTGGCCATACGCTCGCTGCTCGCCGCCGCGAAAGAATCCAGCCGAACCAAGAGTTGATCGGATTGGGAGCAGCAAATATTGCCAGTGGTTTTGGCGGAGGCTTCCCCGTCACTGGGGGGTTTAGCCGCTCAGTGGTGAACTTTGAGGCCGGTGCAAAAACACCATGTGCAGGTGTCATCACGGCAATCATGATTGCCATGACTGCCTTATTCTTGACTCCCCTGTTTGAGTATCTTCCAAAAGCTGTGTTGGCTGCGACAGTCATTGTGGCAGTCCTGTCTCTTGTCGATTTGAAAGCGATCCATCGCGTTTGGATATTTTCTAAACCCGATTTTTGGGCGATGTTAACAACGATCGCCGTGGTCCTCGGGATCGGAATCGAAGCCGGAATCGTGGGCGGAATTGTCGTTTCCATTTGCTTTTTATTAGCGAAAATTGCGCGTCCACACTTCGCTGTCATCGGTCAGATCCCTGGCACCCAGCATTTTCGAAATGTGAGCCGCCATAACGTCCTGAAAAGTGAAAAGATTCTAGCCATCCGCTTGGATGAAATGCTGTATTTTTTAAACGGCCATACCTTCGAAGATGCCATCAATGAGTTACTCAGCAAAAACGAACACCTGACCGATTTGGTGTTGCTCTGTCACGCGATCAACGAGATTGATGCGTCAGGTCTTGAAGTGCTCGAATCGATTAATGAACGACTACATTCTCAGAACATCAAATTTCACTTATCAGAGGTCAAAGGGCCTGTGATGGATCGCCTGAACCGAGTCGGTTTCAAAGCGAATCTGACAGGGCAGATTTTCCTCTCACATTACGAGGCGATGTGTACACTCGACCCGGCGTGCGTGACTGACGGAAACACCCAATCAGCCGGAGCGTAGCAGCTCACGAAAAGGACGCTCGTCCGTAAGGGCTTCTTGGGCATCCTGTCGATCCCACCCCGACGCGACTAATAAGCCCGCACGTAAATCCCAATTCAGTTCACGCAACAACTGATAAGCACGTGACTCGTCAAAACCATCGATTTGGCCTGCCAAGATTCGCGCCTGGCGGTCTTTCAGTTTCGCATTCGTTGCCTGCACACAGAGCATTTCATTACCAAGCACACGCCCAAGCTGCGTCATGAGCGCTGTGGAAAATGCATTCAGTAATGCCTTTTGCGCCGTACCAGCACCCAACCGAGTGGAACCTGCAAGGACTTCAGCACCGGTTTCAGTGACCAAACCATGCTCCGCGATCGCCACCAGTCGACCGGCCGGATTTGAACTGACACCGATGGTCAAAGCACCCTGCTCTTTGGCTGTCGCAAGAACTTGACAGGTAAACGGCGTATTCCCCGAGGCTGCAATACCAATGACCACATCTGAGGCCGTGAGACGCTGTTGTTCGACCTGGACAACCGCATCCTCAACATCATCCTCAGCACCCTCGACCGATTCAACAAGCGCCTTCGCCCCTCCTGCAATCAAATAAGTAAGACGATTCAGAGGCCATCCAAATGTTGGGACCAGCTCGACACCATCCTGGACACCAATCCGAATCGAACAGCCTGCACCGGCATACACTAGTCGGCCGTCACTCGCACGAAGGCGATAGGTCGCAGCCTCGACTGCAGCAGCCAATTGATCGGTGATTTTCCGGACAGCCTCAATGGCGTGAGCCTGCGACGCCAACAGACGCTCTAATTGCAGGGCAACCGGTAGCCGATCAAACTCTCGACCAGCCGGATCGACGATCTCCGTCGGTGGTAGCATTACTTTTTCTTGGCCCACGCGTCTTTCAATGTCACAGAACGGTTATAACCGATGCGGTCATCAGAACTCTCAGGATCTTGTTTAAAGAAGCCAACACGCTCGAATTGGAAATAGGCATCAGGCATCAGTGTTCCGAGTGCAGGCTCAACCAAAGCTTGGCCATCAATCAATGATTCTGGATTCATGACTGATGCGGGATCTTCATAGTTTCCAGGATCTGGTACTGTGAACAATCGATCATACAAACGCACATCGACTTCCCTCGCGGATGCTTCATGGACCCAATGGATAGTGCCCTTGACCTTCCGGCCTGATTGATCCTGGCCTGAACGGGTTGCTGGATCGTATCGCACATGAACTTCAGATACTTGCCCTTCACCATCAAGTACGACGTCCTCGAAATCGACAATGAATCCATACTTCAAACGAACGCAACTGCCCGGAAATAATCGGAAAAACCCATCTGGTGGGTCAAGTTCAAAATCAGACCGATCGATCAAAAGCTCGCGACCAAAAAGCATGGTGCGAGAACCTAATTCAGGGTACTTGGGGTGCCAGGGAACGTCCAGTTCCAAAGGGGCTTGATCCCAGTTCGTCACCACGACCGTGAGCGGATTTAACACAGCCATCGCTTTGTGCGCACGCCGTTCGAGGTCATCACGGATCGAACCCTCAAGAATCTGCAGTTCGATGGTGTTGGGCTTTCGAGTCACACCAATGCGTTCGCAGAACAAGCGAATTCCCTCGGGAGAGTAACCTCGACGACGCATCCCAGCGATTGTCGGCATCCGCGGATCATCCCATCCGGATACATCACCGCTCTCAACCAGTGCATTCAACTTTCGCTTACTGGTGACAGTCCCCTCAAGTTCAAGGCGACTGAATTCAGTTTGTTTAGGTCGTTGAGGGACTGGCAGTTTTTTCAACAGCCACTCGTACAGTGGTCTGTGATCCTCAAACTCAAGCGTACATAACGAGTGCGTGATTCCTTCGATTGCATCACTTTGACCGTGGGCATAGTCATAAGTAGGATAAATACACCACTGATCACCAGCCCGTGGATGCGATAAATGCCGAATGCGATATAACACCGGATCACGAAGATTCAAATTCGGGGCCGACATCGAAATCTTCGCTCGAAGAACAGCCGCCCCTTCAGGTAACTCGCCATCACGCATTTTCAAAAATAGCGCTTCGTTTTCTTCGGGCGAGCGATCACGATGAGGGCTATCGATTCCAGGCTCCGTCAATGTTCCCCGGTTTGCCCGCATTGCTTCTGCTGACTGCTCATCGACGTAGGCATCTCCACTTCGAATTAAATGCAATGCCCAATCAAAGAGCTGCTGAAAATAGTCGGCTGTGTGGCAGAGTGCTGACCACTCAAACCCAAGCCAACGCACATCTGCTACAATTGCATCAATATATTCTTGAGTTTCTTTCTCGGGGTTGGTGTCATCAAACCGCAGATGACAACGCCCACCAAACTCCTCAGCCAAGCCAAAATTGAGGCAGATACTCTTCGCATGACCAATGTGCAAATACCCATTGGGCTCTGGTGGAAAACGCGTGACGACTTCCGTCAGTTGACCCTGTTTAATTTGGTCGGCGATCTTTGTCCGAATAAAGTTCGTTGGCTTTTCGCGCACGGCTACACCATCAACAAAGTCGCAAGTTGTCTCCGGCCTGTTCGTGCGCGCGGATCGTCATTACCCAACCGATCAAAAATTTGAATCAATAATAAACGCGCGGCATCGTCGTTATATTGGCGATCCGTCCGAATGATGGTTAATAAATGCGTTATCGCTGACTCAACGTCATCGGAGACCATTAAGTGTACAGCTAAAAAATAACGGGCCTCACTGTCCTCGTCGCTCGCCTCGATGCGAGATTCACAAGTTGCGCGGTCAGGAGCGCCGGCTAATAAATCCTGAAATAACTTACCCGCAGCAATTGACTTCGCTCTCGGATCCATCCGATGTGTATCTGGGAGACGCTCAACGATTGCTTCAGCACTGTCTAGATCGCCTTTTTTAAGCAGCGCCTGCGCCATATCAAGATACACATCATAGTTTTCTGGATCATCGGCGGTAATCAGCTGGTACAAGGCAATCGCTTCATCATATTGACCCAGTTCGACAAACTCAGCGGCACGTTCGAGCGGAGATGCTTCGACTCGCTCAACATGCTTATCTAAAATGGCACGAATTTCCCCTTCTGGCAGCGCTCCCATAAAATGATCAGCTGGCTGGCCGCTCTTAAAAAGAACGACAGTCGGTAACGAACGCACACCCATTCCTGCCACAAGCATTTGCTCGGCATCCGCATCGACTTTCGCTAAGATAAATGCACCGGCATATTCATCGGCGAGTCGTTCAAGCATTGGACCCAGCGTTTTACAAGGGCCACACCACTCCGCGTAAAAATCGACGAGAACAGCGGTTTCCTGTGATTTTTGAAGAACATCCGTCTCAAAAGTTTCAGATGTGACTTGGATTGAATAAGCGTCGGACATAACAACCTATCAGTTTTGTAAATTTGCGACGGAGTATACCCTGTCGTGACCTTTTGAAGTGAGACCGCACATGCAATTGAGTGAAAGACAGCAAGAAATCATTGACGAATTTCAGTTTTTTGATTCATGGATGGATAAATATCAATATTTGATTGATCTCGGCAAAGATCTTGAACCGCTCGAAGAATCAGAAAAAAACCAAACCAATTTAGTCCGGGGCTGCCAATCCCAGGTTTGGATGGTTGTCGACGGTGAGGCATCCCAGGTATCCGTTCGTGCGAATTCAGATGCTGCCATCGTCTCGGGTTTGATTGCGCTGGTCGTCCGTCTGTATTCCAATGCGTCCGCGGAAGACATCATCAAAACGGAGCCTGAATTCGTCGAAGCGATTGGTTTGTCTCAGCATTTATCACCAACACGGGCCAATGGGCTTGCCTCGATGCTGCAACGGCTGAAAGTAGAAGCGGCACAATTGGTTGCGAAATCCACATAAACGCTTGATATAGGACCTAATCAGTCCTATATAATGTGCGCTCGGAATCAATTTGTGGTGCGCCGATGGTACGACTGTCAAAACTGACTGACTATGCCTCAGTGATCTTAGCTCAGATGGCGAGGAATCCTGACATTCTGTGGTCAGCAGGGCAGTTGTCTGACGAGTCATCCGTCCCGAAACCAACATGCATTAAGTTGCTCAAACTCTTGGTTAAAGGCGGTGTGCTGACATCAACGCAAGGTGCTCGAGGCGGATACAGCTTAGCGAGAGCACCATCGCAAATCCCGGTTAAAGTTATTATTGAGGCCATCGAAGGACCGACGGCGATAACTGAGTGCGGAACAGATGAAACGCTGTGCCGGCTCACCGACCACTGTTCAGTGATGTCACGGTGGCGGGAATTAGGTGATCAGGTGGATCACATTCTGACAAAAACAACGTTAGAAGACCTGATCAGCCCACACACTCTCTATGCGCGATCCGATCGCCGCATCGAGACTTTGGAGGTTTACTGATGAGTCAACAAGAGATCGATCAACTAGTCGACCAGGACTATAAATATGGGTTCGTCACTGACATTGAATCCGACACGCTACCGCCGGGTTTGAATGAGGATGTCATTCGCGAAATTTCGACCCGCAAAGGTGAACCTGAGTGGTTATTGGAATGGCGGCTGGAGGCTTATGCCAAATGGCTTGAGATGACACCACCTGAGTGGGCGCACCTTGACTACCCACCGATTGATTTCCAAGCAATCAGCTATTTCTCTGCGCCGAAAAAGCAAGGCGATGGACCGAAAAGTCTAGACGAAGTCGACCCTGCATTGATCGAAACATACAATAAACTCGGGATACCGCTTGAAGAACAAAAGATGCTCGCAGGCGTCGCTGTCGACGCGGTTTTCGATTCGGTCAGTGTGGTAACAACCTTTAAAGAAAAGCTACACGAAGCGGGGGTTGTGTTTTGCCCGTTATCGGAAGCCGTTCATTCCCACCCTGAGCTTGTGAAAAAGTTTCTGGGCTCGGTCGTTCCTCAAAACGACAACTACTATGGCGCTCTCAATTCGGCAGTGTTCTCGGATGGCTCGTTTGTTTACATCCCGAAGGGTGTTCGGTGTCCGATGGAGCTCTCGACCTACTTCCGGATTAATCAGCAAAACACAGGGCAGTTTGAACGTACACTCATTGTCGCTGAGGAAGGCTCATATGTGTCATATCTTGAAGGATGCACAGCACCACAACGTGACGAGAATCAATTGCACGCGGCGGTTGTCGAACTGGTTGCTGAATCCGATGCCGAGATCAAATACTCAACAGTACAAAATTGGTTTGCTGGCGACGATGAAGGCAAAGGGGGAATTTATAACTTTGTAACCAAGCGCGGTGAATGCCGTGGTGATCGAGCCAAGATCAGTTGGACACAACTTGAAACAGGCTCCGCTATCACTTGGAAATATCCAAGTTGCGTCTTAAAAGGAGCAGATTCCGTTGGTGAGTTCTATTCAGTAGCAGTTGCGGGAAAGAAGCAACAAGCAGATACCGGTACAAAAATGGTTCATATTGGCCCACGTACGCGATCAACAATTATTTCAAAAGGTATTTCGACTGCCCGCGGTCAAAATGCCTATCGAGGACTGGTGAAAGTCCTACCCGGTGCTGTTGATGTACGGAATTTCACACAGTGCGATTCGCTGTTAATCGGCGATCAGTGTGGTGCGCACACATTCCCCTACGTTGAGGCTCAAGAACCCAGTGCTCATCTTGAACACGAGGCCACAACGTCAAAAGTCAGTGATGACCAGTTGTTCTACCTGAGGACTCGCGGCATGAGTGAAGAAGACGCACTTAACATGGTCGTCAATGGTTTCTGCAAAGAAGTCTTCCAAAAACTTCCCATGGAGTTTGCTGTCGAGGCCGAAGCACTCCTTGGTATCACACTTGAAGGAGCAGTCGGCTGATGCTGTCTATTCGCAATCTACATGCACGGGTTATTGAGAAGCCCGTCCTCAAAGGCATCAATCTTGAGATCGGTACTGGTGAAATACACGCCATCATGGGGCCAAACGGCTCCGGTAAAAGCACATTAGCGTCGGTACTTGCCGGTCGTGATGACTACGAAGTGACGGACGGAGAAGTGATCTACATGGGTCAAAACCTACTCGATTTAGAACCTGAAGAGCGTGCTTGGGCCGGTATGTTTCTCTCTTTCCAGTATCCTGTTGAGATTCCAGGTGTCAAAAACATTTATTTGTTGAAAGCAGCAGTGAATGCCATACGAGAACATCGCGGACTCCCTGAGTTAAAAGCCAGTGAGTTTTTGAAACTAGTGCGTGAAAAACTGAAAGTTATGCAAATGGATGAAGCCTTCCTGCATCGTAACGTTAACGAAGGCTTCTCAGGTGGCGAAAAAAAACGGAATGAAATTCTGCAGATGCAGCTGCTTGAGCCAACGCTCGCGCTCCTCGATGAAACAGACTCCGGCCTCGACGTTGATGCGCTTCGTGTTGTTGGCGAAGGAATCAACCAAATGCGCTCGCCAGAACGCAGCGTCTTACTCGTCACGCACTATCAACGCTTACTCGACATCGTGAAACCCGACTTTGTACACGTGTTGGCGCATGGTGAAATCAAATTATCAGGTGACCATACGCTGGCGGAAAAGCTCGAGCGCGAAGGCTACGAGGGGATCGAAGCAGCATGAGCGGATTCAGTGAGTGGTTAGCTGACGTCAAGGACGTCCGAGCGCCAGAAGCGCTAGCGGTTGGCTTACCAACCAAACGTGTCGAATCGTGGAAATATGTTCCGATTCGGGGCCTTGCGCGCACGACATGGCAACCCGCAAGCCCGCAGACCACAGAGCAATTTGCATTGACGGGCGGGCAGTTTGTTAATGTCCCCAAAGTCGACGGATGCGTAGTATCTGAGAATACGGTGACCGCATCCGAGCAGAAACGCCTTGACCGAATGAGTCAAGCCCATGGATTTGGCCTCACGCAGGCTGCACTTGAAAACACCCGGTTGGTGCTTACGATTCAAAAAACTGCGTCGGTGGTTTTAAATCTGCATCACCTTGCGAATCAGGCGAGCTCAGCAGGTTTCGCAACACTCGTGTTGCGAGTTGAGGCAGGTGGACAGCTGACCCTGGTCGAACAATTCGAATCAACCGATATTGAGTCGGCAAATCTCAGCTCATTGCGTTGTCTAGTGGCGTTATCACGTGATTCATCGGTCACGCATGTGCGCTTTCAAGCAGCCAACGCTACTGCTCACGTGTTTTCCAATCTCGATGTTGAATGTAGTGAAAATGCGAGCTATCGACTACAAACAATTGAGTTCGGATCGAAGTTAGCTCGGAACGATATTTACATTGCCCTAGTTGGGCGCGAGGCATCGGCTTCGGTGAACGGACTTGCCATCACAAGCGGCACGCAATATCACGATACACATCTGGCGATTGACCATGTGGTCGGTGAGACCAACAGTGAAATGACCTTCCGAAATATGGTTGATGGGAAAGGCGAAGCGACGTTTAATGGTCGCGTTCTGATTTGCAAGGATTCACAACGATCAGCGACTGAGCAGTCCATTGCAAACCTTTTGTTGTCAGAATCTGCTCGCGTGAATCCAAAACCGGAACTCGAAATCTATGCCGACGACGTCACCGCTTCACATGGGTGTACTGTTGGTAGTCTCAATAAGACTGAGCTGTTCTACTTGAAAAGCCGTGGACTGTCAGAGGCCGACGCCCGCGCCTTCCTGCAATACGCTTTTGCAGAAAAAATCGTCGAGGAGATTGAGCATCGAGACATCCGAGAATTAGTCGAGACGCAACTCTTGGGTGAATTGAAGCATGGTGAACTGATCGTCGAGCTCAAGGAATCTGTCGATGTTTGATCTCGCAAGTGTTCGCGATGATTTCCCAATTTTATCGCGTGAAATTAAGGGACAACCGTTAGTCTATTTTGACAACGCTGCAACGTCGCAAAAGCCAACAACAGTCATCGAGTCGATCAGTGACTACTACGATCGCTACAACTCCAACGTCCATCGTGGAGTCCATACATTAAGTGGTGAGGCAACCGACGCGTATGAGGGCGGGCGGGCGCGAATTGGGCAATGGTTTGGAGTTGAAGACACTGGAGAAGTTATCCTCCTACGAGGGGCGACCGAAGCTCTGAATCTCGTCGCCAATACTCTCTCAACCCGTCTCAAATCTGGTGATGTGGTGTTAGTTGGCGAAACAGAACATCACGCGAATATCGTTCCTTGGCAACAACTTGAGTCTCGAATTGGAATTCAGGTCATTCCAATCCCGGTCGATGCGACGGGAACCTTGTGTCTGGAGTCAGCGAAAAACTTGTGCATGAAACACACAGTTGCCGTTATTGCGATAGGGCATGTGTCAAATGCCATAGGAGCGATCAATGATGTCTCAGGATTTATTCAACTGGCAAAGGACAATAATGCGTTTTCAGTGATTGACGGAGCGCAGGCTGCACCACATATGCGAGTCAATGTCCAAGATCTTCACGCGGATTTCTACGCGGTGAGTGCACACAAATGCTGTGGTCCAACTGGGATCGGGGTGTTGATTGGCCAGCGTGAATTACTGGAGTCTCTCCCGCCTTGGCAAGGGGGTGGCGATATGATTGATCGTGTGAGCTTTAGTGGAACGACGTATAACGAACTGCCTTGGAAATTCGAGGCAGGGACGCCAAATATCGCCGATACCATTGGTTTTGCGAGGGCTCTCGACTACCTTGAATCCATTGACTTTGATGCTGCGATCGCCCATGAACACCAAGTCCACCAACATCTTACTGAGGCCATGCTGGGTAGGAAAAAGGTCGATGTATTGGGTCACCCCAAACACTGGACAAGTGTGTGTTCATTCAATGTCAAAGGCGCGCACCCCACCGATGTCGGGACGCTTCTTGATCAACTCGGGTTCGCCGTACGGACAGGCCATCACTGTGCCATGCCAACGATGGAGCATTTTGGGCTACCTGGAACTGCACGCGCATCAGTGGCGTTTTACAACTCAGTTGATGAGGTGGATCGATTCCTTGAAGCACTCGATCGCGTAATCGGCATGCTGACAGACTGATGATCTCCTTTGCGACACTCGACAAAGGCTCTGAATTGACCGTCCTTGAGAATGTGACGGGAAAACAAGTCCCTCAGGGGATACCCTTGACCATCGGTGTCGGCGAGAAAGTCACAGTCACACAGGCGCTTGGAGACACCTTAACGCTCGACATTGGTAGCCGTTTGGTCCGCATTGAAACTGACGATCTCGCGAGGCTTGGTGTTGAAGCCCCAAAGCAGCATCGCACACTGGATACATTGTCACTAGAGGATCAAGTATGGGATGTGTTCAAACAGAGCTATGACCCGGAAATTCCAGTGAATATCGTTGAATTGGGTTTAATTTACGATTTGAGAATCTCCACACTGATCGATGGTCGAACGCATGTCAGAGTAGATATGACGTTGACAGCCCCTGGCTGTGGTATGGGACCCATCATGGCCCGAGATATCAAAGAAAAGATTGAAGCACTGTCGGGAGTTGATCAAGCAGACATACAAATGGTCTTTGATCCGCCTTGGGATGCAAGCAGGATGACGGAAGAAGCACGCCTAGAGGCGGGTCTATTTTAGGAGCCGTTATGAGTAATTGGATTGAAATCGCAACGATCAATGCGCTGGCCGATGGAGCTTATGAGCGCTTTGAGTTTGATGAGATGGATGTGCTGGTTTTTCGTGAAGGTAACGCGGTCTACGCGATCGAAGATTTGTGTACCCACGATGGTGCTGAACTCTGTGGTGGTCTCTACATCAATGGCGAAATTGAATGCCCGCGACACGGCGCAAGATTTTGTGTCAAAACAGGCCAAGCGCTGTCTGCACCCGCCTATGGACAGGTATCGACTTTCCCAATTCGAATTAACGATAGCGGGGTGATCGAACTACAACTCCAAGATGCTTAATACGTTAGCTTTTACCTATGTTTGGATTGGAGTCAACAGCATCAGCCATTGTCTTCAAAACCATCGATCTGCCGCTAAGTGCGGTGACTGAGCCCCTTTTCGCGGCTGCATCGCTAACGCACTTCACAGGAATCAAGCAAAAGCCCGGTGTTGATACCCATCATTTGGCGATCTTACTGATCGGACTCGCAGTCGGCAGTCAAGGTATTCCAGAAATAGTCGACCGCGTTTCACTTTTGCCCATCAGTCTTCTCATCAGGGTCATCTGTACGGTGTTCATTTCATTGAGATTGCGTATTTTCTTTTATCAGTATCTCAATTCGTACCTGCTCTTGCGACAAGATTGGAGTCGTACCTTGGTTTATTGCTGTTAGTCTGCGAACACAACTCCTGACCAAATGTCCGGCATCTTGGGAAATGACAGCATCAAGAGTTGCATTCGTAAGCTGTTCTTTTGTGAACTCAGTAAGCTCATGTGCGATAACTACCAAGTTGTGATCGCTCGCATATGTCTTGATCGCCTCAACTGGAAGCCTGGCTTCAGAGCCCATGATATAGATTCCTCGGAGATCTGGCGTATTTCTTATTAACTTCCGAATTATGTCATCAGCTCGATGTGGGTTATTGAAATGTTCGGTGGTAGGTAATAATCGAAAGTTTTGCTGAGTCGAAAAAATAAGATCAGCACCGCGACGTCTTTCAACGCTATCGTTCGAGCTGATGGTCGTTGTTATAACTGCGATCGATCCAGATAGGTGTTCTTGAAAACGAAGCAACAGTCGCCCAGCTGTTTGACCTGCTTGGAAATTTGGTATTCCTACAAAGGCAGAAACGTTCGCAGCAGATTGATAAGAAACGAGTGAGACAACGGGAACTCCACGTTTTGTTAATCGATTAATGGCATCTCTTATTTCTGGATGCTCGATCGCCATAATGGCGATCCCATCACAATCATTCTTATCCAACTGACCGAGAGTGGTTGCAACGTCATGGGGCGCAGTTTCATCGATGTCCAGAATTTCGTAGCGCATCATTGTACCGAAACCTTTTGACTCAATCTCTTCGACACTTTTCTTGATTCGCATCACGAAGTCGCCGCGGGCACTGGGGAGGGCGAAGATGAATTTGAAATATCTATTCCGCGAAAGTGCGGCAGCAGCGTGGTTTCGTTCAAAGCCAAGTTTTTGAATTGCTTCCTCTACCGCATTCTTCGTTTTAAAAGTGACCCCAGGGCGATCGTTGAGTACACGATCGATCGTCGCAAGGCTGACCCCAGCGGCGCGGGCTAGATCTTTGGTAGTCGGCTTCACTGTTCGCTTCAGTTCCGTTCATCACTTCTAACAAAGAGTAAATGAGGTACGTTCATCAGTAAAGGAGTTGACATGAGGTACGTACCTCATTAGCGTGTATGCGAGGGGATGGGCAAACTCGTTCTAACCCTGGAATTTTCGCGATAGCCGAGTAAAAAAAATAAGAGGTGTAAACATGAATACTAAAATCGGAGTTAAAGCGCTTGCGGTTGCTGTAATAGCTGGTTCAATCCAGACCGCAGTCGCAGATGACCTAACTTTATGTTGGGCTTCGTGGGACCCAGCGAATGCTTTGGTTGAGTTGAGTAAGGATTTCGAGGCTGAGAGTGGCCATAATATGAGTTTTGAGTTTGTGCCATGGCCAAACTTCGCAGATCGAATGTTAAATGAACTCAATTCGGGTGGCGGTTTGTGTGATCTGATGATCGGCGATAGCCAATGGATCGGGGGCGCAGCAGAAAATGGACACTATATTAAATTGAACGATTTTTTCGCTAAAGAAGGAATCGATATGGGTGATTTCATCCCCGCAACCGTGACTGGATATTCTGAATGGCCCAAGGGAACCCCTAACTATTGGGCACTACCAGCATTCGGTGATGTTGTAGGTTGGACTTATCGCAAAGATTGGTTCGAGCGTCCTGAATTGCAGAAAGAATACAAGGCAAAATATGGCCGCGATTTAAATGTGCCGAAAGATCTTGATGAACTTAAAGATATCGCTCAGTTTTTCCAAAACCGCACAATTGATGGCAAGACAGTTTACGGTGCGGCCATCTATACAGAACGTGGATCTGAAGGAATCACGATGGGTGTTACTAATGCCTTGTATAACTATGGATTCGAATACTCGAACCCTTCCAAGCCTTATGACTTAAACGGATTTGTGAATTCTAAAAAAGCCGCTGCCGGTCTCGAATACTACAAAGAACTCTACGATACGGCGACACCTCCAGGATCATCAAACTGGTACATGGGCGAGAATATCGATGCATACAAGTCTGGACAAGTGGCTTTGCAGATGAATTTTGCGTTTATTTGGCCAGGTGTTGAAGCTGACCCTAACGTCGGTGGTGGAAAGTCAGGTTACTTCCCTAACCCCCCTGGACCTGGTGGTCATTTTGCGCAGCTGGGTGGACAGGGAATCTCTGTTGTCGCTGCGTCAGACAAGCGCGATGCGGCACTTGAATACATCAAATGGTTTGCTCAAAAAAAGGTGCAAGACAAGTGGTGGAAAGCCGGCGGGTACTCTGCGCTAAAAGCAGTTGTTGAAGACCCTGGGTTTGTCTCTAGTCAGCCATATGCGAAAACGTTCCTTGATTCGATGGCTATTGTTAAGGACTTCTGGGCTGAGCCGGCATACGCTGATCTTCTGTTACCGATGCAGGAACGTATTCATGATTATGTGATTGCTGGTAAAGGTACTGCACAAGAGGCATTGGATGGCCTTGTTGAGGATTGGACCGAAGTCCTTGAAGATGAGGGTAAATTGTAGGGTGATCTTCCTTAAAGAGATGCAGAGCACAGAGGTTCTGCATCTCTGTTCTACTCAAAGCCCATAAATCAGATGCGTGAAGGAGCAGTCAGTGCTGCAGGCTTTCATCGATAAACTCGTACAAAAGACGCCGCCGAGTGTCTCTAATCGGGTTAGCGGTTTGTCAGACAAGAAGTTAGCCTGGCTATTTGTCAGCCCGACAATTCTTTTGCTATTGGCCGTTAATATCTTTCCGCTCGTTTGGACTATTTACCTCAGTTTCACCAACTATCGCGTTAATAGACCAAACCGAGATGTAAAATGGGTAGATTTGCGCAACTACGAACGAATCCTAACCGACAGTGATATCTGGCAGACAATGCAAGCGACCGCGCATTTTCTGGTTTCGACGATCGTATTGCAGGTAGTCCTAGGATTTACACTCGCATTTTTGATCAATAAAAAATTTAAAGGTAATGATCTCCTGACAACTTTGATCGTACTACCAATGATGTTGAGTCCAGCTGTGGTTGGAAATTTTTGGACGTTTCTCTACCAGCCGCAGATAGGTCTTTTCAACTATATGATCAGTTTTTTTAGTGGTGCCGATCCTAGTTCATTCTCGATGATCGGAGACGTACATCTTGCACCTTGGGCAATCGTTATCGTCGATACCTGGATGTGGACTCCTTTTGTGATGCTGATATGCCTCGCAGGATTACGTTCGATTCCGGATTCGATTTATGAGGCGGCCGAATGCGATAGGGCTTCTCAATGGCGCCAGTTCTGGACCATTACTGTTCCAATGGTATTACCGTTTTTGATGCTCGCTGTTCTCTTCAGAGGAATAGAGAATTTCAAAATGTTTGACTTGGTAGTGCAACTAACGGGAGGAGGTCCAGGTAGTTTGACGACGCTATCTTCGATCGATCTAAAGCGCGAGGCATTTGAAAAATGGAAGACGGGATACTCGTCAGCCTATGCAGTGATTTTGTTCGTCACAGTTTTTGGTTTGGCTTCCATATACGTGAAGGCCTTGAACAAGGTGAAGGATAGATGAGTTACTCTGTCACAGCGCCGTCCTCACGAACCAAGCTTTTTTCCGGCTTTGTTGTCAGTCTGTACGCGATAGTCACGCTAGCTCCTCTTCTATGGATTATCGCCACAGGATTCAAATCTGGACAGGATTCGATTCACTATCCACCGAAAGTTTTGTTTGAGCCAACGTTAGAGGGATACGTCAATTTATTTACGACTAGAACGCGGATTCCATCAGATCAAGCACCAAAAGAGCCATCATCAATGACTTGGTATGAGGAAATCGTCAATGAAAAGGGTGAGTTGATTGCAGGTCCATCAAAATATGGCGAGAGATTCTTGAATTCCACAGTCATCGGTTTCGGCTCCACCGCTTTATGTATGCTCTTGGGAACCATGGCAGCTTACGCATTTAGTCGATTTAAGGTCCCGCTGAAAGATGACCTCTTGTTTTTTATTCTGTCCACTCGAATGATGCCACCTATCGCTGTAGCGATACCGATATTTTTGATGTTTAAAAATTTAGGATTGAACGATACATATCTTGGCATGATCATGCTTTATACCGCTGTTAATCTGTCGCTTTCGGTTTGGCTATTGAAAGGATTCATGGATGAAATACCTATCGAGTATGAAGAAGCCGCATTGATCGATGGATACACTCGCTTCGAAGCTTTCATCAAAGTTGTGTTGCCTCAAGCGATAACCGGTATCGCCTCCACAGCGATTTTTTGCTTGATTTTTGCTTGGAACGAATACGCATTCGCTGTGCTCTTAACGTCAGGTGACGCACAAACTGCACCGCCCTTCATTCCTACAATTATTGGCGTCAGCGGGAAGGATTGGCCGGCAGTAGCTGCTGGTGCAACACTCTTCCTGGTTCCAGTCATGGTTTTCACGGTCCTGCTCAGAAAACATTTGCTCAGAGGTATAACGTTTGGAGCGGTTCGAAAATGAGACATTTTCTTGAGGGTCTACTCTTATTTCGGAGAAGCCCCTGGGAGGCTGTCGCATCGATTCTGATCATCGTTGGAGTTTTGATGCTGATGCAGCCGTTTTACCTCGTTGTATTTACCTATTCTTTCTCAGTGATTTTAGTGGGAACGTTGATGTATCTGATTTGTAGCCATTTTAGAGACTAGACCGATGGCCGAAATTGAAATCAAAAATCTCAGAAAAGAGTTCGGTGAATTTGTGGCAGTCCAGGATTCAACTTTTAAGGTGGAGGACGGAGAGTTTTTTATGCTTTTGGGTCCGTCGGGCTGCGGGAAGACAACTACTCTCCGAATGATGGCGGGACTTGAATTACCCACCTCAGGTCAGATTTTAATTGACGGGGAAGACGTTTCATTTAAACGTGCCCGTGATCGTGATATTGCGTTCGTCTTCCAAATGTACGCCCTTTATCCGCACTTAAACGTCCGACAGAATCTTGAATATCCACTCAAAAGCCAAAGGGCCTCGTCGAGCCTGATCCGAGAGAAAGTCACCGAGGTGGCAGCTATTTTGAAAATAGAGCAACTCCTCCATTCGCCAATTAGTCGTTTATCGGGTGGAGATCGACAACGAGTAGCCCTTGGACGAGCGATTGTGAGGAATCCAGCTGCTTTTTTCATGGATGAGCCTTTGGGTGCATTGGATGCCGAATTCCGTGAGGAAATGGCTGAGGAGTTACGGGCTCTGCATGATCGAATGAGAGCGACCACGATTTATGTCACCCATGATCAACTCGAAGCCATGCAGATGGGTGACAAGATTGTGGTGATGAATCATGGCGTCATCGAACAGTTTGGTGTTCCACAAGATATCTATGATTGGCCTGCCACTAAGTTTGTTGCTGACTTTATCGGATCTCCGGCGATGAACTTCCTTCAGATTGATTATCAAGAACTAGGAGCTGGTGACGCTACCGTTATGTTCAAAGAGTATCCAATTCAAGTACCAGTGAGTGTGCAAGACTTTGATGGTTCTATCGATGTTGGTGTAAGACCAGAACATATTGGCCTGTCCCGCGAGGCTGGCGGGATCTCGGCGCTTGTGGTGGCTTCTGAATACTTGGGCACCACTCAAATTGTTTCGGTACAAGTCGATCAAACGATCTTAAAGGCTCGTGTCTCTTCGAGCGAAGAATATGCGCTTGGATCGGCAATTAATTTATATTTTGATCCCCGCAACATTTCCCTTTTCAACCACCATTCTGGCAAAGCCTTGCTGAGCGAGGGAAATCAAGAGGTGCTCATCAATGGCTAGCATTGAAGTACAGAATCTCACGAAAAGGTTTGGTGGAATCAAGGCCCTGGGCGATGTCGATTTGACGGTACCTAACGGTTCATTTGTGGTTTTATTAGGCCCCACGGGTGCAGGGAAAACGACATTACTCCGAATGATAGCTGGGTTAGAAAAACCCGACACAGGGCATGTCATCATAGATAGCATGGACTGCGCTCAAAAAACACCTGCGGAGCGAAATGTGGCCATGGTGTTTCAGCAGTACTCTCTTTATCCACATATGTCAGTCAAGGAGAATCTCGCGTTTCCTCTGATGTCTCGCATGCTCTCCATGAGTGAATCAGAGATCAACCTCAAGGTGACTTCAGTTGCCCAAACACTGAAAATCGACCACAAGTTATCCAATAAGGCTACGGAGCTTTCTGGCGGAGAAATGCAACGTGTCGCGATTGGGAGAGCGTTGGTGCGCAATCCAAATATATATCTGATGGATGAACCGCTCAGCTCGCTTGATGCAAAATTACGTTCAGATCTTCGGATCGAGCTTACACGAATTCAAAAAGATATTGGTGGCACGTTCTTGTACGTCACCCATGATCAAATTGAAGCGATGACCATGGCGACTCACATAGGGGTTTTGGAAAAAGGTCGATTGATTCAATTCGGAACACCCCGTGAAGTTTATGATAATCCAGCTTCAGTGAGCGTGGCCGCCCGACTTGGCCAACCTCGAATCAATATCCTCGATGCGTCGATTTTTCCTGGTAGCCCGCAAATGGCAAAACTCATTGGATTTAGACCTGAACAACTCATTCTCGGAAATGGTGGGCTCGAGACGGTGGTTAAGCGAGTTGAACGGTTAGGTGATCAGACTCGCCTTCATTTAAGTGTCGGGGATAACGGTATCGTCACAGTGACTAACCCGCACACTGACCTAAAAGCAGGGTGTTCGCTGTCGGTTAAACCGAAAAATCCATTTTTCTTTGACGCAGATGGCAGACGAATTTAACAAGAGGACAATGCAATGCAGTTATTTATTAACGAAAAAAATAATGTGGTAACTGAAGCTATCGATGGCCTTATTTTTGGATCGGGCGGTAGGTTGTCGCGGCTTGATGGGTATCCCCATATCAAAGTAGTTGTTCGCAGCGATTGGGACAAAAGCAATGTGGCCCTTATATCGGGTGGCGGTTCCGGTCATGAGCCCGCTCATGCGGGCTTTGTGGGGCAAGGGATGTTGACCGCTGCGGTGTGCGGTGATGTCTTTGCCTCCCCCTCAGTGGATGCTGTTTTAGCCGCTATTTTGGCTGTAACCGGACCGCAAGGATGCGTCTTAATTGTTAAAAACTATACCGGAGATCGACTCAACTTCGGCCTAGCGGCGGAGCGGGCAAGGAGTATTGGTCTGAAGGTAAGTATGGTGGTTGTTGATGATGATATAGCGTTACCTAGTATCCCCCAACCAAGAGGACTAGCCGGTACTTTATTAGTCCACAAAATCGCTGGCGCTTTGGCTGCTGAAAGTGTCTCGCTTGAGACAATTACTGCGGTCGCTGAAAGAATTATAGGCAATGTGAAGACTATTGGATTATCACTTGATACCTGTATGGTCCCGGGCTCTGAGAAAATCGACAGAATACCTGCTGGTTGTGCCGAATTAGGCCTCGGAATACACGGTGAGGCTGGCATTGAGCAGATCGATTACTCAGGAGTGAATGCGGCAGTTTCTGTGATGATTCAAAAGCTAGCCCAGAGCGTTGATCGAGGTAACTTGGTGGTATTGATCAATAATTTAGGCGGGGTTTCGAGCCTTGAAATGAGTATCGTAGCTAATGTAATTTTCCGGTCTCAACTTGGTGAAAGATTGACACACGTGATTGGGCCTGCATGCTTGATGACGTCCTTGGATATGAAAGGAATTTCGATCACAGTGTGTCCAATAAATGCTGAGGAACTTCAATATTTGCAAGCTCCAGTTGAGCCCTGGGCATGGCCTGGTTGTAGTGCGATCTGCTCAACTGCGATTATCGAAATGCCCGACGGATTGACTCCCGAGCCACCAGTTGCATCTGCTCACGATGAGACTAGGGGATTAATTCTCGGTTGTTGTGAAGTTCTAATTGATAGCGAGCGCGAACTCAATACTCTAGATGCTTTTTCGGGTGACGGCGATACAGGCTCAACCCTAGCAAGTGCCGCTCGCGCGCTGATTGCGAAAGTGGATGAGCTGCCGCTTGCCGATCATACGCAGCTCTTTAGAGCGCTGGGACAAGAACTCAGTCAGACCATGGGTGGCTCTTCTGGAGTTCTGTTAGCAATATTTTTTGCAGCTGCCGGAGATGCTTCATCTAGTGGGTCAAATATTGCGAATTCTTTACTCGCGGGCCTCAACAGAATGAAGGAAATTGGCGGTGCTCAATTGGGAGATCGCTCGATGGTGGACGCCTTGGAGCCCGGTTTAGAGGCTTTTTCCGAAGGTTCAGATCCTGCAATGCCGTCTAGAGCGGGGGCAGATTCGACTGCGGCAATGGTGAGTGCGAGAGTCGGGCGAGCGACTTACTTATCGGCTGAGCAACTCCAAGGAAATAAAGATCCCGGTGCCGAGGCGGTTGCTAAGCTGTTCGAATATCTGACCAAAAGACGCTAGTCTCTGGTGAGTATCTTGACTTCAATCTGCGGTCGGGTGAGCGATATGGAAGTGATATCTACGCGAATAAAATAGGGGGGAAACGTTGCCCAGCCGACTGGAATATCGCTTTCGTCACAAACCATGCGAGGGCCTAATTTTTTTGACGTGGGATAAATTCTGGGACGTAGTACGCTATTCAAAAAATTAATTAGTTTGAAAACGTTTTTATAAAATAAAGATAGCGAGCCTTCTCCCATTCATGCCAGGTGGTGCCTGTTGTTGCATCAGGGGCCGATGCTGATGGGTTCTACGCCACAACACATCACCTGATTCATGTGCTCGCGGTGGGTGTTTGTATCTCATTGTTTGCTAGTTATTGGAGTCGCTCTTGAGTTTTCTTGACCATTTTGACCGTGCGCACAACGCTGATCTACAATCTTGGACGCCCTGGTTCCAGGGGGATGCACTACTTGGTTATGTCCAAGATCGGTTCAAAGAATCTGGGCTAAATTTTGGGCTGTGGCAGGAATCAGAACTGGGTCTCGTCATTCCGAGCTTATGTGCAGAAGACCTCAATCAACACTTCGCGCGATTTGCAAAAGAGGTTTACGAAGACGGGCTTCTCCGAAGTTGGGTTGGTGAACTCTTTCCAGTTAAAGCATCAGTCAATGATCCGACCCGATTTGTGATGGAGCGCACATTGACTGCACCACTTGGTTGTCTCACTTTCGGTGTGCATCTCAATGGCTTTGTAAGAACGCAGATAGGCATCGAGTTGTGGGTTGCAAAGCGATCACTGAGCAAACCAACATTTCCAGGCAAACTCGATAATATAGTTGCTGGTGGCCAACCAGCTGGACTTGGTCTATTCGAAAATTTAATCAAAGAATGCGCTGAAGAGGCTGGCATTTCGGAAGCTCAAGCTAGTCAATCCATTGCAACCGGAACAGTCAGCTATCGATACACCGATGGACGCGGATTGAAACGTGATATTTTGTATTGTTATGATCTCGAACTTCCAGACAGCTTCGTACCAATTTGCCAGGATGGTGAAGTGGAGTCCTTCGAGCGACTACCAATTCAAGACGTACTGGCAATCATCGAAACAACGGACGCGTTTAAATATAACTGTAACCTAGTGATTATTGATTTCGCGATCCGCCACGGCATTTTGACCGGAGATAATACGCCAGAGTATGCGTCGCTTTGTGAACGAAGGAACCAGCTCAAAAGCTAGCCAAGACCGGCAAGTAGCCGCAAATCCATTGGCGTACGCAGGGATGGATCCTCGGTCGGACATGGCTCGTGACCAATCACCTCGTCATACGCACATTGATGTACAATGACAGCGTCCGTTCCCCCCACGTCAGCCAATGCCGTACCAGCCTGTGTTGATGACTTAAAAACCTGATTGTCACCATCTGCTTTTTTCAGCATGGTTTCACCAACTTCTGTCACGATCTTCACTAGATAGACAATTCCCTCGAATGCATGGATCTCAAGAGTCGGCGACTGACCGTTCGCGAGCATTGCTTTCAGATCTGCTAAAGTCATGCCGATTGAAGTCTGAAGCCTCGATCACGAAGTTCGTTCAACGTTTGCCGCAATTCATTTAAAGATGGCGGTGATTGAAGGCCCAATCGGCCAATCAACTGTCGGTGATGCGCTGCAGCAGAACCTCCAACAAACAGTGGAATCTTCTGGTCAAGTTGCGATCGCAATCGGGTCAATTCAGTCGGAATACGTGGATCATCGGCTGGATAAGTCAAAGACAAACTCACTGCACGCGCTCCAGACTGCATTGCACACGCTGCGATTTCATCTGCCGGCGTATTCGGCCCGAGGTAAACGGGCAACCAGCCATCAACTGAGACAAGCGCGGCAATCATCAGTGCCCCGAGCTCATGAAGCTGTCCGGTTGGTGTAGTGATAATGATCTTCGGTTCGCTACCGGTAAAGGTTTCGCGAAATCGAAGGGCCCCAATAAATGTCCTCAAGTGCGCAGTTGCCATGTGCTCATGTGCGATCCGAAGCTTTCCGAGGCGCGTGGATTCACCAATTTCGCGTAGCAGCGGTCCGATCACTGTCTCGAGGTATGCGGGCAGCGCTTGCTTCACAAGGCCCTCTTGTAGCAACTGATCAAAGCGGTGCTGATCCATGGTTTGAATTGCGAACAACATGGCGTCGACAGCGTCTTGTGTATCTGTGGACTCAAGCGGATTAGACCAGCTTGGCCGATAGACCTCTGCTGGATTGTCCTGTGCTGCATCAAAACGGCTATCTTCGGAGACCACGTCGCGAAGGGCTTCGAGCGACATCGGAGCCACATCAACCAAGCGGCGCCCGTTTTGTTTTGCGATCCGGATCATTCGAAGCCGTTCAATATCATAATCGCTGTAGAGTCTGCGCTTGGTATCACTACGCGCAGGCTCAACAACGTGGTAACGTTTCTCCCATGCGCGAATCAAGTCGACCGTCAGACCAGTTCGATTGGCGACCAATCGGATTGGATGTCGGGGTGCTGTGTCGATACTTGAAATCGTTTCTAAAGTAGCCATACCTACTAGTGTGGCAATGTTGTCCCACTTTTGTCCAGACAAATATAGAACATGAGAATACTCATCATCGCCCTCGTCGTCCTTGCGTTGTTTTATCTGCTCACTCGCGGATCAACCAAAGGCTGGATTGCAGAAAACAAATTCAAGGTCATCGGCGGCGCTGTTGCAATCGGCATCTTATTATTGGTTGTCACTGGTAAACTACCTGCTTTGGCGGCCCTCGCGGCACCAATTGCAGCATTTGGCAGACGCTTATGGAGTCTTCGCGGGCTCTTATCGATGTTCCCGCAACTCCGCCAAATCCTGGGGCTCGGCGCAGCCGCAGGGGCTGGTGCGGCGCATGCGAACCAGCAGAGATCGGCACGCGACGAACCGATGACCGTCAAGCGCGCCACTGAAATTCTTGGTGTCGATGAGAACGCAACTCCTGCTGAGATCAGAGCAGCACACAGAAAGCTCATGGGTAAAATGCATCCAGACAAAGACGGGACCGATTTTCTTGCCGCGTTGATTAACGAGGCTCGGGATTTCCTTATCGCTCGCCATCAAGACACTTGAGGACAGCCTTTCCAAGGCCAAGACCCGCAGCATCGTGGGCATCGTAAATAAGATTTGCACCGGCATCCTCAACACGAGCAACGGTATGACGAGACCGTACACTTACCGCGATCACGCCCTCAAAACCTCGTTCCCTCAACCGATTCGTTGCCCAACACTGTGAATCTGGTTCAGGCATCGTCAATACCACTGCCTCAAGTCGACCAAAACGCAAGTTATTCCAGAAACCAGGGTCCTCAGCATCAGCAAATACAACTCGACGACCAACCTCACGATGGGATTCCAGTTTCCCAGGGTCAGCGTCAATACCGACCACTTTTTCACCATCATCCGTTAAGCTATCGAAAACAGCCGTTCCGATTCGACCCATCCCGATGACAAGCACGTGCGCTCCACCTAACGTCAACGGTTGCTCATCTGGATGGCGATCCGTTCGCTCAAGACGCATGAGCGGCCCCTCAAATCGCTCGTATAATTCATGTGCAAACCAATTCAACGGCGCAGAGATCACAAAACTCAGGGTCACAGCAACGGCAATCACAGGGAGTACCGATGTTGGAATCAAGCCAGTATCCGCCCAAGCTGCGGCTACGATGAGGGCAAATTCCGAGTACGAAAACAAAGTAATCGACATTAAAAACGCGGTGTAAGAGCGAAGCCGAATGACTAACAAAAGCCCAAACAACACCATCAGTTTGATCGGCAACAGAAGTAGCAGTGGTATTGCGTCCATCAGAACCTGGAGATCGAGCGGGACTTGCATCCCAACACGCAAGAAAAACGCAATCAGCAGTAACTCGCGGATTCCCCAAAGATAATTGGCAAGGCCCCTCGCCACCGGATGGTTCGCAAACACCATACCCATGACCAGCGCGCCAAGTTCACCACTGACCCCAACGGCTTTGAATAATTGAGCACCAAGAACCAATGCAATCAGCACGCCAACCAATAACTGCAATTCTGGTTCCGGAGACAGTTTCTCAAGACCCCTTCTCAACATCGGAGCAACCAGTGGTATTGCAAGCAAGCCAAGCGCATAAGGTGAGGGCGCCGAATCACCACCAATCGCCAACAAAGTCACTGCAACAAGGTCCTGAAGAACCAGAATACTGATCGACAAGCGACCGTGAAACGCGCGGATTTCTCGACGCGCCTCCAGTCCCTTTGCAGCGACGACCGTACTCGAAAAACCGAGGGTCAGCGCCAACGCAATCTTCATCTCGATCGACAAATCTTGCGTGAAAGCCAGCATCAAAATCAGGGCCGACAACATCAAATGCAGGAGGGTGCCAAATGCAACATCGAATCGAAAGATCGATTTGGGGTTCATTTTCAAGCCAACCGCGAACAGAAGGAGCTCGACACCGATTTCTGATGGCACATCGAGCCAATGGTTAATATCCCCAAGATCATTCGCCGCAAAAAGAGCACCGGCCATTAGATATCCGACTAGAGGAGGTAATGCGAGCCAACGGGCAATTTGCCCCGCTCCCCAAGCGCCGGCAATCCAAATCAATACTATAGACATCATAAGCGTGCCGTTTCGCTCCACGGCATTTTGTGCCCTACTCCCGGCACTTCCCTCACAAGTTTCGGAACGAGATATCCTGGAAGTGCATCTAATAACGCCTCATAGAGAGTGGCCACTTCTTCGTCGGTCACATCAAAGTGATGTGCTCCAGCAACTGGATCCAAAACGTTGAGATAATACGGATCGATCCCTGCCTCGAACAATCGTTCACTTAGAGTAATGAGACTTGTTGCCGAGTCGTTGACGCCACGCAAAATCACAGCTTGATTCAGTACTGAACGGCAGACTGCTCTCAACCGACCGACAGCACACTTCACAGACCCGTCAACTTCATTGGCATGATTAATATGCAAAACCATGACAGTAGGCAGTCGTATGGATGCAATCGTTCCACAAAGCGCATCGGTGATTCGAGCTGGAATCACCACTGGTAACCGACTGTGGATGCGCAAGCGAGCAACCGTGGGTATCGATTCAAATCGTGACAATAGATCCCGAATCGAGGAGTCATCGGCCATCAAGGGATCACCGCCTGACAAGATGACTTCGTTCACTTCAGGGTGTTCGATCAAATAGTTGATTAGAAAATCAACATCTCGTGAAGTCAGTGTCTGTTCTTGATACGGAAAATGACGCCGAAAACAGTAACGGCAATTGATGGCACAACCACCACGATAAATCAGCAGAACTCGCGACCGATACTTATGGAGGACACCAGGTAACACACTGTCGAATTCATCCAAAGGATCAGCTACAAAGCCCGGTGTCGGAATGCGTTCTTCACTAACGGATAGCACCTGTCGTAACAATGGGTCATGCGGATCGCCAGGGACCATTCGCTTGATAAAAGGTTCTGGGACCCGAACTGAAAAGGTCGGCGTGTGATCAACACCTTGTACTTGGGTTGCATCCAATCCGAGACGTGTGAGTAGCACTTCGGGGCTTGTCACACCGTTGGCTAACTCCCGTTGCCACGAATTCACGATCGCTGTTCCAATACTCGCTCAACAGTATCGACGATCGCTTGGGTTTGGGAATCAATTTCAAGATTCAACGAGTCATCGACTGTGACTCGACCAAAAGTCGTTAATTCACGGGTTTCGGGAATCAAGTGAACACTCAACTGCCCGTCTCGCTCGGTATCACCGACGGTTAATGAGCATCCATTAAGTGAGACATAGCCTTTTGGCAGCACGTACTTTTTCAGCGCTTCCGGAACAGCCCACCACACCGCCAGATTTGCGTCAATTTCTACCACTTCGGTCACTTGAGCTAGCCCGTGAATGTGCCCTGACAACACATGACCACCAATTTCATCACCAAAACGAGCCGCACGCTCCACATTAACAACATGACCGACCTTCAAATCACCGAGATTTGTCAGTCGCAACGTTTCATCAATCACATCAAACTCGACACCATGCTGATCCCAACCGACGGCTGTCAAACAAACGCCATTGATTGCAACAGATGCGCCCGTTTCCAGCCCCCGATCGCGGCCGGTCGGTAGTCTAACCTGAAGACGACGAATTCCGCCGTGATCCTGAATCTGAGTGACCTCACCCAACCCCTGAACAATCCCTGTGAACATTAACCAGCTAACCCCTGAATCAATGATCGAATCGTTGGATGACGATCCGCTGTTCGTAATGCAAAACTTCGGCCTAATTGCAACAGTGGCTGATCAGAGCGAAATACGTTGGAAAAAAGGCCCATCACCATAGCAACAGTCTGTTGCTCAAAACGCCGTTCACGCGCAACAGTTCGTGCAATGCGATCACCACGGGCCGAAGGAGCCTTCACCAACGTCTGTTGTAACGCATTCACATCTGCAAATCCAAGGTTCGCTCCAAGACCTGCTAACGGCAAAATGCCGTGGGCAGTATCGCCGATGGCTAACAAACATCCGAGAGAATCCTGCTTCAATGATTGCTGAGACAGCGGAATCCAAATCGGTTCATCGACGAAACTCAAGGCACCTCGTACCGACTCACTGGTCTGAGTGATCGTTAAAGACAATGTCTCGATTGAATACTCTTTGAGTTCAGACGCAGTATCGAGATCCAATGACCAAACCAGGCTCACACGATGCTCACCGTCCCGATCAGTTAATGGCAACAGTGCTAGCGGGCCGCATTCAGTGAAAATTTGAAACGCCTCTTCATGATGCGGTTGCTCGCTTCTCAATGTCCCAACGACTGCCATCTGTCGATAACCCCCGTCGACAATTTCAAAACCAGAAGCAAGTGCCGTGTGTGCTTGGCGTCCCTCGGCAAAGATCGCTAAATCAGCGTCAAGCTCATTCTTGGGGAGCGTCAACACGCCTCGTTGCGAAACGGACTCAACCCGCTCCGAAACACAATCGATACCTGATTCAGCAACCCGCGACAGTAACTGATTGCGAACCCAATCCGCCTCAACCAAATGACCAAGGGCGGCTTCGGT
>CACJLQ010000011.1 GCA_902594275.1 uncultured Litorivicinus sp.
TTCATCAGCGGGCCGACCTGCAGTCGGATAGACTCAAGTCGGGTCTTTAACTCAGTATGACTGTCCAGCTCGTCTCGCGACTCGGTGCCACTGATCCCGAAGTCAGACGCATTTAAGATGACGACAGGCATCCCGTTATCGATCAGGGTGACGTCAACACCGTCAATAGAATCCTTCAGGTGACCACTTGGGTACAAAGCCCCGCAGGTTGAGCCTGCTGTCTCTTTGAATTCACAGGTAACTGGGGCCGATACTCCCGGGACGCCGTCGATAGCGGAATTCCCTTTATAGGTTACGTTTCCATTAGGAGTCTGGACCTGTAAGACAGCGATTTGATCTGTATTTTCCATAAATACAGAGACCTGTGTGACGTCACCCTTGGCCGATACGAGCCCCTGCTCAATAGCAAAGGGCCCGACAGCCGAAAGAATATTTCCGCAGTTCTGTGAGTCGGTAACAATAGCCTGATCAACAAAAACTTGGAGGAATAAATAATCCACGTCACAGTCCGGATGAGACGATTTCTTGACGATTCCAACCTTGGAAGTCAGGGGATCAGCACCACCCATACCGTCAATCTGTCTATTATCCGGAGAGCCCATGATTTCTAGCAGTACCTGATCCCTCTCAGCAGGATCTGATGGCAAATCAGTGGCAAGAAAAATACCGCCTTTGGAGGTCCCTCCACGCATCCAGACACAGGGGATACCCTCAGACATATTTGAGGCCTTTTTCAGCGAGCTTTGGTCTCATATTGTAGATATCCAAACCAAGCTCACCGTTCGCCAACCTTGTTCGCTTATCTTCTTCTTTAGCTTCCCGATCCAAGGCAGCCGAGAGAACCGACTCGGCTTCCGAATACCGAACAACGCAGACGCCATCATCATCCGCGATGACAACATCACCTGGATTGACAATCTCCTCGGCGCAAACGATTTGTACATTGACGGAACCTAGTGTTTCTTTAATGGTTCCTTGTGCAAATACGTGCTTTGACCAGACTGGAAAGTTCATTTCTCGAAGAATCTTCGTATCTCGTACCCCGCCCTCGACAATCAAACCCACGACGCCCCGAGCCTGCGCCGATGTGGCCAATAGATCACCGAAAAAACCGTGATTCGATGGTGAAGTTGGGGCAAATACAAGAATATCGCCGGGCCGACACTGCTCGATCGCGACATGCACCATCCAGTTATCCCCGGCCGCACCCGAGATCGTGATCGCGTTACCCGCAACCGCCATATCTTGCTGTATCGGGCGCATATAGTCGGCTAGTAATCCTCTGCGGCCCTGTGCCTCGTGAACTGTCGCTACTCCCAAACGCGCCAAACCTTCTCTTATCTCTGGGCTTACCCGATCGATTTTCTGAACCACTACATTCTGCGACATATCAACTTCCCAATTTCAGTCGACTGAAGACTTTCTTAGCATTACCGGAGAATATCTGCTGTTTTTCGTCAGCCGTAAGTTTAGTGTTGTTATCGATATACCGCTTGGTGTCGTCAAAATAGTGACCTGTCTCCGGATCAATCCCGCGCACCGCCCCAATCATTTCTGATGCAAACAAAATGTTCTCTACCGGGACGATATCTAGCAGCAAATCGATGCCTCGTTGGTGATAGACGCAGGTATCGAAATAGATATTTTGGAGTGCCGACTCTTCCAAAGGCGCATACCCCTGATCTTGGAGAATTCCGCGGAAACGTCCCCAATGGTAGGGAACCGCTCCGCCACCATGAGGAATAATGATCTTCAGCGATGGAAAATCTTTGAACACATCCGACATCACCAATTGCTGAAATCCAGTGGTATCAGCGCCGAGATAATGTGAGCCAGTCGTATGGAAGCAATCATTACAGGCTGCACTGACATGAACCATGGCAGGGATATCAAGCTCACACATCACCTCGTAAATTGGATAAAATGACCGGTCTGCTAGGGACTGATCCTGCCAGTATCCTCCGGAGGGATCGGGGTTTAGATTGATCCCCAAGAACCCCAGCTCCTCAACCGTTCGACGAATCTCGGGAACCGACTTCTCCGGTGCGACACCGGGCGACTGAGGAAGCTGTGCGACTGGCGCAAAATTCTGTGGAAATAGGTCACAGACCCGCTTGATGATATCGTTCTGGTGTTGCGTCCAATTAAGGCTGGTCCATTCATTACCAACGTGATGACCCATCCAGCTCGCGCGTGGAGAAAAGATGGTCAGGTCGGTTCCCCGCTCCTGCTGAAGCTTAAGCTGATTCTTCTCGATCGACTCTCGGATCTCGTCGTCGGTTACATCGATCGACCCTTTCTCACCTTTGAATAAAGGATCGTTGACGACAGCTTCCTTCTGTGCCTGTCTGTAGGCACCCACACCCGGCGGTGTAGTGGTGTAGTGCCCATGGCAGTCAATAATCATTGTTTCTCCTCAATACTCTATCAGGACCGTATGTCTACTGGATCACTTTCACAAATAAAAATATGGCCGCTGAACCATAAAAATTCGACCTATCGACCGCAGATCAACCTCAAAGCATGCTAACTCAGCTTTTCGTTGAGCAAGCGACTGAGTTTCGCCAGATCTTCTGTGTCGGGGTCGAGCGCCAAATCACCAATTCGTTGCTGCCACTCGACGGTTGAGCATGTCATATCTGCCGACAAACCAGTCTCATGAATGGTCGCAACCACCTCACGCATCTCAGCCGCGCGACGAATACCGTGCTTACTCATCCGTTCGAGGTTATACCCACCACGCCTCAGCCAATCGAAGCCGTCAAAGCTCTCCGTCAGCGAGGCAATAATTTCAGGTTGGATACCCAGACGTAGCGCCGTCAAAAAACATTCGGCACTCAGGGCCTCCATACCCTTGATCATAATTGATCGAGTCATTTTCAGTGCAGACGCTTGGCCGACATCGGGACCGCAGAGAGACGCGTTATAACCAAAGTGGTTTAGAAAATTAACGCAATCCTCTGCGGAAGGGCCCGACACGAGAAGCGGTGTATCTAATCTTGAGGGATTCACTGGACTCATGATAGCCACGTCAGCCAACACACCACCCGCATCTGTAACCATCCGGGCATTAGATCTTTTGGTGCCTGGAGAGCAGGAGTTCATTTCGAGGTAGGTAAAGTCAGATCGAATACTTGAACAAACTTGCTCGCATGCGATAGCCGCTTGGTCGGCAGTTACCAAGCTGACAACCCAATCAATACCTACGAGGCCGTCCTCCAACGACAACGCCGGCTGAAACCCTGCGCTCTGGATTCGCTCACGAAAACCGAACACTTTTGATGAAAGTTTCTGATCCCAAGCAACTGGGCTTTGGGATTTGAACCCTCCAGAAAGAGCCTCTCCAGCCTCACCAAACCCAACAAAACAAATATTATGATCAATAGACCAATCAGGTGAAGCTGTCATAAAACGTCTCTATCAACCGCATTGAGATCAACGCATCTTCTGCTCAATTTCATGCATGATTCTCATCGCTGGGAGGCATTGCTGCAGCGAACTGTTGGGCTCTCTGTTGTCGAGAATCGCTGAGACAAACTCGCGATCGATAAGCTCGATGCCGTTCAACGAGACATCCACACCGGAAACATCAATCTGGTTGTTACGCCCATCGAATAAATCGTCATAACTCGCTATGAACGTACCGTTGTCGCAAATATATCTAAAGTAGGATCCAAGCGGGCCATCATTATTGAACGACAGAGAGAGAGTACAGAGTTTTCCTGACTCAGTTTTCATCAAGATCGACATATCCATCGCTATTCCGAGATCAGGATGAATCGGACCTTGGATCGCATGAACTTCCGTCACGTCTTCATCCGCTTGGTATCGGAATAAATCAATCGAATGACATGCATGGTGCCACAAAAGATGATCAGTCCAGGAACGCGGCTCACCCTTTGCGTTCATATTCGTTCGACGGAAAAAATAGGTCTGGATATCCATCTGCTGTATCGATAACTCGCCTGCAACTATCTTGTTATGCACCCACTGGTGAGATGGATTGAATCTTCGGACATGTCCCGCCATTGCGACCAAGCCGGTCTCTTTCTGCTTCGCCGCTAAAGCCTCTGAGTCCGCCAAAGTGTCCGCCATCGGTATCTCAATGAGGACATGCTTACTAGCAGCCATGGCTTTCAAACCCTGCTCGGCGTGTATTTGGGTAGGTGTAGCTAAGATGACAGCGTCTAGATCTGCCAACCCGAGCATGTCGTCATAGTTATCAAACCGATTCGGTATGGAATATTGGTCGGCTACCCCGTTTGCCTTCTCTAGAGTGGTCGCCATCGCCGCCACAATTTCAACAGTATCGATCTGCGACAGTGCGTCTAGGTGCTTGGATCCGAATGCTCCATTTGCTCCCGCAACGCCGATACGAACTTTACTCATCGTTCAGTTCTCCCTTTATTTGTTCTCGAGGATAATGGCACCAAAGGCTGTAGCCGACACCGGTATATGATAAAGACGGAATATCTCCTCGACGTTGTCGCCGAGCGCACCTCGCATCACGTTCCACATGATCATCTCAACGCCCTCACAGCCCGCTTCGCGCATGAAATCTGTATGAGACAAACGCGTATTGGCTAGCGGGTCCTTGGTCAGGTTATCAAGAAATAGTTGATCAAATTCAGGATTCACCACTCCTACTCGCTCACCACCAAGTTGATGTGACAAACCGCCCGTTCCCCAAATTCCAACAGTGATGTCGTCTGGATACGACTCAATCGCCGTACCAATAGCCTGGCCAAGTTTGTAGCATCGAAGAGCCGTAGGTAATGGGTGCTGAATCACGTTAACGCACACAGGCACGACAGCTGTCGGCCATTCTGAAGGCTGGCCATAAGCCACCGAGAGTGGCACCGTAAACCCGTGATCTAAATCCATACTGGCATTAACCGCGAGATCAAACTCGTCGGCCATCACCGACTCGATCAGATGCCACGCGAATTCAGGATGTCCCTGCATCTCAGGGACCTGTCGTGGGCCCCACCCTTCATCAGCCGGTCTGAACGACTCACCGACCCCAACCGTAAATGTCGAGTAACTATCGAGCGAAAACTCCGTCGCGTGATCGTTGTAGACGATGATATTCACGTCGGGAGTATTAGCCTTGTGCCAATTTCTCAGAGGCTCTAGTCCTTCGAACAGACTTTTCCAGTAAGCTTCGTGTGTCTTCCCGTTATCTATCGCGGCACCTAAACCCGGAACGTGCGATGTACCCATCCCAGCGGTTAGTTTAGCCATTATTCCACTCCTCAACTGAGCGATTACCGCTTATCGGACGTCCACCCTCGATCATCATTTGCTGAAATTCGTTAAATGTGAGCCTTGGCTCTGCCATCTGTCCATACATCACTTGTGGTGGCTGCCTGTCGAACGACACAAGCTTAAAAGCATAGTAAACATTTGCTCCAAGCTTCAAAAGATCGAGATACCGGCGCTCTATAACGGCCAGCTTTTGCTCCTCTGTCATCTTAAAGGTATCTAGGTATGCCCTCTCGTTCTTAGAAAACTTATCACGGCAGGCTGCCTTATTGAGACTCATCAAAAACATATTCACGTGATAGCCCTTCCGGTATGTGCGGCTATCAAGGGGGTAGGTACCTGGTATTTTGTCGTAGTCTCTTTCCATAAAAACCTTCTATATTAAATCTCTACGGTTCTCGCAACGTTAATTGATCACGGCCAAAAGCGGCCAAGGAAGAGCGATAAACCAATACCTCTTTAAGCTACGCGAATATAAAGTGGCAATCGAGATATGTGATTAAAAAGAGAATATCAAAGATAAGTGTACGCACTGGACTCGGATTCCAAATAAAAACACTATGATCCTGATATAACTTAGGTCTTTAAAACATTACCTGCGACTGAGTGACCGGGATTATGCACAACTGGACCAAGCAGATTGACGGACTGACAGAGATTATAGAGACCATACGTAAGCCTTCCGATCACCGCGAATTGATCGCAATCGCCGGCCCTCCAGGTTCGGGGAAGACAAACTTAGCTAAAACTCTCTCGAACCGACTCACCCATTGCTCGTATTTATCGATGGATGGTTTCCACCTCGATAACCGCATTCTCACACAGAAGGGTTTACGAGAACGTAAAGGTGCACCTGAAACATTTGATGTAAATGGATTCATGCATCTACTTAAGCGTCTTAAGAAAAAAGAAGAAATTTACGTCCCTGACTTCGACCGACAGACCGAGCGGACCATCAATTGCGCATATCCGATACCAAACCACCATGACTTGGTAATCGTAGAGGGCAATTACCTACTACTCGATGAGCCCGAGTGGAGGGACCTAGACGATTATTGGCACCTCTCAGTTTTCGTTCAAATCAGCTTAGAAACGATCAAGACGCGCCTCATGCAACGGTGGAAGGCTCACGGGTTTGATGAGGAAAAAGCGGCCCGCTGGATTGAATCAAACGACATCCCTAATGCAGAAAGGGTACTAAAAAAAAGGGTCCCTGAAGACGTCACACTCTATACATAAAACTGAACAGAAGTGGAATGTGAGCCTTTGGCATTAAATCGATAATCGTTGGCGGTGTTAACACAAATGAGTTATTTTTCGCGTCACTATTTATAAAAATAATGAGTGTCGATTGGAGAAAACTGTATGAAAAATATCCTTAAACTTGTCGGCTTAGCGATGTTCACATTTTCAACATCGCAATTCGCAATAGCAGAGTCGGTTACATTAAAGTTCCACACCTTCGTTCCGATGCCAGCCAACTCAAACGCAAAGTTCGTGAAGCCTTGGGCCGATAAAGTGGCCAACGAATCTAACGGAGAAATTAAAGTAGAAATGTATCCGTCAATGCAGTTAGGCGGCGCGCCTCCTCAACTCGTTGACCAAGTGAGAGACGGAGTCGTTGACATTGTATGGACAGTAGCTGGTTATACCCCTGGTCGATTCCCCAGATTAGAAGTGTTCGAATTACCGTTCATGCCGGCAACCGCAACCGCCACATCTCAGGCCATTCAAGAGTATGTCGATACAGTGGCGGCTGAGGATCTGAAAGACTATAAAGTCCTCGCAGTCCACGTGCATGCGCCCGGAAAAATCCATACGAAAAATCGTTTAATCAAATCAGCATCGGATCTGAAAGGTCTTAAAATGCGTGGTCCAACCCGGCCAATTACTCAAATGTTAGAAAAGCTCGGCGCTACCCCGGTGGGGATGCCCGTACCTAAAGTAGCTCCCTCACTTTCGAAAGGAGTAATCGATGGGATGGTCGTACCATGGGAAATTATGCCGTCGTTCAAGCTACAGGAGCTTACAAAAGCGCACACAAATATTGCGGGCTCGCGGGGCTTATATACCAGCCCGTTTTTGTTCATCATGAATAAAGCTAAGTACGAGTCCTTGAGCGCAAAACATAAAGCCGTCATTGATAAAAATGCTGGGATGGCATTAGCAAAGCTTGCGGGTGAACTTTGGGATAGTTTTGAAGATCCTGCTAGGGGTCTTGCCGTGAAAGCTGGTGGGCAGTTCCATGAGCTATCAGGGGCACCCTTGAAGGAAATGCAGACAATCGGTGACCAACTAGTTTCCGATTGGATCAATAACTCGGCATCGCGGGGTCTGGACGGAAAGAAACTCGTCGATCAGGCTCGTAACTTAATCAAGAAGTATGAGTGATCCGGAACCATCGAGTCCATTGAAAACAATTAAGTCCGACCCAGTGAATTGGGTCGGGCTTCTCCTTCGCAAATTCTCAACCTATGCCGCTTTTTTTGGAGGCTTTACACTCGTCATCCTTGTGGCCGTGAATGCGACCTCTATAGCTGGTCGCAGCCTATTTGCAAGCCCATTGGTCGGCGATTTTGAACTTGTAGAGCTAGGTTGTGCGATCGCAATTTCATCATTCCTACCATTGTGTCTCCTGAAAAAAGGAAACGTAACGGTCGATTTTTTTTCAGCGAGATTTCCCCCAAAACTTATCCATAGCTTGGAAATATTTACAGATCTAATCTTCGTCGTGGTCTCGGCAACCTTCTCAATGCGCATGACCTTGGGTATTCAAGATTTCTACAAATACGGTGAAGAAACTATGCTCCTTCAGATACCAATCTGGATTCCATTTATCCCGGTCTTAGTCTCTTTTTATTTATTAACGGCCTGCGCCATATACAGCCTCGTATCCCATTATCTTAAGACCCTAAGGACCAGTTAACAGAATGGAACGGTTAACGATCGGAATCCTGGCCTTCCCAATTTTATTCGCATTACTCGTGATCAGGGTACCAATTGGTCTTGCGATGCTTACCGTTGGGGCTTTAGGAACGGCTGCCATCGCTGGCTGGTTACCGCTATTTTCCCAAATGAAAACCAACGCCTGGCATTTGTTCTCCAACTACTCTTTATCAGTGATACCGCTGTTTCTTTTAATGGGAAATTTCGCGACGAAAGCTGGCATGAGTGAATCATTATTTAAATGTGCAAGCGCGTTCCTGGGCCACCGGAAAGGAGGAGTCGCGATGGCCGCTATCGGAGGTTGTGCCAGTTTTGGCGCAATTTGCGGCTCATCTTTAGCCACTGCTGCAACCATGGGAAAAGTTGCGCTACCGGAACTACGGCGCTTGGGCTATTCCCCAGCCCTTAGCACGGGCGCTCTCGCTGCAGGTGGCACGCTAGGAATATTGATCCCGCCCTCAGTAATCCTCATTATCTTTGCCATTCTTACCGAACAAAATATCGCAAAACTGTTTCTGGCAGCATTTGTTCCCGGTGCAATGGCCGCAATTGGTTATATGCTCGCGGTCGCAATCTATGTCCGAATTCTTCCAGACGCTGGACCTGCCTCAATCAGGATCAACTGGCGAGAGCGATTGAAGCTATCTCTATCAATTTGGCATGTCCTTCTAATTTTCATCACAATGATTAGTGGAATTTACTTAGGGTGGTTTACCCCGACAGAAGGTGCAGCTATTGGCGCTTTTGGCACCGGGCTGGTTGCCTCATTCCAGAAAGAATTTAATTTCGCGAAGCTGTTGGAAGTTATTGAAAGCACTGCCCTGACTTCGGCAATGATTTTCCTGGTTTTACTGGGGGCTGAATTCTTCAACTCACTGATCGCACTTTCTCAACTACCAATATTTTTAGTAGATCTCGTTACTGCGGCAAACATCGAGCCAATCTATATCTTGATATTAATTCTATTTTTATATTTGGTTCTCGGATGTTTGATGGACAGCCTAGCGATGATCTTACTCACGATACCCATTTTTTTTCCGCTCATAATGACCCTTGATTTTGGACTAACTGGAGAGGAGACAGCAATTTGGTTCGGGATACTAACCCTGATCGTAGTCGAAGTTGGGCTGATCACACCACCGGTTGGTCTCAACGTTTTTATTATCAATAAAATGGCGGGCGATATTCCCATATCGCAGACGTTTAAGGGTGTGCTTCCGTTTCTTGCAAGCGATCTCATTCGGGTATCGATACTGCTTCTATTTCCGTCGATAACGCTTTTCCTAATCAGATTGTTTCCTTAGAAAGCAATTTCCTGTTCGAACAAACATGGTACTTTCTCCTCGATACATATGGCTTTTTAAAGTTCAAATCCAAAACGTATGATCAAAGCGCTAAGTTATATCGGAATCAAATCGACCCTCAGGGATGAGTGGGCCGCATTTGCCACGAAAATGCTAGGCATGCAGCTCATCGACAAGGGCGGCGACACCTCGATCTTTCGCATGGATAACCAAGCGCAACGTTTGTTCGTATCTGAAGAAAAGGACGAATCGATTGCATGTATCGGATGGGAGGTCGAGACAAAAGCTAGTCTAGGAGCCTTCGCTAGTCACCTCGAGGCGAATGGGATTGAGGTTTTCCATGGATCTCAAAGCCTGACGTCACAACGCCAGGTCGCAGACCTTCTCTGGTTTATTGACCCGGCTGGATTTCGTGTCGAATTAGTTTGGAAACCAGAAGAAACACTGGAACAGTTTGTACCAGGTCGACCCATCGAGGGATTCAAGACTGGACCGCTTGGGATGGGTCATGCAGTGCTCTATGTCGCGAATATCGATCAAATGGTTATTTTTTACCGTGACCTTCTAGGATTCCAGCTGAGTGATTACGGAAAAAACCCAATCCCATTATATTTTTTTCACGTAAACGAGCGTCACCATAGCCTCGCGTTTGTCGGTTCTAAAACGAGCGGATTTCATCATTTCATGATCGAATACCAGCACCTCGACGATGTGGGACAAGGATATGACTTGGCCCAAACTGGTCTTGCAGAAATCGCATATACCATCGGTCGTCACACAAACGACCACATGATTAGCTACTACGCCCACTCCCCTTCGGGTTTCTTTGTTGAGAGTGGATGGGGTGGGCGGATTATTGACCCGAAAACGTGGGTGCCTCACGAAATTATGCTTGGCCCCTCTTTCTGGGGACACGAGAGACTCTACCTACCAGAAAATGAGCGGAGTACATTTCGCGACAAGCGGCTAAAAATAGCCAAAGATGGTCAACGGGCGCCTTTGTTGGCCGATCGTCCGTGGCTGTTTCAGGAGCGAGACTAAGCATGAAAGTTTTTGACACGGCCATCATTGGCCTTGGTCCAACCGGCGCTACGCTTGCCAATTTACTGGCGATGCAGGGTCTATCAGTCCTCGTTTTAGAACGCGAGTCTCAGATCTACAATCTACCGCGGGCAGTTCATTTTGATGATGAAATCATGCGGGTATTCCAGAACATTGGTATTGCCGATGAATTACTGCCACTGGTTCGGGTAAATCCAGGTATGAAGTTTGTTGATAGCGATAATAATCTCCTGCTCGATTGGCCGAGACCACAGGAAATCACTCCGCAGGGTTGGAATGCGAGTTATCGACTACACCAGCCGGACCTCGAGCGATTGCTGCGAAAAAGGCTTGAGAGTTACGACAATGTCTTAGTGAAGACTGGTAGAAGGGTTGCTTCGATCGATCAGAATGGCACTAGCGTGGGCCTCTTGGCTCATTCAGTATCGACGGATACATCCGAAAAGTATCGAGCCCAATATGTAATCGGCTGCGATGGGGCCAATTCTCAGACCCGAACGATTATTCAGTCAGAACTTGACGATTATGGGTTTCAGGAAAGGTGGCTCGTGATCGATCTAATCCTCAAAAAACCTAGGCCCGACCTGGGCGATCATTCGATCCAATTTTGTCTGCCAGACCGACCAATGACCTACTGTCGGGGGCCAGGTAAACGGCGTCGATGGGAGATAACTCTGATGGATTCTGAGGATGATGAATATGTCACCAAGCCTGATCATATTTGGTCATTATTGAGGCCATGGATAACATCGGATGAGGCAGAACTTGAACGAAGAGCGGTATATACCTTCAAGTCCCAAGTTGCCAAAGAGTGGCGTCGTGGCCGAATATTTCTCGCCGGTGATGCGGCTCACGTGACGCCACCATTCTTAGGGCAGGGGATGTGTATCGGGATAAGGGACGCATTCAACTTGGCCTGGAAATTAGGATCAGTAATCAACCAAGAGGCCGACTCTTCGCTGTTAGAAAGCTATGCGGATGAGCGGAGGCCCCACGCTCGCGCCTATGTCAAGATGGCCATCAAGATTGGTCAAATCATTCATTCGGTAAAAAGTAATAACGTTTTGACCGACGTCTCCGAGCATCAAACCGCGTCAGGGGCATTGCGATCAATTGCTCCAAAACTGGGATCAAGTTCTCTTACAGCTACTCAACCCGACTCAAACACGAATGCTGAAGGTCGGCCCGCCCCACAGTTTCGTATCCAACCAGATAACCGTTTACTAGATGATGTATCTGGTTACAGGCACGTAATCATTAGTGATACTCGACCTGTAGGACTGAAAGACGGTGTTTTCTGGATCAATCCAAGAAAACAACCGGAGGCATCCAGCCTACTTGAGGGTTTAGAGATCGCCGCTGCTTGGATCCGGCCCGATCGCTATATGGGTGCCGCCACCAAATCAATGCCAGAACTATACAAACGTTTGCCTAAGTTTCTGAAAACAAATGAAGAATATGGAGATTATAATGAAACTAGCATCTCTTAAATCAGATGATCGCGATGGAGCCCTAGTGATCGTCTCTCGCGACCTAACATCCATGTGTGACGCATCTTCTGTCAGTCCCACTCTACGTCATGCTATCGAGCACTGGACCAACAGTTTTCCGCTATTGACGAAACTCGCTGGCGATTTGGAGGACGGCATCCTCCAAACAGAGCCATACGATCCAACGCGATTATCGAGCCCACTTCCCAGATCATTTCAATGGGCAGACGGTAGTGCCTATCTGAGCCACATGCGTTTGGTCCGGAAAGCAAGGGGAGCGGAGATGCCACCAAACTCAGAAATAGAGCCGTTACTGTACCAGGGGGGAAGCGATTATTTTCTCGGACCAACCGACAACATTATTTGTCCTGACACTAGCTGGGGCCTAGATTTCGAAGGCGAAATCGCAATTATCACAGATGACGTTCCCATGGGCTGTTCTGTTTCAGAGGCGCCTGGCCATATCAAGTTAGTGATGTTGTGCAACGACATTTCCCTCAGACTCATTATGAAACCCGAGTTGGCGAAAGGATTCGGTTTTTATCAGTCCAAACCAGCGAGCGCGTTTTCACCCGTCTGCGTAACACTCGACGAGCTCGGGGACCGTTGGGATACCGCCAAAATCAATCTTCCCTTAAGAACGACGTATAACGGTAAGACTTTCGGTACCGTGCATGCCGGCAAGGATTTAAATTTCGATTTCGCACAACTCATCGCGCACGCAGCGAAGACTCGCGAACTCCGGGCTGGAACAATTATTGGTTCCGGGACCGTCTCGAACACTAATTACAGCGAGGTTGGATCGTCGTGCTTGGCGGAGAAAAGGATGATTGAAACACTCGAGACGGGCCAACCAATTACACGTTTCATGGAGCCAGGGGATACGGTCCGCATCGAAATGATCGACGATGAGGGCAGATCGATTTTTGGCGCGATAGTTCAGACAGTTACCAGTGCTTAAGAGCACATCGATACGGAGGTTACGCTTACTATCTGCAATCTAGGGTCGGTTATGCCAACCGATTTTAACCGACTCACTCTAAAAATTTGGAATCTCTTTGACCGTCACATATCCTGAAAAGCAGCAATGGACGATTACTGCGACTACCGTCGCCTGTGGTGCTGTATGTGGCGTCCATATTGCCAAACTCGGCCCATCCATGCCCTCAATTATGGATAATTTCGGTATATCGCTCACGGAGGCTGGGATACTCGCATCAACCTTCACACTGCTCACTATTTTTACTGGTGTCTTTGTGGGTAATGCGATGTCTAGTGTGGGGGTTAAAAGATTAATCTGTATCGCAATGCTCCTCTCGCTAATTGGGAGCCTAATGCCGCTAACAATCGATCGCTACAATGGTCTTGTGTTGGGGCGAGCGCTCGAGGGTATTGGACTAATTATAATGATGATCGCTGGGCCGACCGCGGTCTCCCTATTCACCCAAGACACAACCAGGGCAAAGCACACCGGCTTCTGGTCAGCCTTTATGCCAATAGGCACCGCACTGAGCTTTATTGTAGCGCCATTGACTTTGTCTGTCGGCGGGTGGCAGAGCCTTTGGTTTTTTTCCGTTCTCGTCTCACTTGTCGCGCTGCTAGCGGCCTGGGTTTGGATCCCTGGTGACTTAAACCAACCATCACTGGGACTCGATCGCAGTCTCCTCAAGAAAACCCTAAACACAACCACACTGATTTGGATTGGTTGTGTCTTCGCAATGCACTCACTAGTTTTCCATATTATCCTACAATTCATCCCCATCTACGGCACAACATCACTCGGATCATCCTTCTCTACCGTTTCGTATGTTGTCGCTGGGTATTGCCTTCTCAACGTTTGTGGTAATTTTTTGGCTGGTCAGGCGCTCTACCGAGGGATGCGACCCTATCGGTTGATGTCTATCCATTTCATGGCCGTTCCTCTTCTAGCTACCGCAATATTTTTCCCGGATGTACCCGACCCTATACGATTCATAGCCCTGATTATTGGGGCTTTTTTCACAAGCCTCACTCCATCAGCTGCCTTCACGCTCATCGCCAAACTGGCCAAAAAAAAATCAGAAATACCTGCCTTTAATGGTCTGATGCTCCAGGTTCAGGGTGCCGGTATTTTATTTGGTCCTTCCATTACAGGTTGGGCTGTGGAGACCTATGAGTCTTGGACTGCAGCCGGCTTCGTTTTAATATGTGCATCGCTATTGGTTTTATTGATTATAAATTTAAAAATAAAGTCGGTTGACCTATCAATCTAGGCGGGCATTACGATGAATCTCATTGACCAGCAACAGCCATATCGGAACACACCATTCGAAGGTACCCATATCCAGACCAAGCCTTTGGCAGCCGCCATGGGTGGTGAGGTGCTCGATGTTCAGATAGCTGACCTGAACGATAAGCACTTTTCCGAAATCGAAAAAGCGTTGCACCATCACAAAATGATATTCTTTCGAGAGCAATCGTTGTCGCTTACTGATCAAGAACTTTTCACTCGTCGTTTTGGTGAATTCGGGACCGATGCATACACCACTGGGATGCCTAACCATCCCGATATCCAGCCGGTAGTAAAAGAAGCAGATACCAAGTCAAAAATGGTATTTGGTGGTGGGTGGCACACCGATTCACCGTTTCTTGAATGTCCACCCTCAGTAAGTATCCTTCATGGAGTAGAAATACCTCCCTATGGTGGTGACACCATCTGGTACAACTCCGTACTTGCCTACGAGAGCCTGTCCGAGATCATGAAGTCTATTCTTGCTCCTTTGCGGGTTCATATGTCTGCAAAAAATGTCATTAACTCGATGCGTAGAGTGGCCCAGGAATTGAAATCAAATTCAACCATGAGCGATATGAAGCTTGATCTTGATGTTCAATCAATGCTTGATGGGTCATATCACCCTTTAATCCGAAAGCATCCCGTTTCTGGTGAGGTGTCGCTATACTGTGATGCGGTTTATGCGGTTGGTCTCCAAGGAATGACAGACAGGGAGTCAAGACCATTGCTCGAGTTCCTCGTTACTCACCTGACCCAAGAAATCTTTAGCTGTCGCTTAAGATGGGAGCCTCATACAGTCGCCGTCTGGGATAACCGTATTTGCCTGCATCGAGCATTTAACGATTACGACGGATATCGAAGAGAAATGCATCGGACAACGGTCAAAGGAGAGACACCCATCGCTGCATTCTGAAGATATAACACTCAGTGAGTAATCGCTTCGAAACCCCCATAAAAGTAAGAAAACTGACCAAATTTAATGTTTCCATGACGGATCACTTCGATCGACCAGCCTCACTAAAGCTGGCCATTCAGGATGTCTGACCTTCGCACCAGCTTGAGCCAGCCCTCCCTCGAACTGTTCGCGTGTCTTGATCATGACATCCTCTCGGATATAGTTGATCTGACCCGCGGCCATGACCCTGAGCTGTACCTCGGCATTACGGATAAAGGCCTGATGCCTGCTCAAGGCCCACGCGCAATTTTCACCGGCCGTCAACAATCCATGGTTCCTCAATACCAACGTATGGTTTTTCTCTCCCAAGGCCTTGGCGACTAATGGACTCTCCGATCCATCAAGCACGATCCCCTCGTAATCATGGTAGCCCACCCGCTCGAAGAACTGGCATCCCTCCTGGGTAAGCGGAATGACCTCATGATCCAGTGCACAAATAGACTGTGACATAGGCTCATGAGTGTGCAGCACACAGTGCAAATCGTCACGACTACGGTGTACAGCAGAGTGGATAACATAACCAGCCTGATTCACTGGCCACTCAGATTTTGAAACTGGATTACCTTCTATATCTATCCTAATAAGATCTGATGCACTGATTTCCTCGTACCTCATCCCAAAAGGATTAATCAAGAAATGTGATGTTTCTGGAATACGCAGGGTGATGTGGTTATAGACCACAGAAGTCCATCCATAATACGCAACAATTCGATAGCACGCCGCCAATTCGAGTCGGGCTTCCCACTCAAGCGGATCCATCCCCTTTGGCGCCGATGGAACAACTACCTCAAATCGATCCGACATACTCTGTGTATATGCATTCATCGCAGCATCCCCTCCTAATAGGGCAACCCAACATAATTTGTTGCAAGTACTCTTTGATAATCCTCAGATTGGCATAAATACTTAAATTCGGCTCGTCTCAAGCGCTCGGCGAATCCGTCCTCATTATCAAATCGATGTAAAAGTGAAGTCATCCACCAGCTAAAGCGCTCAGATTTCCAGATCCGATCCAGAGCGCGGTCAGAGTACTCTTTCAACAGCTGCTCATTTTTATCTTTAAAGAATGTAATAAAACCCTTCGACAAGTAATAAACATCTGAAAACGCAAGATTCAATCCCTTAGCACCTGTCGGTGGAACAATATGACCAGCATCACCCGCAATGAAAAGCCGCCCAAAAGAAAGTGGCTCGCAGACAAAACTACGAAGAGGAGCAATTGATTTTTCAAGCGACGGACCCGTCTCCAGATTATTAGCGATTGTCGATGGTATTTGACGCTTCAGGGTATCCCAAAAACGATCATCCGACCATTGCTCAACGGAATCTCCGGCAGGACATTGCACATAATAGCGACTCAAACACTCGTTCCTCATTGAACAGAGCGAAAAACCATCTTCATGACTCGCGTAAATAAGTTCATGGTCAGCGGGTTTCGTTTCAGATAAAACACCCAACCAGCCAAATGGATAAACCCGCTCATATTCATTCTTTTTATCCGCTGGAATCGCCTGACGCGAAATTCCTTTGAACCCGTCGCAGCCAGCAATGAACTTTGGATGTATCTCAAAATCTTCATTCCCATGAGAGCCAATAATTTTAACCTGATCCGAATCAAGGTTGTGTATTTTCGCATCAGTAACAGAATCCAGAATCCTGATTCCATTTCCGGAAACCGACGCAAATAAATCCTTGGTAACCTCGGTCTGCCCATAGATCGTTACATGTTTACCAGTCAGCTTCTCTATATCAATACGGAGCTCATCGTCCCCATAAGTGATTCGGAAGCCACTGTGTCTTTGACCCTCTCGCAAGACACGATCACCGAGCCCAGCATTCTGCATTAAGTTAACGCTGCCTTCCTCCAAAACACCTGCTCGTATTCGCTCCAACACGTGCTGCATTGGCTGCCGCTCGATGATTACTGAGCGGATTCCCTCGAGGAGTAATAATCTCGACAGCATTAGGCCAGATGGTCCGCCTCCAAGGATCGCAACGTCTGTCTGGTATTTGGTCATAACACCCTTGCCATAGCTCGCATACGCAACTAATAACTCGAAACAATAACCTAAACTTGACTAACATCGGTACCAAGATTAGTTCGAGTAGAGTCGCCTCAGTAGAACGTTAATATAATCATCTAAAACATCAAAAACTGAACACATTACCGTGCTTACAGCCCAACTTTCAAAGGGTATATTTTAACGTATATCAATAGTTTATTAATCCCAAGAAGACGAAGCATCCGAGCAGCTTCGTCACTGCCATACCGAACCCCATCGTCGATATTTTTTGGCCTGTCAATCTCATTCAAGAATATCTTACCGCTCATTTCTGTTGCCATGCTGACCCAGGTGCGGCAGAGGTTTGGGGGTTCCAGTTGATTGCCTTCAGCTCTGTATAGCTGAGAAGCTCGTCGAGTCCCTCCTCTCTTCCAACGCCGCTGTTCTTGAATCCGCCGTATGGCACATTCCTGAAATGCGTGTTCGTGCCATTAATCCATACGTAACCAACGTTCACCTTACGAGATAAATACATAGCTGTGGCAAAATCATTGGTGAAGATTGATGCAGTCAGTCCGTAATCCACGTCATTGGCAATCTCCAAGGCCTCGTCGAGATCAGACCACTTAAATACACTGACCACGGGCCCGAATACTTCGGTCTTGGCAATATTCATGGACGTGTTAACACCCTGGAAAAGGGTCGGCTGCACCCAGTACCCTCGTTCAAATCCAGGACCGTTTGGCCGACCGCCGCCGACCAGGCACTCGGCTCCCTGGTCTTTGGCTTCTTGAATCAGCATCATGACACGGTCGTATTGTTCCTTGGAGTTCACAGGCCCTGTATTCACATCTGGATCGAGCGGATCTCCGATACGGAGCCCCTTAAGTTTCTCGACCATTTTTGCGACCACCGCGTCATGCAAGCTCTCATTTAACAAGATACGGCTGGTTGAACCACACGACTGCCCCTGCCATGCAAAATTCATCCCCCGGATCGCGGCAGTTGCGACCTGATCAATATCCGCATCAGGGCAGGCAATCAGCGGGTTCTTCCCTCCAAGCTCCAGTGACACGCTTTTGACAGCTACCTCGGACGCCGCCTTCTGGATCCTCATTCCTGTTGGGACAGAACCAATGAACGCTATCCTTTTTATATTTGGATGCTTGACGATTGCCTCACCGGTGGAACCCTCACCAGTCAGGATATTGACCAAACCGGCAGGGAAGTGTTCCTTACACATTTCGGCAAGTATGCAGGCGGATAACGGGCTCTGCTCAGGTGGCTTGATCAAGATCGAGTTACCCGCGACCAGTGCCGGCGCCAAACGAGATGCGGCGAAGCCTATCGGGTGGTTAAATGGAATGATCCGACCGACGACCCCATACGGCTCTCGTACAGTGATATGCATACCTGAGGCCGTCGCCGGGATTGTTTCGCCTTTTAGCTCATACCCGAGACCCGCATACAACCGAATCCGATCAGCCGCCGTTACCACATCCTGCCTCATAGGTCCGATTGTGTTTCCCGTATCTCGAACCTCCAGCTCGGCTATCTCCTCTTTTCTTGAGCCGAGATCACGAGCGAACTCATTCATTATTTTAATCCGGTGACCCATATCGGTCTCAGCCCACTCAGTCTGGGCTCGCCTCGCGGCTTGATATGCTCTCTCGACATCGTCCGCGTTCGCTTTGGGGACGGTACCGATTAATTCTTCGTTTACTGGATTAATGCTATCGAACCGTTCACCTGAAACAGACTCGACGAGCTCACCATCGATGAGCATCTGGCCATCAAATACGGTGGTCATTTGGAATCGTCCTTGTATCTTCTTATTTGAACTAAAACGGATACTTCATCTGCCGACGCGGCATGTCAATCACCTAAGACTTGAGCACCACAGCACTACAAGGAAATTCACGGTCGCAGGTCAAATCGACGTAAAAAAGTTTTCTTAAGTGATTCGCTTAAATTCAGAGATGGCGGGGTTTCAGTCCGGCTATAGATTTAGACCGATACAGATGGAGCTCGACAATCTAATCCAAGATTGTATGGGACCGGTCAAATCATTGTTTTGAAACAGTGAGCAGGGTCCGCGCTAAACTGACAACATATTTTTACTTATTCAAATCATGATCCTCGACCTCAGCTACTTACAACTTTCATTAATCGTTGGCGCCTTCGTGTTCGGTGGTCTCTGCAAGGGAATTTCAGGCGTAGGGGTTCCGATTATTGCGGTACCGGTGATCGCATCTGTCACCGACATTACGCTCGCAATAATCCTCATCGCGATACCTAGCGTGGTACCAAATTTTTACCAGGCGTGGAGGTTTAAAACGTCTTGGACTCGACCATTTTCTCTCGGAGCACTCTGTTTAGCATCAGTTATTGGATCAGGTATCGGTGTCCTCATCTTGCTCAAAGTCGATCCTGAGATGCTGTCAAAAATTTTAGGGCTTGTAGTCATCAGTTACTGTGCGATCCGACGGTTGCGACCACTCCATCTGAGCGACCGAATGACGCGTGTTTTAGCTGCACCAACAGGCTTTTTCGCTGGCCTTGCTGGCGGAACGACCGGGGTCTCTGCACCAGTTCTCATGATGTACATGAGCGCCATCGATTTAGTCAGGGGATCGTTTGTCTTTGGGATAAGCGTCTACTTCATAACCATGGGTAGCGGGCAGTTTGTGTGGCTCTATCTTGCTGGCCTCATGACTTGGAAGCTCGCCTTTGCTAGCGTACTCACGCTTCTTCCACTCGCCCTCGGCATGATTCTCGGACAACGGATCGGGGAACACGTATCACACAGCCAGTTCGAAAAAATTATTCAACTGATCCTATTGGTCCTCGGGCTTAAATTACTTTTGAATGTTTAATCAGCCCGATCCATATCCGCCACCACCTGGTGTCCCCAAGGAAAGTCTGTCCCCGGGGTTTAGCATGACACCCGACTGCATTGAAGCCAGCCTCGTGGTTGTTCCTGAGACTTCAACGTCGCAGAACCCACCCCGAGCGTCACCACCACCATTTACCCCCAACGGATGAATACCGTGCTTGCTAGACCGCAGTGTGACGGAGGTTACCCCATCAAGAATCCTATAGGTCCTCACGAACCCACACCCGCCCTTAAACTTACCTTCACCACCGGAATTCTCGAGAACTCTAAACTCTTCGGCCATGATCGGAAATTCAGTCTCAAGCATCTCAATCGATGTGACTTTCCCGTTGGTCTGATTACAATGACAACCGGTCTCCCCATCATATCCCTGCATCGCACCGACCCCTCCCGCGAACAGTTCATACTGGATTAATGTCTTCCTATCAATGACATGGGCCAGTGTCATCGCACGTCCCCCACCACCATCTGCCCTAGCAAACTGCGGTGCGCTGTCCCCAAACGCCGCAAAAATCGATTCAATAATCGCATGCAGCGCGGGGTTGTAGGTATTGACCGGTGCAGGGAAATAGGGGTCTACGATCGTACCCTCACGTGTCTCGAGGTTAAAGCAATCAAAGATACCCTGATTGACGGGGGTATCGATCCCTGTGATGGCGATCATCACATAGGAGCATGCTGCCTTCACGAGATGTGGTCTCACGTTTACGGGTCCCGTGCCCTGCGGATCCGAGTCTGAAAAATCAAATGTAATCGACTTGCCAGTTTTCGTTACCCTGACGCGAATGCCCTTCGGCGTCTCCAGATCAATCCCGTCGTGGTCAATGAACCGCTCCGCGGTGCCGTCAAAATCGTTGAGTTCTTCCAGCCTTTCCTCTATCCGTCTCTGAGTTTCCCTCCGATAATGGTCGAACGCGAAGAGCGTCAGGTCGACACCAAAGCGGTCAAATAACTGCCTCATACGATCCGAGCCCAGAGAGCAGACACCGATCTGTCCCTCGAGGTCGCCGATCACTAGCTCAGGCGCCCTGCTGTTCCCGTGCAGTAGGGCGAACGCCTCTTCGTTCTTTTTACCACCACTTACGAGTCTCACCGGCGGTATGTGTAGACCTTCAAAAAACGTATCCCTAGCTGTCGCTGGACAGCTACCAGGCGCCGCGCCACCAATATCTGACTTATGAGCAATCGAGGCCGCGAATGCCAGCAGTCGGCCACCACAGAAGACCGGCACAGCGATGGCGAAATCGGGGCTGTGTGGGCTCCCACCTTCCCAAGGAGAGTTACTAAGGAACACGTCGCCATCCCTTATCTCGTCGGCGGGATAACGAGCCAAAACACCTGTGATCACTGCCGGAAAGGCACCGATGTGTATCGGAAGGACTACTTTCTGTGCGGCCAGTGAACCGTCGCTTAACAACACAGCGCAGCTCGCATCATGGCTCTCCCTGATGATTGACGAGTAACCTGATCGGAATAATCCGGCCTGCATGTCGTCCACAATACCGCGCGCCATCGATACGATCATCTCAGCTTCAAATACGCTTTCCAAGAAGGCCTCCTACGACTCAATCCTTACACACCCACGATAACCAAACTTCATAATTCGATCCAAACCAAAAAACGTTAGACTAAAAACAATCTTCGTAGTTACTCGCTTGTACGCGCATCTGGTAAATCTGAAACAGGGTTTTAGAGGAATCTTGGATGGAACTCATTTGCTCTTACCAGTCCTTACACCCGACGGGTTCGAGTCCTAGCTCATAAATTCGGTATCGAAGATCAGCTCGAAATTAAAGTGGTCAAACCGAGGGAGTCATCAGACTGCTTGTGGACGATTAACCCGATCGGGAAGGTACCCACACTTCGCCTCAACGATGGATCAGCTATTTTCGACTCGTTGATCATTTACGACTACCTAGTCGCGACTTACGTACCGGACTGGGGCCTCGAATAGCAGACTAATTTTTGGGAGTACAGGACTCGGCTATCCCTGTTAAATCAAACCAGTGACGCGGGTTCTCAGGCACGAAAGCTTTTGGCGCAGGAGCCACAACAAAAAAAAGCTACAGACTTTCAACTCAGCAAGGTAAATCGTAGCCTCGCCCACCTCGAGACAACTTGGGGAACGCTAGAAACAGAGCTTTCTCTGGCATCGATCGGACTCGCGTGCACGTTCGATTGGTTACTAGACCGTTTCCCCAGGATCCGCTGGGCTGATCTCTATCCCCGAATCGGCTGCTGGTTCCACGATTTCAAGACGCGCGACTCCATGCAAAAAACACAAATACAAGCCGAGATTCCTCGAGAGCTTAAGGGTGTTCTACCTGTGTAAACAGCTCGGTCGGCAGAACCCGCCCGATTCCGGCCGATTCAGCCAACCGAAGTGTCACTCCGGCGACTACCGCGAACTGAAGCCCCAGCCCGAGGTCATTCACAAAGCAGGTACGTTCGTCGGCATTTGTTCGTCCATTAGTCGCTCCTGATATGAGATCAGCAAGTGTGGTGCACGAGGAGAAATCAAATGCGTCAGATGTTTTCCAGCCACGGTCTCCAGAGTGATCAGGTACGACGAGATTGTCTGCTTGAACTAGTGCTGGCTTTCCGTGACCCAGATGTACGCAGACCTTATCGGCCAGATCTAGACAACTTCTTGAAATCTCCGGCGGCTTGATGGATCCGACATGCATACCCTTTTCGAAGTGCTTACGTTCAAATACTGGATCGATCGAGCTAGTGGCACACAATACGATATCAGCGCCCTGAACGGCGTCCGTAATCAAACTATAGGCACAGAACTCTTGCCCAAGCTGACTACCCCACTCTCGACAAAAAGCCTCGCCATGTGCTGAGTTTGGGCTGAATACACGGACCGTTTGAATCTCCGGACGCACAGCCAAAAGACCCATCAACTGGGCCCCGGCCTGCCAACCAGACCCAATAATGCTCGCCATTGTCGCTTCTTTTTTTGCCAAGTAATCAGTACCCAATGCACTGGTAGCACCGACCCGCATCCTCTGAATCACGCCGTCAGGCATAATCGCCAGCGGCTCACCTGTTTCCGTAGAGAACACCAAAATGAGTCCCGTATAACGGGAGCCAGGGGCCGCCGGTACCTTGACACGCCGGTAGCTACTTCCGACCTTGGGCCAGGTGACGATATCTGAATTAATACGTACAGCACCCACACCAAGATTCGGCGCAATACCGTCCATCGTCTTCAGTCCGTAAATAGATTCCCCGCTAGGTATGAGTGTGTCGGATCGACGACGGGTAACAGCGACACCTGAAGCAAAATCAAGATAAGCCCCACGTAACGCGGAGATACACCGATCCATGCTCAGGATCTCTGTGATCTCTTGGTTATTTAAAATAAGCGTCAAGTTTTTGCCCCTTGATAATGTTCCGCCTCAGCATTCGGGTCTCTCCGGCCGGAAAATCATTCCTGGCGTGACATGTTGACCAGTTATCCCAAATCACAAGATCACCCCGAGTCCAGCGATGCGAAAACGTCGCCGTACTGCGGTCGATGGCATCAAATAATAGGTCAAGGAGATTTTCATTATCAGAAGGATTTGATCCCTCACCATCGAGGCGAACGGTACAGAGAGGGTTAAGATAGAGGGCAGGCTCATTTGAGTTTGGATGGCTTATGACAGTCGGATGTGCTGCGCTTTTAGTGATATCACTAGATGACCCTTGGGAGGGTCGCGCAGCGATATTTCGATAATCGAACGAGTGTGTTCCTCGCAGGTACTTGATACGGCTGACTAAGTCCTCGGAGAGCGAGCGAAACACCGCACGCATATCGACGAATCGGGTCTCGCCGCCGACAGACGTAACTTCTACGGCATAAATCATGGTCGCTCGGTATGGTTCGTCTATAAAACAGCCGTCATGATGGAGCCACATCTCGCCATCAGGTAGCGAGCCAATCGGGACACCATCTTTACGTATATTGGTCACTAAACCCATGAAGTCTGCGCAAGGAGAACGCTCAGCGCGTTCGGCCGAGGGCCTCGATCGTTTTGACGGTTCTCCGAAAACTTTTGCCATCTCTAGCTGCTGTGACTCGGCCAATTCAAGACCAGGAAAAACAAGCACCCCAAAACTATCGAGCGCGTCGTTAAGTAAGGCCCCGTCTGACGCCGGTACATCGTCTATGTCAAAACCCTCAACAACAGCTCCAAATACCGGAGATATCGCCTTGAAGCTTAGATTGCTCATGGGTTAGGTATGAATTTTTCCATCTTCGCGTCTACCCCATTCTTGCGCATCTCTTCTAACCAGATACGGTGAATATCGGCATGCTGATCCTCGTACTCGACTTGATCTCCACCCTCCTTGAGACTGGTCGAAACTGCTCCCTTTTCCCCCGGTTTCAGACCGAGCAGGGAACGTCTGTTTGCTGTCGTGAATGGATACCGGGTACCACCGATACCTGTCGCAAGATAGCGTGCCGGGTTAGTCGACGTATTAAAGTGCTGGTGGAACTGTTGGTCCGCTGGTGGGAACACCACACCGTGCTTCCAATCAACTCGCATGAAATCAGAATCACCATCGTACCACAGCAAGGAATACCCGTGCCCTGTCACGCACATGACATGGAAACCTGGCCCATGCCGGTGACCTTTTTTGTAGGTCCCTACGGGCATCTCGGAGATATGCGCATGCATCACACCATCAGCTAGCACGAACATAATATTTGTTCCACCTGCCCCGCGGTCGCCCCACGCACGAAGCTCAATTTCTGCGAGGTCTGGGACGAAATTGGTCTCCCACATGTGATTACCCTGGCGAATCTCGTGGAAATCACCATCGCCGGTAAAGTATCCGTCCTTACCCGCTCGAACAGAGAAATCGTAAGGGTGATCAAAAACAAAGGACTCGTCATTGAAAAGGTTCATCACTGTCGGGCAATTAGTCGTCGCGACTATTAGAGCCCGATCGGTGCCACTCCCATTAAAGTGACGATACTTCGCGTTGAGAGGAATCGCGAATAGGCTGCGAGGGCCCCACTCGAATAGGTGTTTTGATCCGTTTGCCAATTCGACTTGGGTGGATCCGTTCCCTTCGAGGACATAGATAACCTTCTCGAACAGATGTTGCTGGATCGCGGTTGATCCACCCTTGGCAATCTCAAAGAGGAACATGCTCGAGAAATCACCTCGGCCTCTCAGATGAACTGCGGCGCCATCACAACCAAAACGACCCCATGGCTTGACGGGTACTTCAAAAAGGTCAATACCGATATCCTCGACGACAGGGACGCCTTCTGAATTAACCCATTCTAAGTAGGGATCAACACCATAACGTGGTTCAAGAATAGCCATAACATCTCCTAGTGTTCTGCATGCTGAGCGGAATCAAATACAAGTGATTTGATAACCAACGGGATAACGCCGGGAGGACTAAGCAACTCCCCGACATCAATGAAATCGAGATCAGAAAGAATGGCCCCATCTAACGACAATAGTTGTTCGCCTTTGTTTAACTCTTTACTTAATATCCGACCAAGAAGCCGGCCGACATCACGGTCAATCACGATCACGAGGGGCGCGACCCTCTCCGGACGACAGAGGGCCTGATCAATCGCGTCCGCCACCGCCCTCAGACGCTGATAGCTAGGGTCCCCTTTCCACTCAAAAGAGAGTGAGATTGGACTATCTCTCTCAATGTCTCTCATCTGGCAGGCACCAACGATTTCCTCGGAGACTTTTCCGACGTCAATACTTTCGCGTGACAAATCGATGTTTGGATGGATGACTGGAATATTTCTCAATGGCAAGAAATCGAGGCTATCTGCGAAGATTGTCTTACCGGAAACCTGCACAGTGAACTGAGACGCTCCGATGACGGTGGCTCTGATACCGTGTTGCACGTCCGTGATATGCGGAACATCAGATGCTTTACGCAATTGACGGTTGAGCTCGTTAGCCAGGTCAAACGCTAGATCTCCCATTGGCTGGGTCTCACGGCCGTAAATAAACTCTGAGACCCCACCCGAAAAGGTCATCTCTTCCGGTACGACAGACCAAGACAAGGGAGCCGTAAGAAGTAAATCGTCCATAAGTCGGTCAGGTCTAGATCTCCTTATAACAGCCAGAAGTACTTCGACGAGCCGTGTCACTATTTGCTGTCTCTGCGGTTCAGAGATTCCCGAGACATCGTCAAAGGTTATTCCAAGGTCATCGCTCACCTTATAAATTGAATCATCGCACCGGGACCACGCTCCATCGTCATCGGTAGCCATCAAGCGTCCGCCGATAGCATAGGCCGCTATTGAGACGATGTTACCTCGATCGATGAGAGCAAACTTTGTGGTACCCCCACCAACATCGACATGTAATATCCGTTTTCTCGACCGCCTTGAGCGCTCAACTGCGCCGGAACCGTGAGCGGCTAGCACGCACTCGAGCCGATGGCCGGCGGTCGCGCAAACAAATTTACCGGCTTGCTCAGCAAACAATTCATCGATCGCTCTGGCGTTGGATCGCTTGATCGCTTCACCTGTCAGAATCACCGCGCCGGAGTCCACATCATATTTGTGGAGCCCAGCATCGAAATAGGCATGCTCGATGAAACCACCCAATGCATTAGCGTCTATGAGACCACTGTTCAAGAATGGTGTGAACCTAATCGGGGACTGCCAGAGTATTTCTCGCCTGATCACCTCGTAACGGCTCGATAATTCCTGGGTCCGTCGCTGCAGATGAATCTTGGCGAATATCAGGTGAGACGTCGACGAGCCAATATCGATACCAACAGTAACAAGCTCAATATGTTCCTGCTCCCAGATCGAGTCGGCCACAGCCTTCCTGCCCTGAATGGACGGATGATGCTCGTGGCCCTCATGTGCGATCAATGGATTCATCAAAGCTTAGGTATCTAATTGTTTAAGAAAAAAAACGCCGGCATTACCGGCGTCTCTTTATTTAGCGAATTGCAGAGATAACTTCCTGAATCACGGAGTCGGGAGTACCGTAAGCGGTATTCACGAGACCCGCGACTTGATCACCAGAAATGGGGGACAAATCAAATCCACCCTTCTTGGCGTCGGCCAGGAATTCTGGGTCGCTCATCGTGGCAGTGAAGGCTGCCTTAAGAGCTGCTGCTCGATCTGCCGGAACACCCGGGGGAGCAACGTATGGTCGCCCAAGCCCTTGCCTAGCAAACATCAGATTCAACATCTGGGTCTGCTTCTTTGAGTTGTAGCTTCTGACAAGATCCATCACCAGTGGTACGTCCGGTAGCTCTGGGTGCTTGACCGTTGACATCTGCATCAAAAGGACGAGATCACCGCTTTCTAGCAGGTCCTTACTTTTCGACTTTATTGAGGACCATGACCAGCCACAGCGAGCGTCGAGCTCTCCAGCTATCATGGCTTTTACAACATCTGAACCTCCGCCATATGGGCCTACTACCTTGAACTTAGTATCAAGAACATAGTTCAGTAATTTTGGAAATTGATCAGTGTCAGATCCACTGCCGTTACCGCCGGCCAGGACCTCGCGTGACCTGAGATCCTTCCAAGACGTGATACCAGTTTTCTTGGTCGTGGCGCAGATAGATACCTCGTTATTTGCTGAGCCTATCCAGTGGAACTCATCGGCTGAAAATTTTGCCTTCTTGTTACCGAGTAGTGGCTCAAACGGCACCCCCCTTGAAACAGCACCAATCGCTGTTCCGTCCTGTGGAGCACCTTCCCACAACCAATTAGTCAGCTTGACACTGCCGGCACCGGGCATATTCTTGGGAACGATGTTCGGGTTACCTGGGATGTGCTTACCCATGTGACGAGCAATCAATCGTGCGTAACCATCATATCCACCGCCTGGCTTATAACCAATGTAGAGCTCGACGTCTTTTCCTTTATAGAAGTCTGCTACGGCGTCTGCAAGTACACCCGCTGAGGCGGTAACACAAGCCAGACCGATCACTGCAGATTGAAGAAGTTTTTTCATTATTTTTCCTCGTTTTTACCAGTGCATTAAATGCCAATACCAGCCTAGATAATTCATTCAAAAATGTAAGCCTTAGCTCATACCGTTTTAATATAGGTCAACAAAAAACCGAGTCTGACTCCCATCAAATGGTTGGAATAATTCCTCGAAGTTCGGGGAACAAGGTTCTCACCAGGGATTCTGGCCACGCGATATGGAAACCCTGATCGAAAACGAAATAGATAAGACATCCAATCACGAGGACGTAGGCAGTCGTCATGACCACTGACTCGCTGCCCCGAATCCGCATGTAACCGATCACGAACAATGTCGACGCGAGGAGAATGCCACCGACCCACCACGCGAACAAAAAACCACACAGCCAGGCGAAAAACTCCAGAACGCGCAGATTGTAGGATCCCCGGGATAACCCCCCAAGATCTGAGGATAAGTCCAGCGCTGATCCTTCTGAATATCCGGCCAGCCCTCTCCTGAAAATAGCATTGGTTAGCGTGATGGCCGTTATGGCTAGCGTGATTAAGACTATCACCTGCGGCGCACCCTGGGAGTCTTCGTCCCATCCAAAAGAGCTGACCAGCGCCCACCCCAATAACGCCGCCAAACCGATAGGGAACAAGTCGATCAATCGAATTTGTGGCCCAGAGAAAGCAAAAAACTCTACTTTTTCTTTTTTGATGAAGATCCTGGTGAATAACGGCTGCAGTAGGCTTAACGCCGCAAGTGTCAACACCACTGCGCATACCGGCTTAAGAATCCAAGCCCACTCGTAGATCTGGTAGGAGATTCGCATGTAGTCCTCGACGATCCCTCCTAATACAAACCCTAGAATTAACGGTGGGCGAGGCCACTTGAGGTGCTTCATAGTCCACCCAACCACGCCGAAGATAAGTAACGTGAACAAATCGCCCCAATCTGCGGAGGCCTGGTATGCCCCCACCATCATGATCGAGATAATGGCGGGTATAACGAGCGTATATCGCAACGTAGCTATCTTCGCGAACTGGCCACTAAAAGCAAAACACAACCCAGCACCTAGGATATTAGCCAATGCGATCGACCAGACCATGGTGTAAGTCACATCCAAATTATCAGTAACCATAGACTTTCCTGGAACAAGACCGTGAATCATGAACCCGCCCAACAAAAGCGCCATGGATGCTGATCCTGGGACCCCGAACGCTATGGTTGGCACCAGTGATCCGCCTTCCTTCGCATTGTTTGCACTCTCCGGTGCTATGACCCCCCTTACGTCGCCTTTTCCGAACGTCTTATCCGCATCCTTCACCGTCTTTGCCGCATAACCATACGCGAACCAATCGACTACCGCCGAACCAAGTCCGGGGATGGCCCCAATCATGGCACCCAGTGATCCGCACTTCGCGACGAGCCACCAGTTTCTGAAGGCATCCCTGAGCCCTACCAACATACCTTCTTTGAGTTCGTATTTACTCGAATCAGAAATTGCTGTCCGACGGGCCGCCACATCACAAATCTCTGGCAAAGCAAAAAGTCCTAAAGCCACAGGCAAAAGCGGTAAATCATCGACTAGATACAACGTGTCAAATGTCCAACGCTCTTGCCCTGTCTGCGGATCTCCCCCCACCATCGACAAAAGGATTCCGAACCCCGCCATGGACAGCCCACGCAAGGGCATCGACCCAGAAAGCGCGGACACCATCGAAAGACCAAAGATTGAGAAGGCAAGCAACTCAGGGGAATTGATATTCATCAGAATCGGACGAAGTACCGGGATCGTCAAACCAAGCAGGAAGGCCCCCCACAGCCCGCCAATTAATGATGCGGCATAGGCAGCGCTGAGCGCTCTGCCTGCCTCCCCATTCTTCGCCATACTGTGACCATCGAGGACGGTTGCTTGCGACGCCGATGTCCCGGGCACACCAAACAAAACGGCCGGGATGGTGTCGCTGGTCGATGTAACCGCGCCCAGCCCCAGCATGAAGGCGAAAGCAGAATACGCGTCTAGATTGAAAGTAAATGGTAAGAGTAATGCGAGACCGGCCACGCCGCCCACACCCGGCATAATGCCCAATGCAAGGCCTATTACCGTGCCCATTCCCAGGTAAAAGAGTCGCTCTGGTTCTAGTAAAACAGAGAGCGCGGCCAACGCGACGTCCAGGAGGGAAGCATCCATCACTCGATCCTTAGGTTTTTTTTGTGTCCACGCTACCACAGGTGGCAGAGCTTCGACCATAACTGAGATACAGTGGAATCATCTACCGTAAATAAGTAAAGACTCTACCCCGGGAATTGGAATTCTTCGAGGTCAGGTGATCTATCAAGGTGTCGGTCGAGCTTGAAGAGTTTTATTGCCTCGCGGACCTGTCCGGCGATTGGTGTGGAAAATCTTAATCGGTCAGCCTCCGACAAGAATAGCGCCATATCTTTCTCTGCCCACAACGCTGGTCTATCATCGGCGCGAGTAGACATGGCCCAGTTGGCCCCACTGCTTTTTTCGAGGGCGGCACGCATCCGTTCGCGGTCTACACCCAAACGTTCTCCAAAATCTAGACCCTCCATAGAGGCTGTCAGACAGGCCCAGAGTAGATAATTGTTCACCGCCTTGGCGACCTGTCCTGAGCCGATTGGCCCCAGGAACTCTATATCACTACCGATGTGGTTGAGGATGGGAGTCAGGGAGTCAAGCAACTGCCTGTCACCTCCAACGAACAGAAGCAGATCACCTGAGCCCGCGGCCATCTCGCCCCTTGCAATTGGACAATCGAGTAGCTTGATGTGTTCGCTTTGGGACAGCCGTTCCGCCAATGCACGCATATAACTTGGTCGTACGGTCGCACACACGATGATTGTTGTTTCTGAATCGATCCCACCGATAAGACCTCGTTCGCCGAATATAATCTCCGTCACGTCACTCTCGGAGCCGGCCACGATAAAAATATGACGACATATAGCTGCCAGCGACAGGGAATCCTCAGTCCAAGTGACCTCGCTTGTTCCCGAAGAGTTCTTGAGCGATGGGTCCTTGTCTGTACCGAACACCGAAAATGAGTCAACCAGACGAACCGCCATTCGCATACCCATGCGACCTAAACCGACAAACCCGATCTTCTCTTTAGTCATTACCCTCTCCCGGTTCCTTGTAAATTGATTTGCTGGCTCCGATATTGTTTATCACAGTTTTAGCAATAATAGAGAAACCAATGCTCTTACGGTCTTTTGGCACCAACTATTTTCCTAGTCGAGAATCGATCGAGCTCAAGGCTCCTCATGACCAGCAACGGGTTATAGGAACGATGCCTGTGTGTTCGACAGATGATCTTGCTGAGGTTATTAAACAGGCCAAGGTCATCCAAAAAGAATGGTCTCAGCGATCAGTCGAGGAACGAATATCCGCCATCGAACCATTCGGCTCTCTGATCGAAGCTCATCTCGATGAGCTGGTTGAGGTACTGAAGACAGAGCAAGGGATGCTGGACTCCGTCGTGAGACGCGAGGTGCAGGAATCGATTGCCCAGATAAAACACACGCTAGATGTGAGTCGTAAGGAGCTGGCATCGATCCATCGAGCCGATGAGTCATTTGGTGCGGAGATTACGAAGATTCCTTACGGCGTCATAGCCGCGATCGTTCCCTGGAACGCACCGATTTCGCTGGCTACCGCCAAGGTAATTCCAGCTCTAATGGCAGGTAACGCCGTCATTATCAAGCCCTCACCCCGGGCACCACAGGGAGTAACGAAATTCTTGGACTTGTTGCGCAATTGTCTACCCCCGGGTCTCATCAGTGTGCTCCACGGGCTAGATGAGCTTGGTGAGGCGATGATCAAACACAAAGAGATTCGAAAAATTTCATTCACCGGGAGCACCGCCGTGGGTAAGAGAGTCGCCATGGCGGCTGCGGCTGAATTAAAATCTGTTCACCTCGAATTGGGAGGAAACGACGCAGCGATAATCCTTGCCGACTCTGACATTACGGCGACCGCTCCACAACTTGTCGACTCGGCATTCCGACGTTCGGGTCAATTCTGTTACGCAACCAAACGAGTCTACGTCCACGCCTCGATCAAAAAAAAAATGATCGAAGCGTTGATCGCATACGCAGACAAATTACAAATGGGTTCGCCCTCAGACTCGTTGGCCACACTCGGGCCTGTGATCGATCGAGACGCTCAGCAACGGCTGACCAAATTGATCGAGACGGTCAAGGCTACGGGAGCAACGATCCGTCCTTGTGGGACCATTCTGGAGTCTGCAGACCTCGCTAATGGATGCTACGTGCAACCAACACTTGTGTGGGATATCGATCACACACATATCCTGGTCAAAGAAGAGCAGTTTGGCCCAGTGCTACCGATACTCGAGTATGAGAGTCTCCCAGAACTTATAGAAGAGCTGAATGATCAAGACTATGGGCTCAGTGGGTCCGTTTGGGGCTCAGATCTAGCCGACCTTAAAGACACCGCGAGCCAGCTCCAAACCGGACGCGTGTTCATTAACGCCGCCCGAGCAATGGGACAATTTTCTGGGGAGCTGCCCGCAGGTGGCCACAAGCATAGTGGTCTCGGGTGGGAAAAATCTGTATTTGGGTTGCGGGAATACTACCAGTACCAGACTATCAACGGACCTATTAGTTAGTTACGAATATCCTGTAGGAACAACTCCGTCGGAATCTCAGTACCAAACCCGGCATCGATCGCTTTCTCATAGAGCAGGCCAGCGACAGCATGAAACTGATTACCCTGAAGATTGCCTCTCTCAGAGTAGGTCACGTCAGCAGGATGTCGCGGGAACTGACCTTCATCAAGTACTTGGGACAAGTAAATGAGCCTGTCGTCCCCAAACACACCATGAGCCCGCCCCTTGGACGCCATCGCTCTTTCCGTGAAACCTGACCTCGCTTGCCAGGTCAGGTGCTCGTCATCGAACGAGGTGTCCGACCAACCGACTGGGGAGTCAGTGTTACCGAACCGCAAGAATTTGGACACCAGCGCCTGGACCTCCGGAGGGATACCGCCACCGCCACCAACATTTAGTAGATGATGACCCGGCTCGACATACTCCGGCTTAATCACCGGGATGGCAGAGTCAGTCAGGCCCATGATGATGTCCACGTTTCGAACCGCATCTGCTGGTGCATCGACAGGAACAACATCGATGCCCAGCTCCATCGACATTTTCTCAGCAAACACTTCTCGATTCTCTTTCGTCGGACTGAAGACCTGGACGCGCTGGATATCGCGGACCTGAACAACCGATCGCAGGTGGTCTTTAGCCATTCCTCCGGAGCCAAGCAAACCAATGACTGAAGAGTCTTCACGACTCGCGTGCTTGACCCCAATCGCACCATCGGCCGCAACACGCATGTGCTGAATAACACCGTCGTTGATCAAAGCCAACGGCTCACCGTTCTCTACCGAGAACAGCAAGATGAACCCGCAAAACGTACCGGGTTCGACGCAGTACTTCTCTTGAGTCACAGAGGATCCTTGGGTCTTGTGATAGATCATGTCCGACTTACAGCGGATCGCGAAGTATTTGCCAGCGCTCCCGCCTTCCATCGTACCCCAACGGTAAAATCGATCCGGTGACGAAGACGGAATTTCCACGTCCACCCTCGGACGACACACGGCGGTTCCGTTAAAAAAATCCTGGTAGGCACTTTCAAGAGCTCTCGTTACTTCTTCTTGGGTGACCAACCGTGAAACATCTGCGTTGTTAATAACCTTCATCGATTATCCCTATCGAACTTCGATGTCGAGTCCAATATCAAACGTGGATGCTGACATTGTTATCTGCGAAGACGAAATATAATCGACACCAGACTCAGCGATCGCTCTCACAGTCTCTAGCTTGACCCCACCAGATGCCTCTAGAGCTGCACGACCTCGGTTAATCTGAACTGACTCTTTGAGTCCTTCAACCGAGAAATTATCCAATAAAATGCAGTCGGCACCCGTACTCAGCGCTTCCTCAAATTGTTCCAGCGTATCGACCTCAATCTCGATCTTGACCAAGTGACCTGCAAACGATTTTGCCGCTTCGAGAGCGTTGGTGATTCCGCCTGATACAGCAATATGGTTGTCTTTGATAAGAATCGCATCATCTAATCCAAACCGATGATTAGAACCCCCACCACAGCGAACGGCGTATTTTTGTGATGCCCTAAAACCAGGGATCGTTTTCCGAGTACAACACATCCTCGCGTCGGTGTGGGTGATTTGAGACACAAACTGCGAAGTCAGGGTCGCGATCCCCGATAGATGGCACATGAAGTTTAAAGCGGTCCGCTCAGCCGATAAAATGGATCTCGCGTTCCCCGATACCGACGCGATGATTGTGCCCGGCGTAACATGATCACCGTCTGAAAGTTTTTGCTCAAAGAGCAGGCGCGAATCAAGCGCCTCAAAAGCGAGTGCCGCGTGAGGCAACCCACACAATACGCCCGCATCGCGTGCGACGAACAAGCCAGTCGCAATTGTTTTCGGATCTATTGTCGCCTGGGTCGAAAGGTCTCCTGCTCGCCCGAGATCCTCGAGTAACGCACGCCTCACCTCGTCCTGTATCAAAACCTTAGGTAAATCCAACGAACCCTCTCCCTAAAACATCCCGTTATCAATTGTTCAAGTGGACCGGCTTCCCTTTTGCAGCCGACTCTATCACGGCGTGACAGATCTCGAGCGTTCCCAGACACCAACGTCCAGATTGAATCGGATGAGCCCCTAACCGGATTGCCTCGTAAAGTGCCTTAAATACCGGTTCTCGAGAGCTTGTGACCAATGGGACTGGGACAACTTCCTTTTCAAAATTAGTGTAGACACTGATCTGATGTGGCTCAATCTTAAGGTCTGCGTGCTCGCACTGGATTATCATGGGACCGAAGTGCTCATTGTTTGGGGCCGCAGCTTTTAGTTCTGAAGCGCCAAACGTTCGGCTACGCTTGGCGGTTCGCTCCTGGTCACGTGTCAGGTCGACCAACGCCTTGCGAGAACTTCCATAGATCTGCGGGTCTTTGACGTATCCCGTCTCACCAACCCAGCCCATCAACTCATCTGAATCAAACCGAGCGAATCCCGAGTAGGTACACTGTGCCACCGCTCCATTGGCAAATCGTATCATTGCTTGATATGAAATCTCAGTATCCCGATCCCTGTCCCAGTGACCGGTCGACGCGTACACCTCACTCGCAGGTGCGCCCGCTAGTAGCCTCACAATATCAAACTGATGAGCACCCTGGGAGAACAACACGCCCCCACCATCAACAGTCCTGAGCTCCTCATCCCTACGCGGTCGGTACATAAAATCCGTGTAGTTAAAGGTATTGATTGCCAACACCCTACCGACCCGCTCGCTATCAATCACCTGTCTCGCGGTAAGTATCTGTGCATCAAACGAGTGAGCCGGACCGACGATCAAGGCCACCTGATTCGTCTCACACGCCCTGGTCATGCGCTCGGCGTCAGCCATCGAGATTGCTATCGGCTTCTCTACCAGGACATGCTTACCGGCCTCTGCGGCCGCCACGGTCATCTCTGCATGTAACTGGTGCGGTGTCGCGACATGAATGGCCTCTACAGAGGAGTCTGAGAGCAGTTGATCATAAGAGGGATAAGCGCGCCCCTGAAAGACTGACCGAAACGCTTTTTGAGACTCATCACGTGGCGCCGCTGCGGCGACAAACTCGACCAGCTGGCTTTCAAGCGCAGACGGCGCCGTTAAAGTGAAACCTCTTCCGAGGCCAACCACTCCAACTCGAATCGGGTCAATGATCTTCGAAGTCAATCTCGATATCACCCCTGCCACGAGACACACAGACCATGATGGCAGAATTATACTCGTCTGATTCCAGAACAAAGTCCCTGTGTTCAGCCTCGCCACCCACTAGCCGCATCTTACATGAGCCGCAGGTACCGCTCTCGCAAGAGCTTGGAACCCTCAAACCATTAGACCGCAGTGTTTCCAGTATCGTGCTCGCCTCGTCAACCCGAAAGCTCTCACCGGTCGATTTAATTGATACGACAAAAGGTGAGTTTATGTACTCCCTGCCACTCTGTGGATTGAAATCCTCAAAATGAATCTGCTCCTCTGGCCAGTGCCCACTAAGGGCCTGTATCTCCTCCATGAGTGGTTTCGGTCCACAGCAGTAGGTATGGTTTGCATTGGGGGTCATAAATTCTTCCCAAAAGTCGTAGGCCTTCTCTGGATCACCGCTATCAAAGTGGACGACCACACGATCCCCGAACGTGCTCTTCAATTGCTCACAATACGCCGCGTGTTCTTCCGAACGAGCACAATAGATCAAGCGGAATGGCTTATCGTTAGCATGACAAAAATACGCCATTCCCACCAACGGCGTGATACCGATACCGCCTCCGATAAATAGATACTCAGGTGCCTCGACCAGGGGAAAACTATTTTCTGGAGCTTGCACGGTGACAGGATCTCCAATCCCCAAGTCGGCATGCATTGACTGAGATCCACCTCGAGACTCGGTCTCCAACTTGACCGCGATTTGGTAAAACTCTGGCTGATGACCGTCGTTAATCAGAGAGTACTGTCGATTCGCACCGCTAGGAGTCATCACCGCGATATGTGAACCCGGGGAAAACGGAGCAAGCTCTGATCCGTCAGGGGCAGCGAAGCGAAACTCGAGAATGCCCTTCGCGACCTCTCGTTTTTCGCTGACTAACAGATTGAGTTCGTTGCTCTTATTCATTGATTTCGATATCTAAGTAAATATAATTAGAAATCTAAACGTTTGCTGGTGTGGTGTAAACACATGCAACGATAAAAACATGAGACAGGGACTGATATGCTTACCCCAGAAGAGAATGAGCTATTAACGAAAGTTACCGATGGAGCCCCCATGGAAAGGATCATGAGGAGCCACTGGGTCCCGATCTGCCTGAGTGAGGAACTCCCGGAAAATGACGGGACCCCAATTCTTATCGAAGTATTTGGTTGTCGCTATGTCGCCTTCAGAGATACCAACGGGGCTGTCGGTTTGCTCGACGAACTCTGCCCCCACCGACACGCGTCCCTGCTCTATGGCCGCAATGAAAACTGTGGCCTTACCTGCTTGTACCACGGCTGGAAATTCGACGTGAATGGGAAATGCGTAGGCATGCCCTCCGAGCCAAAGGGTAGCGACCTAATTACGAAGGTCAGACATCACGCATATCAAACCCGGGAATGGGGAGCATTTATCTGGGCGTGGCTCGGCAACGAGGACGACATACCGGAGTTTCAACCACCTGCCTTCGCACCCACGGCGGACACCAAAGTCTCAGTCACGAAAATCCGTATCCCTGCGAACTGGGCTCAGATCATGGAGGGCCAGATTGATTCGTCTCACTCGTCAAGCCTCCATTCGTCAGATATGGTACCCGCAAGGGTCGAGGGAGCTGCGGCTGATAATAAAGCGTGGTACCGGCCGTCGACTGATAGGTCGCCCAGAATGCAGGTCGAGCGGACTGACTACGGCTTCCATTACGCGGCGATTCGGCATCCAATTAAGCAGCCGGCACTGAATGAGTATTTCCGAGTAACTGAGTATATCGCTCCGTTTACCTGCCTGATCCCACCGAATTCCAGCTATAACGTCACGACAGTAGTTGTCCCGATCGATGACAAGAACTCCATACTGAATTTTATCGCTTGGGGCGGCGAAACCTGTCCTGACACCGCGGAGTGGAGGCGGTTTAACCACTCAGTACCCGGAGAGGATCTTGACGAGAACTGGGTATCGAAAAGACAACCAGAAAACAGATTCCTTCAAGATCGGGCCCTAATGAAACAAGGAAACTTTACAGGAGTTCCTGGTATCCCAAACCAAGACATCATCATGTGGGTCTCGATGGGTGTGATAGTCGACAGGACGACCGATACGCTTGGTGCTTCTGATATGGCTGTGGTCGAGTTTCGAAAGCTTATGGTTGACGCGGCAAAGACCCTGGAGGCTAGCGGGGAGGCGCTTGGATCGAAATCGGTGTTGAAACACACTCAGATTAAGTCTTATGAGGGTGTCCACTCGAAAGAGACAGACTGGAAGACACTCTGCCGAAACTAGGCTAAGAAAAGCCCGGACAATATCCGGGCTTTTTCGAGAATGAGGCCGTCTACATTAATCCAGCCTCTTTGTACGCCTTAACCGCACCCGGGTGGAACGGGATCGCGTTCTGCTTGACCATCATCTCCGGATTCAGCGCACGCATTGCTTTGTGTACGCCCTGAATCTCGCTGATATTGTTTATGAGGGCCTTAGTCACCTTGTAGACCTCATCGTCTGATGTACCAGAATTGACAACTAGCATCGCCGTCAACGCCAACGTGGGGTAATCATCAGACAAGATATCGTAGGCCTTGCCAGGTATCACCATTTGACCGGTCCCCATCGCACTACTGACCCTATCTCTCACCGCCTGTGACACCGGCATCATGACCATCGGCATTGAGTTCAACATATCGCGAATCGACGAGTGCCCGACGAAGAGATTATTCATCACCATGTCACCCTGACGGTTCTTCATCAGCTCAACAATACCCTTTGATCCGGAGTACTGAACGCTACCGCCCCATGATTCAATATCGCTTACAGTGATGCCGTATGCAGCCAACACTTCCAACGCCTGATTATGCGCGATTATGCCCCGCTTATTAATAATTAACCGAACGGGTGGTTTCTTCGATTTCAGATCTTCATATGAAGAAATACCATACTTATCAGCGAAGTCTTTGGTTACCATCGGTTGGAATGCGCCAAAGTTATACATCACAGCCATCGCACGCAGATTAGTGACCGGCGCTTTGTAGGGATCCGTGCCTTTCGCAGCGATCTTCGCTTCTGCATCGTGCATTATGCCAAAGTCCACCTTTTGAGACGCAACCTGCACGGCATTAGCGAAGCCACCACCCGAGGTCTGATAGGTTACGGTCGCATTTGGATAACTAGCACGCATTGCCTTATCGACACCGGCCCCCAGGAGCGACCATAAACCGCCTGGACTAGCCCCTGCTAAAATATAATTATCTTTGGCGACCACATTGACAGACGCTAGACCTATACAAGTTCCAACGACCACTGTTTTTATTACTTTCCTTATACCCAGCATAAACTCTCCTTCTTATTATTCAGTTTTTCTACTCAGCTTTTACATTAGCTCTGCTACTTAGCCAGAACCAAAACAAAATTCCAATGCCAGCGATAAATCCTAAGCTTTGATACATAAGAACAGGCATCAACAACGGGACAACTAAAGCGAAAGTAAACAGCCGCTGAAATGCCCCCAACGGACTGTTAAGGCATCCCGCTGATCCAACAGAGATCAAGAAAAATGCAAGCACGGCTCTCAGTGTAGCCCACGTTACTTCGATCATAGATCCCTCACCCAAGAGCGCCGGATCCATGACAAAGAAGAACGGCAACAAAAACGCACCCACCGCAAACTGGACGCCCTTGAACGATATTTTCATTGGGTTATCGTCCGCGATAGAGGCAGCGGCAAAGGCGGCGACCGCTACCGGGGGGGTGATCGCAGACAGTACCGCGTAGTAAAGCAAGAACAAGTGCGCCGACATCTCTGGTATGCCCAGCTTGATGAGGAGAGGTCCGATCAGCACCGCCGCCAGGATGTAAGAGCTCACGGTGGGCATCCCCATTCCCAGAATGATCGTCATAATTGCTGCCACGATGAGGGTGAGCCACACAACGTCACCGGTCATGAGAAACACGAGAGCCGACAGTTTTGCTGCCAACCCCGTCATGGTGATCCCACCAATCACGAAACCTGCCGCGGTACATGCACCGACCACGGGCGCCAACCGTCTACCTGTCTCCGCTAATGTCTCGATAATTCGAGTCAGCGAAAGGCGGGTCTGTTTCCTGAAAAACGAGATCGCTATCACCGCGACCGCACCGAACAAGGCCACGAAGGTTGGGCTGTACCCTTCAAACAGGGCCCACACAATTGCGGCTAGCGGGACCAAGAATAAGCCGCCGTTTTTCATTGTCTGTGACAGAGGCGGCACCGCGCTCTTGTCGAGACCCTTCAAGCCTAAACGAACAGATGTGAAATGGACCTGCGAGTAAACTGCGAAATAGTATAAAATCGCCGGTATCGCCGACGCCACGACAATATCAAGATAGGGGATACCTGTATATTCGGCCATAATAAACGCCGCCGATCCCATCACCGGTGGAAGGATACTCCCACCCGTCGAGGCCGCGACTTCAACAGCACCAGCCACCGTCGCCGGGTAACCAATTTTCTTCATCATCGGGATCGTAATCGAGCCGGTTGTCACCACATCAGATGTCGGGCTACCTGAAATGGTCCCATAGAGGCCCGAGGACACGACCGCGATCTTCGCCGGCCCCCCGACCCTCGCGCCCGCGACCGAGGCCGCGAGATTATTAAAAAACTCACCACCCCCCGCGTTAGCTAAAAATGTCCCGAATAACACAAACAAAAGCACATAGGTTGCCGCGACCCTCAGCGGCGTGCCAAAGAGACCATCGGTTGTAAACATCATGATATCCAGGAAATGCTCAAAACCGATATACCCGTGACCAAACGGCGCCGGTAACACGTGACCGTACAGGTTGTAGACCATAAAACAGATAACGATACCGGTTAGAAGTAAACCCACCGTCCGACGACAGACCTCGAGACATAAGATAATCAATAAACTAGCGAATGTGATATCGGTGTATGATAGAGGATCAAGCAGCGTAATCCGGGTAGCGATAGCGTCGGCATTCAGAGCGAAATAAATTCCGCAACAGATACTGCACAAGACAAAAATCCAGTCATATGCTGGGACCCGATCGGGATAATCCTCAGGCCGTTCACTCCCAGCTGCGATTGTGGAAAACACGAGAACCAACATGAAAGACAGGAACAGTGTCACAAGTACGAGTGCATCAAGCCTCGAGAAAACGGCGGCGTAGGCTGACCAGAGTACAAAAAGTGCCGCGTAAGCCGTCAGTACATAACCAATCAGACCCTTCGGTTGGCGGGTGAACCCGGAGCTAAAAAAACCACCTAAACTCATCGATCAGACCTTAAAAGACTCAAACGTATTCTCAAAAAATAGATCTTCTGGCGACATCAATCTATCAGCTACACCCTGCTCGTAGCAGTACCTTGCGAATGTCTCGAGCGTCGCCCGGTTTTCATCGAGTCCATAGCTCCAAATATCGTGACCCCCATACATCGCTTGAGAGTCTTTCATCGCTGAAAAGATCCAAGGCATTGGGACGGCAGACGCAGTCGCATCGCACAGCCTTCTCACGCAACGGGCTCTTGCCTGATCGAGACCTTTATAGATGGTCTGCGCAACCCAGGGACTCTCTTCAAGAACATCATTCCGAATCACAATCGTGTGCATGATCGGGAAGCACTGCGTTTTCTTAAAATACTCACTCTCGATCTGTCTTGGGTCCTCAAACATCCTGACGACACGAGGGTCGTTGTCTTTAAATGACTGTATCGGATGAGCCGTAATTACCGCGTCAACAGCATCAGACAGAAGCAGATCATTGAGATTACGCTGGGTGTCTGGTCGCAGATTCACCCAATCGGGAAGATTAAACTTAACCTTCTCCGCCCTACCGGGCTGGTGGACACCAGACTGCACCCACGTGATTGAACCCAAGTCGACACCGAATTGGTCTGCGAGGGCGCCCCTGACGTAAACCCCCGCTGTCTGTCCCCACTCAGGGATACCAACCCGGCGACCTTCTAGATCCTTCGGGGTCCTAATGTCTGAGTTGCTCCGGACATAGATAGCCGAGTGGCGAAACACTCGGGACGGAAACACCGGGATAGCGACGCCCCTAGCCTGCCCTTTCGATCTCAAACTGACGTATTTTGCGAACGAGTGCTCCGAGACCTCGAATTCTCCGAACTTGATGAACCTAAAAAAAATCTCTTCGACTGGAAGCTTGAGCTGAGTAAGCTCCACACCCTCGGTGACCACCTCTGGCTCAAAGATATCTCGAACGTGATCATAGTCGTGGCAGGCAAATGTAAGTGTCAGCATGGATGCCCCGTAAGTTAAATGCTTTTTATTATTGAAGTGACCCACTTGCAGAACGCTACTACTTAGGTATCTAATCGTCAACGAAGCCGTTGAATAATAGGTAAATCAAAATGATGTGGCACAAAGACTGATGGACGCACTAGTGTCGCTCTCTTTGGAGGCACTCCTCATCATCACTGTGATTGTGTTTCTCGGGGGGCTCATCAAAGGATTCCTCGGATTCGGTATGCCACTCTTCGCCACCCCGCTGCTCGCTCTTTTCATGCCTCTCCTCAGCGTGATACCAATGATGGCGATCCCGGTGCTTGCGTCTAACATTTACCAAGCCAAATTCTCAAGGAAGAGCCTCGAGTACCTCAAAAGGTTCTGGCCGCTGGGACTTGGTCAAATAATTGGTGTCAGCCTGGGCGTTCAGGTTCTGGTAAGCGCGGACTCGAACGTACTTAAAATCTGTCTCGGGATCATCGTTTTAATCAACATCGCGTTACGTACGACAAAATGGAAATTCAAAATTCCGCCCAACAAAGAAGGAATTAGCGGCCCCGTCGGTGGTCTCGCGGCGGGAGTCGTTGGTGGCACCACTTCATTCGTTGGACCACTACTCGTCCTCTACTTATCCTCGCTCGAGAACCTCAAAAAAGACGACTTCGTGAAGGCGATCGCGTTGCTATACCTGGCCGGGTTCTTACCAATGTACGGTGGTCTCGCGATACTGGGATCTTTCAGCCTGACACAGCTCTTAGGTTCCTTTGCGATCTGTGTACCCATGCTAATCGGGATCTGGCTGGGCGAGAGTCTGCGATTCAAGGTCTCAGAGGCTTTGTTCGAGAGGGCCGTGATGGTCACACTAGGTCTGATAGCCATCTCTCTCATCCACCGCTCATCGATTAATCTACTAGGATGGTGACCACAAACATGTCAGAACCTCACGATACAGACTCAGCATACCAATCAACGTTTCTCACAGATCACTCGATAGCATACCTGGCTCGCGAAATCACAAGGATCTACACCAGAAATTTACAAGACGCGATAGCCGAGCATGGCATCTTGATTGGCCAGTACCATTTCCTTCGAGTGCTCTGGGAAAAAGACGAGATAACGCAGCGTGAGCTCGCTAACGCCGTTGGAATGAAGGAGTCAACAACATTTACCGCGCTCGCCGGCATGGAAAAGCAAGGCCTACTCACTCGAAGAAGAGACTCAGACGATCGCAGAAAAATGACTGTTAAGTTGACCGACAAAGGACGCGGACTCAAATCGAAACTCATACCAATCGCCAAAGCTGTCAACGATCGCCCTCTGACAGCGTTTACCCCTGAGCAAGTATCTAACCTCAAAGCGGAGCTCGAGACACTGAGGAATAATCTGGCAGGTGAAAATTGATGCCGAAATCAAAACCGATGGTTGCGGTCGTTACCGGAGCGACAAATGGTATCGGGCGGGCGACTCAAAAACTTTTGAAGGCTAACGGGATATATACGATCGTTTGTGACAGGGAACCGGCCGACGAGGACAGCTATGTGTTTCTCGATCTGTCAGAACCCAAATCGATATCAGAATGTGTCCACTCCCTCCCCAAAAATATCGATATGCTGATCAATTGCGCTGGAATCGCACCGACTGATGGCAACAATAGTGCTGTCCTTCAAGTAAATTGGTTCGGCACAAAATCATTCACCGATGCCGCACTCACAAAAATCAAGCCCGGAGGCTCAGTTACAACCGTAGCTTCCCGCGCTGGAGCCAAATGGGAGGAAAGCATAGTCGAATTACGTCAACTCGTAGAGGCCTCAAGGTACGAATTAGCCAACTCTCTCGACGTCGAGAGTCTCACGCCGGCGCGGGCCTATGAGCTATCAAAAGAATTACTGATCTTCTGGTCTATGAGGCAGGCCACCACGCGAGAAAGTATCCGTTTCAACACAGTGAGCCCCTCCTCGGTTGAAACTAGACTCACACCAAGCTTCAAAGAGGCGTTTAAAAACCGCAGAATCCAGAACAGTGATCTACGCAGACGAACGACCACCCCCGAAGAAATTGCTGACGCGATCTGGTTCCTGGCCAACCCATCATCGGCCTCGATCAATGGGATCGATCTGAAAGTAGACCAAGGCATAACCGCACGACGAACGTTGGCTGACTTAACACAATAGCTAAGTAAGGAATCCGAGATGAGCAAACTCAATCTGACGATAGCAACAGGCAATTATGACCGAACCCGCCCCATCTCTGACGGACGGGTTAACATCGAGGGCGTCGACCCGAATCACATATTCTTTTCTCCGGAGGAAATGTTTTATCGTGCGTTTCGATTCCAGTCATTCGACGTATGCGAGCTTTCGTTCTCCTCCTACTGCGTTGGCGCTTGTAATCCAGACTTCCCGTATACCGCGGTGCCGGTCTTTCTGTCTCGTGCTTTCAGGCACGCCGCGATTTTTACACGTAACGACGCAGACATTGATAAGCCGAGTGACCTGACGGGAAAGACCTTAGGTGTCACGGAGTATCAACTCACTGCAAATGTTTGGTTAAGAGGGATTCTCGAGGATTACTACGGTGTCCCACAGACCAATATTCATTGGATTCGGGGCGGCTTGTTTGATCCCAAGCGTCCGGAAAAAATAAAGGTACAGCTACCTGAAGGTCTTGACTACAAAGAAGCCCCTGAGGGAACTACACTAAACGAGTTAATGGCGAGCGGAAAGATTGACGGGCTAATTGGTCCTAGACCGCCAAAAGACTTCTATACAAACCCGGATTACGGCCGACTGTTCCCCGACACCTTCGGCGCGGTCGCAGAGTATTACCAAAACACGCAAATATTTCCAATCATGCATGTCCTTGGAATTAAGAAAGAAATTGTGAACCAATACCCTTGGCTACCCGCATCCCTGTATAAGGCGTTCGATGAGGCAAGGAAAGTTGCACTCGAGGCTATTCTTGATACGTCTGCGAGTAAAATGACGATGCCACTCCTTGACGAGCAGATTGACTTCGTTCGTAAGGAGCTCGGGCCGGAGCTGTGGACGTATGGCTTCCAAAATAACAGGCATGTCATCGATAAGTTCCTCGAGTACCACCACAACCAGAGGTTGTCGAGCCGCCGATTAGACGCGGAAGAACTCTTCCACCCATCATCGATGGAGTCATACTCACTTTGATGGTCAAAATGTTTCTTTTCGACACATACTAAGGTTGAAAATTGCTGCTATGCGTCATACACTAAGGGCTCTAATTTGATTTACATGAGAGACTGTTGCGCTATGACAGCAACGACTGCTGACTATGTTTCGGAAGAGCCAAAAGGAAAGCTCTTCACAATCGTTGAAACTATCCGTTTCGCGATGAAATTAAAGGATGAATTCGAGAAGATTGAAGACCCCAAGGCTCGTCACGAGGCTGTCTGTCGGATCATCACATCTCATTGAGAAATAGGTTGTTGGTGACTAGAACACCAACAACCATCTTTCTAAATTAATCTTCGGGTGGCACCCAACAATCCTCGAACCCTTTAGCGGGCTCCAACTGATCAAACCAGTCAAACCCCATCAGCCGAGGCATTCGGCTGTTCATAACCACGATTCGCGCCTCTTTGTCTGAGATATTGAAACGCTTGTGGGCGCAATACGGCGGAATGTAGATGAAGTCACCGGCCTTCCATTCGAACACCTTAGGCGTAGTCTCCCACTCCCAGATGAATTCGTCGGCACAATGGAAGTTGACGTCGAAGTGATGGTCGTAACCCTCACCTTCAATGACGAAAGCAACTTCTTCCGATAGGTGACGGCTCGTACCCGTCGCTTCACCAGACTCGATAAATTGCATGTAGAGATCGAGACAACACTCTTTAGTGTTCATTTCTTCTCGGATAATATGCTTTATAAGCCCGTCAGCTGAGCGCTCCATCGGCATCTCGTTCGACTTCACGATATTTTTGCGAGTCACATACTCTTGACGGAACTCTTTTGACGCCTCCAGTGCCTTACTGTAGAAATCCGCAGACATCGAGTCATTTTTTGCACGAGCTCTCTCGGTAGGATCAACAAACATACAGAAACTCCTAATTAAATCGTCGTTGGTGGCGCGTAATCTTCGTGCCCCGGAACCGGGGTCGTTGGCGGATAATCAACCATCTTCTGGAAAATCATGTGCATGAAGAGGAACAGCGGCTTCGCTTTCATGATAAGAACGATACCTTCTTCATCGGGGTCGTCATTGAAGTGCTGGTGGACACATCCATTTTCGACAATCAGTGCGTCTCCAGCTTCCCAGTCAATCCGGCGGCCATCATGAACGTCATGCCCCTTGCCCTTCAGAACGAAAAAGACTGCCGAGTTCATGTGACCATGCTTCTGACCATAACCACCTGGTGCGTACACGTCGATGTGAGTCTCAATGGACTGGGCTACCTTAGCGGCTTGAGGGTTAATCACCTTCTTACCATAGTTTTGTGGGCCACCTTTCCATTTCATGTCAGGCGTACGATACACCCGCGGCTGATTAAACAGCTCCGACATTAATTCGCCGTAGGTACCCTCGAGCGCCCTCACGAAAACTCGTTTCTTTTGCCACCGTTCCCAGACGACCTCCCCGTCGGAACCACCAGCAACCAAGTCAGTTTTTTCAGACATAAAATTCTCCCAATTTCGAGGATCATAGTACGGTATGTTTGCCTGTAACTCTGCTAACAAATGACACCTAGCCCCATAACAAATTCTTTTCACTTTAAAAGTGAAGGTTCGCCAATTAAAGAGTATACGTAGTCAACAAATTCACCTTAAAACTACCTCCACTGAGAAGCCATGAGCATCAAACAGCCGAAGAAAAAGAGATCAAAAAAAAGAACGATTGAGCTAGCCGCCTACTCTGCATTCTGCGTTTTTGGCGCCTATTATTGCTACCACCTAAAGGGGCAGGACGGTTTCATGGCAGCTCTTGCGGTTCAAGAGGAGATGCTTCTGGGGATGCTACCCAGAATCACCATGGCGCTGGGAGTTGCATCATTACTGTGGGTATTGCTGGATCCAGAGAAACTCAAAAAAACAATTCAAAAACGCAAAGGATGGGTAAAGATCGTTTACGCGACAATACTCGGTGCGGTAACGCCCGGCGGACCATCCAGTTCGTTCTCGGTTCTCAATATGTTCCTCAGCAGCGGGCTAGGTTATTTAATAGGAATCACATACATCACCGCTTGGTCGATGCTGGGCGTCCAACGGATCTTAATATGGGATATCCCATTGTTAGGAACGGAGCAAGCGGGACTCCGTTTCATTTCCGGTTTCTGGTTACCTGCATTCGCGGGACTTTTCGCTGCCTGGATCTTTGGTAAGTATGAGGATGAAAAGCGACCATGCTGAGTCCATCTTTACTGCTACTAATCGCGCTATTACTCGCTTTGGGATACGTCGCAAAGCGGCGGAATGATGGCTCAGTTGAACGAGCCTATGAGCGCTTCAAACAACAGATCGCCCAGTTTCTGCCGCGGATGATTCTCGTGGTCATCGGAACGGGCTTTCTTCTACAGATTATCCCCTCAGAGATGATATCAACACACCTAGGAAAGGACGCAGGATGGACGCCAATTTTATACGGCGGTCTCGCTGGCATGCTTGTCCCGGCAGGTCCCGCAGTCGCGTTCACGACGGCAGCTACCCTAGCTGGTTCCGGAGCAGCGCCGGCTGCCTTGGTGGCATTTATAACGGCCTGGTGTATCTTCGCTATCCATCGGATCCTCATCTATGAGACTCATCTCGCTGGGCCTCGCTTTCTGATGATTCGCTGTATAGTCGCGGCGCCTATACCCTTCGTTGCTGGATTCGTAACACACCTAATGACCAACTTTTAGAGGTAAAAACATGGAACTCAAAACACACTTATCCATACCACAGTCACCTAAGGGATGCCTCGTGATCGTCCATGAAAATCGAGGCCTGGATGATCACATTCGTGATGTGGCGAACCGATTCGCGCGTGAGGGTTTCGCCGTGGCCGCGCCAGACTATCTCTCTCCGATCGGCGGCTCCGTGGCAGATGTGGATACGAATATAGCGAATATCAAGGACGTATCTCGCGAACAAGTGACTGTGATCAGTCAGTATTGGCTTAACAGCCTGACGACGCTCACCAAGAGCAATAATCTGTCAATACTTGGTTTTTGCTGGGGTGGCGGTGTAGTGAACCACTGCGTGACCCAAATCAACGAACTAAAAAAAGCGGTCATGTTTTACGGTACGGCTCCGGATCGATCTTTGATTAAAAAAATCCGTACATCTCTACAACTTCATTACGCAGAGAATGATGATCGGATTAACGCGGGTCGTGATGACTATATTAAAGCGCTGGAGAGCGCGGCCATCTCGCACGAAGCATTCATTTATGAAGGCGCGGGACACGCATTTTTCAACGACACGCGTGAAGATCGGTACCATCGACCATCGGCCGAACTCGCATTCAAACGCGCATTAGCGTTTCTGCGTGATTAGCTGATCTAAAAGAATCGCAACGCGGTCAGCACCTCCTTGAGGTCCTGGCCGTCATCCACCCACAACAGCTGCGACGATATTCGCCTCAAATCTACCATCAGCTGGACAGACGTTGGTGAGCGCTTCACGGCCCGCTGCTGACTAACCATTACGGTAGTTATGAATCGATGTTGCATCCAACGATCCACGCGGGCAACGATGGACTCGAAGTGCTTTTCATCAACACTCACATCAGGGCAAATAAACGTCAGAAAGTCTGGCGGCGCGATTGTGAACAACAGATCGACGTCGTCGAATCCTCCCTCCGATGTAAACAGAACGGCCTGCGACGGAGACTCAACACACTCAGATTGAACACAATCTGCGAACAAGCCGATCAACCTGGGGTGCACCACAAACGCGAACGATCGGGCAGAGCTGTTCGGTTTTTGTATCCTAAATTGCGTGGCTTGCGCCGAGTGACGCTCGGCACAAAAGCCACTTAACACGGCTGACTGAGGAGCTCCATCGATCATACTGAGGTTTGCTTAACACCCTCTCGGACTTTGAAGTCCTCCTTAGCGGCTTCCAAGAAGTCCTCACAGCGCGGGATCAGCTTAGAGACGGAGCGAACACGTTGCTCTTCAACCGCCACTCCCGGAGGCGTTTGTCCTCTGTCACGAAGCGCGATAACAGCACGCTTGAGTACTTTACGCGCCATGATGATTCCATTATCCGTAGACACCAAGTTTTCCTTGGTTCGATCAACAATCGGTCCCATCGACTCTTGAACGGATGAATCCTGAATCGCAAAGCCCTCGATACCGCTGTATGACTCCCCGCGCTTTTGGGCCTCTCGATCCATTAAATAATCATTGTCTTTGTTCTGGACAGGTCTGAACGTACCGGGGATGCAAGCTACGTGTATCCCCTCACCACGTTCCATCGCCTCTCGCTCATCTTTAGATAGAGGTCTGACCGGATGATAATCATACGACCAAGACATGCAGTTATGATCATCAATGGGTATCCAAAAGTGTCCATGAATCGGGTGATCGCCCCTTGGAGGGATAGCGGTAAAACAAGGCGCAACAAATGGCGTTACGCGCCAGTAGTACTGGTCGTTTTCTGCGTTTCGTCGCGCGCCGATCAAAAGACCGCCCTCTATTTGCTTGACCTCGAAAGCCGGCTTTGAATCTTTCAGGTTGTATTTGTTGCCTTCTGCACCTTTGAACAATGGATCCTTGGTCATCGTGAAACGGTGGAGGAATGACACATGAGACGAGTCGATCCCGCCCTCCATCGCTTGCAACCAGTTACATTCCTGAATTCGCTTTGAGCTGAATGTCTGTTCCAAGGGCACGCTCGCGAACTCGTATTCAGGCTCCGGCGGCATATGCTCCTTCGGCCCCATGTAGACCCATATCACCCCACCCTTCTCTATCATCGGGTAGGCAGTTAATTTGACACGGTTACACAGACCACTCTCTTCGGGTTCTGACGGAATCTCTGTGCAGTTGCCATTCACATCATACTTCCAGCCGTGGTAGGGGCAACGCAAACCACCCTCCTCGTTCCGACCGAACCACAGACTAATTCCCCGATGAGCGCAGAACTCATCGATCAGACCCAACTGACCATCGCTGTCACGAAACGCAATCAGCCTTTCAGATAATATTTGTACACGAACTGGAGGACAGTCATTCTCTGGAAGCTCAGTAGAGAGCAATACCGGTAACCAGTACCGACGGAACATGTCTCCCATCGGTGTCCCGGAGCCTGTTTGAGTCAGCAGATCATTATCTTCACGTGAAAGCATAGTTTTTCTCAATCCCTTTCAGTCAAAAACGATTTAGATTTAACCGTCCCTATCAGTTAGACAATGGTACGATAGCAATCCTTAGAAATCTAAAGGTAATTCAATTTCACTATGGCTCTAATAGAATTGTGCTCCGAATCTGATCTAGATCACAACGAATCCAGATTGTTCAGTGTAAATGGCTTAGATATAGCCCTTTTCAAGGTCGAAGATAACTTCTACGCGCTGGACGATCTTTGCAGTCACGGCCCCGGCTCGCTCAGTGAGGGCTATTTAGATGGATTCAATATCGAATGCGATTTCCACAACGGTGCGTTTGATATCCGAACCGGAGAGGTCACCGCCCCACCCTGCATGGATCCCGTCAAGTCATACGTCGTTTGCAAACAAGACGGTAAAGTATTCATCGAAGTGTAAGGACTTGGTAGGCAAACAATATGCGCAAGGTAGACATCTTCAATCATATATGGCCTACCCAGTTTTTTGACGCGTTAATCGGTCATATCGGCCAAATGACCGACATCACATTACGTAGCGGTGCGGTACCCATGATCACCAATCTTGATCGCCGGTTCGAGGTCATGGACATGTTTGGTGAGGGTTACCAGCAGGTGCTGACCCTAGCCTCTCCGCCACTCGAGAAGATCGCAGACCCAGAAAAAGCTCTGGACTTGAGTAAGGTTGGCTCCGATTCGATGGCCACTCTCTGTGATAAATATCCTGAGAGGTTCCCGGCGTTCGTTGGTACGGCGCCAATGAATCACCCTAG
>CACJLQ010000012.1 GCA_902594275.1 uncultured Litorivicinus sp.
GATTATCGGCGCTCGCTCTGTTACTGGTCATCACGTTGCAAGCTTACTTTAAACATCCTTTGCTTAGCATTCTGGGGGGGACGGGGGTGTATGTGGTTGGAATTCAAGGTTTCGGTTTGTAGTTTGTGTCGGGCACCCCTTGTCGGTGAAACCTACTGATCCGTATTTAAGTTCAAATATCTTCGGGTCTCTTTTTTTAGATGCTCAGGTTAGGCAACCTAAACGGTGGCAAAACCTTTACTGGATTCCGGAAGAGCTGACTCGAGTATGTACTCCTAAATAATATGTCGCGCATGTGTCCGGTATTGACCCATTAGCGAAGGTGGGCCCAGAAGGCCCCGAACCAGCTACCAAGGGATTATGGGTCCTCTGTTCTACCCAATTAAGGCCCAGGGACACGGACGATAGCTCTATTGAGTCAACTAAAAAATAGCAAATCTTGAAAGTACCCACCGGAGCACCGCTGACCAACCTTAAAACCTTTATGGTGCCCACCCAAGTCTGCTCGAAAGTGCTTTTACAGTGAAAACAGCGTAGCCTAAGTTTAGTTTCGTTAAAGGCGACGCTACAACATAACGACGAATCAAAAAACCAAGCAGGAGAATCTTATGGCTCAGTTTATGGTAACCGCTACCTATACAGACTCAGCATTCGCTGGTATGGCGAACAATCCCCACAATAGAGAAGATGCTATTGGGAAGATACTCTCAGCTCTCAACATGAGCCTAGAAAGCTTGCACATGACGCTTGGGGGGAAACTCTTCATGGTGGTGTCAGGGACAGCCGAAGCCGGTGGTGCACTGATGATTGTCGCTGGCGCTTCCGGATCGGTCACTGACATCACTGTTGATGAAGTATATTCGGCCGCTGATCAAATGGCTTGGATGCAATCTGCTTCTGCTGTTATGGGCGCCTACAGGCCCGCAAACGCCTAGTAGAGCGACTGGCTAGTTGCGTTACTTTCGAGGAGAGGGAGTATGTCTAAATACACAAATGTTGTCCGCTTCAGAGTAAAAACAGGCCACCAGGACGAGTTTGAGCAAATATTCAAATCCGCCAATAAATGGGACGGTATGTTGATGCATGTTTTGGCAAGGACGGGTGAGCAAAGTTACGTTGCCTATGGGCTTTGGGAAAGTGAAGAGGATATGCAGACTGCGATGCCACAGATGATCGCATTGCTTGATAGTTCTCGGCATCTATTGGAGGAATTGTCGCCGCACCTTGGGGTCACAGACCCAGTTTCTGGCGCCGTTGTGTTCGAGGTGTAAAAAAAGGACTGGACCGACCCAGTCCTTTTTTACCTTCCTTTTAACCTGTTCGTTGCGCCACTATCTTTTTATTCTTGGGGTCCTTAAGACTGCTTTCCCAGTTTTTCGTTACCCTTTTACAAATGACCATTGAACCGTCACATGACTGATCGGAGGAGTTAACTCGCCGTTGCATCTCCGGCATCGCTAGGATTGGTTACAAATAGGGCCATGTCTATCCTTTTGTGATCGTAGGTAATTGATGCGCAACAACATTTGTCTACGACTAAAGTCTTCCGACAATTTTTCAGCCGGTTCGTTACCCTGAGAGTCGAGCTTATGATTGCCAGCTATTTGCGAAAAATGGTGTGGCGTTGTGGTTTTGTAAGAATTAAAGGTAACAGGAGGTTACGATGATTACCGGTACATACGCATCTCTGCTAGCACTCTTGCTAGTGATCTTGTCATTTAGGGTGATCGCATTACGAGGAATGCCCGCGTTCAAGTGGTTCGCCTTTGGCAACAACGACGAGGAGGGTCTCGCAAGGGCGATACGGGCTCACGGCAATTTGATCGAATACGCGCCAATCTTTCTGATCCTGATGTTAGTCGCTGAGATGGGTGGCTTGAAGGACAACGCTCTCCACAGCTACGGAATAGTGTTCGTTATAGCTCGATTGATGCATGGATATTGCTTCGGTTTTCTGAAGCATAATATGGTACTCAGGGTCGGCGGCACTTCGTTGACACTATTTTCGATTCTTGGTCTGGCGATCTTGGTGCTAATGCGTTACGCCAGTTAGCGAAGCCGATTGCTCTCTTGAGTATCTTGTTGAAGGGTGATTCGATAGTGTTTGAACATTGGGCTCCGACCGTAAAAAGGGTAGTTCAGTCGACAGAGGCGGATTATCACAGAGGGCTGATGCAGGCATTTCCGGGGTGTGTATCCGTTGATGATTTGGTCCGCATTAGCTGGCAGGGCGTGGTCGTGGAAATCAGACTAAGGCTTCTGCCCGACTTTTCTGTTGGTCTTGTGGTCCTTCCAATGCTCGAGGTCACTTGGGATTTTATAGAGGGTGCAGAGAGTCGCCAGCGAGAGCTTCTTAAAAAGGCTGATCTATCGATGCAAAGAGGTCTTGGTTAGATGGCCGCAAGTTCAAATACGCCCGACAGCCAAGGATTTATTTGAACTATTTGTGATATCTCGACCAAGTGAATAACCGTTAGGGATAGGGTACTCTCTGGCATTAAAAAGGGGGGTCTGTAACACTATTTGATAAATACGGTGGGGTACCAACGATTAGATTGACAAAGAAGGCATTTTTTTGAACAAATCCTGAGTAGACCTTACCTTCGACGCTATAGACTTTTCCTGATGGGACTCTGATTACTCTGACCGTGGGTTTGTTTTTCAGAAATGCTAGATCCCAGCGCAGGTTTGCTAAAGAGTGTTGTTACCGCAGCATCGCACAAAACTGATCGCATGACGGACACGAACATTAAGAACAAACAAGGCCCGATTCAACAACTGCGTGAACTTGCAGAAAAGGAACCTGCTTGGCGTGAAAAGAACCATCTTCTTTTCGCTTAAAGACGTGAACAACTCGATCACAGAATCAAAGAATGTGGCTTAACAGGCGGTGAACTCACTCCAGAAGAATGGAGGTTTAAGGCAATTACATCGGGCGAATGGCTGGTTTTAGGTGGCTAAAAACGTATTAGGCTTCAAATAGAGACGATATAAGAAAAAGAGGTTGTTATTATGCGGCTATTTAGAATCTACCTTCTTGCGGTGCTTTCTTGCTCTGTGGTCACAGCTCAGGCGGACGTCGATAAACAGTTTTATAAAAACGGACCATGGGCCTGGATCTCCAGGTTAGGGATGGACTTGGACCGACTCCTGTAAATTCTTTCGATCCTGTGAATACACAACCGCTTGAGAAAGGAAAAAAAAGACTTAACAAAATATTTTGATTTCCCGGAAAACATGAGCGCCGTCGTTCTTAAAGATAGGAAACTAGTCTACGAACGGTATAACGAAAATCGTGGATTTGATGACAGGTTTTTAGCTCACGGAATGTCTACAACTAAAACCGCAGTGGCTTTGGTTGTTGGCCACTTGCTCTGTGAAGGGAAAATCGGATCCTTAGACGACACTATGGGCAAGTATTCCAATGGGCTCGCTAGTTCCGTCTACAAGGATGTGATTATTAAAAATGTGTTGCGAATGGCTAGCGGCATTAATGAAAATAGAGATAACGAACGACGTTTTAATCAGACTTTACGTAACCGATTTCAAGATGGATCAAATGACCAGCTTCAAGTGATTCAGAGCCTCAAAACTAGGTATTCAGATCAAGGCAATGACTCTAGGTATCATACGCTTGACGTGACTGCCGCTTCAGTTTTGGTCAATGAGATCACTGGTAAATCAGTAGATGCAATTTTTTACAACAAGATCTACAGTCAAATAGGTCCGGAAGACAAAATGGTCTGGTGGGCTGACAAAAATGGTTATTCATTAGGTTTGGCCGGACTCTACATGACCACCAGAGACTGGGCCAGGCAAGTCAATATATGGTTAACGAAATTCAGGCCGATTCCTGTATCGGAAGGTATTTAAAAGATGGGCTAGATAATGCGATCAAAACGACCTCTAGGGGTTATCAGACGTATGGCTATTTCTTTTGGGTCTCAAAGATTGCAGGGAAACAGGTAATTGTTCTGACTGGTAAGGGTGGACAAGTAATGATTCCAAATCATTACAACAATAGTGTGGCCGTTGTGATCTCAGCCTCTAATTTCAAATACAAAAAGAAAGATTTACTAAAAGAGGTTATGCCGAGCGTTACTGAGAAATTTGGAAAGATGGGATTTTGAAAAAGTTCTAACTCTACAAGCTGTGCGTATTTGTCTTTGGCGCCTTGTTGGTTGTGCAAAGCGTGTATAGCGGTATTTGACATATGCGGAGAAATGACCTGTAAATGCTCAATGGCTCACAGCATTTATAATGCCTTACCCAAGAAGTTTTGCATGGACGGCCATAAAACGCAGAAGTGACTGACGGAATAGATTGAGGTGCGCCACAATGCGTATGTTAGCTGGTTTGATACTGGTTATAGGATTCTTGGTCATATTACTCGGATTCGATACTTTGATTTTGTGGATTTATGGTGTCGATGGTGGCGTATGCCCAGAGGGTGTCACGGGGGCTGAATGCACCTACAAGTTGGTCTGGTGACGTGATTGGCAGACAGGTGATTGAACTTGCCAACATTTATTGCGTTTGTGGAAAAATACCCTTTTTTGAGTTCCTTGTGTGACTGAAGTGTGACACAAAACTAACAAGGCTAGAAATGGTGGGCCCAGTAGGACTTGAACCTACGACCAAGGGATTATGAGTCCCCTGCTCTAACCAACTGAGCTATAGGCCCGTAGTAGGCGTAAAATGTTACACAAATCTGGACAATTACGCATCAAAGTCATGTGTCACTAAGTAATTTGAGTCGCGAGGATGCGAATACCGGCAATTTGACCCTCACGCCTGCGAGAGTTGTGTTTATGGGGTGTCCTCGAGGTCGATAATGCTCGGTAGCGATTCCATTAAAGTGACAGGCTGTAGCGATGCTATATGCGCCGATCTCAGGGATGACGATCACATCACCTAGAGAAAGTTCTCGTAAATTTTCATGAATTCCCAATCGATCAACGCTGTCGCATGTTGGTCCTGCGAGAACATTTACTGGCGATCCGCAGCCATCTGTGAACACCGTCATCGGGTAGTTAATGTGATCGAAAATACGTCCCGATTGAGCGCCATATACGCCATCATCGAGGTAGAACCACCAGGTCTCATCTTGACGCTTGGCTCGCCCGATTACCCGAGTGACAAGCGTCATGCTAGGTGCCGAAATGGCGCGTCTAGGCTCTGCCATTAACCGAATATGCTCAGGGATTTCCGTGATCGCTTCACGAGTTGGTGCACAGAATGCCTCAAAATCAACAGGTCGATTTGAGTAATTCGCTGGAAATCCGCCACCAATGTCGATACGTCCAATTTGCGCGATACCCTGCCTTGCAGCGTCACGAGCGATATCGGTGCATTTCAATAAGGCGACTCGGTGAGTCTCAGCTCTCTGTGCTTGCGATCCAACGTGGAAGCACAAGCCATCGATAGTGATTCCCATTTGTTTTGCCACTGACATGATATGCACTGCATTTTCTGGCCGTGCGCCGAACTTACGCGAAAAAACGCACGGGGCATCCGGGGCAACAAAAGCGAGTCTTAACATGACCGTGATGTCATGGCGGTAGGGCACGATTTTCCAGAGCTCGTCCAGGTTATCGACTACAAACGAGGTGACACCAAGTCGAACTGATGTCTCGAGATCATGCTCTGCTTTAACCGGGTGTGTATGAATCATACGATTTGTTGGAACACCCAGTGGAAGTAACGCCTGAATTTCGGGCGCGGACGCTGCGTCAAATGCGGCACCCTCATTGACAAGTGTTGCAAAGAGAGAGTGGTACGGATTCGATTTTACTGCGCAGTAAAGCGTGACTTTCGGTAGCGCATTCTGTAGCGCACGCCAAGTCGCACGAACCTGGTTGGGGTTGATTAGAAGTGCAGGCGAGATACCAACGGCCTGCGCCAACCAGAGGTCGCCCTATGGTCTTGGTCGAATCGTTGTCAACACGGATCGTCTCCAAATTTGTCTTCGTCGCTCAGACACGTCTAAACAAACTCAGACGCCGGGTCACAAACGCATAAAAAGTTCCAGGTGGTTGTGTGTAGATGCGCGCATTTTCGATTTTTTCTTCGGAAAAGCAATAGGCCTAGAAATTTTATTTTTGGGGAGGTTTCTAGTAGGGAATGAACATACTTTCTGGTCATTCATGTCATGAATTCATGGGTCTATGGTAAATTGTAAACAATTAATTAAATTAGGTGGGTCAAGGATCTCGTGCACCATGTCGGACTTTCTCGCTACCGGCCTTTCAACTGCCGTTCAGAAGAAAATTGAGGACCTTGTCCTTCAGGGAAAGTTACAGGGCGGAGACAAGCTTAATGAAGTGGAATTGGCTGAGATGTTTGGAACGAGTCGGGGGCCGATTCGAGAAGCTTGCAAGGGTTTGGTGCAGGCTGGCTTACTTACCGCTGTTCCGAATCGGGGTGTATTCGTCCGTAAAATGGACGTACGTCAAGCTCTTGAGGTTTACGATATTCGTGCCTTCCTTGATCAGCTAATCGGGCAGCTTGCCGCGACTCATGGAACCGAACAGCAGATTAAGGAGCTATGGGATATTCATGCCAGATTGGATGAGGCAGTTCGGGTGGATGACTTTGAGGCCTATTATCCAGAGAACTTAGCTTTCCATGAAAAGTTATTGGCAATGACCGGTAGTGAACGACTGACGCAGCTGTATCTTTCGCTCGTAAAGGAGTTACATTTATTTCGACGCAAAGGTCTGATCCAGCAAGGATCGATGGACGTATCTAACGCCGAACATGCGCTGATATTGGAGGCAATTGCGCACCGCAATCCAGTCAAAGCCGGCCTCGCAATGAGAAATCATGTCATGACCGCAAAACAGAGGTTGCTGACAGCGATTGAGTTGCAGTCACTTAATGAACCAGTTGTACCCTAAATCTATTAACAGCCTTTGAAATGAGGCGTCCGTTTCTCCATGAAGGCCGTTCGGCCCTCTCTATAATCTGCGCTGTTAAAACACGCATCGACCAGTGCGTTACATTGCTCTAGATTTCGGTTCTCAGGTTCAGTTAATACCTGAGTTGCAATGAATTTCATGGCCTTGATCGTCAAGGGTGCGTTTGCCCCGATTTGATTCGCGAGTCTTGCTACTTCAGCTTCGAGGATCGATTCGTCATGGACCGATTGAACGAACCCCATGCGAAATGCTGTATCCGCATCGATACGGTCCGCAGTAAACATCAAGTATTTGGCGTTGGAAGCACCGATTGCATTGATTAATCGTTGAATGGCGGGGAATGGATAACCCAATGCTAACTTGGCAGCAGGCATCGCAAACTTTGATTTGGTAGAACAGATTCGGATGTCGCAACACACGGCAAGGTTGAGGCCGCCGCCGATACAGTATCCGTCGACTTGGGCGATGGTCGGCTTGGGGAAATGATCGATGCGTTCATAGATCGCTCGGATGCGTGTGTTGTAATGTTTTGTCGCCTCAGCGGAACCGCGCTCTTTTTCAAATTTAGAAATATCTGCGCCACTCACAAATGATTTGCCGCCAGCACCTTTTAACACAACAACGCGCACATCCGGATTCAATTCAAACTCGTCTAAGATTGCGTCTGTTGCGTCCCACATTTCGAGCGACACAGCGTTGTGCTTTTCAGGGTTATTAAAAATAAGGTATCCAATAGAGCCCTCAATCTTTGAAAGCATTTTATCCATGAAGTTTTACACCTTTAAATCACATTATTTTGTTTGAGGGATTCTGAGTCGCCAATACCAAGTTCGGCCAGTATGTCTTTAGTATGCTGGCCCCGGCTAGGTGGTGGGGAAACAATCGAACTCGGAGTTCGATTCATCGAGAACGGTTGTCCAACGAGCTGCGTGTTACCAAACGGGATAGTCCCGAGTGCCTTGGCGGCAATTCCCAAATGCTCGACCTGTGGATCTGCAAAAACTTGATCGACCGAGTAGATGGGTCCGGTTGGTACCCCAGCCTCAAGGAGAGTTTCTACCCAGTACTCTGATGTATTCGTCATCGTTATCTCGGCGATGAGTGCGTTGAGGATTTTTCGATTCTTTGAGCGGTCTGCGTTTTGCAAAAATCGCGTATCATCTATCCAATCAGCGTGACCCAGTGCCTTAGCGCAACGTTGCCAAATCGCTTCCCCTGCACAAGCAATATTGATTGAGCCATTGGTTGTTGGAAATACACCAGTTGGAATGCTGGTCGGATGATCATTTCCTGCTTGCTTTGGGATTTCGCCCTGCGTTAACCAACGAGCAGCTTGAAAATCTAGCATAAAGATCTGTGACTGGAGGAGGCTGGTTTGTACCCACTGTCCTTCCCCAGACTGATTACGCTCTAACAATGCCGTTAGCACACCCATCGCGCAAAAAAGGCCCGCACATAAGTCGGCGATTGGAATTCCTACCCGCATGGGCCCTTGACCTGGTTCGCCCGTGATTGACATTAAACCGCCCATGCCTTGAGCGATTTGATCAAACCCCGGTCGTTTGGCATACGGGCCATCCTGACCGAAACCGGAAATGCTACCGAGAATGATTCTAGGGTTAATTTCTTTAAGGCTCTCATAATCGAGCCCAAGACGATCTTTGACGTCTGGGCGGAAGTTTTCGATGACTACGTCGGCTGTTTTGATTAGTTGTTTTAAAATCCGGACACCTTCTTCGGATTTTAAATTGAGGGTCATGCTTCGTTTGTTTCTTTGTAGATTCTGAAAGTCCGCAGTGTTACGCCCAGCCCCAAGTGTTCCATCTGGTTCAACAGACTCCGGAGGCTCGATTTTTATGACGTCAGCTCCCCAGTCTGCGAATTGTCTGACAGCTGTAGGGCCTGAGCGTACACGCGACAGATCAATGACCCGGATCCCATCTAGGGCTGTTGAAGCAATAGGTAGTGTCATGGTTTTTCTCCGATGGTTGCGAGCGTTTTGACACACTCTCGGATGTTATTTTTTGAGTTGAAAAGTTGGTTGACGCAATCCCGCGCGGACTCAATGTTCTGATTATCGAGGCTTGCAAATACCAGATTACTTGTAAACTTTTCTTCAAGCTCCTGCTGAGACATCGGCTCTCGCTTCCCGCCTCTTAGGCACGACTGCTTGAATGTGTGCGTTTTTCCCTCGATATCAATCACATCAATCCAGCCAACATACTCTCCTGGATAGGGATCTTCGGGATTAATAGAGTAGGTGATTTTTGAAGTAAGTGATCGGATGTCGTCGCTTGAAAGTTGTTCTTCGGTAAATTCGTTTAAACCGGCTTTTCCGACAAGGAAGCCGATTGCAACGCAGTAAGGGACAGAAAACTTCGCCCCATAAGGTGTCGACGGATTTCTCTTTTCCTCGAGTGGTTCCCAAAGGCGATGCACGGTACCTTCTCCGACATGAGCATGTATTGCTTTGATATTCTCAGGCTTTAGGACATTTGAGGCTTTCAATGCGCAATCAACAAACGGCTGGGTCATAGTTCCGCAAGCATACGGTTTAAATGCAAGGCCCCCAGAAACCCAACCGTTTCCAAAGGATTCTAAATGACCGAAGTCTGGAGTGATGGAGTCCGAAGCAAAGCCCTTGAAGAGTCCATGAGTACCCTCGAACACTGTACGAGGCCCTGTGAAACCTGTTTTCGCCATTACTGCAGATTTGATACCGGCTGAGGCGGCCCAGCCAGGGTGCATTCGCTTGGTCCATGTTCCCTCAGCGAGGTATTCAATGATACCGGAGGCCATGGAACCAACAATTCCAAGCGCTGACGCGGTCTGCTTGGGACTCAGCCTATATGCGACCGATGCCGTCAAACTCGCGCCGAAAGCACCCAAGATAGCGGTTGGATGAAAGCCTTGGCGGTGAACCGCTGTTGGGGCAACCAAAGCAAGCCGGCAAATCAGTTCCGCACCGAACGCCATCGACTTCATAAAGGTGTCTGGAGAGATATCCTCACGTTCGGCGATTGCCAGAATTGTCGGCACGATCACGGACGACACGTGGACAGGGGTCCCCTCGAAAGTATCGTCGAAATCCTCTCCGTGTATCGCTGTCCCGTTGATTAGAGCAGCATCTTGCATCGTGAAGCTTGACCCATGACCAAACGCTGTTGAGTTTCCGTAATCGATGCATGATGACTTGATTGCCTGAATGTAGTCTGTGTTGCGAGCAGAGAACATAAGCCCGTAGGCATCGAGTGTGACTCGTTGCAACATCTGTGTGACTGATTCTGGAATATTTGCAGTTTGACTGGCGGAAATGGCGGCGATGTGTTCCGCAAGAATCACAGAGGTCATGGCAAGAAAGCTCCACCGTTCACGTGGATTGTCTGTCCGGTGATGAATCCACTATCCGGTCCGACTAACATTGCAATCACTGCAGCAATATCAGATGGCTGCCCGTAGGGAACATTTTTTCCATCAAAACTTGGATGCTTCAACCGAGCACCTGTTTCGGCGGTTCGGTGTGTGTCGATATGACCCGGAACCACGCAATTAAAAGTCACCCCGGAATCAGCGAATTCTACCGCCAACGCTCGCACCAGACCCGGCACACTTGATTTAGAGCTGACTACTGCGGCCCTCTCTTGTGCGCCTGTATGGGCTGACAGGCCACCAAGACAGATAATTCGTCCCCATCTTGAATCGAGCATACTCGGCAGGAATTGTTGGGTGCAAATAAACTGAGCATCACTATTAATATTGAAAACCTGTCGCCACTCCTCGAGTGTCATCTCCAGAAAAGGCTTGGTTTTTCGGACCGAGGCGTTATTCACAAGCACCCGACAGTGACCGAGCGTATTACACGCGCGGTCTAGGGCAATAACAGTATCCGGATTATCTAGGGATCCAACTACCGTTGCGCATTCCATTCCGGTTTGTCTCACTAGATCCGCAGTTTGCTGCAGATTTTCGTCATCGTTATTTGTGTGCACCACCACACTAAAGCCAAGCTCTCCGAGTTTTATGGCAGTCGCCCGGCCAATATTGCGAGCGGAACCAGTCACCACCGCGACAGAATCTGAATGTGTCATGCCTTTCGCTTCTTGAACCCTGTCCAGAATGGTGTTGAGAGATTTACGGCCGTCAACGCGAAGAAAAACAGAACAATCGGGCTCTCCATTAGCGCAAGGAAGTTGTTGTCGTAGATAATCATTGATTGACTAAACGCTTCCTCGACCATTTTTCCTAGGATCAACCCCATCACGAGTGGCGCAGCGCCGAAGCCATGGCGGTTCATGAAGTATCCAATCAGCCCCGCGACCAGCATCACATACACGTCAACGAATGATGAGCTAGATGAGTAGGCCCCAATAACCGCGAAGATAAAGACCGCAGGCCACAATAATTGCTTCGGTATAAACGTGACTAGCGAGAAAAATTTAGCGCCAGCGAGTCCGATAGCTAGGAATGCAATATTCGCGAAAAGCATTGCGCCGAAAATGGCGTACAGAAACTCTGGGGTCTCATTTAGGAGGTAAGGACCAGGCCTAAATCCATGCATAATCAGTGCCGCCAAGATGAGAGCGGTTGATCCTGATCCAGGGATGCCGAGTGCCAGTGTTGGGACCATCGCACCCCCGGCTGCTGAATTATTTGCGGCTTCGGGGCCTACGATTCCTTCAGGTGTCCCAGTTCCGAACTCATCTTTCTTCTTGCTGAAACGCTTGGCTTCGTTATATCCAATGATCGCCGCGACCGTTGATCCTTCGGCAGGAAGAATTCCGATGAACGTTCCGATTCCCGACGAGCGGAGGATGCAATTCTTTAGTTCTTTTAGCTCAGCCCAGGTAGGAAGCTTCATGGCTTTTGCTTCGATACGCTCAACAGCATTGTTGAGGGTGCTTGATTGGCTAAGCAACTCGCCCATAGCGAAGAGACCAATGAGGACGGGTACAAAGTGGATGCCCTCATCGAGATCCGGGATCCCAAAGGTAAAGCGCTCGACCCCAGTCGTGAGATGGATACCGACGGTCGCTAACAATACGCCCACCGCACCAGAGATGAGGTTACGTAGGGAGCTCTTACCGGTCATTGACGCGAGCATTGAGAGCGCGAAGACAGCCAGCGCAAAATACTCAGGCGGACGGAACTCCAGTGCCACAGCGGCCAAGGTTGGAGCAGCAACGATAAATACTATTAGACTGATTATTCCACCTGAAACGGAAGAGACTGTCGCAAGTCCTAGGGCGCGCCCAGGCTCTCCACGTTTTGCCATCGGATACCCATCTAGAGCAGTTGCTACCGCTGGGGGTGCTCCAGGCGCATTAATCAAAATTGCTGTAATAGATCCACCGAAAGTCCCCGCACAATACAATGCGGCCATCATGGCAATGGCGGGGATCGGTTCCAGCTGAATGGTAAAGGGGGTCAGGAGAGCGATAGCCATCGGTGAACTCAGGCCCGGGAGTGCCCCAACTAGAACCCCAATCAGAACGCCCAGGGTAATTAAGATAATGTTTTCGATTTCTAAGAGAAGCGAAAAACCTTCGATGATTGCGTCCATTTGACTTGAACCTTTTTAATTTTTATAGGGTGATACCGAAAATCCCAGAATCGAAATAGACGCTTAGGACTTTTGAGAAAACTAGTGAAACAACGACTGGAAATATCCCCGCAAACAACAAAATCGTGACCAACTTTTTGTATCCCCAGAGGCGCGGCATCACCAAACAGATTGTGATCATCGTCAACAACATTCCCAGATAAGGCGATGCGAGCACCACCACCACCAGAAATGCAATCGTTACTTTCGTAAGCGGGTGGACTGATTCGCTGCGGTCTTTATCGATATTCTTACCTTTCTTCGCCAATAGGATATGCTCGAACGGCAAGAAGCAGGCGAGCCCCGCGATAATCCACAGCAACAGTTGGGGGTACATCGCTGGTTGGATGTTTTGAGCGAATAATGGAGAAACCTCGTCGAATTGCGTGGTCTCGTAGAAGAGATACGCCACCCCAGCGAGGATGATTGCTGTGACAGCAAGATCGACCGGATGCACGAGCCCAAGGGCCCGTGATCCATCGGTCGAGGGAGCTGTTGAATTTTGATTGTCCATCAACGTGCTCCTCGAAGATTACTTGACAATACCAAGCTCTTTGAGAGCCTCTGCGGCCTTCGCGTACTCAGCCTTAAGGCCTTTATCCCAAACGTCGGTACCGGCAACGCTTGTCTCGACTTTTAGACCAGCAGTAGCCAAGTAGTTTGCGAATACTTCGTGGGACATTGCCTTAACGAGCCCTTTCGAGATTTGTTCTACCTTGTCTCTTGGGGTCTTAGCCAAAACCGCATATCCGCGGGTTGTAGAGGTCTTAACTTCGTAACCCATTTCATAGGAAGTACGGACATCGGCATAGTCTGGTAGGCGTTCTTCTGCAAGCAGTACAAGAGGTCTAACAGAACCGTCGGCGATTAATGTTGCTGCTTCACTCACATTCGGTAATGTCGCGTCGATTGCACCGGACAACAGAGCCTGCAGCATTTCACCCCCCGAGCCAAATGGCACAACTTTAAATTTGATGCCGGCTGCCTTTGAGAGCTGCGCGAGACCAATGTGTTCTGTACCACCGACCTGTGCCACACCGAAATTCAGTGCGCGTTTCTTGGACGCTGCGATTAGATCCTCCATTGTTTTAGCCTTACTCTTCTTGCCAACAACTAGGAACGTGGGATCGTCCATCGCACGCGCTACGCCGACGATGTCATCGATTTTCATGTCAGACTTACCCTGCACCATCGTGTAGAGGTGGGACTGGGTTAGAGCCATGATTGTGCATCCGTCTGCGGGCTTGGACAGGACATAGTTCTGGGCTTTGGCTCCAGATCCGCCACGCTTACTGATTACGAACATGTCTTGGTCTAGTGTGCGACGAGAGCGAATCATCATCATCCGCGCGGTAACGTCAGTTCCCCCGCCATACGACGAGTGGATGACCACTTCGATAGGCTTGTCACAAACTGGAGCATCTTTCTTCTTGTCGCCATGGCTGGCGGCAAATGCTGTCGACGACAACGCGAAGGTAGCGCAGACGGCAAAGGTAGTCTTCTTAAAGGCATTCATAGGAATCATCTCGTTCCCCTTTATTATTGGTTTAAGTTCGAACTAAAGGTATCTCAGATACCTGAGTATAGGGTCACGAAAGCAGTGTATATTGTCAACATAATCTAGGATCTTTATTGGAAAAACTCGATAGAATTTTCGTACGACCGGTAGATCGCTAAAATTTTTGTCAACAATTTAGGTGCTTTAAATGAATGACCAAGGAACACTGACTATTCTGCCCGGTGTTTATGATGGGCTGGGAGCGTCGATCGCGAGACACGTGGGTGCCAAGGCGATATACGCGAGCGGGGGTGCTATTGCGCGGAGTCTTGGTTTACCCGATTTGGGGTTAGTCTCGATGACTGAGATGACTTCGAGGCTCGAATCGATAGTTTGTGCATTCGATGGGACAGTGTTTGCGGATGGCGACACGGGGTATGGCGATACACAGCACGTTCGACGGATGGTCCAAATGTTCGAGGCCGCTGGTATCAAGGGGGTGCACATTGAAGACCAGAGCTTCCCAAAACGCTGCGGCCACCTTGAGGGTAAGTCACTCATCTCGAAAGATTCAATGTGCCGTAAGATCGAATCCGCAGTAAAAGCTCGGCGAGCGGAAACTTTTTTGATCATAGGGAGAACTGACGCGATCTCGATCGAAGGATTCGACATGGCAATCTCGCGGGCAAAGTCAATGGTTGACTCGGGCGCAGACGTTATTTTTATCGAGGCACCAGAAACAGCCGAACAGGTTGAATTGATACCTGGTTTGTTCGACGTGCCTGTCTTAATCAACATGTTTCCAGGTGGGAAAACACCCTACACCAGCCCCGACTTATTAGAAAAGTTTGGGTACCGGTACATGATTATACCGTCTGATGTTCAGCGGGCCTGCATTCAGGCGACCGAGTCAATTCTGAGGTCAATCGTCGAGAACGGTAACTCAGAGGCTGTGTGCGATTTGTTAAGCCCCTTGGGGGACCGTGACCGCTTCGTCGATCAAGACCGATGGTTGGGAGAGTCTTAAAATGGGTGAGTTGAGGATCTTGTCAGAGCAAACCGTGAGGCGTTGCCTGGGCGATGAAATCGACGCCTGTTTTGAGGTGTGCACTGAGGCTTACAAATACTACGGCCGAGTCGGTTCGGTTCTTTCAGAGCCGAGCTCGCTATATCTTCAGTTACCATCTGATCTGCCAAAAAAATGCCGTTTAAAGGGGGCTCACTTTGGTGATCTTGGAGTCGCAGGCTTCAGACTAGCCAGCCCAGGGTCATATTTTACTTGGGTAGTGAATTCTGAAACTGGCCAACCGGAGGGAGTAGTCGCTGAGAACTGGCTGCACCGGCGACGCACAGCAGTCTCTGGTGCTCTGACACTCCGTTGGTTACGTCCAGATCTTCGAGTTATTACCCTGATTGGGGCGGGTAAGATTGGATATGAATGCGCCATCGCACTAGGGCACGCGTTCCCGGATGCGAGTGTTATTTTGGGGTGTCGAGAAGAGGGTCGGGGTGAACTGTTCAGAGAAAGCCTACCCTATTCGGTCTCCTCACGAATGAGCATACAAGCGATAGAGCCGGCGGTAAGAAGCGCGGAGGCGGTACTTACCATCACTAAGGCAAATGCTGCATTTATTCATGGTGATTGGCTACTGGACCGGTCGGTCGCGCTGTCAATGGGCGGCGTGCCCGAGTTTGACTTCACCACCTGGCAGCGTAGTCAGCATGTCATCCTTGACGATCTGGGTTATGCGCTCAAGCAGGGTGATCTCCATCATTGGGTGAAATCTAACAGTTTAAGTGTCGACCAGATTCAGGCTCGAACGACGGCCCTGATTGGTGACGTGGCGCTGGACCCTGAAAAATACCAATCTATTTGCAGTGGAGTGACGCTGGCTGTGATCCAGGGCATGGCGGTCTGCGACGTCGCGATGGCCGGACTGGCTCTGGAAAGAGCCGCTGCCCTAGACGTGGGCAGGGTTATTGACCTAGATTCTTGCTAGGCCGTAAATGTTTTCAGCTGCGTGCGATGCATGATGCGTCGAGTGCTTCCATCGAACGCATCTCTCCTGTGCATCACAAGATGGTTCTGCCACATGACGAGGTCACCAACCTCCCACTCGTTGTGCCAGATCCACTCAGGGTCAGTCGCGTGTGACCAAACCTCATCAAGCAGTTGGTTACTCTCGTCCACGCTCAGACCCACAATGTGGGCGTGCGGTCGACGGCCGAGAAATAGCGCTTGCTTGCCCCTGGTGTCTGTCCAAACCATCGGGTGTCTTGCCCCCGGCGTTTCAGAGGGGTCGGTAACCTCGTTGTATCCTTTTCTCAGCATCCCCGCGCTGTTGTGTGCCGCGTCATGGATCAAGATTTTCCCATCGATCTCTTTTTTAAGATTGGTAGGTAATGCCTCGTATGCATAGATCATATTACCGAAGTATGTGTTGCCCTGGTCTCTAGGTACTTCCAGCGAGTAAAGGATGCCTGCCACTGGGGGTTGTTCGATATAAGTCATGTCTGCGTGCCAGACTGCCTCGCCATCGCCGAGATTTCCAATTGGTGTCCCGTCGGCCGCCTTAACGTTTGAGATGACGTTGATTTCTGGATATTCCGGTAAAAATGTAATCCCGTATGGGTTTGGACCTGGCGGATCAAGTTCCCCAAAATATTTACTGAACCGGAGCAAGTCATCGTCATTGATCGACTGGTTTCTGAATCGTAGGACCAGGTATTGATCCCATGCAGCTTTGATGGTTCCTATGACTTCTGGGGTGAGAGGTTTCGTAAGATCGACACCTTCGATGTTGGCTCCAATGTTGGGGGATAGTTGCGTGATCTTCATCTTAGTTGTCCGTCTCTCCCAACATTGCTTCTCGAACTGTTCTGGCATTTATGACTGGTTTGTTTAGATTCAAGGGCGCTGACTTCTCGAGAATCATGTGTCCATCTGCAAACTTGAGATTTGGCGCCAAGATCCTTGAGTCATCTCGAATCTTGAAGCAACCGTTGAACTCACCCGCGCGGTGCAGATATCGCTCAGATACTAGCGCCTCGAGGAAACAATTAATATCTGAACCTAGGCCATCACCAAGGACTATTTGAAGACCCAGCCCGTGCGCCGCCTCGATGGCGTTACACAAGTCAATCAATGAACCAAAGCGCTTGAGTTTGACCTTGCAAAATCCGACTCCTGGCATCGTTGCGGCGCGTTCTATATCCGCGATGCTGCAAATCGGTTCATCGAGCATTAACGGAACAGGGGACGCTTGCGCCACTTGGCCATTGCCGTCCCAGTCGTAAGTGTCGCAGGGCTGCTCAAATAATTCACAAGCATCTGGATCGAGTACTTGGCTGAATTCGATCGCGTCTCGCGCAGAGTACGCCCGGTTCGCATCTACGCGAATCGTACCACGGTCTCGGAGTGTGTCTTGGATGACTCGAACTCTCTCCTTGTCGGCGCTGACGTCTTTCCCAACCTTAATCTTAAACGTTCGAAACCCTAGTTCGATCTTCTCATCGAGTTCAGTCGCAATCTGCTCAGGTATTGTTGCTGAAAACGCAGTCAAAACCGGGATATGGAGATCATCTTTTGGGGTCCACTGTCCAGGCTCTTTGAGTTGATCTAACGCATTCAACAGAGCTGCTGCTGCCACGGGGCTTTGAGATCGTTTGTGATTGACCTGTTCAAAGGCTACGCTGATGTCTGAACCAAGTATTGTGGCGGCAGATGAGGTCAGAAAAGACCAACCTCCCTCGCGTGTTTCAGAGCTGGATCCAGGGGAAATATGTTGCTCGCCAAATGTAACGTGACCATCGTCCGTGATTATTCTGACGAGATATGGCTCGAATGACTCAAATGTCCTGTAGCTCAGAGCGTAGGGTTTAATGAGTGGGAGGTTGAGGTGTCGGAGTTCGATTCCCCGAATGACGCTCATAACGCGGTCCAGGGGCATGTCATTCGGTGGCTCTCTTCGAAGGCTGTAATTTCGTCGTTAAATTGTAGCGACAGATCAATCTCATTCAAGCCATTCATGAGGCAGTGCTTTTGGAATGGATCTAGACTGAATTTAATAACCTGGCCGGCCGGAAGTGTTAAACGTTCCTGATCGATGTCGATCGAGACTTTCGGCTCTTGAGCGAGGTCCAATGCATCATGAATCGATTTGATCTTCTCTCGATCTAATCGGGCGGTAAGGACACCATTTTTGAGGCAGTTTGCCGCAAATATTTCACCGAAGCTTGGCGCGAAGATAGCTCGAAACCCGGAGTCATAAAGTGCATATACGGCGCCCTCTCTTGAGCTACCTGAGCCAAAATTTGCGCCAGCGAATAGGATTTGAGCGCTTTCAAATTTGGGATCGTTGAGTGAGAAGTTTGGATTGATGTCTCCCGCGTCGGTGCGTCGGATGTCGTGGAATAGATACTGCGCGTAACCTACTGCCCGCGGTTTTTTTATGAATCGCGCGGGAAATAATTGATCCGTGTTGACGTTTACAAGACGAATCGGCGCGCCTATCGCGTTAATCTGAATCAGAGGTTCCATGAGCGTGCCTCCGCATAGGAACTGATGTTCTCAAACTGGCCTGTAATAGAAGCCGCAGCGGCCATGGCTGGACTGACTAGGTGTGTCCGACCCCCTTTTCCTTGCCTTCCCTCGAAATTTCGATTTGATGTAGAGGCTGCGCGCTCACCACTCGCAAGCATGTCTCCGTTGATGCCTACACACATCGAGCACCCCGGGGCGAGCCACTCGGCGCCGGCGAGTTGAAAAATCTCGTGCAGACCCTCCGTCTCAGCTGCTCGTTTTACCTGCTCTGAGCCCGGGACAATCATTGTCGGTATTCGGCACGTCTGTCCTTTCATAACCTGCGCGGCGATCCTCAGATCCTCAATCCGACTGTTCGTACAAGACCCAATAAATATGCGGTCAAGCGGGATTGACTGGATCATCTGATTTGCGTAAAGGCCCATGTACTCGAGGGCCCTTGTCATCCGACTCTTTCGTTCCAGATCTTGCTCCACATCCGGATCGGGGACGCTCCCCGTGACGTCGGTAACCATCTCCGGATTTGTACCCCAGGTGACCTGGGGGGCAATCTCCGAGGCTTCGATCTGTACCTCGCGATCAAAGACTGATCCCGGATCTGTCTGGAGGGTCTCCCAATATGCGAGAGCCTGGTCCCACTTCGTTCCAGTAGGTGCCATGGGCTTGCCTCGCATGTAGTCGAACACCTTTTGGTCAGGAGCAATGAGACCCGCCCTCGCGCCCGCCTCGATGGACATGTTGCAGACGGTCATCCTGGCTTCGACAGACAGCTCGTCGATTGTGTCGCCGCTGTATTCGACGGCGTAGCCGACAGCTCCACCGCTACCGATCGTTCTGATCAAGAATAGAATCAAATCCTTGCTCGAGACCCCTGCCCTCCTCTCACCGGAGATAGTGACGCGGAGCGTTTTTGGCCTCGACCTCCAGAGTGTCTGGGTGGCCAAGACGTGGGCGACTTCCGAAGAACCGATGCCGAATGCATAGGCACCAAGTGCTCCGTGCGTCGATGTGTGGGAATCCGCTCCAGCAATCACCAGACCAGGCTGAGTAATACCAAACTCGGGCCCAACGACGTGTAATATTCCCTGGTAGTCATGGCCTAGACCAAACAGTTCAATGCCATATGTTTCGGTATCTGATGTGATCAGCTCGACCATGTTTCGTATCTCGGGGTCCCGGATACCATCGATTCCTAGCTCTCTGTTTCGAGTCGGAACGTAGTGATCTGAGAACCCAAACGCCTGGTTCGGATTACGAATAGTTCTGCCCTCACGTCGGATCTTGTCGAACGCGTGGAATGAGTTTTCCTGCAGGAGGACACGGTCCACGTAAAGAAGAGACTCGTCCCCTCTGTCGGTAACGACATGTGTGGTCCAAATCTTGTCAAAAAGAGTGGAGGGCATGCGTTTCTCTCTGATTTTTGTTGATATTCTGTTGACAATACCGTGTTGAATATCGCACTGTTCGTGCGCTGAATCAACGTCTTGACCTGACAATGCTTCTTTGTGCTTACCGGAATAAACAAGAATTGTAGACAATCATGGGCGAAATAGATTTTTTATTCGTTTTCTTGGTGGCCGCTGCGGCGTTCAGCTCTGCTGTTTTCCATTCATTCTCTGGTTTCGCGGGAGGCCTCGTGCTCGCGGTCATGCTGGCGCCACTTCTCGGGGTTAAAGAAACAGTCCCGGTGGTCGCTACTGCCCTTATTATTAGCAATGTTGCGAGGATATGGGCGTTTCGTAGATCGGTCGCGATTAAGGAATATCTGGTGGTTTTTCTGACTGGTTTGCCGTTTATCGTACTCAGTGCCTATATCTATGTGTCTCTGCCGGTCGGTGTCATCGCGTTGGTCTTAGGTTTGTTTTTGTTGGTATCTATACCTTTGAACAGAACCCTCAAGAAGAAAGAGGTGAAAGTCGGGCTCAGAGGTCTGGCTCTTGCCGGGATCCCTTATGGAATTGTCTCCGGCAGCACGTTTGGAGCGGCTGTGATGTTGGCGCCTTTTCTTATCGGTGCCGGTCTGGCTGGCGAGACGATGATCGGGACAGTAGCTATGCTAGGGTTTAGCTTGAACGTTACCAAAACAATCGTGTTCGGGATGTCACCTCTTTTGACAAACGATCTGATGGTTACCGGTATATTGGTGGGTCTTTGCACAATGCCGGGAGCGTACGTGGGACGTTGGTTGGTGCGAAATACTTCTGTCCGAGTTCATTCGCAATTTATGGAGGTCTTCATCGTGTGTGGCGGCCTTTTGTTCCTCTATGAGGCTTATCAAAACGGGATTTAATCCATGATAGGACATCCAATACCTCCAGCCGAATACACGCACATCCTTGATCGCGCGTCAGTTGCCAACGTCGACGTGGATGGCTTAGTTGTAAAGCTGTACCGTTGGGGGGATGGGCCGGTATGTTTCGTTTTGTTGCACGGCGGTTATGGCTCTTGGGCGCATTGGATTAAGGTAATTACCCAACTTGAACACTATGCAACCGTGATTGCCCCCGATATGCCCGGTTTTGGGTGTTCCGATACTCCGGTTGAACCTCATACAGCTGAGTCAGTTGCCAGTCCGCTCGCTGCAGCCCTGGGTAGATTGGTCGGTCAACAAAAAATAATATTGGCAGGATTTTCGTTTGGTGGGGCTATCGCCGGGCATGTAGCTTCCCTCATGGCGTCGCAAATTGAGCACTTAGTTTTGTTGGGTCCAGGAGGAACCGGAGCGCCGCGCGGTGAGATGCCGGATTTAATCAGGCGCACAAAGGAGATGAGTCGTAAGGAGATTCGTGACGCCCATCGCAGGAATCTCGAAATTTTGATGGTCAAGGACGCCTCGTGTATTGATGACCTTGCGCTTTATATTCAGGAAATGAACACCGATATGCATCGTCTTAAAAGTCGACCGATCTCTGCGACAGATACCCTTGCATGCGTATTGGTCGGTGCACCTTATCCTGTCTCTGTATTGTTCGGAGAGTTCGATGCATCCGTCGGCAAATATCGCCCGGAGCGCGAAGTCATCTTGAGGAGGTCAGTTCCACATGTTGAGATCGAAGTGATCCCGAATGTCGGTCATTGGTTGATGTGGGAATCTGACGAGTTAGTCGTTGACCGGCTGTTAGCTTTGCTTCCGAAATAAACCCTGGCTTTCGCACATATCTCTGAAGTCTGAGCGTTCAACCACCGCCGTCTGTCGCGCGACATTATCGGACCATGTGCTGTGGTTTGGTTCGCCGAATTTCTCTGGATATCGTGCCTTTGGTGGCCCGGCTATTCGATTATATGTCTCGTCATATCTATCAATTTCATTGAAATCGATCGGGTGGTAAGTGTCGCGATGCACGACGACTGATTGGGGTAGTCGCGGTGATATTGATTGAGTCTCGTTTTGCGGATACCCAAATGCACATGCACAGATTGGGAAAGCGCCTCTCGGTAAATTTAGAAGCTTTGTAATAGCTTTACTCGATTCTCTAACTTTTGATACTGGGCAAGTGCCGATACCAAGGCCTTCGGCGGCGGCAATCATAAAAGCGAGTGCGAGCGATGCATCCACTGTTGCATTGAGAAAAGTGTCTGTTTGCTCCCAGCGAAAACTATAGTTTTTAGTACGGTTTATTTCTTTCGTTCGATGCGTGTCTCCGATGACGAAGATGAGCATTGGAGCCGTTAGCGCCCAGCGGATCGAAGGAAACATCTGAATCAGTTGTTCCCTTATTGATGAACAGTTGACGTCGATAAAACTGTACTGTTGCAAGTTGGATTTGTTAGGTGCAGATTGGGCAGCCGCGAATAATAGCTGTTTGACGTGATCGTTAACCGGTTGATCCAAAAATGCTCTGCATGACTGATGTGATAACAGCGTACCAATCGTCTCTCCGCTTTCGACTTCTGGAATTGCCGAAGGAGATCCGTATCGCAAATGTTCAGTTGGCTGTTTAGTCATAGGCGGACCTTTTGATAGAACGTAGTCAGTTGTGACTTTGGATGGTCAAGCGGTTCGTTGATCGGTTTCCACGGAATACACCCATAATCTCTCAGGGTAGGAAGAAGGCTGTGTTCCCAGTCGAGGTATCCTTTTGCATGTCCAAGATTTCCTTGATGTCTGTCTGGGAAAAATAGCGCTTGATCAGAAGGGTGGGCTTCGAATCTGAAAGCGCATGAATCGATATATTCTTTGGGTATCACATCCCAAGCGATGCAAGTTGATTCCGATAGATTGAGCGTGTTAACAAGTTTCCGTGTGTGAGTGATTTGGGAGTGATCGCAGACAATCAGATGCCGATCCGATGTGCGTAATGTGTTGAATTGTGATCTTGGTATCCACTTTGAACCCCTAAGCCGGCTGGCTTTGAATCCTTTGCTTGAACGGATGTCGATAATCCGATCAGCAAGCAGCAACTCATCGTTCCATTCCAGGGGTTTGATAGGTGCACAGCTAGGCGCGCCTGATTCTCGCACCAACCCTTCGCGTAACCACGCATTCCAGCCTAGGCGTCGGAGCCACAACGCGGATACAGCGCAATCCAGTTGATTGGGCCCTTGAACGATTAGGGGCATGTTGTGGGTACCCAAATACTGATCCGTGCTTTGGATGAGAGTTGTTGGAGAGATCGCTTGATCGGTCGTTTGGTCTTCGCTGACAGTAATGATACGTAGTTGGGTCTCTGAACGTGTCCAGTTGTTCTCGCTATCTTTCGTTGCGATTGGCAAATTAAATTTATTGATGAGGTGATTGGCGTGCTGCTTCATCGTTTCCTCGGAGAAGAACCCTTCAGCCGATCGATGATTGTTGAACGAGCGGACTCCTCCGGCGAGCTCCCATCCCTGGGTGCCACCGGTAATGCAGTAGATCGATGCATCAAAATCTTGGTCGGCTAGGGTCTGTGCCGCGATGATTCCTCGCGTCCGGCCCGCACAATGAAGGTAAATTGAGCTGTGGGGAATTATGAGAGCCCCAAGCTGGCCCGTCGGGCAATGGATTGAGCTTGGTAAGCTGAACTTCTGAAACTCTGTAAAAGGTCTGACATCAAATTGATAATGAGGTGGGGAATTTATCGCATCTTCAGGCTTGATATTTTGAATGTTGCCGGTCGTTTCTACCCACTCACCAAATGCTTTTGATGGTGTATATTCTCCCCTCCAGACCGGGAGGCGATGGTTTTTCCATGCATCGAATCCCCCGTCGACGATTTGGGGCGTCAAACGGGTAGCGTCAGCAATGACCGCGGCGGCCCAATCTGTCATGGTTGGGTTGTCCCCGATAACTAGGGCAATTCCAGGCTCATCACCGAAGAGCTGCTTGATTTGCAATTCTATTGAGTCAATTGGCGCGTTGACGGCGAATATCGGATGTTCGTCCACATAGGATTTACGATCGCGGACGTCAATGAATGCGATGTGATGTGTCGTTCGCAGGAGTTGTAGGGTTTCATCAATTTGGACGTGCCTAACAGTATTATGCGGCGCAATATTTGTTGTTACCATAATACTCAAATCATCACTATCATCAGGTTTTGTTGGTGGAGGCCATTCAATGTCAGCATTGTCAGCGGTTCATACAAGCTTAACCGCGGTAAATCCTTTCGCAACTATCAACTAGCCAGCTTTCGGCCTCGTCCAAGAGTTCTGCATTCCTTGCGCCTGGCAATCGAGGTGTCTGGTAACATCGATCACTATAACCGCCTAACGATCTGTGGTTACCTACTCCTTGACGTCAAAATTTTTAATTTAGAAACTCCATAATCCATGACTGTTGCTCAGATGACAGGTTGTTAACAATCTGTCATCTTCCGCTCCTGCAGATTTTTTGATTCAGGCACGGCCTACTTTCCGAAAACGGTGATCAAATGCGCATAACAGCAATCTACGATTCTGTTGAATCAATCGCCTCAGATATCCAGAACGCCTACATCAATTTTTCAAAGATGACATGCTCGGTTGTTGCGGTCGTCACTGATCATATAGTTGACGGTAAACCGGTTGTTGGATATGGGTTTAACTCAAACGGGCGATATAACGCCTCTGGGATTTTGAAAGATCGTTTGATCCCTCGCCTGCTTGAGGCTGACCCAGATCACCTGGTTGGTGAAGATGGATATCTGGATCCTCATAGAGCCTGGGATGTCATGATGACAAATGAAAAGCCTGGTGGACATGGCGAGCGGTCAGTTGCCGTTGGTGTTCTCGATATGGCGCTTTGGGATGCGCGCGCCAAGATGCAGGGAGTCCCGCTATATCAATTACTCGCTGACCGGGCGGGAAGGAAACCTGATTCAGAGGTCTGGGTTTATGCAGCAGGTGGCTATTATTACCCCGGTAAAGATATTTCTGGACTGCAAGATGAATTCCGTCAGTATCTCGATCTAGGTTATACGGTTTGCAAAATGAAAATCGGAGCGGCTGACCTTTCCCATGATTGTGATCGGATCGAGGCAGCTTTGAAGATTGTGGGTGAAGAGAATCTTTGCGTTGACGCAAATGGTCGGTTTGACCGTAAGACCACGCTCGCTTATGCAGAAGCACTGGAGCAATACCGGTTGTTTTGGTATGAAGAGGCGGGTGATCCATTGGATTTCGAAATTCAGGCGGCGTTGATTGAAGCCTATGACTTACCAACCGCGACAGGAGAAAACTTATTCTCTCACCAGGATGCGCGCAACTTGATTCGCTACGGCGGCATGCGTCCAGACATTGATTATCTGCAATTCGACTGTGCCTTATCCTATGGGTTGGTTGAGTATTACCGAACGCTTGATGTACTTGCTGAGTATGGCTGGTCACCAAGACGGGTTGTGCCGCATGGCGGGCATCAAATGTCTTTGCATATTGCAGCCGGGTTAGGACTGGGTGGAAACGAGTCGTATCCTGGTGTCTTCCAGCCGTTCGGGGGATTCTCCGATGAATTAGAAGTTGAGCAGAGCTTTGTGAACCTACCGAGTGGGCCCGGCCTCGGCCTCGAGAAAAAGGCAAACTTCCGGGTGATGCTGATGAAAGCGTTTGGGGACCAGATTACGATCTAGTGACAAGAAAGTTGAGTAGCAAGGTCTGTAAGGGACTCGGCGCACATGTCCCAGTAACCTTTGGCTTCAAGATCAATCCTCCGGTCCGGTCCATGCTCGGTTGGCCGCCTTATAAACGCGGTCTGAAAGCCCACCTTTTGAGCCGCTTTGAGATCGTAGTTATGGGCCGCAACCATCATGCATTCTTCAGGTCTTAATCCAAGAGCTTCACTAGCTCTGGTATAGGCTTCGGGTGCTGGCTTGTAGGTCCGAACGACCTCTGAACCCAAGATCACATCCCAGGCGAACTGATTATGTCTCCCGAGGTTGACGGCCAGAGCAATGTGGGCATTTGACTGTGATGCACAGATTAACCGCCGCTGCAGCGCGCGGATGCCAGAAACGCTATCTGGGCAACACGGCAAGCGACGCCAAGCTTCGATCAACCACTTTTTTTCTTCGGGTGTTCCAAGCTCCAAGTGAAACATCTGCAACTGACTCGAGGTTCTCGGTGTGGAGTGTATCCAAGTCAACGTAACCTCGGCGACTACTTCGGATTGGCTCCATCGACGACTGATATTGTGCACGCGTTGCATCGGCAATTGCTTCAGGTGCGTTGTTACACGGATGGTTTTGAAAGTGGGTGGTTATGTCCAGAGTAATTCCGAGTCGCCAGTTGACGACCGTGCCGAAAACATCAAATAGCAATGCCTTTGGTTTCATGGGCCCTGTTCTATGTGAGCGAGAAGATCGTTGAAACGCTCACCCTGGATCATGACGTGTTGCCTCGATACTCGATCGGCTTGATCTGCATCACCCGATCGAATTGCCTCGATAATTTCAGAGTGCTCATCCAATGACTGTGACATACGACCCCTGACGCGCAATTGTAGACGCCTGAAAGATTGTAGTCTCCGTCGTAGTGAGCGGGTTTCTTCTGCGAGAAATCCGTTGCCACACGCACTGTAAATACACTCGTGAAACTCCACATTCTTCCGATAGTACAGATCACTATCATTGGCCTCGATTGCGTTCTCGCATTCTTTATTTAACCGTTCCAATGTGATGAGCTGCTCGTCGCTGATACGGCGCGCAGCCAGTCGAGCGCACATCCCCTCAAGCTCACTCATGACTTCAAACATTTCGATCATTTCTCGGAATGATGGCGCTTTCACAAAACAGCCTCGTTTCGGGATCTGAGTTGCAAGCCCCGAGCCAACTAATTGCAGAAGTGCTTCACGAACTGGGGTCCTTGACACCTGAAATCGTTCAGCTAACGACGTTTCGTCTAGTTTTGCACCATCTTTCAGTTGGCCGGTTGCAATTTGTTCTTCAACCCCTTGAAAGACTCGTGTTGCGGCTCGACTACTCATTTTAGAAAACTCGTTGCATGTTATTTTTGTATACGATATTTTCCACGCAGCATACGAGACTATGCAAGCCATAATAACGCATAACAATCGGCAGGAGCCTGAAATGAAAGTAAAAGCCCTTGTAGCCGCTGCAATTAGTGCAGCCTTTGTGAGTTCCGTCGCAAGCGCGACCGAGCTGCGTCTCTCACATCAGTGGTCAACCAAAGATGTTCGTCACAAGGTGGCAGAAATCGTGGCCAACCATGTGAAAGATGCGAACGTCGATCTAGACATTAAGATTTTTCCATCGAAGTCGCTTTTCAAGCCAAAGGAGCAATACAAGCCATTGTCCCGCGGGCAGTTGGATATGACAGTACTGCCACTGTCATACGCCGGCGGTCAGCAACCGTCATATAACCTCACACTCATGCCCGGGTTAGTGAAGAACCACGACCATGCAGCACGTCTGAACTATTCGCCATTTATGGACGCTGTTCAAGAAAAAATGGCCGGAGATGACGTAATGGTGCTAGTACACGGATATCTCGCTGGTGGCTTTGTTGGCAAGGAGAAGTGCGTGTCACATCCAGATGATGTGAAGGGTATGCAAATGCGAGCGGCAGGTAAGTCGTTCAACCAGCTGCTCGCTGGTGCTGGGGCATCCATAGCATCAATGGCTTCATCAGAAATCTACAATGCGATGCAGACTGGTGTTCTCGATGGAGCAAATACATCGTCATCTTCGTTTGTTTCGTACCGCATCTACGAGCAAGTGAAGTGCTATACACCAGCCGGAGATCAAGCACTTTGGTTCATGTACCAACCACTGCTAATGAATAAGTCAACGTTTGATGGCCTAAATGGCGCTCAGAAGAAGGCACTACGTGAGGGTGCCAAGAAAGCTGAGGAATATTATTTGACCGAAGCAAAATTGCAAGACGCCAACTCAGTTAAAGTGTTCCGCGACGCTGGTGTTCAGATCAAAGAGATGAGCAAAGATGAGTTCAAGGCGTGGCAGGATCTCGCTAAGTCGACATCTTACAAGCAGTTCGTCGCTGATTACCCAGAAGGACAGCGGTTCCTCGATCTTGCTCTTGCTGTTGAGTAACTAATCTGTACCCCTTGCCCGACCGTCAGGTCGGGCATTTCTAGGAAAATCAAAAATGCAGGCATTCATCCGTGCGGTGAACTCAACGTCGCAATTAGTCGGGTTCCTAGCGGCGGGCATGATCGTTGTAGCCGTTGCAATTACGTGTCAGATGATCTTCATCCGGTATTTTTTGAATGGTTCAACGATATGGCAGACTGAGGCTGTCATCTACCTCATGGTAGCCGCGACGCTGTTGGGGTTGCCTTACGTGCAAAAGTTGAAAGGACACGTCAATGTTGACCTTGTCCCAATGCTGTTAACGCCTGTGGCACGTAAACTATTGCTCATTACGAGCTTCTTGGCAGCCATCGCCATCCTCACTGTCATGACATACCACGGTGCTGAGCTGGTCCACCTGTCATTTTCACGCGGATGGGTTTCTGAGACCGTCTGGGGACCACCACTTTGGATTCCTTATCTATCGATGCCTTTAGGGTTTGGCCTTTTCGCGCTTCAGTTACTTGCGGATCTATTGGAGACACTCTCAACACCTGCGGAAGATATTATTGTTGAGGGAGGTGGCCACTAATGGATCCATTGTTGTTGGGAGCCATTGTTGGTGCGGTTACTATCTTTATTTTGTTTTCGGGGATCTCAGTTGCTAACGGGCTACTGGTGGTCTCCGCATTATTTTTAATTATTTTTGATGGTCTCCGTGCGCTCGAACTGATCCCGGAAGTACTCTTCGGGAAACTGGATAATTTTGCACTTCTTTCGATTCCAATGTTTATTCTGATGGGTGCCGCCATTGCCTCTACGCGGGCCGGTGCCGATTTGTACGAAGCACTCGACCGTTGGCTGACTCGAATTCCAGGCGGACTAGTTGTCTCGAATCTTGGTGCTTGCGCCTTGTTTGCTGCAATGTCGGGATCGTCACCTGCGACCTGCGCCGCGATTGGAAAGATGGGCATCCCAGAAATGCGGAAGCGTAATTTCCCCGATGGTGTTGCTGCCGGATCGATTGCGGCAGGCGGAACGCTTGGGATATTAATTCCACCCTCGATTACGATGATTGTCTACGGGATTGCGACCGAGACATCGATTGGTCGGTTATTCCTAGCCGGCGTTTTGCCGGGATTATTGCTTGTCGGTCTTTTTATGGCCTGGTCAATTTATGCGACCTGGCGTGAAGGTGGTGTTGATGCGTTGGCGGGACGTACCTTCACGTGGAAACAGAAGTTTGAGGTTCTACCAAGAGTCATTCCTTTTCTTCTCGTCATCCTTGGCGTTTTGTATGCGCTGTATGGTGGCGTCGCTACGCCGTCAGAGACTGCTGCAGTTGGGGCCTTGTTGTGTCTCGGCCTTGCAATAGTGATTTACAAGATGACAGATCTGTCCCTTGTGTGGGTGATGTTGCGTGATGCAACCAAAGAGTCCGTCATGATTTTGTTTATCATCGGTGCTGCGGGCGTGTTTTCTTACATGCTGTCGAGTTTGTTTATCACCCAAGCGATTGCAGAATGGATCGGAACACTCGATGTGAATCGATGGGTATTAATGTTTTATGTGAATCTATTCCTGTTGGTTGCCGGATTTTTCCTGCCTCCTGTGGCTGTGATCTTGATGGCAGCACCAATATTGATGCCCATTATTTTGGGTGCAGGATTCGACCCGTATTGGTTTGCAGTTGTCTTGACGATTAATATGGAGATTGGCTTAATCTCTCCCCCTGTTGGCTTAAATCTCTATGTCATTAATGGGATCGCGCCTGAAATTCCGTTGAAGACCATATTGAAGGGTTCACTTCCCTATGTCGCGTGCATGGTAGTCGCAATTGTCATCCTGTGCTTATTTCCGGGAATCGCAACGTGGCTGCCCGATGTATTGATGGGAACAGCTGTCTCATGACAACTACTTATCGAATTGGGCAGATCGTCCCAAGCTCAAATGTCACTATGGAAACGGAAATCCCAGCTGTATTTCGGGAGCGGGAAAAACATTACGATGACCGATTTACTTTTCACTCAAGTCGAATGCGAATGAAGCAGGTGACCAAGGAGGAGCTTGCTGCAATGGATCGTGATAGTGATCGTTGCGCACTTGAACTATCTGATGCTGCGGTCGACGTCATGGGATACGCCTGTTTGGTTGCCATTATGTCAATGGGGCTTGGATATCATCGCGAGAGCCAATCGAGGCTGCATCAAGTGACGATTGATAACCATCACCCATGCCCAGTTGTGAGTTCTGCAGGGGCTCTCGTTGAGGGTCTTACGGTGCTGGGCGCAAAAAAGATTGCTTTGATTACGCCCTATCGTAAACCACTCACCGATCTGGTCTGCCAGTACTTGGAATCTGAAGGCTTTGAGGTGATCGATGCACTTAGCCTAGAGATCCCCGATAACTTAGAAGTTGCACGGCAAGATCCAAAGGCGCCAATCGAATTGGTTGAACGCTTAACACTTGCTAATGTTGATGCACTCGTTGCCTCTGCGTGTGTTCAAATGCCTTCCCTGTCCGCCGTTGCAGGTCTGCAAGTTAAAACAGGAATTCCGACGCTGTCGGCTTCTGTTGCAACGAGCTATCGCATGATGCAGGAACTGGGTCTACCAAGCCGTATCCCAGGTTACGGCGCGTTGTTTGAGTAGTTGACCATCATGTCGACAGGGATTAAGCGATGGATCCAGCAGGTCACTGATCGGGCCCTTGAGTTGTTGGACTTGGGATCTGACGGGATTCCATTGGATGATTTGATTACGCAATGCCACGCGGTTATTTCCCGGAAAGGTGAGGCAACTGGCCTGGCACTTGCTGGATCGGTAGTTGCTTCATGGCATGCGCTGGACAGTCAAGAACATCTCGCTTTTTTTCGTTGTCTGATCGACGAGTTCGGTCCGGACAAACAGCGCCTCGATCATGCGATTGCGGATTACAAACTGTTAGCTGATGAATCGTCTGCTATGGCTCTACATCAAGCGGCTGAAGCGAAGCGACAGGAGCTATTTCGTCGTATGAACGCAGCTCCTGGTGGGTTGCAAACCCTGATATCGATGCGAGAAGCGCTAAGAAACCCACTCCGAGAACATCCCGAACTCAAACCGATCGATCATGATCTGGCCCACTTATTTACATCTTGGTTCAACAAGGGATTTTTACGACTGGAGCAAATTAATTGGCAAACGCCGGCTGCTGTCTTGGAAAAGTTGATTCAGTACGAATCTGTGCATGAAATTCAAGGCTGGAATGATTTGAGACGTCGGCTGGCCGAGGACCGCTTTTGCTTTGCGTATTTTCACCCGGTGATTCCTGATGAGCCGTTAATCTTTGTTGAAGTTGCATTAGTGGAAGGGATGGCTGACGCGATCAAGCCACTTCTTGATACGCCACCCGCGCCACCAGTATTGGCTGATACCGCAGTTTTTTATTCGATCAACAACTGCCAGCCAGGACTCGCTGGTGTGAGTTTTGGAAATTTGCTGATTAAGCAAGTGGTTTCTGTCTTGCAGAGCGAGCGTCCGAATCTCAAGCGCTTTGTGACGTTATCACCAATCCCTGGATTACGTCGTTGGCTTGAGACTGCGGGTCGGGAGTATCTGCATCTATTTGAGCAGTCGACCGATCATGCTGAATTGAAGCCTTTGGTTGCGAAATATCTGACAGCTGGTCAAGGCGCAAAGCTCATAGATCCTGTTGCGCGATTCCACTTAGGGAATGGGGCGACGCTTGAACGGATTAATGCAAATGCTGATATGAGTTCCCGTGGCCAGAAGCAGAGTTTCGGTTTCATGGTGAATTACCTGTACGAGCTTGATGACATCGTGGGCAATCATGAGCGGCTCATGGAAACAGGCCAAATTGCGACATCAAAAGGTGTACAGCATTTATTAAAGAAAACGATAAAGCATCAACTGAAGGAATGCTCTCATGACGCATAATGTTTTTGCGGCAATTCAAGTAAATCTGCAGCACTCTGCTGATAAGCGGTTGCTTTCGATCCCCGGGGGTAGGAATCTGACAGGGTCAGATCTAGACGCTGAGTCAGCAATCCTGTCGTCGGCGCTCATTGATCTTGGGCTAGAACCGGGAGATCGGGTTTCTGTTCAGATTGATAAAGGCTGGATGAATGTTGTTTTGTATCTTGCTGTTTTACGCTGTGGTGCAGTGTACCTTCCTCTAAATTCGGCCTATACGAATAGTGAAATTGAATATTTCCTGACGGACGCAGAGTCAAGGCTTCATGTGTGTGTTGCCGATCGGCTGAGTCATATTGAGTCTCTCAAAGGCTCGATACCAAGTTTACAGGTCTTGACTCTCGATGGTGAGACTGGAACGTTGGTCGATGCATTTGAAACTGCAAAGGCAGCCTGTCAGTCGTCCACCGACGTTGTCGCCAGAGCTTCCAACGATTTGGCTTCCATCATTTATACATCAGGGACCACGGGTAAACCTAAGGGTGCCATGATCACCCACAGTAACTTAGTGGCTAATGCAGGGATGTTAACTGAGGCCTGGGGCTACAGTTCTGATGATGTTTTGTTACATTCGTTACCGTTATTCCATGTGCATGGTCTGTTTGTGGCGTTGAATTTAGCACTCATGAATGGTGGACCAGTGATCATGTTGCCGAAGTTTGATCCTGAGATGGTTTTGGAAGCGATGCCCGACGCGACAGTGATGATGGGTGTGCCGACCTATTATACGCGTTTACTTGCTGATCCACGTTTTGATCGTGATGTAAGTGGTCATATGCGCCTTTTCATTTCGGGGTCGGCTCCTTTACTTGTTGAAACCTCGGATGAGTTTTTCAGCCGGACAGGTCAGCGGATTCTCGAGCGCTATGGCATGACCGAGACTGGCATGAGTTGCTCAAATCCCTTGAACGGCGATCGCCGCGCAGGCTCTGTTGGTCCACCACTGCCGGGCGTCGAAGTTCGGATTATTGCAGAAGATGGAAGTCTCTTACCGCACGGCGAGATTGGTTCGCTCGAGGTTAAGGGTGACCATGTCTTTAAAGGGTATTGGAAACTTCCTGAGAAGACCGCGGCTGAATTTAAAGGTGACTGGTTCATCACTGGCGATATGGCGACGCTGTCCAACGATGGTTATATTTCGATTGTTGGACGCGGAAAAGACCTCATCATCTCGGGTGGATTAAATATCTATCCGAAAGAGATAGAGGACGTCCTAAACGATCAAGAGGGTGTTATCGAGAGTGCCGTTGTCGGTGTTCCTCATCCAGATTTTGGAGAGGGTATTGTTGCGATTTTGGTCGGGGAATCTCAGCTTGATACAGACGCACTTCAAGCGGTATGTCGAGAAAAGTTAGCTGGATTTAAATTACCGAGACGATGGATTCAGCTCGATGCGCTGCCACGTAACACTATGGGGAAAGTACAGAAAAATCTGTTAAGGGATGACTATCGAGACAGTTTTTCATAGCGAGTGTTGAGCCGGCAAAAGCCGGCTCTTTTTTATGGTCTGAGGTAGACAAAACCCTCTTGTTGAAGCTTCCCAATCTCAGCAACTCCGGAGGGTACAATGTCGGGTCGTTCTGCAAAATCCAGGTCGTCGAGCGCAATTTTTCGGCCCTTCAATGTATTTGTACAGATGTTGAATATGACTCCTTGGCTCCTCAGCGAATCGATCCGATTGGCCGCATCGGTGCTCTCTTAGGAGACGTTTCTCAGTAATTCAACTCCATTTCCGTGGAGTACGAATCGGATTTGTACTTTCCTTCCCCAAGCGCATTGATATGGTTCTGGGCATTGCGCATCGCTCCAATGGATCGTTTGACGTCAAAATAATTGACGTGATAAACCACTTTTTGTCTGGCATAAGGAGCGTTTGCAGAAACCCAGCCAGACACGAGTAAGGATAGTGTCGCGATGGATGTTAGGAGGGTTTTTTCATGCCCTTACCTCCTCTCGTTGTTGATTCGAGAAGTCATTGAACCTGCGATTTCGCTCAGCTTCAACTTTCGATTTCTACCTAGCAAATAAACAATTTGCATAAGGTAGAAATCCTTCGGGCTGTCGGTTGTTTACTCGTCCAAAAACGATCGCAGGTGATCTGAGCGACTTGGATGTCTGAGTTTACGAAGTGCTTTTGCTTCAATCTGACGAATCCGCTCACGCGTGACGTCGAACTGTTTACCGACTTCTTCCAATGTATGGTCGGTATTCATATCGATCCCGAAACGCATGCGAAGGACTTTCGCCTCTCGTGCCGTGAGACTTGCAAGAACTTGTCGGGTTGATTCGGTTAACCCTTCGACAGTGGCAGAATCAACCGGTGATGAGATTGTTGTATCCTCAATGAAATCGCCGAGTGAGCTGTCTTCATCGTCACCGATGGGTGTCTCCATCGAAATTGGTTCTTTTGCGATTTTTAATACCTTCCGAACTTTATCTTCAGGCATTTCCATCCGCTCACCCAACTCTTCCGGAGTGGGTTCCCGGCCCATCTCTTGGAGCATTTGACGACTGATACGATTGAGTTTATTGATTGTCTCGATCATGTGGACCGGAATACGAATGGTACGAGCTTGGTCAGCGATCGAGCGAGTAATCGCTTGGCGTATCCACCAAGTGGCGTAGGTTGAAAACTTGTATCCGCGTCGATACTCGAATTTATCAACTGCTTTCATCAAGCCAATGTTGCCTTCTTGGATCAGATCCAAAAATTGGAGGCCGCGATTGGTATATTTCTTAGCAATTGAAATCACGAGACGTAGGTTCGCTTCAACCATATCTTTCTTGGCACGACGCGCCTTCGCTTCGCCCATTGATAAACGACGATTGACTTCGCGTAATTCTGGAATGGTGACACCCACCCCTTCCGCGATAGACTGCAGCCGAGCTTGGCAACGTTGCACGTCCGAAATTACTGCTTCGAGTTTTTCAGATTTCTTTTTCTTGGCAACGCCTGGGATCCATTCAAAATTGGTCTCGTTACCGTGCCATTCTTTAATAAAGACTTTCCGGTCGAGCTTCCCTTGCTTGGTGCATAGCCGTAGGATTTCCCGCTCTTGATTTCGGATTGAGTCGAGCACAGTCCGAAATTCGATGCAGAGTTCATCAAACAGTCGAGGCGTAAGCTTCAACGATGAGAAAACATCTCCAATTGCATTGAGCGCATCTTTGGATTCTTTAGAATCCCGCCCTTTTTTTGCAATCACTTTTTCGGCTTTTGCGAGGTTTGCCCGGAGTGCTTCAAAGCGCGCCCTGACTTCTTCAGGGTCGGGGCCCGTATCTCCCTCTTCCTCATCACTATCGTCTGAGTCATCGTCATCATCGTCTGAATCTGAGTCGTCGAAGTTTTGATCACTCACTTCTTCGGTTGAAGCGGCTTCAACAGGCTCGTCATCTGCCGGATCTGGATCCAAGAAACCGGCGAGTAGATCAGACATACGTCCCTCTTCTGACTGAATTCGATCGTAGATTGCAAGCACTGATTCAACAATGCCAGGGTAGTAGGCCATGGCTTGCATGACTTCACGGATACCTTCTTCAATCCGTTTGGCAATTACGATCTCACCTTCGCGTGTGAGGAGCTCAACCGTACCCATTTCACGCATGTACATACGGACTGGATCCGTTGTACGACCTACATCATTTTCCACAGAAGCAAGCGCAGCCGCTGCCTCTTCAGCAGCTGAATCGTCAGTTGCTGCAGAATTTTCACCGAGGAGTAGCTGATCGTCGTCAGGCGCTTCTTCACCAACCGCGATCCCCATATCTCCGATCATACGAATGATGTCTTCAACCTGATCAGGATCTGCAATTTCCTCGGGGAGGTGATCATTTACCTCGGCGTAGGTGAGGTATCCTTGTTCCTTACCCTTCGCAATCAACTCTTTAAGACGCGATTGACGTTGCTCGGTTTGCGTAAGTTCCTGATCTAACGGTTTTTCTGCCATGAACTGACCTAAGAAATATGTTGGTAAAATGGCCGCACAATATACACGGATTCAACAGTAATTTTCATTACTTTTTATGCGCTGTAAGTGCCTGATGCAAGTCTTCAGCGGAAATTTTCCCACGCTTCGCGTCTTCAGCCAAAAGCTTCATCGACTCTGTCACCAACTGTTTCTTGAGTTGATCCAGGCCATCATTGAATTCTGCTTTATAAGCGCTTTCACTGAAGAGTGCTTCTTGATTCAGCAATTTCGACAGTAATCGACCGAGTTCTGTTCCGCTGAAGTGCCCCATTAACCTTGCGGTTGTCGGTTTATTGCTTCGGATGATCCAATCGAAAACTTGAGTCAGCGGATGAATATTCACCAGGCGACTGCGTTCAGGGATGGGTATCGGCTCAGTCAAGAGCAACGGATTTTGTAACACGAGCCACAGTAATCGATTTGCAAGTGGTTCTGGTTTATCAGGATCTGGAAATTGGATTTTCGGCAGCACTTCAATTGGAGTGTCCATCTCCATTGGCGGTTCAAGGTGATCTGCAAAATCTTCGTGTTGTTCGTCTTCGTTGTGTCTCGACGATTCAAAGCTCATCATCTCGGCATCGATCTTCGTCGTCGTTTCCGAGGTCGGCATTTCGCCCGGTTGTGCGTCTACACAAAACGCTTCGATCTGAAGATCTTGCAATCGTATATCGAGATCTATCCGACGAGTCCCAGAAAGTTCACTTAACGAATCGAGCATCAGTGAGCGATAGATACTGGTTGGAATCTTTGCAATTTTTGGTAAAACGAGTGCGGTGAGTCGAGCGCGTCCATCGATTTTTGTCATATCGACTTCAGCGGCGAGTAAGCCGATTAGCGCCTCGGATGCAGGAAGTGCTTCATTTAATCGACTTAGAAAGGCATCGGTTCCCTCGTGACGTACCAATGAATCAGGATCATGACCGTCGGGTAAAAATAGAAATCGAATACTGAATTCATCACTTAAAAAGGGAAGCATGGTATCCAACGCACGTTTCGCCGCGGTGCGGCCCGCTTGATCTCCATCAAAGCAGACTATGACTTGTGCCGTTTGCCGACTGAGTCGATCGAGATGTTGGCCTGTCAACGCAGTTCCGAGTGTTGCGACGGCGAAGTCGATCCCGAATTGTGCCAGAGCAACCACGTCCATGTAGCCTTCAACAATCAATACACGGTCTAGCGACCGGCAGGCCTGACGCGCCTCGTAGAGACCGTACAGCATTTCGCTTTTATGAAATAGTTTTGTCTCAGGGCTATTCAGATATTTGGGCTTACTCTCGTCAAGAACACGACCCCCGAATGCGACGGTCCGCCCCCGGATGTCCCGAATTGGGAACATCACCCGCTCTCGAAACCGATCGTATTCTCGCCCCTGCGAATTCACAACGATAAGACCCGCGTCAAGTAGATACTTTTTTGCTTGCGCTTCAGTACTTAGTTGATCTAACAAAAAACGCCACCCATCTGGGGCGTATCCGAGACCGAATCGGTGGGCAATGAGTCCTGTCAGGCCACGACCTTTCAAATAATTGATTGCGCGCTCTCGATTCGGATTGGACTTCAAGGCCTTTCTGAATGCTTGATCCGCTTGTTCTATGATCGCGTAGAGCGCTTTACGCTGTCCGGATTCGGGGTCGGCCGCTGCTGTTGGAACTTCGAGGCCTGCCAGTGACGCTAAGTTTTCAATCGCGCTGATAAAATCGACCTTGTCATATTCCATCACAAAACTAATCAGTCCGCCTGAAGCGCCGCAGCCGAAGCAGTGATACACCTGTTTATCGGGGCTCACTGACAACGAAGGAGACGAGTCATCATGGAAGGGACAGCGGCCGTGATATTCACGGCCTGACTTTTTCAGCGTCACACGAGTGCTGATCACATCGACGATGTTGACGCGATCGTTCAGCGTTTCGATAAATGAATCAGGGATTCGTCCAGCCACTTGACACCCGACAGTTGCGATCAGTGTTGAGAGTGTATCCGAATTTCAGAGATCGGATTTAGCTGAGGCGCTCTTTGACCAGCTGACTGACTACCTGCATGTCAGCGCGCCCCTGAACTTTGGATTTTAATTGCCCCATCACCTGCCCCATGCCTTGGGGATCAGATGCACCAGTTGTGGCAATTGTCTCATCGATCAGCGATATGATTTCACTCTCAGAGAGCTGTGCGGGGAGGAATTCTTTAAGAACTTCAACTTCCGCCAATTCACCGTCGGCAAGATCCTGGCGCCCACCATCAACGAATTGGTTGGCTGCATCACGACGTTGTTTTGACATTTTATCGATGATGGCCAGACAACGCGCGTCGTCTGCATCAATCCGTTCATCCACTTCAACGCGTTTGATCTCAGCGAGTGCCATCCGAATG
>CACJLQ010000013.1 GCA_902594275.1 uncultured Litorivicinus sp.
CATTTAGTTGGTCACGCGGGCAAGCAGCTTTTCCCCGGAATCAAGATGGCGATCGGGCCAGTCATCGAGCATGGGTTTTATTACGATGTTGATTATGAGCGGCAGCTGACCCCTGAGGATTTAGAAGCGCTCGAACGACGAATTCAAGAACTTGTGAAGACCGATTACCCAGTGATGAAACAGTGGGCTTCGCGTGAAGAAGCGATTGCGGCCTTTGAAGAGCGTGAAGAGCCTTACAAGCTTGAGATTATCGAACAGGATATTCCTGACGATGGTCATGCGATTGGCTTGTACCACCATCAAGAATACACCGATATGTGCCGTGGGCCTCATGTTCCCAACACGCGGTTTCTTCGTCACTTCAGGTTGACCCATGTGACCGGTGCTTATTGGCGTGGTAACGTTAATAATAAACAGCTGCAGCGGATCTACGGGATCGCGTTTACGTCCAAGCAAGATCTGGATGCTCATTTAAAGTTCTTAGAAGAGGCGGCTAAACGGGATCACAGGAATCTGGCAAAGACGCTGGACCTCTTCCACTTGCAGGAAGAAGCGCCAGGCATGGTGTTCTGGCATCCAAATGGCTGGACTGTGTATCGCGTGCTTGAAGATTACATTCGTGATCGTCTTGAGCATTCTGGTTATCAAGAAATTCGCACTCCACAACTTGTTGATCAAAGACTATGGGAAGCGTCGGGCCACTGGGATAAGTACCAAGAAAACATGTTTGTGACATCGAGTGAAAGCCGCGATTACGCAGTGAAACCTATGAATTGCCCGTGTCACGTACAGATCTACAACAAGAAGATCACCTCATATCGTGAACTTCCGATTCGGTTAGCTGAGTTCGGCTCATGTCACCGAAACGAACCATCAGGTTCGTTGCATGGATTAATGCGCGTGCGGAATTTTGTTCAGGATGATGCACATATTTTCTGCACTGAAGACCAGATTACCGACGAGGTGAAGACATTCAATCAACTGCTGACCGAGGTCTATCGCGATATGGGCTTCGACGACATGATTGTGCGGATTTCGACGCGGCCTGAAAAGCGGGTAGGCGATGATGCGACCTGGGATAAAGCGGAAAAAGCGCTCTCTGATGCATTGGATGACTTGGGTGTCGAGTGGGAGGAACTTCCGGGCGAAGGTGCCTTTTATGGACCAAAAATTGAGTACTCGTTGAAAGATTGTTTGGGCCGTGTATGGCAATGCGGAACGATGCAAGTCGATTTTTCGATGCCGGGCTGTCTTGGCGCAGAATATGTGGCTGCAGACGGCTCGAAGCAGACGCCTGTAATGTTGCATCGCGCGATATTGGGAAGTTTGGAGCGTTTTGTCGGCATTTTACTCGAAAATACGGCAGGTTTACTGCCGCCGTGGTTGTCTCCAACGCAAGCAATTGTCCTGACAATCACTGATTCACAGCATGAATATGCGAAAAATGTGGAAAAAATGCTTGTCGCTCAAGGTCTTCGCGTTAAATCCGATTTGCGCAATGAGAAGATCGGCTATAAAATCCGCCACCACACTTTACAGCGTATCCCTTATTTACTGGTGATCGGTGATAAAGAAGTGAACAACCAGCAGGTGGCTGTGCGGACCCGGACGGGTGAAGATCTTGGCGCGATGGATTTACAAGCCTTTGCCAACAAGCTTCACAGCGAAATCGGGATGCGCGGTCGTTTCGGTATTGGATCGGAGACAGAGTAATCAGAAGAGCACAACCCAAAGGTGCGCCGGGTGAAAAGCGCACACTGATCAATGAAGAAATTCGCACGTCTAAAGTGCGGTTGATCGGTCCAACAGGTGAACAAATTGGTGTAGTGAACACAAATGACGCGCTTGTGGCAGCTCGTGAGAACGATCTTGATCTTGTGTTGATTGCGGAGTCATCAGATCCTCCAGTTGCCAAAATCATGGATTTTGGCAAACGGTTATACGAAGAGAAAAAAGCCAAGGCGGCGGCGAAGAAAAAGCAGCACCAACTGCAGGTGAAAGAAATTAAGTTTCGTCCGGGGACGGACGTAGGAGACTACCAGGTCAAACTGCGCAACCTGGTGCGTTTCCTCGAGGACGGCGATAAGGCCAAGGTAACCATTCGGTTCCGAGGCCGCGAAATGGCTCATCAAGAACTCGGCATGCAAATGTTGGAGCGTTTGGAAAAGGACCTCGAAGAGTATGGAGTTGTCGAAGCGCGCCCGAAATTAGAGGGCCGTCAGATGATCATGGTCTTCGCGCCGAAAAAGAAGTGAGAGCAACACGCTCTAATGCGGAGTGAAAAGGAAATATGCCAAAACTCAAAAGTAACTCAGGCGCTCTAAAGCGTTTTAAGCCGACTGCAAAAGGCTTTAAGCACAAGCAGTCTTTCCGTAGCCATATTCTGACGAAGAAGAGTACCAAGCGTAAGCGTCATTTACGCGGCACCCTGATGGTTGCAGCCTCTGATATCAAGCTGATTCATCGTATGCTTCCCGGTGTTCGGTAATAGGAGAGACCCATGCCAAGAGTTAAACGCGGTGTCACCGCACGTGCGAGTCACAAGAAAGTTCTGAAGCAGGCCAAGGGATACTACGGTGCCCGTTCGCGCGTGTTTCGTGTTGCTAAACAAGCTGTAATCAAAGCGGGTCAGTACGCATACCGTGACCGCCGTCAGAAAAAGCGTCAGTTCCGTGCGCTTTGGATTGCCCGTATTAATGCCGGTGCGCGTGAATGCGGTTTGAGCTACAGCCGTTTCATCGATGGTCTGAAAAAGGCCAATATTGAAATGGATCGTCGTGTACTCGCAGATCTTGCGATGAACGAGAAGGTTGCATTTGCTGCACTCGCCAAGCAAGCAAAGCAAGCGCTCGAACAGGTGAACGCTTAATTTCAAACCTTCAGGGTGACTGAAGGGAAGGCCGCCTGGACAACCTCCTCGCGGCCTTTTTTATGCTGTTGGACTCCAAATGGACAATTTACAGAGTATTCAAGACGAGGCCCTAGCGTTAATCGAATCCGCAGATTCGCTGGCGCACCTTGATGATGTGCGCGTGAAATTCCTTGGTAAGAAGGGATTGATTAGTGCGCAAATGAAGACACTTAGCCAATTATCTGCTGAAGAACGGCCACAAGCCGGAGCGAAAATTAATACCGTTCGTGATCGAGTGACTGAAGTGCTCGAAGCGCGGAAAACAACACTCGAAGTCGAAGCGGAAGCTCAGAGTTTGATGCGTGATGCGGTGGATGTGACCATGCCCAGTCGTCCGCAAGAAATCGGAGGGTTGCATCCGGTGACGCGCACTCTTGATCGGTTGAATCGACTGTTTGCAAGTCTTGGTTACACGGTCGCAACAGGTCCTGAGATAGAGGATGACTGGCACAACTTTGAGGCCCTGAATATCCCATCGCATCACCCCGCGCGAGCCATGCACGACACTTTCTATTTTGACGATGGTCGGGTGTTAAGAACGCATACCTCACCTGTGCAGATTCGGACTATGGTGAGTGAAGAACCGCCAATCCGCATCGTAGCACCAGGGCGTGTCTATCGGTGTGATAGTGATTTAACGCATACACCGATGTTTCATCAGATTGAAGGCTTAGTGGTTGATCAAGACATCAGCTTTGCCGATCTCAAAGGCACGATTATTACCTTCTTAAACCGCTTTTTCGAAGTAGATCTTGATGTTCGGTTCAGACCGAGCTATTTCCCGTTCACAGAACCGTCCGCTGAAGTCGATGTCCAATGCGTGATGTGTGAAGGCTCAGGATGTCGTGTCTGTTCGCATACTGGGTGGCTTGAGGTCATGGGGTGCGGCATGGTGCATCCGACAGTCTTTGAGCAAACGGGCGTCGATACCTCTGTCTACAAAGGCTTTGCATTTGGTATGGGTATTGAGCGTTTAGCGATGCTCCGATACGAAATTGGTGATCTTCGCCTGTTCTATGAAAATGATTTACAGTTCCTCAACCAGTTTCACGGATAGACATGAAAGCAAGTATCTCTTGGCTGAAAAGCCTATGTCCGACTGATTTATCGGTCGATGAAATTGTCAGCCGACTGACGATGGCTGGACTTGAAGTGGACGGTGTTGAAGCTGCCGCCAAGCCGTTTACACATGTTGTTGTCGGCGAGGTGCTTTCTGTCTCTCAGCATCCGGATGCGGATAAGTTGAATGTGTGTGAAGTCACCGACGGTGAATCAACCTATCAGGTCGTTTGTGGTGCGCCGAATGTGCGAGCCGGTCTAAAGGTCCCTTTTGCACGCGTTGGTGCTGTGATCGGTGAAGACTTTAAAATTAAACAAGCCAAGCTGCGTGGTGTCGAGTCAAATGGCATGCTCTGTGGTGCTGACGAGTTAGGTCTGTCAGACGAACGTGACGGCTTAATGGAGCTGCCAGATTTTTTTGTGACAGGTTCTGACTTTGCCGAACTGTTGTCACTTCCTGATGAGGTGGTGGAAGTTGATCTCACACCGAACCGCGGTGATTGTTTGTCGATCACAGGTTTGGCTCGTGAGCTTGGCGTTTTGAGCCAAGCTCAGTTTTCGTTCGTTCACTGTGACCCTGTGGATCCCGAATCTGACGAAACGCACGATGTGTATTTGTCGGCGCCAGAGGGTTGTCCATGTTACGTCGGTCGAGTCATCGAGAATGTTGATGTCAGTCGCCCAACGCCGGTTTGGATGGTCGAGCGTTTGCGCCGAAGTGGTGTTCGTTCGATTGATGCAATTGTGGATATTACCAACTACGTCATGCTGGAACTCGGGCAACCTATGCACGCGTTCGACCGTGATCAATTGGTCGGGGCAATCGATGTACGGATGGCGAAAGATGGCGAGCAACTGGTGCTTCTTGATGGGAAAACACTCACATTGACCAATGACGTCTTAGTGATTGCTGACCAAGAAAAACCATTGGCGCTTGCCGGAATCATGGGTGGTGAGCATTCCGGTATTTCTGAGAAAACAACGTCAGTCTTTCTCGAGAGTGCATATTTCAATCCAATCACAGTTGCTGGTAAGGCGCGGCGCTATGGATTGCATACGGACGCGTCAGCACGCTTTGAACGCGGCGTTGACTGGCTGTTGGCTGAGCGTGCGTGCCAGCGTGCGACAGCGCTTTTGATTGAGATCTGTGGTGGTACCCCTGGCCCAGTGATGATTACCGATAACGAGCAAGCACTTCCAACAATGCAGGTTGTTGAATTATCGAACGCGCGGATTGAACAGCAACTCAAAATTAATTTGTCGACAGAAACGATTCAGCAGATGCTCGAAGCGCTTGGGTTTGGCGTCGAAGTGGTCGATGGTGGGTTCCGCTGTGTGGCGCCAAGTTGGCGCTTTGATGTTTCCATCGAACAAGATTTGATTGAAGAAATCGCACGAATCTATGGATACAACAATCTGCCGACATCGTTGCCAGCTCAAGCGCTGACGATGGCTTCTGTCCCAGAGACCGATACACCCCTCATGCGTCTAAAGCATTATTTGGTGGATCAAGATATTCAGGAAGCGATTACTTACTCGTTTGTTGATCCGGAAACACAGGCGGTTCTTGGTGACGGTATTGCGGGTGTTCGCCTTGCTAATCCGATTGCTTCGAACCTCGCAGAAATGCGTCGCTCGTTGCTTCCAGGCTTGGTTGAAGCCGTTCGCTACAACGTCAACCGTCAAGCATCTCGCGTCCGATTGTTCGAAACAGGACAGTGCTTCGTATTGCAAGGCGATGAACTCGACCAATCTGAACGCGTTGGTATCGCAATTTATGGACAGAGCGATCCACTACATTTCAGTGGTGACCGTGCGGTCGACTTTTTTGACCTCAAAGGCGTGGTTGATGGACTCGGTATGATTAATGGTGGAGCCGAATTGAATTGGAAGCCATCAGAGCATCCAGCGTTGGCCCCAGGCCAGACAGCGAGCGTCAGTTTGGACGGCAAAGTCCTCGGAGTCGTTGGTCGACTGCATCCAAAGCTGGCGCGAGAGCTCGATTTGCCGAAACCTTTGTTCTTGGCGGATTTGGCACTTTCTCCGCTGTTATGTGGACAAGTTACTGCTTTTAAAGCAATTTCGCGTTACCCTAAAGTACTTCGTGATCTAGCAATCGTAGTTGATGATGGCGTCGCGTGGCAGCAGATTGTTGATGCGGTAACAGGTCTTTCAGACGCACGCATCCAATCAGTCGAATTATTTGATGTGTATCGTGGAACGGGAGTTCCTGAAGGGCGCCAGAGTCTTGCACTCTCACTGAGTTTGCAAGATCCAGAGAAGACTTTGGATGACACGGCGATTCAAGAATTAGTGGACCAGGTTGTTCAGGTTCTGCATGAACAAACTGACGCAGAGTTAAGAGGATAAGCACAGTGGCGGCACTCACAAAAGCGGATTTATCTGAACATCTCAACGATGTTGTGGGATTGAATAAGCGCGAAGCCAAGGAAATGGTAGAAATCCTTTTCGATCAACTGAGCGAATCGTTAATTTCTGGCGATCCAGTCCGTCTGTCAGGATTTGGTAACTTTGAACTGAGAGATAAAAACGAGCGTCCGGGCCGAAATCCAAAAACGGGTGAAGAGGTCCCTGTCAGTGCGCGTCGTGTTGTGACATTTCGCGCTGGTCAAAAGCTTCGTTCCCAAGTTGAGTTATATCACCCACTGGATGATGAGTGAGTACTGTGGATCTCTTCGATGATGATTTGCCCCAGATCCCTGATCGGGTGTATTTCACGATCGGAGAGGCCAGTCGTTTATGTGGTGTAAAACCACATGTCCTAAGATATTGGGAACAAGAATTCGAGCAACTCCAGCCCGACAAGCGTCGTGGTAACCGCCGGTATTATCGTTATCAGGATCTGATTATGATTCGTCGTATCAGGGCACTGGTGCACCAACAAGGTTTCACGCTATCCGGCGCAAAGCTGCGGATTCAAGAAGAGGATGAAGCGCGAGTCGAAGCAACGCACGATGATTCCAAAGGGATGGCGCTTCGTGAAGTCATCCGCGAGCTTGAGCAAGTTCGTCGGTTGCTGTCTGATTAGGACGCTGTATACTTTGACGCTTACGGGGCGTGGCGCAGCCTGGTAGCGCACTTGCATGGGGTGCAAGGGGTCGCAGGTTCAAATCCTGCCGTCCCGACCAAGTCGGAACCGTCGATGTCTCAATCAGCATTCACCCGCCTTGAACTCAAAATACCACCGCCAGTGATCGTTGGTTTTGGTGGACTGCTTAACTGGTTTGCGACTCCTTGGTCGAGTGATTTATTTTCACCGCCCTGGCTTGTTATTAGTGCTTTGACAATTGTTTCAGGTACCTTTGGTATGGCAGGGGTTTTGGGATGTATCCGGTGCAAGACGACTGTTCATCCGTGGAGTCCGGATGAGACCACCGTTCTGGTGACTCACGGGGTCTTCCGACTGTCCAGAAACCCCATGTATCTCGCATTGTTGCTTCTTCTTCTCGCTTACTACCTTTTTCAGCCAACATGGGCTAGTCCGTTCATTTTTATTCTTGTGAGTTGGTATTTAACGCGCTTCCAGATCCTTCCAGAAGAACGAATCTTGTCTGAAAAGTTTGGTGATCAATACCAGCACTATGCATCTTCGGTGCGCCGGTGGCTTTAGCGAGGAGTCGATCATCACGAGATTTTCATCGATTCGTCATTGACTTTGCCTGAGAACGTGCGACGCTGTAGGGGCTCGTATGCTTAGCATGTGTCCGCCTGACCGCAACACTGACTGGCATTTTAAGTGAAACGCGCGGAGATTCGGGCATCTGCGCAGTTGCGAAGGAAAACGCATGCAAACTGGTAAAGTAAAATGGTTTAACGAAACCAAGGGTTTCGGTTTTATTGTTCCTGATGAAGGTGGTGACGATGCATTCGTGCACGTGACAGCTGTGAAGGAAAATGGGATCGAGCGATTGGAAGACAATCAACGGGTCGAATTTGACTTGGCAGAGGGCCGTAACGGCAAAATGTCAGTCAAGACATTGAAGTTGATCGACTAATCGATGATCGATTGGCCGTTGGGCATTTAGGTGCCCGTCGCCTCAAACTGTCTGTCCGTCTCTAAGACATTGAGTGCAACGGTCTCTCCGACCGAAGGCAGGCGAACCGTATCGTTTTGATAGCCTGCGTCCAATGCCGCTTTTTGAAATCGGTATGCTGGCTCAAATGTATTGTCCTGTGATAACTCGATCGTTCCCCAGTGCATCCCCAGTAGCGACTTAGCCTTGACGGTCTTTCCCATATCTGCGGCTTCTTCTGGTGACGCATGCACCGAACGAAGTAGCTTACGTGGTGCGTAAGCACCGATCCCGATTAACGCAAGATCAATCGGACCATATTTATGACCAGTCTGTCGGAACACAGGTCCCATCGCAGAGTCGCCACGAAGTATACTTTGAACCCGTGATACTCAAACAAGAATGCTGCCCATAGCGATGTATTGGCATCGAATACACCGCGTTTTGAATGATGGATTGCAGGGAGTGCTATGACTTTGATATCGCCAGCATACGATGTTTAATGCCAGCCAAGTTCCGTCACGTTTTTAAACCCCCGTTTTTTAAACCATCAAGCGAGGCCTGTCGGACACAGGACTTCAACGGTTTCACGATTCACCAGATGCTTCAAGGTATCCAGCGTAAGTGATCGTAGTGATTGTGTGAGATCATCAAGGTATCGATCTGACCGAGGTCAGTAATACCGAGGGGAGCTGGAATGAATCGTCGAGGGCCAGCAAAGCTCAATAGGCTTACGCGATTTGCTAAAAACGAATCCAACACAATCCGTCGACCACCGAGTTGCAAAACGAATGCTGCATGTCCAAGCCATGTAATTGAATACTCGCTGGCTGCCTCGAGTTGCTGTAATGCAATTTCTGGAGGTATAACACGGTGTTGAGGCCATTGTTTTGGCATCGGCCGAAAGGCTTGTCTGACCACGGTATGCCAAAAATCTTTGAGGTTGCCTGTAGAGTGGGGACTTCCCGGTGAATTGTGGAATCGTTGGCGTTGGGAAAAGGTAAAAGTTACTTTGGTTTGCGTTGATTTGGTGAATGACACGCGTTCTGGATGAATGACAACTGGCTCTGACACTCTAAAAGCCTCCCGGTTTTTGTCGAGTGTAAAGACCATATATGACTAAACTACTGGTGATCTTTGTTCATTAAATTGTTACCAAACTGTCATGATCGACTGACCCAAACTAAATGCTCTCGGTGTGCCACTTGTTCACCACGGAATTGATACGCACAAAGCGCTCCATCATCCAAAGCAACGCTGTAATCTAAACAGATGGCGTGTGGATGTTGGATTCTTGGTGTCCCACGCATCCAGTAATGACCAAAGAAGCAAAGAGGCCCTTCGTAATTCGGCGATCCATGGGGTATTGGTAGATCTGGGATGATGTGTCGCTGACGGTCGTCGATCACTGCAGCTTCACGAAAAGTTGTCTGTTCGGGCGCCCACCAATTGACTCGAATGCGCCGACGCTTAATCCCGTAGTAATCTCGAAATGAGATGTCATCAGGTAGTCGCGCCTCGAGTCCATTGAGAAGAGTTTCACGCGCCTCCCAGGGTCTGGAGCCGGAAATCCCCGTTTGCTCATAGAAAGATCGGTCAATCGGCCTCTGTGTGTCTGTGAGCAGTGACGACAGGTCGGATTGTGCCTCTATATTCCAGCACGCATGGACCGCTCGCGCCTGTCCAACATCGAACCATAAAGGAAGTGTTGCGAACCAGTCGAGTGTTTCTCGATAGCCATTGATATCATTCGCATAGGCATCGAGAAAATCCTGATGTTGCCGGATATGGTTTTCGGTATGACTTCGGACGTATTGACCTGGATTGTCGATGCGCTCTGTAACAAAGCCAACCGCATTGAATTCATGATTGCCAGTCAGACAGGTTGCATATCCGAGCTCGCATAGCTCTCTGGCAATCTCGACAGTCTCTTTTTGTTCTGGACCGCGATCAATTAGATCCCCAAGGAAAACCAGTTGACCGTCTCCTTGAGTCCAACCATCTGATACAGAGCGCGTGTAGCCGAGTTGAGCGAGTAATTGCTTGAGCTCAGATGCATATCCATGAATATCGCCAATGAAGTTAATCAACATCTGTTCATGCTACGTCAACTAGAGTTGTGATGTCCCGTAATACTGGCTAACAGCAACCATGAGAAATCTGACCAGAAACATCGAATCAAGGACTTTAAACACATCGGTTCGCGTCTTTTGCTTTAGCAAAATGGGGTTGAGGAGGCAAATTGGAGGACCACAGACTGCGGGCGCAGGGACAATATTTCTGAGCCCAAACATTAAGTCAAACATGGGTTATTCCGCTGAATGTGCTTTTGGCCGCAACACCAGTCCAATGATCAAAGCAACAACCGCCATCGCACCCAGAGCACTGACGATCAGTTGCCACAGTGGCCATTGATGCATCTCTTCTGGGAGTTGCTTGGTTACAGTTTCGGGAAGAATTGTCGTGACGGTCTCAGGAAGAATCGTCGTCATAGTCTCAGTGACAGAGCGATTCGTTTCACTTTTGGCACCTGTCGGATTGGCTTGTTGTGCGGCAATTGTGGATGCAACCTGACCGACTCCCTGGGAAATTTCACTACCGATTTCCATTGCAGGGCGTACTTCCAGAACCTCGAATGCCCGCTGCACCTGCCGCTCATAAAGCGCATCGAAGCTTTGTACAGTGAGGATGGAGCGTCCAACTGCAGGGCTATCGATTTGCATCGCAAGGGCTTGTCCTTCAGATCTCAATGGATCCAAGTTGGCACCAAACGCAACAAAATACTGACGGGTGTCTGCATCGATCCTTTTCCCTTTTCGTGTGATCGATGCACTGAGACCAAGGGTCTGATCGGCACTGATTGTCGGCGGTAACTCGGCGAGATCGAGCCGAACGTCAGAATCGATCAAAATCCGATCGCTTGGACCAAATTGCTCCGTGAGCGTGTAGCGGCCAGGTGTGGGATTAGACCAAATCAGTGTCTGGTAACCAGCCCCGCTATAATAGCTCAGGTAATCATCTTGTTGGTCCACGCCGATGGTTTGCTCATTTGAACGAAGTGCAATTGGTTGTTCGCTACCAAGCCGGATAAGCCGAAGCTGACGAATGTCTGAATCAATTTGAATTTGTTGGTTACGAATCGGTAACTGTTGCGAGCGCAGCGCGAGCTCAAGCGCATCCAGCATGACGGGGATCAGATCACCTGGCTGATTGAGTAGCGTAAAGAGACCCCCGGTTTGAATCGCCATTTGCCGAAGAAGCGGGAGATCCGCTTGATCAGAAAGGGCGATGGTATGAATGCGGCAGTCCCGTTCAGTCGCGTTAGGCAGCACAGTCTTGAGAATGCGATCTCTCGAGGCGTTCGAAGCGTCTGTGCCGCCTTTGACGTCCACGATTCCGTCGGTGATCAGAATTACGTGGCAAGCTCCTATGTTTTGATCACCACTAGCTGTAATTCCTGTGCGGAGCGCACTTTCCATATGAGTGAATCGATCAGTCGAGTCAATGGATGCCTCGATCGGCCGTCTGAGTGCATCCCAACGCGCATCCACCGGACCATATGGAACGAGTTCGCGAACATCAGATCCAAACAGCCAAATGCCGCCTTGAGATTGATCGGGTAGTAGTGCAGCCAGGAGTGCAGTTGCCGGGCCTCGAACAGACTTTGGATCTGCTTTCTTCATCGAGCCTGATACGTCAACGAGCACCCGCACGTCGGCGGGATTGGCGGTCGCCGTGATGGAAAGAGTGACTGTGATCAGCCCCGTGATAATTTTACAGGCGAACGTCTGGGTGATCTTTGAAATAGTCCAATGCATCTGGATTCGCTAACGCCTCAATGTTTTTGACAATGTCTCCGTGGACAACATTACGCACGGCCAATTCCACGATCTTACCACTTACTGTCCGTGGAAGGTCAGGAACCTGGGCAATCACCTCTGGCACGTGGCGAGGCGTTGTGTTGTTCCTGATTTGCATTTTGATCTGTTGTCGTAATTCATCGTCGAGTTCAAGCTCCTGTCGCAATACAACGAATAAGACAATGCGGACATCATCGCCGACTGATTGTTCAATCGCGAGTGACTCGAGAACCTCTGAAATCGCCTCCACCTGGCGATAAATTTCGGCTGTTCCAATGCGTACACCACCTGGATTGAGTGTGGCATCAGCACGGCCATAGATCACGAAACCGCCATGGTCAGTATGTTCTGCAAAGTCGCCATGTGCCCACATCCCGTTGAAGCGCTCGAAGTAGGCTGCTCGATATTTACTGCCATCGGTATCACCGAAAAATTCAACAGGCATCACGGGAAATGGCTTCCGACAGACGAGTTCCCCTTTTTCTCCCTTCACTGATTGCCCTGATTCGTCAACCACGTCGACGGCCAGACCAAGACCGGCGCACTGAAGCTCTCCGCGGTACACAGGCTGAATGGGGCATGAGAGGCAAAAACAAGAAACGATATCGGTTCCACCGGATATCGATCCGAGTAGCAGGTCTGCCTTGATCTCTCGATAGACATACTCAAACGATTCATGTGCGAGTGGTGATCCGGTCGACAGGATCGCTTTAAGTGATGTCAGCGCGTGTTGCTCGGCGGGCTTGTAATCATGTTTTTCAATCGCGGCGATGAATTTGGCGCTGGTTCCGAAGACATGCCAGTCGTCTTGGTCACATAGCTCCCACAGTGTTTTAGCTCCTCGGACAAACGGCGATCCATCATAAGTCACGATGGTTGCTTTGGAGGCTAATGAAGCGAGTAGCCAATTCCACATCATCCAACCGCAGGTTGTGTAATAAAACACACGATCAAAGGGCTGGATATCAACATGATACCGGTGCTCTTTAACCAGTTGGATCAGGGCTCCACCTTGGCTGTGCACAATGCATTTCGGAACACCCGTCGTTCCGGAGCTGTAGAGAATAAAACCAGGATGATTGAATGGAGTGTGTTCGAATGCGAGTGCGTGATCACCTGAGACCGCATTATCATATGCAATCACTTTGCAACCTGGGCGAAAAATTTCGCCTGCCTTTACCTTTGGACATGGCCCATCAAAGATGATTACTGAGGTCACAGAGAGTAGCTCGACCAGCAACCCATTCACGCGGTCTGTTAAGTCGATCGATTTGTTGTTGTACTGAGTTGTATGTGCTGCGACTAGCGCTTTCGGCTTCGTTTGTCCAAAGCGGTCGAGGACGCCCTGCACACCGAAGTCGGGCGAGCAACTTGTCCAAATTGCACCAAGAGACAGCGTGGCAAGGGACGCTATGACGGCTTCTGGCCCGTTGCTGACGAATCCAGCAACAACATCATGTTTTCCAATCCCGCGGGACTGTAACGTATTTCTCAGATTCGCCACACATTGTCTTAGCTCGCCCCAACTCAATACCGTACGGGTACCAGCTTCAGTGTATGAAATCACTGCAATCTGGGAGTCATCTGTATCATGGCCGAGGCAGTTCTCTGCGAAGTTTAAAGTCGAATTCGGATAAAATTTGGCACCTGGCATTGCGCCACGATCTGTGAGCGTGGGAGAGCAACGAGTACCGATGAGATTTGCATGCTGCCAGACACCGTCCCAAAAAGATTCTGGCTCGTGAACACTCAATTGATGCAGACCTTGGTAGTCGTGGATCGATCGTCCGAGTTTGGCGTTGAAGTGTGCCATTAAGTCGGTGATGCTGGCTTTAGCAATGCTTTCGGGAGTGGGAGTCCACAGCGCTGTCATGGTCTTTTTGTCCTCAATTCCAATGGTCGAAAATTCTAGAAAAAGCATTTTTACTGGTGATGTTTGTTTTACGACTATTACATACAATCATCAACTTGAAAATTTTGTGCATCGCAACGTAATTTCCAGTTATTGCAATGCACAAACTTGAGGAGGACTGAACCGTGTTCGATCAACCACTGAAGCAAAACGAAGAAATTTTGAAATCAATGCAGTCGATGATGAATCTGGATGCATTTGAAAAGACCATGAAGCCAATGAGCGATCTACTTAATCTGCAGCGCTCAATGCTTGAATCATTAGCGGACGAACAAACGCAGCTTTCAACAGAAATGATGGCTGATGTACTAGAAGAAGCACGTGCTTTGTGTCAGTGCGAATCAATGTTTGAATTGATGGAAGTTCATAAAAAATTCCTTCAGAAGTACCAAGAGAAAATGGCTGAGCTTGCGAAAAAGCAAGCATCGTCGTGGACTCAGGTCAGTGAAGAAACGTTGAATCTTGTGAAGAAAGATACTGAAGAAATGGCAAAGTCGTTGAACAAGTAATTCTCGCGAGAATCCTCCCCCCTCCCCGCCTGATAAATCAGTCGGGGGTTTTTAGATCTATGCGTTCTATTACAGACGGACCCTAACGTAGTCACCAGGAGCGGGAACGATTTCCTTGAACTTCGTGTTGGCCCCAATTTGACGCGCTGGCACTTGCTTCGAATCGTGCTGATCGAGCCACTGATGCCAATGGTTCCACCAAGACCCTGGGTGATCTATTGCTGTTTCCAGCCAATGATCAGCACCCTGTCCCATCTCACCATCGGTCCAGTAATTTCGTTTATTTTTCGCAGGCGGATTGATGACGCCTGCAATATGACCCGATCCACCGAGCACAAACTCGACATCTCCACCAACAAGATCCGTTCCCAAAAATGTAGTTTTCCACGGTGCAATATGGTCTTCAATTGCAGAGAGGAAATACATCGGTGTTTTGACTTTGTTCAATTCAACTGGCTTATCGCAACAAGTGAATCCACCCGGCTGTGAAAGACTGTTATTCACATACATTTCACGGATGTAGGTGTTGTACATTGTTGCAGGGAGATTGGTTGGGTCTGAATTCCAGTAGAGAAGGTCAAATGGCGGTGGTGTTTTCCCTTTTAGGTAATTATTCACCACATATGACCAGATCAAATCGTTAGACCGAAGCATATTAAAGCCAAGTGCGAGGCTTTTGCCAGACATGACTCCGTCCTTTGATACCTGTGCCTCGCGCATGTCGACTTCTTCATCATCGAGGAACACACCCAGGTCGCCTGGATCTGAGAAATCGAGAAGCGTTGTCAGAAATGTCGCCGATGCAATACTTGTGTCGCGCTTCTTTTGCATTACGCCGAGTGCAGAACCTAAAATTGTCCCGCCGATACACCAAGCCACCGCGTTCATTTTCTTTTCGCCGGTAATCTCTTTGACAACGCGTGTTGCCTCAAAAATTCCATCCTGAACATAGTCATCCCAACCAATATGGCTGTAGTCGGGTGTGGTGTTAGCCCATGAAATCAAGAACACAGCATTCCCCTGATCCACGCACCATTTCACATATGAATTTTGTGGCTGTAAATCGAGAATATAAAATTTATTGATACACGGAGGTACGATCAATAACGGGCGTTGATGAACGGTCTCTGTCGATGGAGAGTATTGAATCAATTCAAACAAGTGATTACGGAAGACAACCGATCCCTCGCTCACCCCAATATTTTCACCGAGAACAAAGGCCGATTCATCGGTCATGGTGATACGACCTTTTTCAAGGTCAGTCATGAGATTCTGAAGTCCATCAACCAAGCTTTGACCATTGGTATCCATCGCTTCTTTGAGTACGTCAGGATTAAAGGTGACAAAATTGGATGGACTCATCGCATCGATGAAATACTGGGTGTAAAACTTGAGCTTGTCTTTTTCTTTCCCCTCGACCGGAATGGCGTCAGTGGACTTACTCAGCACATCAGCTGTGAGCAGATAGGACTGCTTGATAAAATCGAAGACCGGAAGTTTTGACCACTCATCTGAATCAAAGCGACGGTCTTTCCGTGGCTGAAAATTCATTGTCCCGCTCATCAGATCAGTCCACACTTTAAATTGATCCTGCTGATATTTGGTCACCATTTCGAGCCAGCCTTGCGGATTTGTCCAAGGTTGCATGACCAACTGAGTCCAGACATCTGTGAGATTTTTAACAATATTTGCCGTGTCTTCAGAGCGCATCAAACCCTGCAGAAGGCGCTTACTTTCTGCATTCATGGATTCGAAAAGTTGTTCTGGTGCTTGCTGATCTTCAGTACCCACGATCGTGTCCTCTTAAAAAAAGTCGATATGGTGTTGTGCATCGCACAAAAAAGAAAGCCGACAACGAAAATTCGGTATCGACTCTTGGGCGGTGGCCTAGAACATGTGCTGTCCACCGTTAATTGCAAGGTTTGATCCCGTGACGAAGGCCGCGCGTTCTGAGGCAAGGAAAGCGACTGCATAGGCAATTTCGTCTGGGTTACCCAGTCGGCCGACCGGAATTGTTGATGCAATTTTCTCGAGTATTTCGTCACCAATCGCTGCAACCATGGCTGTCATGATGTAGCCAGGACTGACTGTATTCACAGTTACACCTTTTGATGCGACTTCTTGAGCAAGTGATTTTGTGAACCCGTGCATCCCCGCTTTCGCCGCAGCATAGTTCGACTGACCGAATTGTCCTTTTTGGCCGTTGACCGAACTGATATTAATGACGCGGCCCCACTTTTCTTCGAGCATTCCGTTGATGACTAGGCGAGTCATATTAAAGACTGATCGCAGGTTCGCATGCATAACCTGATCCCATTGCTCCAGTGTCATCTTGCGAAAAGTCGAATCGCGCGTGATTCCAGCGTTATTGACCAGACAGAGGATGTTGCCATATTTTTCGACGACTCCCTCGACGCATTGCCGTGCTGATTCTGAATCGGAGACATCACCATAGGCGATATCGAATTCAAAGCCCGCTGAACGCTGTTCGTCTTGCCATGCTTTCGCTTTCTCATGGTTGCCCCCAGAATTATAGCCTGCGACGACTGTGAACCCTTGGGTAAAAAGTTCTTGGCAAATTGCGGTTCCAATACCACCAGTACCACCTGTGACAAGTGCAATACGCTTCGACATGCTGAGCTCCGTACAGTTCCTTTCAATAAAGCGGTACTATTAGTTACCGGATTGAAGAGAGATGCAAGTGTGTCTGACCCAAAGTTGCCCACTCCATTAGTCGCACAGACGATTGATGCGACGGGTTTAAAATGCCCCGAACCAGTCATGATGTTACGAAATTCCCTGAGACAAGTGGATACGGGAACTTGTATTAAACTGGTTGCAACAGATCCTTCCACACTTCGTGACATTCCGACAATGTGTCGCTTCATGCACCATGAATTGGTGTCTCAGGATGAGGTGGATGGCCGCTACGAGTTTGTGGTATCAGCGCGCGCTTTTAGTCCGCACGATTGAAGAATGCGTTGCCAATGGTTGATGTGCGCGGTCAGCGCAGTTTGAAGCTCAGTCCTAAAACCCTTTGGGAGTTTCAATAGCACATCAATTAACGTGTTTTGAGTCCAAAGGGTCGTGGGAAGCACCGACCAGATGGAGTCCATTTCATCGATCGCTTGCTTGATCGACAAAAGCTTTGGCTGGATCGTTGGCACATAGTAGTCACTAATAAACGCTTGAAGATAGCGTCCTTGTTCTGTGGGCGTTCCCATGGGGCAAATTGTATTCTGTTTTAGCACCGACTCCTGCAACTGATTGGCTGCGTTGAGCCAATCTCGGGTGTTGACGATGGCTTGATGTAATGTCCCGTGATGCTGGGTTTGGCTCCAAGCGTAGAGCGCTTCCTCAAACAGAGTCATCGCTTCAGTTTCAGGCGGAGTCTGATATTGTAACGCTTGAAGTAGTACTTGGATGACCGGCTGTGTGCGATTGATGTAGGCCATCCGACTTTCGCTCAGGGTCGCATGGGGTCTATTGATTTTCAGGTGAATGCGATCCGCTTCTTCACTTCGAGTAAGCAGATGTAAAACGGCGATCTCGACGTCCTCTGCTTTTGCGATAAGCGCTTTCTGAAACCATTCCTGATCTTCGAATTGGGTACATAGATCAAGGCCCACTTTTAATTGCCATTCATAGACAAGCCGTATCGATTCTTGTTTCTGTCGGCCGAGGCTTGAGTTTCGTTCTGCGATCAAGGGTAACAGGCCGCATTCTCCGAGCTCTAATGCATCGCCAAAGCTGATGCGCGTATCACTCAGACGTAATGCGGGCACCGGTGCACTGATTCGCTGTGGATCAGTTAGAATTATTCGATGTTGATCAAGGATCGTTGCAATACGGTCGAGATCTTGCTGGGTCGGGGCGACTGAATTCTGCGACCAATCACAGCCGACTAAAAAGATCGTAAGTAGCCAAATCAGTCTCAACAAAATCCTGCATACCCTCGATGATGCGTTTCGCTGTGGATGGGGGTTGTTCTTTCATTTCAATGTATGCGTTTTCTATGTTCTCAAGGAAAACCGGTGATGCAGGACGACCCGAAAAGTCGTCAAGACTCGGCGAGAACGGAACTCGCCAAATTTCACAAAATCGTTTTTCGAGTCCCTGTGGTCGTGACTCGACTTCCTCGAATCGCTGTTGTTCGTCGCTCTTTCGCCCACAGGGTGTATACCAGAAGCCAAAATCATCAATTGATCTGCGCATCGGACCAGCGAGTGCATAGTGTGCGAGCTCGTGGAAAAGACTACGGATATAGTCCTCTCGGAAAAAAAGAATTGCGGGATTGTTATTTTTTGGTGCTTGATAAAAGGGCTCATGAGCTCCGCCCTGAATGCGAAGTTCTGGGAGGATTTGCTGTAACGCATGACGAACTGAGGTTAACAGCGCTTTTTCGTCGATTCGGAGATCACTCGATGGCATGGTTGTGGATTGTACTCGGATTACTTGCTGTGGTGGGATCGCTCACCTGGATCCTTCCGTCACCGATGGAGCGTCGTCAGGGTGAGCGCCGGATGGCTGCACTAAAGCTGGGTATGAAGGTACGGATTCTCTCGGTTGACGACTGGGTTAAAGAACGACTCGATGTCGTGCAGATGTCTCAGTACTTGATTTGGACCGACAAGAAACCGAGACATGCCTCATTATGGCGGGTACCCGATCGAACCGTGCTTTGGGCGTCACCTCCCGAGGCGGAGAGCTGGGACTTGTTATCGGGAGAGTTTGATGAACTTCTCAGATCGCTTCCAACTGATATTGCGGGCGTCGGCGCTGACAGCGAATGTGTTTGGGTTGCTCTTGACGATGCGAAGGCAGATATCGAACCGGATACGATCAAGCAAATTCTTGATCGAATCTTGGTGGCTCTGTTGCGTCACGGATGAATTTATTCATTGAATACTTGAGTCTCCTTGCGTTCTCCCGTATTGCTAAAATAGAACGAGACGCTTGCATCGAGAGGTTATTTGCTTTTTCAATGCATGCCTGAAACCACACTGCTGATTGAGGGTATTTAGAAGATCCATGGGAAAATCACTGGTTATTGTAGAGTCTCCAGCGAAAGCGAAGACGATTAATAAGTATCTCGGCTCCAACTATGTCGTGAAGTCGAGTGTCGGTCATATTCGTGATTTGCCAACCTCTGGATCAGCAACTTCTGAGAAAACGCCAAAAGCAGCGACTTTGTCGAAAGAAGAGAGGGCGAAGCAGCAACTGATTCGCCGTATGGGTGTGGATCCAGAGCACCGTTGGAAAGCGCGATATGAGATCTTACCGGGAAAGGAGAAGGTCGTTGCTGAGCTGAAAAAGCTCGCGGCACAAGCGGATCATATTTATCTTGCGACCGATTTAGACCGTGAGGGAGAGGCCATCGCTTGGCATCTCCAAGAGACCATCGGTGGTGAGGCATCGAAATATCAGCGGGTTACATTTTCTGAGATTACTAAATCAGCTATTGAGGCTGCGTTTAATCGGCCCTCGATGGTGAATATTGACCGTGTGAATGCCCAACAAGCGCGACGCTTCCTTGATCGAGTCGTGGGCTACATGGTGTCACCACTGTTATGGGCAAAGATTGCGCGAGGGCTATCGGCGGGGCGCGTGCAGTCGGTCGCTGTTCGTCTGGTTGTCGAACGCGAGCGTGCCATTCGCGCATTTGTCCCTGAAGAATATTGGGAAATCTTTGCGGATTTGATCCACCAGCAAACGCAGTCACGGTTCCAGGTCACTGAGTTCCAAGGTAAGGCGTTTAAGCCCGTCAATGCTGATCAGGCGTCGGTGGCAACGACAGCACTGAGCGATGCCATCTACCAGGTCTCCGAACGTGAAAGTAAACCCGGTAAGACACGTCCGCCGGCACCTTTTATCACATCGACGCTACAACAAGCAGCAAGTCAAAGACTCGGTTTTGGCGTGAAAAAAACAATGACGCTCGCGCAGCGACTTTACGAGGCCGGTCTGATTACCTACATGAGAACCGACTCAACGTACTTATCAAATGATGCGATTCATGCGGCTCGCGCGCTGATTGAGTCCCAGTTTGATGCGCGTTATATGCCAGAAAAACCGAACTTCTACGCCAATCGTGAAAATGCTCAGGAGGCCCACGAGGCGATCCGGCCCTCGGACGTCCGCAGGAAAGGATCCGAGTTGACGTCAGTTGAGCGGGATACACAACGCCTGTATGAGCTCATTTGGCGGCAGTTCGTCGCATGTCAGATGAGCCCTGCCGAATACCTCACAACGACCATCAAGGTCGAAGCAAATGCATATGGTTTGAAGGCGCGCGGAAAGGTCACCACATTTGCTGGCTATCAGGCGGTATTGCCTCCAGGTGGTAAGGGTGATGATGCTGCCGAACTTCCCGATGTGCAGGTTGGCGATCAACTTTACCTTGCCGCTCTAGACCCGCAACAAAAATTTACCTCGCCTCCGGCGCGATTCAATGAGGCATCGCTGGTGCGTGAACTTGAAAAACAGGGAATAGGCCGGCCATCGACCTATGCTGCAATTATTTCGACGATTCAGGATCGAGGTTACGTTGAAATGGAGGGCCGCCGGTTATTTGCGACTAAGATGGGTGAAATCGTGACGGATCGCCTGGTGGAGAATTTTAGTGATTTGATGAACTACGATTTTACCGCTGGAATGGAAGACTCACTCGACGATGTGGCTGAGGGGCGCAGGGACTGGCTGGGTCTTTTGGATGAGTTCTATGATCAGTTCAAGCAGACTCTGGATCAGGCTGCGACCCCCGACGGTATGCGTCCAAATACGCCGACTGAGACCGAGATTAATTGTCCGACATGCAGTCGATCGATGATGATTCGGACTGCCACAACCGGTGTTTTTTTGGGTTGCTCGGGATACCAACTCCCGCCGAAAGAACGTTGTAAGACAACCATCAATCTAATCGCTGGAGATGAGGCGATTGCCGATGGAGATGAGGCAGAAACAGTCGCGCTGATGGAGAAACAGCGTTGCCCGATTTGTCAGACAGCCATGAATTCCTATTTGATCGATGAGAAACGAAAGCTTCATGTTTGTGGAAATAATCCGGACTGTTCTGGACATGTGATTGAGGAAGGTCAGTTCAAAATTAAGGGTTATGAAGGGCCTTCGATTGAATGCGATAAGTGCGCGAGTGAAATGCAATTGAAAACAGGCCGATTCGGTAAGTTTTTCGGATGCACTAATGCGGAGTGTAAAAATACGCGCAAGTTACTGAAGAATGGTCAAGCTGCGCCACCCAAGATGGATCCGATTCCAATGCCATGGCTGAAATGTCAAAAGGTGGATGATACGTACGTCTTGCGGGATGGTGCGAGTGGTCTGTTCTTAGCTGCGAGCGGGTTTCCAAAAAATCGTGAGACACGTGCGCCATTGGTGTCCGAACTCTTAAAGGTCAAGGATCATTTAGATCCCAAGTACCAGTTTCTTTTGGCTGCTCCAACGACAGATCCAGAGGGGAATCCAGCACAGGTGCGTTTCTCTCGGAAAGCGAATGCACAATATGTGATGAGCGAAATCAATGGAAAGGCAACCAAGTGGAAAGTGGTCTATGACAATGGGCGTTGGTCTGAAGGCTGATGCGACCATTTAGGGCACGCCGTCGGGTATTGCAATCACTGGCCAAAGCCAAGGCATTGTTGATCATCCAGGCAGAGACTCGACTTCAACATCATGCGTTAAGTGAAGCAGTACTCAATCAGATCGAGGCCACTTGGGTGGCTCTCATCCGACAAGTTGGGGACGCGCATGGTCTAAAACCTGAGAGTATCCAATCGTTGATTGATCTGACGAGCCAACTATCCCAGCGGCAATTAGTGTCGCTTGAGGCAGATATGCTTGAATCCTTGGCTTCTGATCCAAACAGTTGGCTCGCAGCATTTTGGTCACATCACGCCAAGGTATCCTGTCCAGAAGAAAGCACTGAATCGTTTGATTCCAACCAGATACCGATGACGGATACAAGTACGCTTGATCAATTGAAAACCACGCGTTATTCCGTATGGGTGGATGAGCTGTCAGATCTCATCGGCGAATTTCAGAATCGATTCGACGAATCCTAGATCGCAGTTCGGATTACTCCGACTGCATGTCCCTCAATGAAGAACTCTGCGTCCGGTGTGACGATGATCGGGTCGTAGTCTTGGTTCTCCGCAAGCAATCGTACCCCTTTGGGATTTCGGTCCAAACGTTTAACCGTAACCTCTCCATTGACCCGTGCAACAACGACATCGCCGTGGCGCGCGGTTTCTGATTTTCGAACGGCCAGTAAATCGCCATCATAAATACCGATATCGATCATTGAGTCCCCTTGAACTCGGAGCAGATAGTCAGGTGCTGGAGAGAACAGTTCGGAGCGGACAGGAACCATTTTTTCGATATGTGCGACCGAGTCGATCGGAACACCTGCAGCCACCTTTCCAATCACTGGTAATCCTGGTTCTTGCTGATCATCGTCATCCAGTGGAATCAGGCACTGGATGCCTCGGCTCGCGCCTCCTTGCAAACGAATGGCGCCACGTCTTTCGAGCGCCCGAAGATGTGACTCAGCAGCGTTGATCGAGCGAAATCCGAGTGCATCAGAAATTTCAGCACGGGTCGGTGGTCTGCCTTCATCTCGAATCGATTGTTGGATCACATCCAAGACGCGGATTTGGGCTTTGGTCAGTTTGATCTCATTCATACTGAACAAATTACCAGTATTTTTAATCAAATGGAATCACCCGATGATGAGATGCTCGAGTAGCGCTTTTTGTGCGTGCAAACGATTACCGGCCTGCGCCCAAACGGTTTGTGTCCGCGTATCGGAAAATAAATTCGGTGCGATCTCTTCGCCTTCGTGTGCTGGTAGACAGTGCAGGAAGCATGCGTTATTGGCAGCGAGATCAAGTAGTTCAGGAGTGATCTGGTATCCATCAAATGCATTCAGCCGTTCATGCGTCTCATCTTCTTGACCCATGCTGGCCCATACATCAGTCGTAATGACTTGTGCATGACGGGCTGCATCCTGCGGTGATTCGACAAAGACAACGTTTCCATTTGCCCGCTCGATCCACTCAGCCGCTGGTTGATACCCTGGTGGAGTTGCAATGATCAGCTCAAAACCAAAGATGCCCGCTGCTTCTAGGTAGCTATGACATACATTATTCCCATCACCGATCCAGGCGACCTTGAGCCCTTGGACGTCACCAAACACATCTTGCATGGTTTGGATATCGGCGAGTAATTGGCACGGATGGCAACTATCTGATAGCCCATTAATCACAGGAATCGTTGCAGCATCGGCAAAGCGCACAAGCTTCTCGTGATCATCAGTTCGAATCATCACTGCGCTCACCATTTCAGACAATACGCGCGCAGTATCTTCGAGAGGTTCTCCGCGCCCGAGTTGTGTATCGTGCGGAGATAGAAAAATTGCCGAACCACCGAGTTGGGTCATGCCCGCTTCAAAACTGACGCGTGTCCGAGTGGACGACTTTTCGAAGATCATGGCGAGCACATGTTGTGACAGTGACCGGGCAAATTCTCTCGCCTGATAGTCTTTTTTGAGCGCATGCGCACGTTCAAGCACTTTAAAAAGCGCGGACTGAGACAAATCATTGAGCGTGAGGAAATCTGTTTTCGCCATGACCGTATTCCGGAAAAGCGACGCAGTGTATCATTCAGTAGCTATTCAAGCGAGCACAGAGAGGAAGAGATGAGCACACTTGAGACGATAAAATCACAAATTGAAGATAACGCAGTACTTTTGTACATGAAAGGCACCCCAAATCAGCCCCAGTGCGGATTTTCTTCGCAGACAGTTCAGGCTCTAATGGCTTGTGGTCGTCCTTTCTCGTTTGTGAATATTTTGGAGCATCCAGACATCCGGGCTGAACTTCCAAAATATGCAGAGTGGCCGACTTTCCCGCAGCTTTGGATTAACGGCGAGTTAGTCGGTGGCTGCGATATCGTGCTCGAGATGTACCAATCTGGTGAACTCAAGCCAATGGTGGAAGCGGCTTCCCCTGAAGCTTCTGAGTAAGCCATGACCTGAGCGCGGCCGGTTTCAATGGTTTGTTGAGAATGGTCGCGCCAACTTCAGTCGCCTGCCGCTTCATTTCCTCGCTGCGATCAGCGGTGATCAGTGCGCATTCAATATCTCCTCGAAGCGCTCTCAACACTCCGATCACATCTACACCCAGTGCGCCGTTATCCAAATGATAGTCAATCAGTGCCACTTGGATCTTGTGGTTTGCTTTGACCGCCTCTGTGGCTTCATCGAGCGTCATTCCTGTCACCACGTCTGCACCCCATCCACCAAGTAAACTCTGCATACCGACTAAGATCGCTTGTTCGTTATCGATCACGATAACAGTCCGACCGGTCAGTGGTTGTGATAGCGTTTGACTGCGAGACGCTTGCTGTGGATTGAGTGATTCTGGTCTTAACTCTGAAATCGACAAAGTCACCGAAAAACATGATCCGACCCCGGGTGTCGAGTGTACTTTTAATGTCAGTCCTAGCAGATCGCAAATTCGTTGAGAAATTGACAAGCCAAGGCCGAGACCTTTTTTCTCAGTCTGGATGCCCTCGGACAGCCGTTTAAACTCGTCGAAGATTGATGGCAAATCATCTGGGTGCATACCAATTCCCGTATCCCAAATTTCCACGCGAACCGATGACCCAAAGGTCCGCATGGCAAAGAGAACGCGGCCATGCGGTTCGGTATACCGAAGTGCATTTGATAAGAAATTTTGCAGAACTCGCCGTAACAGTTTGGGGTCTGTTTGAACCACTACATCGCTTGATTTTGCCTTGAATGCGATGTTGCGTTGATCGGCGATCAGTTGAAATTCTTGTGATAGTTGGTCGAAAAGCTCAGTCAATGCAAATGGTTTTGGTTCGGCACGAAGCGCACCAGCATCCAGTTTTGAGATCTCGAGAAGTGTGGAAATCAAATTTTCAGCAGAACTCAAAGCGCCCTCAAGGTGGCCAGTCAGTTCCCGGATTTCATCAGTTTTGGCGCGTTCTGCGAGCGATGTGGTAAGAAGTCTTGCGGCATTGAGCGGTTGAAGTAAGTCATGAGATGCGGCCGCCAAGAACCGTGTTTTTGATCGATTGGCCTCTTCGGTGGCTCGCATCGCCTGGGTGAGGGCTGTTTCAGTCTCGGCTCGACGGATATTTTCTGCTTCCAATGCTTCGTTTGCTGCTTGCAACGCTTCGGTTCGCTCATCGACGCGTGCTTCGAGCGTTTCATTGGCTGTTTCGAGCCCACGTTTTGCATCATTCCGATCGGTCACATCTTGGTAGAGGACGAAGATACCCTGGACATCGCCACTATCATTTCGATGAGGAACGTACAGTGCTTCGAATTCACGATGCTCTCCCGCGCGGTCGATTGCGACTTCAAACCGTTGTCGCCGGCCCTCGAATGCACGTTTCAGATAGGGAAGACGCGTGTGATATTCGGCATCGGTAAAAATTTCTTTATTAGGTCGGCCAATGACTTGCTCGCGCCAAACTCGCATTGTGCGCTCGAACGCTTTGTTTATGAACTGGATGCGATAATCACTGTCGACATAGGCAATCATGGCGGGAACATTGTCTGTATATACGCGAATCGCTTGTTCGGATTCGCGGAGTGCAGATTCTGTTTCTTTATATGGAGAGATGTCTGAGTAACTGGCAACATATCCACCATTTGGCATCGGCTCACCGATGATCTCGAGAGTGACTCCATTCGACAGAATCGACTCACGGCGATAGGCACTTCCACGATTCAGATGATCAAGGCGTTTTTGCAACGCTTGCTCGATCTGTTCATTGGAAGTGAAGTCACCGATCAGTCCTTTTTTTGCGTTATAGCGGAATAAGTCTGCGATTGGCCGGCCAACCGTTAAAAGTTCATCGGGGTAGTCAAATAACTCTTGATATCGCTTATTCCAAGCGACCAGCTTCTGGTTAGGATCAACCACACTGATCCCCTGCGAAAGATGCTCAATCGCCTTTCGAAGAAGTTCTTGGTTTTGCTTGGCGAGTGTTGATGCCTCATCGACCAGCGATACCAGTTCGCCAAGGTGAATGCGTTTGCCGCGTGACGCTGAGCGAATCACGAGTCGAGCTGAAGTGAAGCCGATCTCTTGGGCAAGAATTGATTCAATCGCTTCAATCAGCTCAGGTGGCGCCTGGTCTCTATCATTCAGTTGTTGGAGGCGATGCTCGGCGACGTACGTATCGAGAATATGTTGGATGCGATCTTGTCCGATAAAGCGGATGGCTAAGGTGGTCAGATCGTCAATCCGAAGTTCTTCTTTGAGGTATCGGCCAGACTTCGAGCTTGGGGGCGTGACGTCGACAAAGGTCGCCGATTGCACTCGATCAATCAGTCGAGAGGTGGTTGCCAGTGAAATCAATACATAGGTCAAAAGGTTCAGCCCAAGTGATATAACGACCGCATTGGTGAGTGGATCGACCGGCAAAATGAGCAGTGGTTGCAGTGTCTCAAGTGGACCGTCAGAGAGTTCTGGTAATACCAGCATCAATAACCAACTTATGAGACCAATGAGCATTCCGGAGAATGCGCCATACTGGTTGCCTTGTCTCCAATACAATCCACCAAGGAGTGCTGGTGCGAACTGAGCGGCTGCAACAAAAGCTACGAGCCCGATGGACGCGAGTGATCGTTCGCTGGTTGCTGACTGATAGTACAGCCAGGCCAATGCCATGATACCAATGATCGACAGACGCTTGACCATGACAGTGATCCAAGAGAGATCTCTGCGCTCTCTGAGCTCTTCGGAGGATGACCGAAACAGCAATGGTAAGAGCAACTCGTTTGCAACCATAATCGCTAGAGCAAGCGTAGAAACCAGAATCATTCCAGTGGCCGCAGAAAGTCCGCCAAGGAATGCCAGCGCGGCCAGAGGCTCATTGTTATAAGCCATTGGCAACAGTAATACGAAGGCATCAGGGGGCGCCAGCCCACCAAATTTTAGCAGTCCGGCAGCTGCGATCGGAACAACAAAAATGATGAACCCGAGCAGATAGAGCGGAAAGATCCAGCGCGCGTTATTTCGATACTGCTCTTCATCCGGTGATTCAACAAAAGTGACATGAAATTGTCTCGGCAGACAAAGGATGGCAAGGCTTGCAAGAACCAGTTGTGTTGCCAATCCCCATTGTGAAAAGTTGGTGCTGAAAACCGTGGCTACTGCAGGGTCTTGGCGAGCTAATATAAATAGATGGTCAAACCCATCAAAGAGCTGAAACGTACAGAATAAGCCAACCAGAACAAAAGCAATCAGTTTGACAATTGATTCGAAGGCAATCGCAATCATCATTCCTCGATTACTATCTCTCCGCTGCCCTGGAAGACGCGTTCCGAAAAGAATCGCGAATATCGTGAGGAAAATTGCTGCGAAAAATGCAGTGTCAAAAACGCTGGGCTCAGTTCCGGTCGGCGAACCCGCCATGATGTTAAATGTCTGACCGACAGCTTTGAGTTGTAGGGCGATGTAGGGAATGGTGCCAAGTAGAGCCACCAGGGTTGTCAGGATGGCGAGTGAATGCGAGCGTCCATAACGCGCCGACATAAAGTCAGCGAGCGAACCGATCCGGTGTGTTTTAACCACGGCATTGAACTTGGAAATGATTGGCCAACCAAAAATGAAGACTAACATTGGCCCAACATAGATTGGCATGAATTCCCAGCCATGAGCGGCCGCGGAGCCAACGGCTCCATAGTAGGTCCAACTGGTTGCATAGACGCCGATCGATAACGGATAGACCCAGCGTGATGCCCTTACGCCTCCGAACGACGCCGTGTTCCGGTCGCCCTGCCACGCGATAATGAAGAGAACCCCAACATATGCTAGAGACAGCACGATGAGTTGCCAACTGATGTGCACGAACGCTCCTTCGATTCAGTCACAATAGTGCATATAATACGATTAATGCACTTGGTGATGCGACCACAGTAGCCACGAGGTATATCAAATTGAAGCGCGGTCGATGACACGATCAAATGATCAAAAGGCGTTTGAGATAGCGAAACGTCAACAACGATTGAGGCGCCTGATAGGTCAAGCGATAGGTGACTATCGAATGATCGAGGAGGGTGACAAGGTCATGGTTTGTCTATCCGGTGGTAAAGACAGCTACACCTTGCTCGATATGTTGATCTCGTTGAGAAAGTCAGCGCCGGTTTCGTTCGATTTGATCGCCGTTAATCTCGATCAAAAGCAGCCGGGATTTCCAGAGCATGTCTTGCCAGATTACATGGCCACGAAACAGATTCCGTTTTTTGTGATCGAACGCGACACCTATTCAACGGTGAAGCGAGTCGTTCCTGAAGGGAAAACGACTTGCGCGCTGTGTTCACGTCTCCGGCGCGGAACACTTTATGGATTTGCGGAAGCCAATGGTGTGACGAAAATTGCACTGGGGCATCATCGTGATGACATTATTGAGACGCTCTTTCTGAATTTATTTTTCGGGTCGAAAATGAAAACGATGCCGCCTAAGCTAGTTTCAGATGATAAGCGATATATTGTCATTCGACCACTTGCCTATTGTAAGGAGTCAGACTTGGCACAGTTCGCTGAGGATCAAGGTTACCCGATTATTCCTTGCAATCTTTGCGGCTCTCAGCCAAACCTCAAGCGCGCTGAGATTAAAGCGATGATCGCTGATTGGGAGAAACGCTACCCGGGTCGCGTTGAGAATCTATTTCGTGGGTTACAGAACGTCGTCCCTTCTCATTTGATGGATAGTGAGCTGTATCCATTTGACAGTCCGAGCCCGGATGATTTGCTCATCCATCGGCGTGAAAATCCATTAGATGAAGCATCTGAGATTCGGCACGCATTGGCTGAAGCAGAACTCAATCTGTGGGTTGAGGTGCGATCGGACACTGATCAGATAATTCAAAAGAGTAATACGGTCATCTAACAGCTAAGATGCACGCGGCTTACTCCGAAGTCATACTAAGAATAACCGAGGCCATACCTATGATAGCGAAATAGTAATCACTGCTTCAGCCGCAGTAACTTTGTCTTTATCTTTTATAGTACAAAAATCAAAATTTAACTTCGCTATCTGTATGTGTAGGTGGAAGCAATTTGGACGATCGAACCGATCAATGCCACTCAATAATGAAGTCGAAGATTTGACTACGTATTTTGGTTATTATACTTACCAAGTATGGTATAAAATTGTTATAACGCGGGGGTAAGCACAGGCATTTTTTAACCCATATCAGGGATCGATGAATTCATGAAACTACAACAACTTCGTTACATCAGTGAAGTGGCTAACCACGATCTGAATGTCTCTGCCACCGCACAAAGCCTTTTTACGTCGCAGCCAGGAATTTCTAAACAAATTCGTTTATTGGAAGAAGAGCTGGGTGTCGAAGTGTTTGCGAGAAACGGCAAGCATCTTGTCTCAATCACGCCTGCAGGCGAGGAAGTGTTGCGTGTTGCGAGTGAAATTCTCCATAAAGTCGATGCAATCAAACAAATCTCTCAGGAGTTTTCGGATGAAACCAAAGGCGTGCTCTCGATAGCGACAACTCACACGCAAGCGCGTTATGTACTGCCGCCTGTCATCAACCAATTTATGCGTGAGTACCCTGAAGTGTCATTGCAGATGCAGCAGGGGACGCCTGCACAAATCGCTGAAATGGCTGCCGGGGGTGAGGTGGACTTTGCGATTGCGACCGAGGGCTTAGAGCATTTCTCTAATTTGCTCTTGATGCCATGTTACCAATGGAATCGGGCGGTGATTGTTCCCAAAGACCATCCGCTGGCGCAACTCGATGGTCCACTGACACTTGCTGAACTTGCGCGTCATCCGATCGTCACCTATGTCTTTGGTTTTACCGGTCGTTCACGGCTTGATGAGGCGTTTGAGCAGAAAGGATTGTCTCCAAAAGTGGTGTTCACTGCTGCTGATGCTGATGTGATCAAAACGTATGTGCGTTTGGGCCTTGGTGTTGGGATTGTTGCCGATATGGCGCACGACCCACAAACTGATGGTGATTTAGTCACGGTCGATGCAAGTCACTTGTTTAGTCCGAGTGTGACCTCCATCGCTTTCCGACGCGGTACCTTTTTACGCGGCTATATGTATCGGTTTGTGAATTTGTTTGCCCCGCATCTATCGAGAGAGTTGATTGGTAAGTTTTTGAGAAGTCAGGGTCGGGCAGAAGCTGAAAAGATTTTTGAGTCAGTCGACGTCCCGTTGCTTTGAGTTCAGAATTTTCATCAATATTCGATTCATTGATCTTGATGATTACCGACTTGCTGTTCATGTCAGCCAAAATCCAAGCGGTACTGGGGATTTGATTTTATTGCATGGGGCGGGTGTCGCCTCAGAGTCCACTTGGTATCCAATGCTTTCCGCGTTTAAGTCATGTCGACGCATACTCTGTCCAGATTTGCGCGGGATGGGTCGCTCTCATGCATCTGATTTTGAAGATCAAGCAATCACAGCTGAGGCTTTGGCCAATGATATTGGTGACTTATTGACGGATTTCAGTGACCCACTGTCAAATGGTTGGCTACAGCTTTGGGGGTCTGATCGCGTTGATGGTCAATGCACTCAATCCAGGGTCTGTCAGCGATTTGGTTTTATTGGAGCCTGCGCTTTTGGAACGAAAGTCAATTGACGAGTTGAGGATCTTACGATCACAGCGCGCGATTGTTGCCTTGGCATTGCTTTCAGATGGCGATCCTGTGGTCAGTGTGACGCAGTTTTTGGATTTGATTTCACCAAACAGATCCACGCACCCGCGTGTTGAACGGATGACCATCTAGCGATTGGTGAATCGACCGAAGGGCCTTGCATATGCGTTGATAGCAGTCAATCAAGCTGCTTGGCATGGTGACCGAATGGCATTGATTGATCAAGCGCCACCAATCTTGAGTCTGGTTGGCTCTAAAAGCGTCGAGGACGCGCATGCATTTCATCGTCTACTGGCAACCTCGAAATCGCAATGGCGCTATCAATCTGTTCCGGGTGTCGATCACGCCTTGCCTTATCAAAAACCGAGCGTGTGCGCAGACTTAATCTGTGCGCATTTCGGTCGTTAACGATTCCCCTTTCGCTTCCCGGTCACCTGAAGAATTCGGGCACTGATTTCCTCTACGGAGCGCTCAGTTGTCGATAAGAATGGAATCGCATGCCGTCGATACAGCGCTTCGACTTCGTTAACTTCGTATTGACACTGTTTCAAAGAGGCATAACGGGAGTCGGGGCGGCGCATTTCGCGGATTGCTTGAAGTCGCTCTGGATCAATGGTTAAACCAAATAACTTTGCCTTATATTTGCGCAGTGTATTAGGAAGGTTGTCATCATCGAGATCATCTTCAGTCAACGGGTAGTTGGCGACTTTCAGGCCATACTGCATCGCGAGATAGAGACTGGTTGGGGTTTTTCCAGAACGTGAGACGCCAATCAAAATGAGATCTGCTTGATCGTAGTAACGAATCCGAGCTCCATCATCATTATCAAGGGCAAAGTTAATCGCATCGATCCGACGAGAGTACTGGCCATCGGGTGCGACTGCGTGACTCATTCCGACCGAATAACTTGATCCTTGCCCAAGTTCCCGCTCAAGCGGTTTCAGAAAGGTTTGAAAGATATCGACTAAAAACCCGTTACAGTTTGCTAACACGTCACGGACTTCCTGATTCACAATTGTGTCGAAAACGATCGGTGTTACCTGGTGATCGACTCCGGCCGCATTGATCTCGATTACTGCTTTTTTTGCTTTTTCAACACTATCGATGTAGGGCAAAGTCGTTTTGTCGAACTGGACTGAATTGAATTGGCTTAATAAGGCTTGCCCCAAGCCCTCAGCGGTCAGACCAGTTCCATCGGAAATAAAGAATACTGGACGAATTTCTGACATCATATTTGGTTCCAAATCATTTATACTATCGCGCTTTATCGACTAGCTGACTAACGTTTCTTGAGCCAATGTAAGGAAGCGAACTTAAGATAAGTCTGCGTTAGCGGTTACCAAGACACAATATAGGAAGGGGATTCCTTTTGGACAGTTATATCCTTTGGTTTGATGGACTCGGCATGAACGATGTCGAGCGCGTTGGTGGGAAAAATGCATCGCTCGGTGAAATGATTTCGAATCTTGCTGGAGCTGGCGTCAGCGTCCCGAATGGATTTGCCACAACCGCACACGCATATCGCGAGTTCTTGGCTCACGAAAACCTCGCAGATCGAATTAATCAGTCGCTTGCGGCTTTAGATGTTGATGATGTGAATGCATTGGCACTAACCGGTGCAGAGATTCGTTCATGGATTATTGATACACCATTTCAACCAGCCCTTGATCAGGCCATTGAGGCGGCATTTGCCAAAATGACGGCAGATAATTCCGGAATGAAGGTTGCTGTTCGCTCATCAGCCACAGCAGAAGATCTTCCGGATGCGTCTTTCGCGGGTCAGCAAGAAACATTTTTGAATATTTCTGGAATTGGCAACGTGAAACACGCGATTAAGGAGGTCTTCGCATCTCTATTCAACGATCGTGCGATTTCATATCGAGTACACCAGGGGTTTGAGCACGAGTTGGTCGCATTGTCCGCAGGTATTCAGCGCATGGTTCGCTCTGAGACAGGTGCTGCTGGTGTAATGTTCACCATGGATACCGAAAGTGGATTCCGTGACGTCGTGTTTGTGACTGCGGCCTATGGTTTGGGAGAGACAGTCGTTCAGGGTGCCGTGAACCCGGATGAATTCTATGCTCATAAGCCAACGCTGGATGCTGGCCGTCCTTCGGTATTGCGTCGAACGCGTGGTTCAAAATTGATAAAAATGGTGTACGCCGATTCGTCAAAACCTGGCCGATCAGTCGAGACGGTTGATGTTGATGCCGCAGACCGTCGTCAGTTTTGTGTTACCGATGCTGAGGTCGAGTCGCTTGCGCGTCAGGCGTTGATTATTGAGAAACATTATGGGCGTCCAATGGATATCGAGTGGGCGCGCGATGGTGACGACGGTCAGCTGTACATTGTGCAGGCACGACCAGAGACCGTTCAGAGTCAACAAGACGGCCGGCAAATGGAGCGTTTTGTTCTGAAGGAAAAAGGCGAAGTCATTGTTCAAGGTCGTGCGATCGGGCAAAAAATTGGGCAAGGTCCGGTTCGTCTGGTGAAAGATATCTCCAAGATGGATGAAGTCCAACCAGGTGATGTTCTTGTAACGGATATGACCGACCCTGATTGGGAACCAGTGATGAAGCGTGCTTCAGCGATCGTGACCAATCGTGGAGGCCGTACCTGTCACGCTGCGATTATCGCTCGTGAATTAGGTATTCCCGCGGTGGTTGGCTGTGGTGACGCAACAGAATTACTGTCGACGGGAGTCGATGTAACTGTCAGTTGTGCTGAAGGGGACACGGGTCATATCTATGCTGGGATCCTGAACTATGATCACCGGGTAACCAGCGTCGATGCGATGCCTGAACTACCATTTAAAATTATGATGAATGTTGGTAATCCGGATCGTGCGTTTGACTTTCAACGTCTCCCGCATGCCGGTATCGGTTTGGCCCGCCTCGAGTTCATTATTAACCGAATGATTGGCGTGCATCCGCGTGCTCTGATGGACTACGAGACCCTACCTGCAGACTTAAAGGAAGAGATTGCAGAACGAATTGGTGGCTATGCAAGTCCGACAGATTTCTACGTTGAAAAACTGGTCGAAGGAATTGCGACACTCGGCGCATCATTTGCGCCCGAGCGGGTCATCGTTCGCTTGTCAGACTTTAAGTCAAATGAATATCGCAACTTAGTCGGTGGTCCGTTGTACGAGCCCGAGGAAGAGAATCCAATGCTCGGATTCCGCGGTGCATCGCGTTACATTTCCGACTCATTCCGTCCATGTTTCGAATTTGAATGCCGCGCGCTAAAGAAGGTGCGCGATGAAATGGGGCTCACCAATGTTGCCATTATGGTTCCGTTTGTACGGACTCTGGATGAAGCTGCCGCTGTGATTGAGCTTCTGAAAGAGAATGGTCTTGAGCGGGGTAAGAACGGTCTCGAAGTTATCATGATGTGTGAGCTTCCATCGAACGCTGTTTTGGCTGAGGAGTTTCTTGAATATTTTGACGGATTCTCCATTGGATCAAATGACCTGACACAGTTGACGCTGGGTCTTGATCGAGACTCAGGAATAATTGCGGATGCATTCGATGAGCGTAACCCAGCGGTGAAATTCTTGCTGTCCCGCGCGATTCAAGCATGTAACAACGCAGGTAAGTACATCGGTATTTGTGGACAAGGACCGTCAGATCACCCAGACCTTGCATTCTGGTTGATGGAGCAGGGCATTGACTCGGTGTCATTGAACCCAGATACCGTGCTGGAGACCTGGTTCTTCTTGGCGGATGCTCAGGACAATAAGTGATAAAATCCACTCCGGATTTATGTGATGCCTACGAGGGCGGGATTGCCGACCTCGAGCCATTATTCACTAACTTTGGTGGTCGTGAACGGTTTTATGGTGAAGCCGTCACTGAGAAATGTTTTGAAGATAACTCCAGAGTGAAGGAATTAGCAGGTACCGCCGGTCACAATCGTGTCATGGTTGTTGATGGTGGTGGTTCGCTTCGGCGGGCATTACTTGGTGATATGATCGCCGCCAATGCTTTGGCCAATGGTTGGGCCGGTTTCGTGATTTATGGCTCAATTCGCGATGTGGATGAGCTCGGTGCGATGGATCTTGGTGTTCAAGCGCTCGCAACACATTCGATGAAGACAGAAAAAAAGGCGATTGGTGATGTTGATGTTCCGGTGACCTTCGCCGGTGCCACAATCCATCCTGGTGATTTCATCGCATGTGACAATAACGGAATTGTTGTGTCACCTGTCGCTCTCGACGTTTAAAACACGCAAATTGAAGACATAAAAAACCCCAATACGGAACGTGCCGGGGCTTTTTATTTATTGCCTTTA
>CACJLQ010000014.1 GCA_902594275.1 uncultured Litorivicinus sp.
TGACCATGGAAGAGATGCGCGATGGTTTTGATAGCGAAGCCTTGACGGAGGACACACTGACCATGGAGGAGCTGGGCGATGGTTTTGATAGCGACGCCTTGACGGAGGACACACTGACCATGGAAGAGCTGGGCGATGGTTTTGATAGCGATGCCTTGACGGAGGACACGCCAAAGACGGATGAGTCAACATAGAGTATGAGCGTCGATGTGCAGCCACCTGATGTATCGGTGGTAAAAAAATCGCAACGCAATTGAATGCTTGATGATCGATTCGATTAAGATAAGTTTGTCGCTTATTTAAGTTTTTGGATTGTGCGTGTTTCCAGTGATATCCGCTGCATACAGCCGGCGCAAAACGGCAGTCGGGACTGTTTTAGATGAGACCGCTTGCACGCGTATCTTACTCTAGGTACGATCCAATGAGCCGGGTTTTTGTCACAGGTAGAAGAATCGTGAAACACGTACCAATCTCTGCGAAAAATCAGGTCGAAGGCAGAATAAAATCACTTGAGCCAGGCCCGAGTTCGTGCATGGTTGAAGTTGATCTGTTTGATGAGCAAACGGGAAAATCGGTCTATGCATCTATTCCTGTTGATCAGGTTGATGAATTGGATTTAAAAATCAACGACTTAGTTGTCGTGGTATTCCCAGCCAGTGCTGTTTTGATAGGTAAATCGTCGTTATCGCTAAAGTAAATACTTATTAAGTTGTGTGGATATTTGATATGTCCACTGAGAACCTCAAAGGGGAGGACTACAAGATGAATAATAGTCGTCAGGGATGGGTCGGCCGCAATAGACCGCCTAGAGTACAGATCACCTATGATGTAGAGATCGGGGATGCGGTCGAGAAGAAAGAACTTCCGTTCGTAGTGGGGGTGATGAGTGATTTGTCTGGGCAGCCTGCTGAGCCTCTACCGAAACTTAAGAATCGACGATTTGTCGAAATAGATCGAGACAACTTTAGTGAGGTAATGGACAGCATGTCACCAAGGTTGGATTTATCCGTACGCGATACGCTAAAGGGTTCGGGAAATTTAAAGATAGAGCTTGGTTTTAAATCTATGGATGATTTCCACCCCGAATCAATTGTAGAGCAAGTGCCTCGGCTGAAAAAATTATTAGAAGCGAGAGGGCAGCTCAGAGATTTACTTGCAAAGCTTGACGGAAACGATGAACTCGATTCTGTGCTAGAGCAGATAGTATCGAATACTGACGAATTGAAAAAAGTCCAGGCAGAAGCTGCGGATGGTGGTTCTGCTGACAATCAAGCTGGTGCGCCCGCTAAGGACTCCAAAAAAGAAAAAAAGGGAAAGGTGACGATAAGGGGGACACCGAGTAGGTGAAGAAAGGACATGGCTACAGAAAATGTAAAACAAACTGAACAAATTGAAGGCGTTACCCCCGGAGGAGTTCTAGAAAAGATCATCCAAGAGGGCAACATGATAGCTGAACCATCGCAAGGTATGTACGCAAAGCAGATGCTAGGTCAACTGGCGACACAAATTCTCGATGAGGGGATGGTTACAGCGCCAGATGCAGGCGTGGTAGCAGCCATTAACGATCGAGTGGCAGAGATAGACAGGCAACTGAGTGATCAATTGAATGCGATTATGCATGATCAAGCGTTTCAGAACCTGGAATCACGGTGGCGTGGCTTATCAGATTTTGTGTTCGGAACTGAGACATCCAGTCGCCTAAAAATCCGTGTATTGAATGTGTCGCAAGCTGAACTTCTCAAAGATCTGGAGTCAGCAGTTGATTATGATCAATCGGTTCTTTTTAAAAAGGTTTATGAGGATGAGTACGGGACGTTGGGTGGGTTTCCATATTCAGCATTGATTGGAGATTTTTATTTTGGGCGTCATCCGCAGGATGTAGCCCTTTGCAGAAGGATTTCCGAGGTTGCTTCCGCGGCTCATGCACCATTTATCGCGTCAAGCTCACCAAAATTATTCGATATGAAATCTTGGACCGAACTAGCGGTGCCGAGAGATTTATCTAAAATTTTTGAGAGCGCAGAGGTTATTCCGTGGAAGAGCTTCAGAGAATCGGAAGATTCAAGATATTGCACCTTAGTTCTTCCACGATATGCATCACGGCTACCTTATGGTGAGGCCACTAATCCAGTCGAACAGTTCGCTTTCGAAGAAGCTGTGGATGGCAGCGATCATGATGCTTACCTTTGGTCAAATATGGCCTATCAACTGGGCTTAAAAATGACAGACGCCTTCGCAAAGTATGGTTGGACTACTGCAATTCGTGGCGTAGAGGGCGGTGGAAAAATTTCGGATCTTCCGGCTCACACGTTCACCACTGACGAAGGGGATATAGCGTTGAAATGTCCCACGGAAACTTTGATTACAGACCGTCGAGAAAAAGAGCTTAATGATTTAGGGTTTTGCGCGGCTGTGAGTGCGAAGGGGACAAATTTTGCTGCATTTTTCAGTGGCCAAACCGTGAACAAGCCGATCGTATACAACACCGATTCAGCGAACGCCAACGCAAAATTATCCGCGCGACTTCCGTACATAATGGCTGCCAGTCGGTTTGCCCATTATTTGAAAGTAATGATGCGCGATAAAATAGGGAGTTTCGAGTCGCAGGACACAATCGCTAATTATCTGAATAATTGGATCGCGGACTATGTTCTGCTCGACGATGCAGCCTCGCAAGAGACTAAAGCGAGGTTCCCTCTGAGGGAGGCTCGGGTGGACGTATTCGAAGTTGCTGGGAGTCCGGGCGCTTACACGGCCACGGTGTTTCTTCGCCCACATTTCCAATTGGAAGAAATAACGGCGTCCATCCGACTCGTCGCGGAGTTACCTGCACCGGCGGCCTAATTTAGAGGAGAAAATCTATGGCAGATAATATAGTTCTGGACATACAGTCAATTCCGGGCGAAAGCAAGATGAAAGGATACGAGAAGAAGATAGTTCTTGTGTCTTACTCTGCGTCAATGGCGCAGCCAATGACGAGTGATCCGGCTAACACATCTCGTACTCTTGGGAGACCCACTGTATCAGAAATTCAATGCTCCAAAGTGTGTGACAGTGCAAGCACGCCCTTGATGAAAGCATGTCTAGGTGGTACTGACTTAGGAGATGTAGAGTTGCATATCTTCAGGGTTACATCAGGGTCTGATTTATCCCATGAGCTGATGATGACCTATACTCTGAGCAACGCCATGATTTCGAGTCATACGGTATCTGGCGGTGGCAACGATGTTCCTTATGAAACTTTTTCCATAAATTACACGAAGATTTCGATCGATTATTTCGTGCAGGACGAAACAGGTAAGAAACAAGGAACCCTGCCAGCTTCTTATGATATGGCGACTGGCGAAGCCACTTAGAGAGGCGGGGATAGGTTGTGCAAACTCACTTCAAAGCATCAACAGTTCCCCTTCTCTTTCGCGTCTTAAATCCTCAATTATCTAACGATCATAGATTTGCTTTGACAACCATTGAGAGTGAGCTCGACAGGTTGTTTAACACCAGATCACGAGTATCTATGGAAGATTACGAGGATCTTGGGAATACCATATTCGGGTATGGCATCCCTGACTTTAGTCATGTCTCTCCTAATGATCCTATAGCCGCTGCAAATCTTACAAAGATCATCGAATTGGCGGTGCGGTTTCACGAGCCACGAGTAATAGATCCGCATGTGAAAATTACAGGACTTGCCTCTGAAGCGTCATTATCAATTATTCTCGAGGGTGACGTTTCGGTTGAAGATCAGAGGGTGAGATTGAAGTTTTTTGGTCCCGATAAACTATTTCAATAACGGTTTATGCAAGAGATTCTTCCGTATTATTTGAGAGAAATGGCGTATTTGAAGAAGTCAGGCCGTGATTTCGCTCGTCGGTTCCCAGGTGTGGCCTCTGCGTTGGACTTTGGTCCTGACGGTTCACGTGACCCGCACGTGAAACAATTACTGGAAGCTTTTGCGTTTCTCACTGCAAGGGTTCAGCGCAATATTGACGAGTCTTTAGGGGATCTAGCCGGGTCAATACTTGAAACATTGGCACCCTCGTTTGTCCGGCCGCTTCCAGCAATTTCTATATTGCAAATGAGTTTAAATAACGAACAAGGCAAGGTGACCAATGGATTTGCTGTAAGATCCGAGTCCGAATGTTACACCAAAGCTATCTCTGGAACTGAGGTTCGGTTCAGGACGTGTTGGGGTACTTTGCTTTGGCCTTTGAAACTTCGAAGATCCCGTATCGTGGAACTTTCGCATCTTGGAATCACGGGCGGGATACCCGCTGGTACGATGGGCCTAGCTCTTGATCTTGAGATGACTGATGGAACTACGCTTGATACGCTAAACATCTCGGAGTTGGATATTTATTTTGATGGAGAGTTACAAAATATTGATCAAGTTCGATCTGCTATTGTCAGTCGAAGACAGCAAGCAATCTGGATGTCTGACGACACAGGTACTTTTGTCCGAGTTGATGGGGCGCTAGTTGACGAAATCGGATTTGACAGAGAGCAATCCCTCTATCCAGTAGCTTCACCGGCAGATATTCCATTCAGCCTAGTGAGATCATACGCGGCCTTCCCCAGAGCATTTAACTTTCTACGAATCAAATCGGTAGGCCAATTCGAGTGTAACAGTACGGTCACAACGCTTGTGATTGCTCTTGAACGACCGGTCTCGACGAAATTGGGTGATTTTGAGGTACGGCTAGGTTGCGTTCCTATCGTGAATTTGTTTAAACGGACTAGTGAGCCAATCGACGTCGATGGATCGTCGCATGAGTTTCTGCTGCATGGCGATCTTCAAACGGCGAGGAGTGAGGAGGTTTACTCAGTTAATTCGGTGAATCGTGTGGCGGGTAGTGAGGGTAGTTTGGATTCTATGCCAGCCTTGGGCCGCATGACCCTTGAATCTATCAATGAGCAAATGTTTTGGACAGTACGCAGAGCAGTGAGCGTGCGAAACGGGCTTACAGGAAGCGATACCTTCATTGGATTTGTAAACGCAAAATTACATCCGACGTCTCCAAGAGATAGAGTCATTTATGCGGATTTACTATGTTCCAATCGGTCATTTGCAGAGCAATTGTCATCTCAAATGGATGTTTTAATGGACGGTGGTGTCAAGAATATTAACGCATCCATTATTCATACACCTTCTGCCGGCATTGGCGGTGCACTTGATCAGACTAAGATCCTAAAGTACTTGGGGTTTCTTAATACAAACCGTCAAACTATTTTTAATCTCGTGGAAGATGATAATGGTGAGCGATTTAAACTTTTTTTGAATACGATTGTAGACAGCAACCCGTTCTTTGCTAGCCAAGTAGGAGGTATTTTGGGAGTCCAGGCGTCATCTGGCGTTTATCCGTTAATTGCTGAACGAAATCGATTTGGACTTTGCAGTGGAATTGATTTGACGATTGATGTTGATACCAGAGCATTTGCGGGTGGCTCTTTATTAGTTTTTGGATCGGTGCTGTCCCATGCCCTTGCTCATTTCGTAAATGTGAATAGTTTCGTCCGTTTGAGAGTAGAAAGTGAAGGACAAAAGGTACACGAATGGAGCCCGATGACCGGTTATCAGACAATAATTTAATACGCGAACTACAATTAAATATACGAAAGTATCGTTTTTTTCAGTTCTACCGGCTGCTCAGCTCAACAGTGAGTAGATCTCAAGTCGAGTTTGCTGCAGTTAATCAATACAATTTTTCCACCAGCGATATTCGAGCATTAAAGTGGGATGCACTTAGAAAACTTTGGACGGTAGAGACTACGGCCTTCGGTCTGTTTTCTAGTTCAGCCTTTTTGCCAACATCGTTTCCAGAAGTCTTTGAACCATATGGAAAAGTTCAAAGAAATGCGGCACAAGGGTTTCTAGCTAATTTTGAGACGCGACTCGTAAATTTATTTTATGACTCCAAAGCCAGATATGACTCAGCATTGCTTGAACAGCCAGAAGATCACGCTTGGATCCAAGCAGTGCGATCTTTGTCGCACAGTTCGTCTGATAATAATTACTTGGAATTAAGCTGGTTTGAGAGCACGGGGCGCACTAATCGGTCGGTTTCAGCATTTGAATGGATTTGTAATCAGATGATCCCGTTCAGGATCACAATTTCTTCTTTAGATGGTGGATACTCAGAGGCTCCCGAGATGGTTAGGGCTAGGTTGGGCGGCAGCGGATTTTATAAAACTCTAGGCCGCAGGATTTGGTTACAAGACGCTGAGGTGGTAATAAATGTTAATGAAATAGCTGTTCTTGATATATTGCGGTTCCTACCTACGGGTGATTTATACCGAGATGTGGTCGCATTAGGTCGTAAGTTCTTTGGTCAATTCCCAAGAATCTGTTTCAAGTTAAGGTTAGAACGCCAAACTCAGTTCCCTCAGGAACTTGGTCTCGGAAGCCATGAACTACTTCTTGGCAGAACTACCTTCATCTCAGGATCCGTACTTTCTGCAAGGCCGATAAAGATTAATACGGTGGTAACTCGAGAAGCAGAGAATGGATATTGATTTAAGAACACTTATCAGCCGCCTTGACTTGAGCTGCCGGGTTGCACTAGAAGGTGCTGCTGAGAAGTGTATCGAGTTCAAGCATTCATCTGTGGAAAGTGAGCATTTTCTGGACGCGCTCCTGAGTCATGAATCTTCTCATGAATTTCGTAGTTTGCTCAGTTCCGCTGGCATCGACGTGGCTTTAATACATAAAGAGACTCAGACATTTCTTTCCGAGATACCTTCATCAAGTTCAGAGATGCCCGCAATAGGGCAATATTTAACAGATTGGTTGTCTGCCGCGTGGGTACGCGTATCAAGCCTCGCAGGTAGACAACAAATTGACATATATGCCTTATTTCTGGCTGCGGTCGATGATACAAAAATCCGACATAGAATAATGTCCACAACGCCGTCAGTGCTTGAAATCCCGAAAAATCTATTGAAAAAGAAAATCCTCGAGAGTCCTGGGCTATCGGTTACAACGAGTGATCGAGCTACCAATTCATCAGATATTTCAAGCGATGATCTGAGAAAATTTACATACGACCTGACTGAGTCTGCTGCCCAAGGCAGCCTTGACCCTATAACAGGCCGTGATGTCGAAATTCGGCAAGTTATTGACATATTGATGAGAAGGAGACAAAACAATCCGATTTTGACCGGTGAGGCAGGGGTAGGAAAGACCGCGATCATAGAGGGCTTAGCACAGAAAATAAATCTTGGTCAGGTACCACCTGTTTTGCAGGGGGTTAAGCTTAAAGTTTTAGACTTGGCTGCGTTGCAGGCTGGGGCGTCTGTAAAGGGCGCTTTTGAAGAGCGCCTTAAGTCCGTGATTAAGTCTGTTTCTCTCTCTCCAGTCCCAATTATTTTGTTTATCGATGAAGCTCATCAGTTAATTGGTGCGGGCGGTCATGAGGGCACTAATGATGCAGCAAATCTTTTGAAGCCGGCACTCGCCCGAGGGGAGTTGAGGACGATAGCTGCGACTACGTGGAGTGAGTATAAGAAATTTTTCGAGAGAGATCCTGCTCTAACGAGGCGATTTCAGGTTGTAAAAGTAGAGGAGCCGAATGAGGAAGTTGCTATTGAAATGCTTCGGGGGATAACAAGAAGTCTCGAAACTCATCATGGTGTAGAAATCCTTGACGAGGCGGTTATTGCGGCCATTAAGTTGTCAGGCCGTCATATCGCAGGAAGGCAATTACCCGATAAAGCTGTCAGTGTATTGGATACGGCATGCGCTCGGTTAAGCCTATTACAGAGCGCCGATCCGCCGCGCCTGGAGAAAGTTCAGTCTGAGCTTCGCTCATTAAAAAATTTCCGTAATCAGGTCGAGCGAGAAGAGGCCATGGGGGTGGACAATTCTGGGAAAACCGAGATTAGTCAAAAACGTATTGACGATTTAGAGATCGAAGTTCTGAAATTGAAGAAGCAATTCGAAGATGAAAGGGAAGCAGTATTTGCAATCGTTCAAACACGTCGGGCCATTGAACGATTGTTGCGTGGTGAATCAGCAGAAGACGATGAGACGCTTGAGTTACTGCAGGATAGATTGACTCGGCTCACGGCGGGTCTGGAAGTCATAAATAATGAAAAGCAGGATATTCCGGTTGTAGTCGATGCTAACTTAGTAGCAACGGTAATAGAGGATTGGACCGGTATACCAGCGAGTAAAATGATAGCGGATGAAATAAATAGCGTTTTGAGTTTGTCTGCTGCATTAGAAGAAAAAGTGATAGGGCAGGAATTTGCGCTAAAAAAAATCTCTAAGAAAATAGAAATCTTTCGCGCAAACCTTGATGATCCCCATAAACCTCTCGGTGTGTTTATGCTGGCGGGGTCGAGTGGAGTGGGGAAAACAGAGACAGCTCATGCAGTAGCTGAGATTCTTTTTTCCGACTCTGAACGGGTCATAACAGTAAATCTGTCTGAATTTCAAGAACCGCATTCGGTTGCGCTCTTGAAAGGAGCCCCCCCTGGGTACATAGGGTATGGAACTGGTGGTATTTTGACAGAAGCTGTTCGGAGAACACCCTATAGTGTTGTTCTGCTGGACGAAATTGAAAAGGCACACCCCGATGTGCTGGAATTATTTTATCAAGTTTTTGATAAAGGGATCATTGAGGATAGTGAAGGAGTACAGATCAGCTTCAAGAACACCGTGGTACTACTAACGTCAAACATCGGGGCAGCTATTATTTCTGGAGAGACCACTATTAATTCTTCTTTCAAATATGAACAATTTGTACAGAGTATACAGTCGGTGTTTGAAAGTCATTTTGGGACCGCATTTGTCGGCAGGGTCGAGTTATTGCCTTATTTCGATCTAAATGATTCTTCACTTCGATCTATAACAGCATTAAAGCTTTCAATATTGGAGCAGCGTTTGAAAGAATCTCATTCGACAGAGCTATTTTGGAGTGACGATGTTCTGGGATGGGTGGCCAGTCAATGCAGACAGTCAAAAATTGGAGCGCGACGCATAGATCAGCTGATTTCTGATTTTGTTGCGCCTCAGTTAGCTCGGGAAATCCTCAGTTCCCAGTCTGACCAGCAAAAGCTTCACGGTTTTGAGATTGTTACCCAAATAGATGGTTCGTCGGCAGAATTAGTAGTGAAATCTATTGAGAGACGAGGGAGAGATGAGCGATAACTTAATCTCATGTCAGTTGAAATTATCTGGATTTAAAGATCATCAGGTTATTGGACTAAATTTAAGAGAAAGATTCAGTGACTCATTCAGGGCAAATATCATTGTCGCGGTCTCGGACAGTGCTGTCGCTGCATTGAAGACTCTCGTGTCAAAAGACTGTTCCTTCACAATTCACGGTATCAAGGGAGAGAAAAAAACAGTCTTCGGTATTGTCACAGAAATTTTTTTTAGAGACACGGCGGGTGATAGATCGCTTGTGGAGTTAGTCGTTGAGCCGAAGTTAGCCTATGCAAACTTCGGCCGTCAAAGAAAAATTTATCAAGACAAGAGTACCGTCGAAATTGTGGAGGCAGTACTCGGTCAGTCAGGCGTTACCGTAGATAAGTCAAAACTTAAAGGCTCATCAGCCAGGCGAGAATACTGCGTACAGTATGACGAAAGTGATCTTAACTTTATCAAACGACTATTAGCATCAGAAGGTATTGGGTACTTTTTTTCGCATTCAGGGTCTAAGTCAACTCTAACTCTTTGCGATTCTAAGTCGGCATATATCGGCAAAAATAATTCCGTATCAGGATCGACTCTGTCTTTGGGGCATTTTGGAGACTCTGGTCGATCGAATGAAACCAGTTTTAGTGCTCTTGAACTAGAGCATACCCTCACCCTAGCGACAGTACGTGTTCGGTCCTACGATCCGGAAAAAGCAAATTTTTTGACAGATAGGAAAAAAGAGCAAGGCGTGGGCGTGGGTGAATGGTACCGTTTTGATTCTCGTCCGCTTGACTCTAAAACAGCAGCAAGCCTCGCAAAAAAATTAGTAGAAGGAGCGAGTGCTGCCACTGAAACAGTTCGCTTAGCAACTGACTCTATCTCATTAAGTCCGGGCACCCGTTTTAAAACGTCTGGGCATCCTCGGAGTATTGACTTGGGTGAGGTGGTTGTTTTGGATAGTCAATGCGTGATTGAAAATGATTCAATTCGTCACGAGGTATTAGCACAACCTATCGATGCGCCAGTTCAGTTACCTGATTGTGAAATCTTTCCGCAAGCCGCCGGATTAGATATGGCTGTCGTTGTCGGTCCAAAGAAAGAAGAGGTATGGACAGATAAAAATGGGAGAATTCTTGTCCAATTTAAGTGGGATCGATTTGGGAAGAATGATGAAACGTCAAGCTGCTGGCTCAGGGTCTCCCAGATTTGGGCAGGTAAGGGTTTTGGTAGCCAATTTATTCCTCGAGTAGGCCAGGAGGTTCTCGTGGATTTCTTAGGTGGAGACGTCGACTGCCCGGTAGTGGTCGGATGTTTATATAACTCTGAGCAGAACAACGCTTTTTCTCTTCCTGCGAACCAAGACAAATCTGGAATTCGCACGCAGAGCTTTAGCGGCAAACCGGGAGATGCGAACTGGCTGATATTTAGTGATAAATCGAAAAACGAGCTGGTGAATCTCCACTCAAATAAGGATCTCTTGGTACAAAGCCTTGACCAATCGATATATGTGTCGGGAAAGAGTCATAGACTAGCAGTAAATCTTACCGATCAATATCAAAAGTTATCCGCAATTGAAAATAATGTTTCAGAAATTTTTGTGAATGGTTCAAAAAAAGAGACTATTTCCAATAGCATGGAAGTCACCGTTGGAGGATCATTTCCTTGGGCGTCTGGCGAAAAGAAAGGTGCGTACAATTTAAAAATTGCCGGAGATTATAACACTGAGGTTGGTGGAAATATGACCACAGATGTTAAAGGCGACTTTAAAATAAGTGTGGGAGGGGATCTGGTAATCCAAGTAAAAGGCGCACTGGAGCTCTCCGCCGATTCCGACCTGACAATAGAAACCAAGAAAAAATTGAATCAGACAGGGTCATCTGTTGCCATTTTTGCAAAAACGGGCGCGCTAACAGTCAAGGCAAACAGTGGGGAGATATCTCTTCAAGGAGGAACGTCGGCATCGCTGAAGGGAGGTACTTCAGCCACACTTCACGGGGGGACGAGTGCAACTGTAAAAGGTGGAGGAACCGTAGCTGTTCAGGGCGCGTCAACTTCAGTAAAGGGAAGTGGATCCCTAGCACTTAAAGGGGCTACAGTTGCGATCTCACAAGGCTAAAGGTTCAAATTTTGACCGAACAGAACGCTGATGCTAATGATATCCAGTTTTTTCAGGCTAGCGAAATCTTCCCGTTTGAAGACATTGATCCGGATACAGGAATAAAAGTTCGTGGAGAAGCGAATGAAAGTGGATTGCACGGTCTGATCCAATTTATTGATGCTGAGGATTTTTTAATTCAGCGGGCTGAGTATAAATACGGGAAACTTCACGGGCGGTTAGAGCGATTTGACAAGGGTGAAAAAACTTTCGAGCAAGAATTTGTCGACGGGCTGCCACATGGCGTTATGAGAGCCTTTGAAGGGAATAGTTTAGTTTGTGAGCAATATTATGCATATGGCGTACAGCACGGGGTTTGCTCAGTATTTGCTGCCGGAAGATTGATAAGACGATGTGATTATTTCGAGGGCAGATTACATGGCGAAGTAACCGAATACAGCAGTGGGGGAGTATTGAATAAGAAAGAGAATTACAACCAAGGCCTTAAAGAGGGGCCTCAATATATTTATTGGCCCAGCGGAAAACTACTTCAGAAACAAGATTTCGAAAACGGGATCGCAACTTCGGAGGCGATTCAATATAGTAGATCGGGTAAAAGGGTTAAAAACGTCGAGAACGACGAGCAGGGCATTTTCAATACGATCGTGGATTTTATTGTTGGAGAGAAGAAATAATGCCTAAGGCGGTAGTTGCGACAGCTATCACAAAATGTAGTTATGGTCTGGCTCCGAGCGTGTTGAACGCATTGCCAGTCAATGGATGTACCGGAAATTTCCTTCCAGTGGCGGACATTAACGCTATGATTCCTATTGTGAACATAGTGCCGTTTGGTTTATGCAACTCGCCTATTAATCCAATGATTATAGCCGCACAAACTGCTACTCCACCTTTCAAGCCTCCTCCACCAGTTACTATGCCAATGCCGTGTATCCCGATTCCGACAATGCCTTGGTCGCCAGGGTCAAAGGTAACCGCTAACGGTGTGCCCATTCTTACCGATGGTTGTAAAACAAACTGCGCCTGGGGAGGATCGATCGAGATTACGTCCTCACCAGGCTCGCTATTTATTGACGTCCCCTGACCTGGAGCACGATACCGAATTTATACTCAACGAGAAGACAGGATGGTGCCGTGAAACTATACTTCAATAAGAGACTCATCACTTTGACAGTCGTTACATCCTTGTTAATTCTGGGCGTGGTTTTCTTTATAGGGCTCGAGTTGGGCCGAATAGCGGGTGGTTCGGAACGAGCCGAAATAACAGATAAACATAGTGAAAATGTTTCGGATTTTGTAAAGGAAACAATAAGAAATGTTCAGGAGGCAGAGATAGTGCCAAGCCAAAACCGTTAGGGAGCGGAAAATGATATTCAGCAAGTTGAGTCTACCGATCTGTTGGGCTGCGTTGTTGCTCGGTTCGGCGGGCATATCTGCGCAAGAACGCTTAATAACTCTCCCGGACGGGCAGGTTGCAAGCGAGGGAATCGCCCGTATTATTGAGCGCGGCGAGCTTCGCGTGGGCATGCATGCCTTGGATCAGGTGCCATTTTTCTATCGTGAAAACAGTGTAACGAAAGGCACAGACGTTGAGCTAGCCAAAAATATCGCACAGGCTTTGGGTGTCTCGATTAAGTTAGTTAGAACAGCTGACTCGTTCGATGGTGTTGTAAATCAGACGGTATTTGGAGACGTAGATCTATCGATAAGTAAAATTTCAAGAACACTTGCGAGAAGTAAGCGCGTATCTTTTAGCGCCCCCTACGCCACTTTCCGGCAAGCCTTTCTTGTAAATCGACTGGAATTTGCAAAAATAGAGAAGGGTCGATCACTGCGCGATGTCCTCATCAATTTCGATGCAACTATTGGCGTAATCGCAAAGTCCTCGTTTGTAACATTCGCTCAACAGAATTTTCCGAAGGCAACAATCGTTGAGTATCCGACCTATCAGGACGTTGTTGACGCAGTTATTGATGGTGAGGTCGTTGCCGGTTATCGGGACGAGTTTGAGGTCAAAAAGGTTCTGCAGTCAGATCCGAGTCTGAGTCTCATTCTAAGACCCGTAACTTTCGACGACTTAGTAGACACCATTGGGATAACAGTTTCACTGGATAATCCTGCCCTGCTAGGGTTTGTGAATTTGTTTTTGGAACAAAAATATCGACCTTTAAGGATCGAACGTCTTCTTGAGTTGACTAAAGCGATAAAGAGATAGAGCATGAGTTATCTGGTTCAAATGTTAAAGCACCCAGCGACCATTATAGCTTCAATTGTTGTGGGTATTTTCTTAGGACAACAATTCCCTGTTCTGAGCTTGAAGTTAACTCCAGTCGCCGAAATTTATATTAGCCTTCTAAAAATGATTGCGCTTCCTTTGATGATCTCGGCCGTCATCTTCAGCATCAGCAGATTGTTGAGTGACGGTGAGGCGCCTGTCTTAATGCGTCGCTTCCTTTTAACATTTATCCTTGTAATACCGTCCGCCATAATCGTATCACTGACAACAAGTGCTATTCTAACGCCCGGCAAAGTGATAACGTCCGAGGAGCAATTGGCGCTGGGATCACTTATTGGCACGAACGAAATAGGTGACGCTGCGAGTGTCAAATTGTTCAGCGAGAGTTCTTCCGAAGACAACTCCGAGTTGTATTCCATCCTAATGTCAATAGTGCCAGAAAATATTTTTGCGTCATTATCAAACGGTGATGCCCTTCCTGTGTTGATCTTTGCATTAATATTTGGAGCCTCATTGGGATCGGTCTCGGCGCGACTTAAAGGTACCTTGACTGCGGTTTTGGAAAGTGTTTATCGATCGTGTTTACTGATGACCTCATGGCTAGTAATTCCTCTCCCAATTGCTCTGATCGCCTCGCTCTCTAGTCAACTTGCTACTTCCGGAATTCAGCCACTTCTCCTAATGGGTGAGTTTCTGGTGGCCTTGACCGTCTCTTCCCTAGTCGTATTAGTTATAGCAATAATCGTTATTTGGATTCGCTCGGGAGCTAGTTTTTCTGCCGTTATTAATTCGTTGCAAATGCCATTTGCGGTTGCGTTGGCCACCCGGAATAGTATCGCGAGTATGCCACCAATGATGGAGGCCCTAGAGAAACTGCAATTTCCGAAGCTTCAAGTTGAGCTGATGGTTCCTTTATCGATTTCACTGGCGAGAATTGGGCCAACAATGTTTTACGTGACCGCTACCCTCTTTATCGCAGAACTCTACGGCCGTGAACTGCTGGCGGCCGACCTTTTTCTTGTCGGCTTCGCCTGCTTCCTGGCGGGTATGGCTAGCGCAGGTGCTACAGGCGTAGTCGCTTTGTCCATGATTAGTATTTCGTGTGGTTATCTACAACTGCCGTTTGAGGCTGTACTTATTCTTTTTATTACTGTTGATGTCATAAGTGATACTCTACGTACAGTAGTGCTGGTAATTGGAAACATGGCGTTTTCGAGTATAGTTTGTCCAAGGCCACTCAGGATTTGATTCATGAAGCCTGTCTTGGGCGTTTTAGGCGGTATGGGTCCGGCGGCAACCGTTTTGTTTCTCGATCGGCTAGTGAGTTTTTCTACCGCATCTGTTGATCAGAATCATCTTAAATCAGTGACAGTTATGAATTGCGACATACCTGATCGCTCGTCAGCAATTTCTCGAAACGACGATGGCCCACTCATTGCAATGATTGAAGGTATCGCTAGCCTCGAAAAGGTCGGCGTCGACTTCATAGCGATTCCATGCAATACAGCCATGTACTGGTTTGAAAAATTATCAGATTTTAGTTCGGTGCCCATCTTAAATATTGTCACCGAAACCGGTAACGTTATGAGGGACGCGGGTCTCCATTCAGTCCATCTTTGGGGGACCTACGGCACTTATCATTATGGAATTTATGAGCGTTATCTTAGCGCGTTGAATATAGAAGTCATACCCCACTCAAGTCGAATTCAATCAAAGCTCGATGAGATAATCTTGTCCGTTAAACGCGGGCAAGTCACAGGTTTTCGAGATCGATTGGCAGAGCCGATGGATCATCTATCTAAGTATGACTTAGGCACTCCTGTTCTCTTGGCGTGCACGGAGTTTTCGGTAGTCTTTCAAAACGAGAGTCTAGGAGTAATATATGTGGACTCCTCGGATTGTTTAGCCTTACGTTGCCTCGCATTTGCAAATGTGGAACATATAGCCCCTGAATGGCTAGTCCAGTTGTGAAAAAGTTTGACCTACCTCTTAACCTATCAATTGGTCTTTTTGCGATTGCATTCGCATTGGGATCTGCAGAATTTTTTAAAGCCTACTTGTACTGGTTAAATCTGAGCGTCGCATTATTAGGTAATCTTATTCTTCTGTTCGTTACCCTTTATATCTTTAGTTCGATCATCGTTGGCATCAGGTACTTTCCCAATCGAAAAGACTTGCCTCGTTTTTTAATTATGTCAGTCATAACCTTCATCAGTGTTTCAATACTTTACGCCTATGTTTTGGTGATTGGGTTTGTTTCTATTTTTGAGGTTATCGGAGAAAGTATAATTGGCGGCTTAACCCGTTTGATGCAAGAGCAGATGGCTCTCGCAAATAATTTAGAACTGTTACTGAAAAATTCTGACGGTTTTGAAGCCGCCACTTACGGGACACACAACACTGTAATATTCGACACGATAGTTGGTACTGAGAATCGTGTTGACAACGGCTTCATCGATATAGGTATTTTCTTGGCTTTTGGTTTCGGTTTTGTGATCTATGCGGTTAAATCAAACGACTTCAGCTTTTTTGACCTAATAGACGAAATTTATTGGTCCACAGACGCTACCTTCAAAGGGTTGATTCGGTTTTTCCCCCTTTTTGCGTTTTTCGTCGGGTTGGTAGCGGCTTTAAATTTGAATGTAAATTTTACCGATGTATCTATGCTCGCGTGGATTGGCGTTTTGGTATTTATAACACTTGGAATTTTGATCACGGTCGCCACTCTCATTAGCCTTTTGGCAAACCGACCGTTTTTCAGACTTTTTATTCAGCTTTTGCAGTTAAGTTTTAGTTCTCTAGCAGCGCCAAGTGTTTTCTTAATGCTCCCCGTACTTCACCAAATATTGGATCAACGGCTAGGTATTGCGAGAAATCGCATTCAGTTGTTGCTTCCATCAACATTATTGCTATGCAACATGGGTATAGTTCTGTCATGCGTTTTGTTACTGGCGCTAACCCTACAATACAGGCTTGAAAGCAACCGTTCATTACTTGATTTGATTAGTCCGGTTCTCATTCTTCTTGATCAAGTCCAGGCGTTGCCTATCGACTTAGCTGGATTGTTGACTCAATTCAATCAGCGTCTAGAGGTATTATTCGGTTTCAATTCTGGTATGTATATCCCCTTGATTATCGCTCTTTTACCGATGCTCGTAATTTTCGCTCGCCCCTTGTCGATCATGTTTGTAATGATTGTGGTGGTCTTAGTAGTAAGATTATCAGGAGATCGTTTGAAGAGTGAGGATTTCGACGAGATAGAAGATGAGCAGCTATACATCATGGATATCTCTCCCATCATGATGCTCGGAATCACAACGTGTGTTTTCTTAAGTATACTGATGACATTAGCCGTGGGATACAGTATAGCCATTACAGGAGTTTTCCTGGTGGAATAACATATGGGATTAGTGTGGATCGCAAAATCACTCCGCCGGAGTGCATACAAATATTCATCCCCTTTAATGGTGGGAACTATTGTCTGTGGTTTGGCAGGTATGACTGGCTGTAGCCTGTTTACTTCAGATGGTCCTGAGCCATTTGAACTTGAGTCTTTTGAGATAACGACCGAATTGAACGCTAACGCGGATTCGCCAACACGGATAGACGTGGTCGAGATTTACGATCATCAGCTTAAACGACAGATCGAAGCCCTGAATTCGGAATCATGGTTCCTTGCGAAGAAAGGACTTCTTGCGAGTAACTCAGACTTGATTACCGTCACAAGTTGGGAGCTTCCACCGGGAGCGAAGATTAAGGACGAAAGATGGAAATCGCTGTCCCGTAATCCGACAGTAATCCTAGTATTTATAGGCTTAAAATTTGGAACACCAAATCGTGTTGCGTTGCGCTCTAGGGAGGGAATCTTTAGGTTGACAGTTACTTCAGATAGTTTCGACATCTCAGTGGAGGATGGCAGTTGAGTAGCTCAAAATATGCAAAAGTGCTGTGGCAGGAAGGGTTACTCCTAGCACCTCAGCACCTTCAACTGTTTTCGTCTCAGTTCGATTCGGCGAGCCATCAAAAGGCGTTAGCGTCCAATCCGTTTTATTGGGGAATGAGTTCGCTGGACATAGATTTAGCGGCTCTTCCTACAGGAATGTTTACTGTCGCAGGAGCCGAGGGTCATTTTGAGAACGGTCAAGGGTTTGAGTGGGATGAATCTGCGTCCGGGGGCCTTACTTTGTCCTTGCCCCTCGGACCCGAGTTTGAGAGGAATGGATCAGAATATCTCGATATTTTTATAAAAAAACCGAAAGGGGGACGCTTGATCAAATCCGACGACGAGGCTGGGTTTAGGTTGTCTTCTTCGGGACCCGTGGCAGATCAAGTTACAAGTGCTGTGCCTACTTCAATCGACATAGGAGAGCCGAATCTTTCGCTGTCAGCGGGTGAACGTCCGTCAAGTGCTTTCGAAAGTTTGTTCATAGCAAAAGTGTTGAAGGTCAACGATGTATATACTTTAGCCGAAGATCTGCCAGCATCTGTTTACATTCCAAAAAACGGGGCTTTCTACCACAAAATAAGCAAACTACTCGAACAGTTGAGGCACAAGGCCAGCTATTTGGTTAGAGGGCTCGATAATTTCGCGGCATCCGACGATAGTCGTATCGATGTCCTTGAAACTCGCCTACGGCTGGGAGCGCTATTGAGCGCTATTACAGAATTCAATATCTGTATAGCCATTTCACCGATGCACACGGTGAAAGTTTTTGAAACTTTGGCTAGGGTCTACACTAGCTTGTCGGCTTTGATCGTCGGAGGATTGCCTTTGGGGCTCCCAACCTACGAACATCGCGCTCCCTCCACCGCAATGTTCGGGCTGGTCGATAAAATTACGAGTATCGTCGCGGCGATCGCTACGTCTTTCAGATTCTTACTTTTTGACGAAACGAATGGTGAGTTTGTGTTGACAGTGCAGGACTTTACCGAGCAACGAATTTTAATTGGCTTAAAAGGGGGCGTCGAACAAGCTCTGTCGACTTGGATTGACGGCGCTATGATAGCAACAGGAAATAATTTTGAAAATGTGCGGTCTAGACGAGTTCTGGGTGCCGATCGCAAGTACGTGGCGCCATCCGACTTGCCTGAGGAACTAGCTCTAAGTGGCTATCTAATTTTTGAGTTGAGTAACTTTAATCTTGAGCCCAATGATCCGCGCATAGTGATTAAAAACGCATCTACCCAGTCGACAGCCTTCCAGCCTGGCGAAATCGTACTAATCACATCTAGCGGATCGGATGTTACCAATGCTTCCTAGTTCGCTGCCTAGCTTTGCCACTTCAGCCCCCCCGGGACCGAGATCAGACCCAGGAGTAAATGGCGGTATAGGCGCAGAATGGATTTTTATTGACTTGCTCGAGCAAATCGCTGCCGCGTGCGAGGCCGCAAAGATGGAAAGTGGTCCGGATGTAGAGGCGTCCTGCCAAAAGGTGCGTGAAACACTGATTAATATGGTTACAGTCTGCTCTTCAAACTTAGAAAGGGCGATGCTAAGAATTGATGCAGAAATAGTGAATGATTTCAGATATGTCGCGGCCGCTTTAGCTGACGAAGTTCTAGTTAATTTGGACTGGTTAGGTCAAGATCGCTGGGTTGATTGTTTGCTGGAGGATTATTTTTTTGGTACGACGGTAGCGGGTGATCGAGTTTTTACAAATATCAATCAGCTTTTGAATGCACAGAATCCACCGTCTATGTCCTGTTTTCTGTATTTGGGCTTACTTTGTCTAGGATTTGAGGGTCGTTATCGCGGCTCTGATGATGGAGGATCGGTCACCAATCATAAGAAAGAATTATTTCAAGCGGTTTACCAAAGATCCCCATCGCTAGCTGTAGTTGGGAGAACGATTATTGATCAACCGTACCTTCACACTGCACGTCGCATCGTTCAATCCCGGGATACAGTTTCCAATTGGCCATTTTGGTTTGTCGGGCTTATGAGTGCAGGTGTTCTCGTTCTTGGCGCCTTTGCCTGGTCGCATACTTCAGAGGCCATCTATTCAACAACTATTGAACTCCTAAATTACAAGGTGTTGTTCTAATGGGTCAGCTGTTCGCGTCCTATGGAGTTTTGATTAGTTTATCGATACTTGGGCTTATTTGTATCGGGATATTAATACTATTGCTGGCGGTCGCTTCACGATCAAAACCCAAAGGTGACGATTCGAGTGAGACATCAACGGATACCTCTTTAGCCGCTGTCAAAGCGTCGTTTCTGCGTGCCGTTCAACAAATAGAATCGAGTTTAGTTAGCCGGAAAGAGCGGCATGAAATTCCCTGGGTTTTGGTGCTTGATGAACCCGACAATTCTTTTGATGTGCCGCTTGAGGAGGCGGGTTGTACAAGTCTTATTTCAGACGAAGCAGCCAGGGGTCTGGAAACTCCCGGTCTTCAGTGGCATATATTAGAACAGGGTGTTGTGGTTGAGGTAAACACAATATCGAAGGGATCAGAGAGCGAAGGAGTGTTGGCAACCTTTCTCTCGATGGTTCAAAAATACAGGCCAGAGAGACCTCTGGATTCGATCGTAGTGTCTATTCCATGTTCGTTATTAGAATCCAATGAACCTGGCAATATGGAGAAACTTAAAGAGCGAGCTCAACGATATCATCGATTGATTAAAAGTTGCGAATCTGCACTAGGAATGCGCTTAGCAGTTTATGCGGTTATTACGGGTATAGAAAATTGGTTGGGGGCCAAAGAGCTGTTCGAAGAATTTCCGCCAGCCCTACGAGATGTGATGTTTGGATGGTCGAATCCTAATGACCTTGGTACGCAGTTTCAAGCAAACTATATTGGGCCAGCAATGCAGGATCTTGCTAGCTCATTTTTATCGCTCGTTATAGAGCAATCTGTTGATGCAGGGATGCAAAAAAATTACCTGTCTAAACTGATCATAGCTAAACGTATTAGGAGTTTGCATCCTAATTTGAGCCAATTCCTGCAAGAGCTTCTGCGCCCCAACGCACAAGATGAGGCTTTCTTTTTCAGGGGTTTTTACATTGCGATGGGGTGTGAGGCTCGCGCGCAAGGTGAGTCGACGCAATGCGGCTTTTTACGCGACTTATTTGAACAAAAAATATTCATTGAACGTGGTGTTACTCGTTCTAATCGCGTCCTGGTCGAGCAGAAAAAAAATCGTAGAGCGAGAGTTTTATTATTAGCTGGCTCGTTCGCAGCAATTTATGGTCTCGTCGTAGCATTTGAATTGTTCAAAAGGTCGATCTCAATCGAGGAATGGATAACTCAAGCGAGATCACTAGGGAACTCACTCGATGCGCGCACACCAGAGGCGCTCAGGTTGGAAATCGAAGAGACACGCCTGCTTATTAATAAGACATCGGCTCAAAGGTTTTGGGCATTATCAATACCCAGTTCTTGGCCAGTTTGGTACGAGCCTTCAGTTGATCAATCGCAGGCGAGTTTCGAGAGATATCTGGTGGCTATGACGATGTTTTCGCTGCTTGATTTAGATAGGCAACTGTCAATACTTGGGGGTGACACGCTTCCCGCTGGCATGAGTTCAAAACGGGCCATTCAGTGCTCGAAAGATGATTTGGTAGCGATGACACAGTCAGATTTGCTGACTTATTCTGACGACCTTCTGGTTACCTTATTTGATATGCGTCAACACCTAAATGAGCTGCGGGGCTTGGTAACAACCGATGGGAACGTGTCTCATCTGCAGTTATTGCCTTTGATTAAGAGAGGAAATTTCAGGTATCCAGACTTTTCATCTAAATCGTTTATATCGAACCAAGCTTTGGATGTGGTTCTAGACGACCGCCTAATAAGTAATCGTTCAGACTTATTGGACAAAATTGGTGAATGTATAGTCGATAACATTGCGGCGACAAGCGTCAGATTGCTCAACGAACGTCAACCATTGCTGGACAGTGAGATCAACGTTCAAGCCCATAGAGACGCTTTGATCGATAAGCTGCGAAGTCGTACCGTATCGAAACGTCAAATATTGAGCGCATATGATGATCTTATCACTTCTTTGAGCAATCAGAACCGGGCTATTTCACAATTTAATCAGACAGACCACCAGTTAAAGAAATTCGCTGAGGCAGTGCAGACAAAAATTTCTGAGTTCGGAAAGAATGGTTTCGTATCCGAAGAAAATATGAACGAAGCCCTGGCATCAGTAGACGGACTATTAACTGAAGTATCGTCTGATGTTCCTTCCGATTTCGATCACGCCGTAGGAACATTTATTAGGTTTGACGAGAAGGGAAAACTTGTAAGCACGGAAGAAAGGCTCCGTCTATTAAATGAACTGAGGCAAGTCCGCCTAGACCCAGTCAACTTTGCATTAGGCGATTCTGCCGAGTTACTTGCTTCCAACGGTCTCGTGCGGTTGGACGTAAAACGGTTGGGTGATCTTGTTAATCAGCTACGTGAGGAAACGACTTACGAAGGAGAATATCTACGAACTGACGACGATATTAATGATGCACTCATGCTCAGAAAGGTTCGCTTCGGGGTTAAAAAATTTTTATCTAACTTAAGGTCTTCTCAAGTGCCAGTTGGAAAGCTTACCGACCAAGATTATGTGAGATTTTCGGAGGGGGCTAATCTCCTTGCACAAGCTTCAACTTATTTATTCGATATTGAATTTTATGATGCTGCCTCTACGGTAGAATTTTTCCTAGCGGACGTTGCATTGGAGTATCTCAGTCACCTCGATGAGGCTTTCGAACTAGCGGCGCCTTTTGCAGCATTAAAAAATATAGGAGATCCGGAGCGATCAGACGACTCAGGAATGAACTTCGGTAGTAATTGGAGCGCGCTTAAATTAAAAACATATGTTGATAAGCAAGTCGAGGCCGTCCGAGATCTAAACGAATCTGCAAATTTGGTCCGCCCCTACCTCATATCAGGAAGTATTGAACAGTGGGATGCTCTGAATTCCGGGCTTCAAGCTTTTGATGCAGGAGATCCACGTAGTGGACTTGGTTTTTTGTATGATTTCACAGAAATCCTAGCGGAATCCGCTTCGATCGATTGCGGAAAGCTTGAGCCGTCCACGTTGATTGGCGGCGAAATTGATCCCTATTTTGGAACACTTGCATCAGACTTGATGTCTGAGGCCAAGTTCATGTGCCTGCAGTTGGAGCGAACGGATGAGCAAAATACTTGGTCGGCGTTTACTGATTTCTTTAATGAGAAGTTAAGGGGTCGGGCCCCTTTTGGACACTCAAAATTCGCCGGCGTGGCAGATATAGCGTCGATTGTTCAAGCTCGATCACTTTTCGAAGTCTTTAAGTTGAAACTGGGCACTAAATTTCGTCAGATTGAGGCACATCCTTTTATCTCGGGGTGGTCGAATTTTGAAAGAACGCTCGATCGAATGAAATTAGCGGACGAAGAGTATGGTGTGAACGTGGAGATAAAATACAGGACCGCAAGCAAGCAAGAGCGTTTTGCAAATCAGTTAATCCGGTTTGGGTTGGAAATTCCAAGCGGTCGACAGAACGACAAAAATGAGATTGCCCTTTGGAGGGTCGGTGACCCAATCAAGCTTAGCCTCAGATTAGCCGCAGACTCAGCTTTTGAGTTCGTTAATAAACAGGGATTACCTCTAGCACAAGCGAAGGAGCTCAACATAGAGTATGGTGATGCATGGTCGATTTACTCTCTAATTCGAGATAACGGTGTGATGACTTATGCGCCGCAACGCGGGCAGCTATCAAAGTCCTCAATACCGGTGGTTTTTGAATTCTTTCTTCACAAACCCGGAGAGCGAGCTAACGAGAGAGTGACAGGTAGGCTGTCAGCAGAGCTTCATTTTTTCAACTACAGTGACGCTACTCCAATACAATTTCCCGTCGGTGAGTTTTTACTTCCTCCCGAGTTTGGTGAGCTTCCTTTTTCTGGGAGCTCTTCGGTACAAAAGGTTAACGAGGGTTATCGTGAGTGAAGAAGTAGGGGTTTATTTACAACCTATTAGCTCAGAAGCGCCGGCGGGTCAGAGCATTAGGTATTTGCCTATTTGGAATGAATTACAGGATATGCGAAAGCAGGAAGATGAGCGTCTTCCAAAAGGTGCGTGGCAGCGAGCGCCAATAAGAGCAGATTTCAGGCAGCTCGAGACGTTTTGTTCCGAAATACTTACTAATCAGTCGAAGGATTTTCAGGTCGTTATGTGGCTTCTCGAAGCTTGGACTATGCGCCATGGTAGCCAAGGTTTGTACGCGGGTCTGCGAGTGTTGGAGGGTATGATTGAGGAATTTTGGAATGATGGCTATCCCTCTTGGTCTAAAGATGATTTCGAGGCCCGGGAGAGTGCTTTTGTCTGGTTCGCGACTGAAATACCCGAAGTATTGAAGCGTGCGGTTTGGCTCGTCCCAGACGTACTGACAGAATATCCCGTGAACTACGCGCAGTACATCATGTATAAGGATTATCAGCGGAAGCTAGACGGATCTTCCGAGATAACGCTCTCTAAGGGCGAACAACAATCTATGGAGGAGGCCAAAACCGCAATCTCAGCAGCTGGTAATAATGCCCAATTTGTTATGTATATCGACGACCAGATCGATCAATTTCTTTTAGTTACTGAAGAGCTTTCGCAATTGAACAAGAAACTTGTTCCTCTTATTAGCTCTGATGGGCCCAGTATAGGCAAGGTGATAGAGGAGGTAGAACGGATTTTATATGCCCTAGCTTCTCTTAAACGGGAGGCACACGCTGAATTCATTGAATTTTCTGTTGACGAGCTTCTAGCTAGGAAAGATCGAGAGACAGAAACTCAGAAAATTTTTGAAAACTCAGATTTGGAGGAGCCCACGGTGGCAGAAGGTGTTGATCCCTCAACTGGTGCGTTGATCGAAAGTGGAATGACCGCAGATTTAGTCGAGCTCGATATAGAGTCGATATCAAAAATGAACCGTGCCAGAACATACGCGGCCTTGACTGCAATTGCAGAGCATCTTCAACGCCTCGAGCCGCATTCGCCTACACCGTATCTTCTTATGAGAGCGGTCAGGTGGGGTAAAATGTCGCTGACGGATGTTTTAGAAGAAATCAAGGCCGAGGGAGGTGACATCGAGAGAGTGTTAAATCTGTTGATGGGTTCGCGTACTGGTTTTAAGTAACCCGATATTACTGGTCATGGAAATGGTACGAATTTAACTGCCTGTCAATTGAGTTGTCTGGGATACCTCGCACCAAGGTGGAACGTTACTATTTGAAACTATCAGTTGAGAAGAGGCTTCGGGGCGTGTTATCACGTTTAAATAGCTGCTTCCCAAAGATGGTATAGAAGTGAATTTCGCTTTAATTTAGATTAAAAAAAATTTAGCCCATTTTTCCTTCGTTCGTCCAGCTTAGATGTATTAGTTTATGTGTCCGTTCAAACCTATTCTGATGTACTTGGTTTCATAGGAACTAGCGAGACATGCTGAGCAATTCAATTAAAAGTTGATCTTCCCAAAACGCCCATTCGGTAGAGAGCCCCAACTTTATCTTCAGACATATGCGCGGGTAGGTGAGCACGGTTATCTAGCGCTTCAAGAGCCGCTGACGCGGCGTTGGAAAACCTGCCTACTCGAGCAAGATCACTAAGTACGTGGTGTGATGCAAATGCTAGAGTAAAAGCATTCGTAAATTTCAATCCGCCACTGCCGAACGCTCCTGCGTTAGCGAATTGACTTCTCGATTGGTGTCCACCTCCAATTATCCTTTTTTTAACGCTTTGCCCGGCCTTATATGCTTTCATCTCCTTACCTTTAACGGTTAACCCAAAAGCCACTTGGTCTAAATTTGAACCGGATACTAAAGAGTCGATGCATTGGCAAATTTTTTCTTCATCGAGTACGTAGCCGGCGTTAACGACGGCAGGATTTTGCTCTGCAGTGGTCCCTACGTTTATCAAAAATTTCCCTGCCATGTAAGCTGTTATGAAACCCGCTGCGGACTGCATTTTAGCAGTATTGTCATGTACTCCCGGTATTGGACACATGCACGATGTGGTTTCCGTAGGATTTTCTATAGTCATTATGGTCGGTAGAAAACCTCCCCGATTTTCGTGAATCGCTCGAGTAGTAATCACTTTTTTTACGTTACTTGCGACCATCCCTACGTCATGCGCCTTGTCTTGACCCATTCCGGCTACAGGATCTATTCCAAATATGTGTACCTTTATATTTCTGGTCGAAGTATTCTGACTAAGCTGATAAGCGATCTTAAAGCAGGTTACGGCACCTCTACTCCAGCCGATTAGGTTAACAGCGTCGATTTTAGGGATCGTTCTTACTTGGCCATCTGGAAAAATTGCACGAGAACCAGGATCATGGGTTGCTAGAAAGTCGACGAGCGCAACCGCTCGCATCACATTCTGTTCGATCCCAAAACCTGAAACCGATTGATATTTTTCACCATTGCCGCCGGCGTTTCGCAATATCCTTCGTGTACTCCACCACACGGGTCTCATCTCCATCAAACCCTCATATTCGGCGTTTGCATCAGAAGCGGCCACAATTTTATGGCTTCTAAACCTTCTGAACAAACCGTGGTCACCGAAATTACGCGGGATGGCTACGTCTATTTCTTCCAAATAACGCATCCCGTCAATTGGAGACCCTTCGAGAAAGGTTGTGTGGTGGGGCGTATCAGCGCTTCCGATGCCCTCATTAATCAAGTACTCAATATATTTATACTGACTTCCCCTATGCAATGCATGCGCATTACCAAAGCAGTTTATGATTTCTTTTTTTTCTTCAGGCTTCTTGGACGACCCGTCCGTCCCATGATTATAAATTGTGAGAATTGCCATAATTTAAATTCCTGTTAACGACTGAAAATTAATCGAGAGTCCCCGATTTTCAACATTTCTCACTGGTTTAAATCCCTTTAATTCTAGGAGCATAGCGAACAGAGTCCGTAGGTCGCGCGGGCAGCTAATTACCAAATTGAGAATACCAGTGGTTTTCGAAAAAGTGAATCTGGTATCTTTCATGCCTAAATTTTGAGAGGTGATGTTGACGCATTTTTTGTCAATGTTTATGGGGTATTTCTCACGGGTTTAGGAAAATGTTTGGAAGTACTCAAAACACCCGACTCGAGCGAATATCGAATTCTGTTTTCAGAGCTTGTACTCGCGCGTAGTAATCCATTAGTTCCTTCATTCGTCCAACATTCGTATAGTAACCTCCGACAGTCAGTACAAATGAATCCCGGAGGGCGTCATGTCGACCCAAATTGCAACGGCAGAAAAAATTTCCCTGTATCAGCCTGACCAACCAGGCCTCACATTTCCTGAAATTCCAGTTTTTGGTAGCGTTGCCGACGAACGCGAATATCGAAAAAAACACCTGGTTGCAGCCTGTCGGGCATTCGATTACCACGGCTTTGATTATGGATTTGCCGGGCACCTGACGATCCGTGATCCCGAGTTTCCAGAACTCTACTGGACAAACCCGATGTGTGTCCATTTTTCTCAGGTGAGGATGTCAAATTTGATTCTGGTGGATCACCAGGGTCAGGTCATTGAGGGCGATTATGCGGTGAATCGGGCAGGTTTTGTGTTGCACGGGGCGGTGCATGACAAATATCCAGAAGTGATTGCAATGTGTCATGCGCATACTGTCTATGGCACCGCCTGGTGCGCGACCGGACGACCGCTGGATATGATCAGTCAAGATGTGGCCGCTTTTTACAACAGTCACGTGGTAGTGGGAGCGTCGAACGGCGCTGTTGCCGTTGAGGAAGAGAGTGGACTGAGCGTTGCCAAAGCTATGGGCACCAATCGTGGGATTCTTCACCAAAATCATGGTCTCCTAACAACCAGCCAACACAGTATTGACGACGCAGCATTCTGGTTCATCGCGCTTGAACGGTGTTGTCAGCAGCAGATGCTTGTCGAATCGACTGGCGTCAAACCGCAACTGCTTGATGACAAAACAGCAGCCTACAGTCGTGAACATGTCGGTAGTGACTACATCGGTTGGTTGCATTTTCAGACACTGTATCAACATTTTGAGGCGACCCAGCCTGATATGTTTTTGTAACCTGATGACGTTCCACATCGTCTGAGCGCTGAATCCACGAAAGACGGACCGTCGGCTTTCAGATTTGAGGATTGATCGTGTGCGGTAGGCGTGCGATACGAAGCCTTAGGGTATATTGTGAGGTGTCTGGCAAGGCTCTAGTGATCGGTACGGACCTTGGATTGACCAACATGATAACGAGAAGAGCACCATCCAATGAATCGAAATGAAAGCTATTTACACAGCGCTTTTATCGGGCTCTTGCGTTCACTCCGTTGGAGTTATCTCCCGCCGTTGATGGTGTACCTCGCAGCAGGAATTTCGGGGTTGACCGCGATCGTGGGCACTTTTTTCGTCAAGGATTATTTAGATCTGTCGGCCGCATTCTTGGCTGGTCTTGGATTTTGGGCTGGACTTCCCTGGGCACTCAAGATGCCCCTGGGTCATCTGGTCGATCTGTTTTGGCGACACAAGACGTATTTTGTATACCTCGGTGCGCTCGTCATTACCTCGAGTTTGCTCATTATGTTTGGTCTCATCGCGCATACCGAGACGCTGCGTGCTGCGATGTCAGTTGAGGCATGGTATGTCATCAGCGTGATCCTAGCTCCGGTGGGTTATGTGCTCCAGGATGTTGTGGCAGACGCAATGACCGTCGAGGCGGTGCCAACAAATGATGAATCGGGTCGACCGCTTCCAGCGTCACATGTCAAAGAAATGCATACGACTATGCAGGCTTTGGGTCGCTTTGCAGTGATTGGCGGAAGTTTGTTGGTCGCGCTTCTGAATGTGGTTTTGTTCAGCGATGTTGAATCATTGACCGATGATGCCAAGCGCTCGGTGTATGCAAGTATCTATTTATACGCTCTAGCCATACCCTGTGTCTCGATAGCAGGCGTGATTTTGGCGAAGTACTTTCGTCATGCCCAATCTGATAATCGTGAAACGACGTCAGAGATTCGTCCGAATTGGGCGGTACTGAATGGCAGTTTACTATTTGTCATTTTTTCAGTCTCCGTTGGCAGCTTTGATATCCCATTTGCTCAGGAAATTGTATTCTTCGGGTCGATGGCGATTATTGTCTATTTAATGGGCCAACTATTAGGCTACTTGAGTGCAGAAACCCGGCTGATGGTTGTTGGTACAGCGATCGCGATCTTCGTCTTTCGGGCGGTACCTTCACCCGGGCCCGGTTTGACCTGGTTTGAAATCGATGTGCTTTTGTTCGACGAGCAGTTTTTGTCGATCTTGGCGGCGATTTCTTCGGCCTTAACGTTGCTTGGTATTATTTTGTTGAGGCCGCTGGTCGCGCATTATTCGATCGCTCGAATTATCGTTGTGTTGTCATTGATTGGTGGATGCCTGTTCTTGCCAAGCATTGGCATGTATTACGGATTACATCAATGGACCGCAGCACTGACAGGTGGGATGGTTGACGCGCGATTTATTGCGATCCTGAATACGGCTCTCGAATCACCCCTGGGTCAAATCTCGATGATTCCATTACTGGCTTGGATCGCGAAAAATGCGCCCGATGAGTTGAAGGCGACCTTTTTCGCAGTTTTTGCATCCTTTACCAATTTAGCATTATCAGCTAGTGCATTAGCGACGAAGTACATCAATCAAATTTTTGAGGTATCACGGCAAATCATTGATCCGGTCACTCAACAAGTCACAACGGCCGCTGATTACTCTGAACTTGGCTTGTTATTGATTGCTGTGGCTCTAATTACCATTGTGCTCCCGGTTGCGGTGGTTGCCCTGATTCAGAGGAGTCAGCTCCGATCAACAGACTAAGACGATTAGTGCTTGGGAATGGGATGAAGGCCGTGTTCATCGAGCAACATTGAGATCTGCTGATTGACAAGCTTGAGAATCTGTTCTGTGATCGCCTGATTGCCTGACGTCGATACTGCACGCAAATACTGGATGCCAAGTTCCTGGTAACGGAGGAAATCATCAGTTGGCTCGTTCGTCAGCTCATGAATCGCATGTTCGATCCGGTCCATTTCTCCAAATCGGTTCATGATGTTGGCGATTGCCCGATAGGTCACAAGTGCTTGTGCTTCCGTATCGAGTTTGAGCCTTAACGAAGCGACACGGACCATGGTTCGACCAAATCCGTTAAAAAATCCGAGAACGATCGGATGAAAAGCGATGGCTTCAGCAACCGCTTCAGTCTGATCAAGGCCACGAGCAAGTCCCAATACGGCTGGAAATGCCTGAGTCAAGTCATCAGCATATTGGCTCAATTCAGATGGATTTTCGATACGCATGGTTTGCTATCTCCGCTGCCCTTCTTCAGTTCGTGCCACATTGACGTGCTCACAAATCATCGTCACGTGCTTCTCATTTGCTCAGTATGCATGAGTCGAATGATGAGTCGGATCGCTTGTGTGCTTTTTGTTGGCAATTTGTTGCAGATCCCATAGTGATTTAAATTGTCCATTCTTCGCAATCAGGGCCTCGAAGTCTCCTGACTCCTGAATCACGCCGTCTCGCATAACAAGGATTAAATCGGCATGTCGAATCGTACTGAGGCGATGTGCAATGAAGAGTGTTGTTCGGTCACTAGCGAGGTCGTCCAGATTTTTTTGGACTTGCCGCTCGGTGGAGATATCGAGCGATGAAGTGGCCTCATCGAGCAATAAGATGTCAGGATTTTTTAGGATCACTCGAGCGATCGCGATTCGTTGCTTTTCTCCGCCAGATAACTTCAGTCCTCTTGCGCCAACCTCTGTCTTGAGTCCAGCGGAGAGTTGCATAAGGAAGTCACCCATGCCGGCTGCCTTAAGTGCGTCACGCACTTCGTCATCGCTGGCGTCGATATTTCCGTATCTGACGTTGTAGCCGAGTGTATCGTTAAAGAGTACGGTATCTTGGGGTACGACTCCGATCGCGTCGCGGACAGCATCCCGCTGTAATTGTGACAAATCGTTCGAGCCAAAGCGAATTACACCTTGGTGGGGCTCGATAATTTTTAACAATAATTTACCAATCGTTGTCTTACCGCAACCAGTCTCTCCAACAATGGCGACTGTCTGTTTCGGTTGTACTGTGAATGAAACACCCTGAAGAATAGGGCGTTCGGCTTCGTAGGCGAAATGGACATTGTCAAACGTAATAGTTGACCCCTTGATCTCTGTCCCTGCATTGATTGCATCAGATTCTGTGGGTTCCTCGAGCACATCGAAAAGGCTTTCCATATCAATCAATGATTGTCTGATTTGCCGATAAATTGATCCTAAGAAATTGAGTGGTTGGAACGCTTGTAAGATGTAAGTATTCAGAGTGACAAAACCACCGACTGTTAATAGGCCACTTTCAACATTGAGTGCTGCCAAGACCAGGACTGCGGTGACCCCAACTAAGACAACTAGTGTTTGACTCAAGTTGAGATACAAAAGGGACATCCTGCTCTGATTGGCTGCGCGCTCATACTCAGCCAGCCCGCGATCAAGGCGGTCAGTCTCGTAATGTTCATTGGTGAATAAGCGCACATTTTCGACATTAACGAAACTGTCGACCATTCGGCCAGCGACGAGGTTATCGGCAGAATTCATTTCACGCCGAAAACGCAATCGCCAGCTTGTGACTTTGAGCGTCAAAACGATATAGACGAGGACAGTCGCTGTAATGATCAGTGCGTAAAGCCCTCCAAAAAGACTCCAGACAATGACACAGACCAAAGCCAGCTCGATTAACGTCGGACCCACGTTAAACACGATATATCGCAAAAGAAAATCAATCGCTTTGGTGCCTCGGTCGACCAGCCGATCGAGTGAACCTGTGTGCCGTGACAAATGGAAATCAAGCGGCAATTGATGCAGGTGTGCAAAGGTTTGGCGCGTCAAGACGCGGATGGCATGTTGCGAAACATGGGTAAACAAGACTTCTCGTAACTCAGAGAAGACCAAAGCCAACAGTCGACTGATGGCGTAGACCACAACCAGCCCAATTGCGCCAAGTATCCATGTCGAAACAAGCGCCTCGCCATTTAATTGGTCAACCAACAAGCCGAGTAACCAAGGGGTGGCAAGATTACTGGCTTTGGCCAACACCAAGCATCCGAGGGCTGCAATCAATTTGAGCTTCAGATCATCGCGCTGATGCGTCCAGAAATAAGGTTTCAAGACTCGTGCTTGTTTGGCTAGATCCATATCAGGTTCAGAATGGACCAAAAATCATACTGGCTCCGATCCAACACACTGTGAGTGCAAGCGAGACCGCTATGACGTAAAAAAATTTGATCATCAGACACACGACCTTCCTCTTGTATTGTCAGACAAAAAGAAGGACACATCCGATATGTCCCAAGATTGGAAGAGCAATGCTCAAGGCGAATCCAAAGCATTGCGTCGACGGGCAATCGACTTTTGTAGAATAGTGTGTATTGCGGCGTCATGCAGTATAAAAAATGCACAATTTGTTCACAGTCGTTTGAGTCGAACAGGGTATTACCAAGGAATATCAGCTTAGTCGCTGCCTTGACAGGCCTTGTGTATCACAGTCATCTCATCGGTGTTGCCGAGTGATTGATTCGATCGTTTGTTTCTTGTGACAGAGCCTCTATTGAGAATGATAGAGAGTCATCTCTAGAGCGATCGAAGTTGATATGATAAGGGGTGAGAGATGAGGCTATCAAGACGGACTTTGCTGACAGGATTTTCAGGTTTTACACTGTATTCAATCGTGAGCTCGGCCCGTGCGCGCGTCACACCTTGGCAGAGTCTCGGACCGTTTTATCCGCGAAAACTACCTGTCGATAGTGATGCTGATCTAACGTTTGTTGATGGCAAAAACGGCCAAGCAACGGGCCAATTCACGCGGCTGTCGGGTCGTGTGACCGATCAGAGTGGCGCGCCGATCAAGAACGCCCGAGTCGAAATATGGCAATGTGATGCGTTCGGTGCATATCATCACCCTCGCGACGGTGGTGGTGTGGATCCTTTCTTTCAGGGATATGGGCAGACCACGACAGACGACGACGGTAATTATCGATTCAAAACCATCAAGCCTGTGGCCTATCCCGGACGGGCGCCACACATTCACATGAAGGTGATCGATGGTTCACGAGAGTTGGTGACGCAAATCTATATTCAGGGTGAGCCTGCGAACAAACGGGACTTTCTCCTAAACACGATCCGCAACGAGCAGTCGAGACAGTCACTCGAAGTTGCTTTTGAAACCTTGACGGATCGAGCCGAATCAGAACTGTTTGCACGTTTTGATCCAGTCCTCGGATAAACCGATGATGAAGAGAATGATCGTGATCAGGACGCGTGGATTCATCCAGCAAACGATTGGTCTTGTTCGATCGGTTGTCGCGCGGTCTTTTGCTTCGGTAATGCTTTGTTCGGTTCCGATGAGTGTTGCAAAAACCGAGATCCAGCCAGAACAGACTGTCGCAATCACGCCCAAAGGCTCGGTTGTCGCCATACGTGAGATGGTGGTCGCTGCTCATCCTTTAGCAGTCGATGCCGGCTTAAACATTCTAGAGCGTGGAGGGACAGCGATCGATGCCATGGTGGCGGTACAAATGGTACTCAATCTGGTTGAACCCCAAAGTTCTGGAATCGGCGGTGGTGCGTTTTTGCTCTATCACGATGCACAAACGCAATCCTTGATTTCGCTCGACGGACGCGAGTTTGCGCCACAACGCGCTGACGAAACCCTGTTTCTTGGCGATAACGGAAAGCCCCGTAGTTGGTTTGATGTGGTTGCCGGCGGGCTTTCGGTTGGTGTTCCGGGAACACTTGCTCTGATGAATCATGCCCATGCTCGGTTTGGTCGACTCGAGTGGGATACATTGTTCGAGGAGGCGATTGTCCTCGCGACGAACGGGTTTACCGTGTCTCCACGGCTTTCGAAGTCGCTCGAAGGATACGGGGGCAAACGGTTACAACAATTCACCGAAGCATCCGATTATTTCTTTCCAAACGGTCGCCCGCTGCGACCAGGTGATTTATTGAAAAACCCGCAATTCGTGGAGACGTTGAAAACGATCCAACGCGATCGGGGCGAGTCATTCTATCGGGGGCAGATTGCTGGTGAGATTGTCGCTTCTGTCAGAGAATCTATTCTCAACGCAGGCCTCATGGATAGGGCAGATCTTGCGGCATATCAAACGATCGAGCGAGCCCCGGTTTGCTCACAGTACCGCAGGCATCAAATCTGCGGTATGGGTCCACCTTCATCCGGAGGCGTGACCGTGGCCCAGATACTCGGCATTCTCGATTTCTTTAATTTAGAGATGCTTGGCCCGGATCATCCGATGACCTGGCATCTATTCGTCGAGGCAGGCAAGTTAGCCTTTGCGGACCGCAATTTGTTTTTGGCAGACCCCGACTTCGCTGAGGCTCCCATCGATGCGTTGCTTGCAAGAGAATATCTGCGGAGTCGAGCCGCCTTGATCGATCTGAATTCAGCGATGGCTGTTCCAGCGAAAGCTGGTACGC
>CACJLQ010000015.1 GCA_902594275.1 uncultured Litorivicinus sp.
ACGCCTTCGCTTGTCCGCGCCAGCTGATTTCATTAATACCTGGGTTATCCAGAATCTACACGCTATACAAACCAAAAAGAAAGGTGTCATCGTTGAAATCACCGCTAATTCAGACCTCGATGAACTTGAGGCGCCTCTTCCCGATATCGAGCTAAGTTTTGAGAGTACAGCGCGTTTGGACTTTATCGAAAAACCTGTCGGCAGTTTTAACTTTCATCTCTTTTGCTCTGACGTCTATCACCGAGAAAACGAGTTACATCTTTCCCACAAAGATCTGCCTACACGGGATTTTATTTCATTCACTGAGCATAGTCCTTTTTTCTATCTGAATGGTCTTATGCCGATACCGAAGAACACGTTAGGCTATCTCAGAGTAAGCTCGCTTACGGAAATGCTTACAGCAATTAGCAATGGACGCGGCATTGGTTTTTTACCAAGTTGGGTGGACGATGAAAGATTAAAGCGGGTAGCGTTCGATCAAATATCAACGCATCTCCAATCTATTGCGCTTTTTCTCTCCTATCCCATGCACTTGAGGGGATCTCCAAAGATAGAAACATTCAAAAAGCAAATCACTGATCAACTAAGAACGCAATCCTCCGCCAAAAAGGGTGCAAATAAAAGAGAAATCAAAAACGATGTCATTGCAATTTGTAGTCTGTTTTCGCAAACGGGATTGATGGCTCCTTGGGAATCTAATCTTAGTCTCCTTGCAAAAAGGATCGTCGAGAAGTTCAACAGGGACGGTGGGATCCTCGGAAAACAGGTAAGATTGTTGACGCCAGATCCCAAATCTAACTGGGGTGAATACGGTAACATAACGCAAGAACTTATAGACCAGAATGTAACGAGATATTTCGTTGGTTGTTGGACATCTGCCGCCAGAAAGCAAGTGATACCGGCAATTTCAAATCAAAACGGGATTCTATTCTACCCATTACATTTTGAGGGAGATGAGATTTCAAAAGAAGTAGTTTACCTCAACGCTCCGCCGACAAAGTCAGTCATCCCAGCTCTGGAATATGCTCTCAGTAAAGCGGGTGATATCGATTCATTTATAGGCATAGGGTCCGACTATGTATGGCCTCGCACGATTAATGAAATAAGTTCATCTTATTTGAAGGCTTACGGTGTACCCGGATCCAAAATAACTTACCGCTATTATCCCGTAGGTTTTACGGATTTAGAGGATGAAATTGATGCTTTAGCCAAACTAAGTAAAAGGAATAAGAACACGATTATTTTATCAGTATCTCTAGTAGGTCCGTCACTAAAAGAGTTCTTGAAGCTTTTGTCTAAGGCCGAAATAGATTTAAGCCGCTTTCAAATAATTGCTTTTGATGCGACCGATTTGGATACGTACTTACTAGATTGTTCGAAGATAGAAGGATTATTGTCTTGCTGGGGCTATTTTGAGCAATCTACGCAAAATCCGACTCACGACGAATTCAAGAGATTATGCGCTAGAGACAAACGACTTGCGGCTATTCCTATCATCGACCCCGCCATTTCGACATACAACGCTTTTCAATTTTGGAGGAATGCTGTTCAGACGGCGCAATCTTTGGATCATGGGGATGTAATGGCCGCTCTCGCTGAAACGCATATTTCTTGTCCTTCGACTGGTGCGCAACTTGGACTGAATAAGTCAAATAACATCCTCAACCGGCCAAGTTTTCTTGGGGCTCTCCAGAAAGATGGGCGTTTTGCGAAAATTTGATGCACTAGGTTAGATGACAAATCTAGTTTGCTTCATTTTTCTTCGCGTGATGGGGCATTGACCTGTCGTTGACGAGCTTGAATTGAAAGTACCCTAGGCAAACCTACCTGATGCTGAAATAGCCTGCTTATCAATAATCTAAATTATTTCCGCCTAGAAAGTTGCTTAGTGAAAATGTCGAAGAATAGGTTTTGTATTTTTTAAGATTTTGGTTAATGGAGAAAAAAAGGGTAATCTGCACCGGGCATAAGTTCCCATTATCAAGGATAGGGTTATGAAAAAAATTATACTCTCTGCAATATTTGGAGCTCTTATGTTCCCAGCATATGCAGACACAACTGATCAAAAATGGATGACCATAGTCGAATTGAAGAAACAGGGCATGCATTGCGTCGACGATCCGAATTGTTTCAACAGATACCATCCAGAGGTTCCCGAAAAGGCCAAAGCGAACGTTGGTGATATGATTGTCTATCACACTCGCGACGCGCTAGATAGCGAGTTCCGTTTGGATTCCATTCCAGCGGACCTCGCGACAGTCGACCTCGGCCTTGTGCATCCGATGACAGGTCCCGTTCATATTAATGGGGTCGAGCGTGGTGATGCGATTGAAGTCGAGATCGTTGATATCGTCCCGGACCAATATGGATATACGGTAATCGCACCTGGATTCGGTTTCTTGCGTGATGTTTTTACAGAGCCTTACATCGTCAATTGGCAGCTGACACGAATAGGGGCAGTATCTTCGGGAATGCCAGGTATCACTGTGCCCTATGAGGCTTTCCCTGGATCGATTGGAGTAATGCCCGGCATGCCAGAAATTGAAAAGATCAAAGCGCGGGAAGCAGGTTTGGCTGCAGTCGGTGGTGCGGTACTCGGTCCATCAGGTGCAGGTGCTCTGCCAGCAGATCTGTGTGGTGTCGGTGCCCCGGCTGAGCAGGATTGTTTGCGTACCATTCCACCGCGTGAAAACGGTGGCAATATGGATGTTCAGCAAATGCAGGTTGGTACCCGAATTATGTTTCCTTGCTTCATCGATGGGTGTGGTGTCTTTGTCGGCGATGTGCATTACGCCCAGGGTGATGGCGAGGTCAGTGGGACAGCGATCGAAATGGGCTCAATCACGACCTTGCGTGTTCGGAAGATCCACAAGGGCAAAGGCGCATCAATGGATATGCCTGTGACACTGGGTAACGATCAAATCATCGATATGGAGCCGACTCGCTACTACCAGACGGTTGGTATTCCAGTTAAAGGGAAGGGCGAGATCCCACCAACACACCAGTATCTCACTGGTGCTCCGATTGAAAACCTTGAAAATTTGAACGAGGATTTAACGCTCGCTGCGCGACATGCGCTGCTGCAGATGATCGACTACCTAGTAGGGGAGCACGGTCTTACGAAAGAGCAAGCGTATGTCCTCAGTTCTGTTGCGGTTGATTTGCGTGTTGGCCAGGTTGTTGATGTGCCCAACTATGTCGTGACGGCTGTGTTGAACCTTGATGTATTTGATAAGTACCGTCACTACTAGGAGTGAGCAGGGAGGTCATCGGACCTCCCTGATTGAATGACCATGAATCGCCGATTGTTTTTGTCTTTTCTTGCGCTTAGTCCACTTGCCTCTGCGCATTCTCCTTGGGGCCAATACACGGTCTATCGGCAAAAGCACTTGTTGATCATGAGCTCTAAAGGCGATCCCGATTCGTATCCGTATTCAGAAATTCTTGTGAATGCGATTAATAAAGAGGAACCGAGCGCTCGTGCACGACCGGCTCGCGCTCGAGATTTAGAGCGTTGTTACAGTTTATTTTTGACCGACCAAATGCAGTTTATGTTGTTGCCGAGAGAGTCAAGTACCCAGATGCGTGAAGCGAGTGGTGTGTTTCAAGGTCGTGAACCACTTCCGATGAAAACAGTCTACGAGTTTGATGATTTGGTTTTGAGTGTCCGTTCAGATATGGATGCAAACATCATCCGGATTATCACTTATTCTATTCTGGAGCGACTCGGTGATTTACCGAATGCGGCGAATCCTTCGATTATGCTCGCAGCGAAACACGTGCATGTTGAATCGCTGACTGCGATTGCGACATTCCTTTCGGAACAACAAAGTAGCTGAGTGAACTATTCGGCTGAACGTAAACCAACGTTTGTACTGTTTTCGTAAGGTTAGAGCGGTCATGCAGACCTCATAACGGAAGGGCTGGCAATGTATCGGGAATTGGCTTGTTCGCGTAGTTTCTATATAGGCTAGGGAAGCTAACCTAGACGGATGAATTAGGTGCCAGTGTTTGCCTGGCAATCTAAGCAGGTGCCCTGAATTTCAATCACCTGAATTTCTAAAGCTCTGAATTCATGAGACATTTCCATTTTCACTTGACTCGCGAGTTCACAGCTTTCCGTAACATTTTCGCATCGTGTACAGTACTGGATCACGTGGAATTGATGGTGGTGTTCATCGGAGCACACCATAAATCGATTCGCTGATTCGATCTTGTGGATTAATCCGAGTCCAGTCCAGAAGTCGAGGACACGGTAGACAGTGCTGATATTCAGGTTCTGTTCAGTAATCTTCTTGATTTGGTCTCTGAGTTCGTATGCGGACATCGGAAGTTTGTTCGCGGCGAGCGTTTCTATAATCACACATCGCTGTTTCGTCAGTGATTTGCCCGCACTCTGAACAACTTGATTTAATCGAGTTTTATCGATGGCCATCAGCACCAGGAGCAACCGGAATCGCATCCTCTCCCAAGTCAAGACTGGTGACCGTTGCTTCTACGAGACTATATCCACTCTCAGCGATCTCAAAGCGTTGAGTAACCACAGAGAGCCGTCCTGATACGATGATGGGTTGGTATAAATCTCGGAGTTCGGTTGGGGATCCAGTCGTATCAACGAGGAGCGTTTGATTCATCGGAGGAGGGGGGATATGAATGCATTGTCCGGCTTCAGGCACCAGCAAGAATTGAGTAACCTGGTCACCTTTGACTTCGATCGGTACCATAAATCCGGCAAGTTCAATGATTGTTCCTTCGAGTGACGGGTCAATGACTTTTCCGGCAGCATCTAATTGTGATTGGAAGTTCGGATTAAACAGTAGTTCGTAACCAAAATCTTTGGGTACAAAATCGTAGGTTCCTTCTGGTATGAGCTGGTCCCACGCACTTTCCCAACGCACAAAATCTTCCTCAGTCGCTTCATATGCGCTTGTCATTTGTACGCCAACAAGTAGACAGCAGATCAAATAGCCAACATGCTTCAATCTAAAAATCCTTGCGCAAGTGAACGTCGATAAACCAACGTCGCTGGGATGAGGCTGGCAACAAGCCCAGCCAACACAATGATCATTAATACCGAGAATTCATCGAAGCTAATCCAGGTCAGCTCAATACGAACACCCGCCCACTGGGTAAGTAGATCGGCAGCTATCACAGTTGACAGCCGAACAAGCCCGATTGCCATCACCATTGAAATGATACTGATAAACATCGTCTCAATCAGAACCATCGATGCGAGATGTAAAGGCGTCGCCCCAACCGCTCTTAGAATGGTTAACTCCCGAGTACGACTATCAAGTCCGGACAATGTCATGGTGACCATCCCGATCAAACTAATCCCGATGATCAGCCAATTGAAAATCCGGAAAACGAAATCAACTGATCCAACCATCGACCATAATTCGGCGAGAGCCACCCCTGGAATGACTGCACTGAGCGCCTCTTCAGGATACTCATTAATGGAGCGAGAGGCCTTGAATAAGTTGAGTTTTGAAGAAAGACCTAAATAGGCGGCTGTGATCGTCTCGGGATAGAGGCGTTCTGGAGGTATTTGACTGATATCAATACTGTCGAGGGAGACGATTTTACTTCCGCTTTTCCATCCCAGATGGATGAGTTCATAACCCTCAAGGCTGACAAAAACGGCTCTGTCCGTCGGCGTTCCCGTCGGGTTTAAAATACCAGTGACCTGAAAAGCAAAATCATCATGTGTCCGGCCCAGGCTTTCTGAACCGTGCGTTACAAAAATTGACGAGCCGCGTTGGTACCCGAGTTCTGATGCCACAGCGCTTCCAATCACAACTTCATTCAGTTCCTGAAATGCGCGGCCTTGACTGAAGGAGAGTGATTGGTCGCCGTCGAACTGAATTCGATCAAAGTATTCGGATGTTGTCGATATCACCCGAAAACCTTGATGACTGTCTCCAAGCGCAATCGGAATAGCCCATTCAACGAACGGATTGCGTTCGATATCTCTCAGCGTCTCTGTTGTAATGTTGTTGGTTGGCTTACCAAGGTGGAATACGGTGTAAAGCACCAATTCAATCCCGCTGCCTCGAGGTCCAAGCACCAAATCAACACCGCCAAGACTCTGATTGAATCCTTTTTTTGTTGCCTGTTGTATGCGGTCAGCAGTTAGCAGCAATGCCATCGATATAGTTAAGGCAATAATCACAAGAATGGTTGGGACAACCCGCGAACGAATAGCTGCTGCAACGATCTGAATCATTGCGGATTATCCAGTCTGATCACTCGGTCAAACAATGAAGTGATCGACGGATTGTGACTGACCACTACGACCGCCTGCGTTTGCGGATTGATCGAGTCATTCAGTTGGTTCATAAAAAGTGTTGTTGCCTCAGGGTCGAGGGCCGATGTCGGTTCGTCAGCGATAATGAGTTCGGGCTGTCCAATTAGTGCCCGAATGGCTGCAATCCGCTGCTGTTGGCCAATACTGAGTTCACTTGGTTTCCGGTCGAGTAAATCTGTTGTTAATCCCAATTGTATTGCGAGTCGTTTAATCACTTCACGCGGTCGTTCGACCCTCGCGCGGCGTTGAGATGAGAATTGAAGACCAATATGGGCATTTTCGAATCCACTGAGATAGGGAAGCAGGTTGAGGGATTGAAAGATCACACCGATATGGTCTGCTCGGACGGTATCGAGAGATCGCTGGCTCAGTTGGTCGTATTGAAAGTTTTTTAGCGAAATGGAGCCCGTCTGTAGGGGAAGAACACCAGCGATGAGATTCAGGAGACTGGATTTGCCGCTCCCAGACGCCCCGATTAAAAGGACTTTTTCGCCCTCATTGATTTTAATATCCGGAAAACGCAGATGTTTTCCAGATCGATAAGCATATGTCAGTGCTGAGGTTTCAAGAATCAAAATGAAATAACTGCTTTTCTCGCCGTCAGAGTTTCGGATATTGGTTGAGCCCCTAGGATGCCTTCAACCTCAATTTTTTCAACATCATCAAAGTGATTGAATGCCGGTGAGAAATCCATTGTGTTAAGGGCCGATGGATTTTGACATATCAGGGCCGCTTCGATGACGACGTCCTGATGGTCGCCATCCTCCTCATCACCGCCTGTCGATGCAACAGCTCTTAACTCCTGACGGATGTTTGATTGAGAGCAATCTGCTGTGTCCGGGATTGCGACGAGAGTTGCGATGCTGTTGATTTCTTCTAGCCGTTCTGCCAGTTCGTCGTGCTTATGTTCGTCGTGCTTATGTTCGTCGTGCTTATGTTCGTCGTGTTGATGTTCATCGTGCTTGGCTAATTGAACGACGGGAAATTCATACGAAATTTGTAGCGACGATTCACTCAAGACGACCTTAACGTGATTGATACCGTGGACATGTGCTCCGGCATGTCGACTCTCAGCAATTGCGTGCGGCGCTAAAAACGTTGCGAATAAAATGATTACCCTAATCATGGTGACTCCTTCATGCCTCATCAGTAATTGCAATAATATTGCATTATTGGCCTTGGATGGAAGCGATTTTCCTGAAGCCCCTTGCTCATCTTGTAGCTGACGGGGGTTGCCTGATCCTCATGAGGCGCGCTTAATCTTGGTCAAGCGAGCATCGTATGTATTTGCTTAATCGTTTGAGAACTAGGGTTTTGAAGACTTACTCACGGGGTGAATTGCGATTTGAGTCTCACCAAAGTAGCGGGTTAGCGAAAGGCTTCACACATAGATAATTGGAGGAGATAGATCCCCGGCTGGTGAACATGATCGCTTGCCGACCCGTTGGAAATTGAAATGGGTATGGAGGTCCCACTACATCTGAGGCGACGACAAGAAAGCCAAATCGTCCATGGAGCGCTGGATCACCATAGGTGATCAGAATGTCACATCCCTTATCGCGCCTCTTGGATAATCGATTCGATCAACTGACGAGCGAGACCCTGCTTCTGATAATCAGGATCGACTGCGACTGGCGCCAGTAAAATCGCGTGAATACCGCGCTCATTGTGGAGAGGGCTCGTAAATGCTGAGGCACACAGGTGCTTCTGGTTATCAACAATGGCATCCCGTTGGGTTTCTTTATTTGCGGCCGATTGATATACGAGGTGACCAATTAAATTACCCTCCTCGTTTGATTCGCTGGCCACAAATGTTCTGTGGAACAATGCTTTGAACATCTCGGCCCGACAGTTTGGATTTGTGACGAGATGCACAGCAATTATGCCTTCTGATCGAGTAGTTGTTTGGCCATTAAATCGATCACAAATTGACGAGCCACGCGACCTCCACGACCACCGCGACCAATGGCAAAGCGATTGGCTTCCATTGCCATGGCCTCTGAAAATTCAGGGAGTTTCAAGTCCTGGCCCAGCTCGTTATACCAGTGTTTGACAATTGCGATATAGATATCTTGTGGGTAGGGATAGAAGGAGAGCCATAACCCGAAGCGATCGGACAACGATACGCGTTCCTCGATCGCATCCCCTTGATGAATTTCGCCATTGACGACAGTTGCATGCTGGTTGTCGCTCATTGGTTCCGAAACCAAGTGGCGACGGTTACTTGTGCAAACGACAAGAATATTACTTCCAAACTCTTCGAGCGTCCCATCAAGCACTGTTTTCAATCCTGAGTACTCGCGTTCACCATCTTCAAACGTCAGGTCATCGCAATAAATTAAGAATTGAAAAGTTTTTGAACGCACTTGATCGACGATCGCTGGTAAATCTCCAAGGTGCGCTTTTTCGACTTCAATAATTCTCAGGCCTCGTGTGTGGTATTTGGTCAGCGCTGCACGCACCATTGATGATTTTCCGGTCCCACGCGCACCCCAGAGTAGGGTCGCATTGGCAGGTAACCCTTGCAGAAATAACTCAAGATTGGCCTGAAACTTGGACGCTTGCTGGTCGACTCCAATCAGTCCGTCAAAGCTTTGATCTAACCGGGGATTTAAGGCGCGTAAGTGACCCATATTTGCGCGATCATGAACCCATCGAGCCCCCAATGTCTGGTGCCAATCGATTGGTGGAGTCAATTCGGGAAGTGTGTCCAAGAGACGGTTTGCTAGGGTCAGGAGAGTTTGTCGAAGCGCTGTCATCGTTGATTCTTCAATGATCCTTGTTTTTGATTAAAACGGAGCCACTGTCTCTGGAAATCATGGAGACAACGATGATCGACCTGTATTACTGGCCAACCCCGAACGGCAATAAAATTGCGATGATGCTCGAAGAGTGTGAGCTTGATTACACCATCTACCCCATCAATATTACTGCAGGCGATCAATTTCAGCCTGATTTTCTTAAATTATCACCCAATAACAGAATGCCGGCGATTGTCGACCATGACCCAATCGACAGCGGGCAACCACTCGATCTGTTTGAGTCTGGCGCCATTCTCTTTTATCTCGCTGAGAAGACCGGTAAATTTTATCCCACCGATCTGCGCTCCCGTTATGTGGTGATGAAGTGGCTCATGTGGCAAATGGGTGGACTCGGTCCGATGGCTGGTCAGAATCATCATTTTGGTCGATTTGCACCTGACAAAATTCCGTATGCGATCGAGCGCTATCGGTCTGAAACAAGCCGTTTGTATGGGGTATTAAACGGTGTATTGGAAGGGCGCGATTTCATTGCCGATACGTATTCAATTGCGGATATGGCCTGTTACCCATGGATTGCCCGGTATGAATGGCAAGAGATGAATCTTGACGAGTACCAGAACGTTAAACGCTGGTTTGACCAAATCTCCGCCCGCCCGGCGACACAAACTGCGTACCAAAAGGGAGAAGCTGTTCGTAGCGGTTGATCTAGCTCAATTTCTAATCGAACGGGGATTGATCATTTGGAATAGATCCGTACATTACGCGATCGGATGATAAGCAAAGGAATGACCATGCGTTCATGGATTTTTGTACCGGCCATAAGTGCCTTCTTCTTTTCGATAGGCTCGTCCGCTGCCGAGGAACAGACAGCGCTGGAACGAGGTGAATATGGTCCGCTCGATAAAGCACCTCAAACGGCCTTGTATGATTATCCGATCAAGGTGAGCGAACACGTATATAGCGCGATTGGCGCGACACAGCCGCCAACTTATGAAAATGCGGGACACAATAACAACCTGTCATTTGTGATTGGTTCCGAGGCGGTTTTAGTCGTTAACGGTAGTTCCAATAATGCGCTCGCAAAAGCGTTGCATGGTGAAATCAAAAAAGTCACTGGTCTACCAGTCAGGTATGTCATCAGTGAAAATGGTCAGGGGCATGCAACCTATGGCAATCACTATTGGAAAAAACAGGGTGCGACTTTGATTGGCCACGTGGATGCACAGTACGAACTTGATGAAAAAGGGTTTGGTGGATTGGCTCGGATGCGCGATTACGCGAAAGAGTTTGCCGAGGATACCGAGTTGGTGAATTTTGACATCACATTTGATGACCGATATGAGATCGACCTCGGCGATCTATTGGTGATTGCCAAGGAATACGGATCGGCACATTCTCCTGGCGATGTGACCGTCTTAGTCCCTGCAGAGAAAGTCGTATTAGCCGGCGATATGGCGTTTCATGTGCGTATGCCGCCAATCTTTGACAACACTGATACCGCACTATGGATTGAGAGTTTTGATCTGTTCGCTGGTGAAGTAGCCGATTGGACGATTGTTCCAGGGCATGGCGGACCAACGGACATTGCGACGATCACTGAAGGTACCCGCGATTATCTCGTCTTCCTCCGAGGCAAGGTTGAGGAAATTTTGGATGAAGGTGGCTCACTGGATGATGCTTACAAAATCGACCAGAGCCAATATAAGCATTGGCACACCTACAATGAACTCGCAGCGCGCAATGCCGGTCGCGTGTTTGAGCGGATGGAGTTTGAGTAACCGCTAGGGGGTCAGGAAATGGGCGATCAGTGTTTTGAGCGTTGTATCACCCGGCTCTCCAAAATGCTTCTGGGCACGTCCGCCTAGAACCAGCAGCATGTCTTCGAGTTCGTTACCGCTTTGGCGGACAAAATCAAAGGATTGGATGTCATCGCCGAGATAACGCTCAGGTCCGAGAATCACGCACAACTTTGATTCGACTTTGGACAGCATTTTACGAATGCGGTAGCCATTGACGAAAACACCTTCATTACGATGTCCATGGATTTCGGTCTGTGTGGCTGGTGTAATTGCCGAAAAGCTGATGGGGCGGCCAAGCTCTAATTGCATGGCGCCAAGCGAAAAATCATCAATGCCCAGCGTTAAATTTGCTTCGCCGGCTAAAAAGATAATCCAACTTTTAACTGATGATTTGACGACCGTGGTGTCCCACGAGGCCAGTACTGAGGCACCTTTATAAGAGAATTCGAGCTTCTCACTGATCGCATCTGCAATAGCATCGAATTGTTTTCCAAGGAATTTCTTTCGATCGTCTGGACCGAGTTCCTTTGCATGTGCTTCGATTTGAGCGCGCAACAGACGATCTCCATGTTTGTGAAGAATGGGAACTAGGAGTGAATTAGACGGATGCATCGCTATAATCTTGACTGTAAACCCAAAAGGATACCAGTTTGGACCAACTCCCCGATAGCCTACCGGCCAATTTGATTTCGGTTTTAGCCTCGCCTTCACATCCCGGGAATGTCGGAGCGGTTGCACGCTCTTTGAAAACCATGGGGTTATCATCGTGTCGGTTAGTCAGCCCGGACGATTATCCCTCGCCCATCGCTTCCGCGCGAGCATCCGGCGCGCTGGATGTTTTGAACAGTGCCTCACTTTACGAGACATTTGATGAGGCGATCGCGGATTGTCGATTAGTCATCGGAACATCAGCTCGTTCGCGTTCGCTTGCGCATCCGCATGCGACTCCTCGTCAAATCGCGCCGCTGCTGATTGAAGAAGCCGAGAAAGGTCGGATAGCGATTTGTTATGGGCGAGAAGAGTGTGGACTCCTGAATGAGCAGCTCGCACGTTGCCACTATCACATTGAGATTCCTGCAGACCCGACCTACTCAAGTCTCAATCTCGGCTCAGCAGTTCAGGTGATGTCGTATGAACTTCGTCTGGCATTTTTGGATCGCCAGGGCCGCTCCGGGATCGAGTTTAAGGAATCTTGGCCACCCACATACGACCTTGAGCGGTTTGGTTGTGAGTCTTGGGACGAAGAACCAGCAACGGCGCGTGAAGTGGATGGTTTAATCGAGCACTTTGAGCGAGCGACGCGTCACAGCGGTTTCCTTGATCCTAGAAATCCGATGCTGGGGATGGCCAGACTCAGACGGTTATTTAATCGTGCACGCGTGGATCGTGTTGAAATTAATATTCTGCGCGGCATCTTGAATAGTGTTGAAAAGCTGGAACCTCCAACCAATCAAAGGACTATCCAAGAGAATTATGGGTTAGAGGACGGAGAGCAAGACCATGTTTAGCGGAATGAGGGAGGATGTTCGCGCGGTTTTTGATCGAGATCCTGCGGCTCGTCATTGGTTCGAAGTTGTCACCACAAGCCCCGGTCTTCATGCGATTTGGGTCCATCGGTTGTCCCATTGGTTGTGGAGCCACGGTCTGAAATGGTTGGCTCGATTGATTGCGCAGACTGCCCGTTTTCTCACAGGGATCGAAATCCATCCAGGTGCTCGGATCGGACGGCGTTTTTTTATTGATCATGGGATGGGTGTGGTGATTGGTGAAACCGCCGAAATTGGTGATGACTGCACGCTGTATCATGGTGTCACGTTGGGTGGAACGACCTGGAATCCAGGGAAACGCCACCCAACACTGAAGGACCGGGTTGTGGTCGGCGCTGGTGCGAAAGTCTTGGGTCCAATCGAAATTGGCGAAGGTGCAAGAATCGGATCGAATGCGGTGGTAACACGGGCCGTTCCGGCTGAAGCGACAGCAATGGGTATTCCGGCGCGCTTTGTGACCAAGGGCCAAGCTGATCCTGAGTTTGAGGTTGAGAAACGGCGCCGAGACATGCATGAGAAGGCAGGCTTTGATTTGTATGCCTTGGGAGAAGATGTCCCTGACCCACTGGTGCGCTCGATTCATGCAATCCTTGATCAACTGCATCATGTCGATCAGAAAATGCATACCATGGGCGAACACTTGGGTCAGGTGAATCCCAAATATTCCGATGAGGATTTGCCAACCCTCGATGAAAAAGAACTGATGGGTGAGTTGGGCGTACCAGAGAACACGCCAGGTAAAACAGGATGATCACAACCTACTTTGATAATGCGTCCACGACCCCTGTTGATCGGCGGGTGATCGAGAAAATGCGGGCGTGTCTGGGTGCTGATGGTACCTATGGTAACCCCGCATCGACCACTCATGGCTTCGGTTGGATGGCCTCTGAAGAGGTTGAGTGGTCTCGTGCGATGGTCGCCGAGACGATCGGTGCCGATGCTCGTGAAATTGTGTGGACCAGCGGGGCGACAGAATCTGATAATTTAGCGATTCGAGGTGTGTTTGAGGGGATGGCCAACAGTTCGGGTCGCCACAAGATCATCACCATGGAAACAGAGCATAAGGCTGTGCTCGACACCTGTGCCCATCTGAGTGGTGCAGAAATCGTTTACCTGAAACCTGAATCTGATGGATTGCTGAGCCTTGATTCGTTAGCGAAAGTTCTTGACGACACCGTACTCTTAGTATCGGTGATGCTGGTCAATAACGAAACCGGTGTCATCCAGCCGCTGAAAGAGATTGCTGGGATGGCACATGAAGTAGGTGCATTGATGCATTCCGATCTGGCACAGTCGGTTGGGAAACTCCCGTGGACCGTGGATTCAATTGCAATCGATTTGGGGTCGCTGTCAGCACATAAAGCACACGGCCCAAAGGGAATCGGAGCCTTGTATGTGCGGCGAGGATCTTGCCGCGTTGCCGAGCAACAGCACGGGGGACATCACGAGCGAGGAATGCGTTCGGGGACTCTACCGACACATCAAATCGTTGGCATGGGTGAAGCCTATCGAATTGCACAGCTTGAGGGTAACGCTGAAATTGAGCGGCTGAGCCAGTATCGCGATCAGATTGAAGCGGTGAGTGAACAGGTGGGCGGGATTCGATGTAACGGGCGGCGTGGTGTGCCACATATATTGAATATCACAATCGAAGGGGTGGATGCCGAGCGATTAATGGCCGCGATGCCGCAGATTGCAGTGTCTACTGGCAGCGCGTGTAATTCAGCGACTATTGAGCCTTCACATGTCCTTCAGTCCATGGGCCTAACGCGACAACAAGGGCTATCCTCATTACGAATTAGTTTGGGACGGATGACGACTGCTGATGAAGTGTCTATGCTTATGTCTGTGTTAACCGATGCCGTTTCTCAATTAAGGAGTGCCGCATGAATATCGTTGTGACGCCTGAGGCGGTCAAGCATTTAAAAAAAGCACTCGAGCGTGAAGCCGGATCGACAGCGATTCGTTTGGGTGTCAAAACGTCGGGTTGTTCTGGATATGCGTACGTCATTGATTACGCCGAGTCGCCAACAGATGTGGATCGGCTGATCGATGTGGATGGATTAACCATTGTTGTCGATCCGATTTCTGAACCGCTCTTGGCAGGTACAACCGTCGATCTCAAAGTTGAAGGTGTCAACCGAACGCTTCGTTTTGATAATCCCAATGTAGTGAGTGAGTGCGGCTGCGGTGAGAGCTTTGCGGTTGAGGCCTCAGTTCCCCTATAATCCGCGGCCGCAACGATCCGAACCAAGTTTTTAAGGAGAAGCCGTAGTGGCAATCGAACGTACCCTCTCTATCATAAAGCCTGATGCCGTCGGGAACAACGTCATTGGTCAAATCGAAAGCCGTTTCGAAGCAGCTGGCCTGACAATTGTTGCGATGAAAATGCTGCAACTTGATGAAGAGCTCGCAGGCGGCTTTTACGCTGAGCATAACGAGCGCCCGTTCTATCAAGATTTGGTTGGCTTTATGACGTCAGGCCCAGTGGTTGTGCAGGTGCTTGAAGGTGAGAATGCGATTGCCAAGAATCGTGAGTTGATGGGTGCGACTAATCCGAAGGAAGCGGAAGCTGGTACGATCCGTGCGGATTTTGCTGCGAGTATCGATGCAAATGCGGTTCATGGCTCGGATAGCCCAGAGAGTGCGACGCGCGAAGTCGCTTATTTCTTTCAAGCATCTGAAATCTGCTCACGCTAAATGACAGAATCATCGATTGAGAGGGTGAATCTACTGGGATTGACCCTTCCAAAAATGGAAGCGTTCTTCCTCTCGATCGGTGAGAAGAAGTTCCGTGGTGCCCAAATGGTGAAATGGATTCATCAACAGGGGGTCACGGATTTCGATCAAATGACCAATCTCTCGAAATCATTGAGAGATCGACTCAAAGATATAGCTGAGGTGAGACCTCCCAGGGTCACTTTCTGGGGCGATTCTGAGGATGGGACCCGAAAGTGGCTAATGGAAGTCGATGGCGGATCGAAGGTCGAAACTGTTTACATCCCGGAGGACGACCGAGGAACCCTGTGTGTGTCGTCACAGGTCGGCTGTTCGCTTGATTGTAGCTTTTGTTCGACCGGTAAGCAGGGATTCAATAAGAATCTGACCGCCGCTGAGATTATCGGTCAGGTATTTCTTGCGGCGAAGTCGTTCGGTCTGCCTGTCAAAGATTCTCAAAAACGATCAGTCACGAATGTAGTGATGATGGGGATGGGTGAGCCGTTACTGAACCTTGAGCCCGTTATCGATGCCATGAGCTTGATGCTGGAAGATCAGGCGTATGGTCTCTCTAAACGACGAGTTACTTTGTCGACTTCCGGGGTAGTCCCACATTTGAATGAACTGGCTCGCGTATCCGATGTCGCTCTCGCTGTCTCGCTGCATGCACCGAATGATGAACTGCGTAATGAATTGGTTCCAATCAACCGGAAATATCCGATCGCTATGCTGTTTGACAGCATTAGGAATTACTTGGATGGCCTGAGTGATAATCGATCTGTGACATTTGAATACACGATGCTCAAAGGCGTGAACGATTCTGATGAATTGGCTCGAGAGTTATCGACACTTGCGAAAACGATTCGCTGCAAGATTAATTTAATACCATTCAATCCATTTCCGGGAACACGCTACGAGGTCAGTTCGCGCAATCGAATTTATGCATTCCAACGGATCCTCCTAAACGATGGCCACGTTGTGACTGTTCGCAAAACTCGCGGTGATGACATTGATGCAGCGTGCGGTCAGTTGGCGGGGCAGGTAGCCGATAAAACGAAACGTTCTGCGCGTTATATTCAGATCAAAGATGTCTCAGAGCAGGTGGCTCACTGATGTCGCGGATGGTGATGCTAGTCACCATTCTGATTCAAAGCTTACTGACTGGCTGTCAGACTTTTCCTACAAGCCAAGCGGATACATCGAATCGAGTCAGTCCGCTTCTGAATTTGGCAGATGCTTACATTGCGCGCGGTGATCTGACGGAGGCCTTGCCGCTCGTGATTCAAGCGGAAGCAATCGCACCCTCCGTAGAGCCAGTACAATTGGAGCGGGCAGAGATCCTCGCGCGACAGGGGGGGGGTTTCGAGCACGCGTCCCACGTGTGTGAGCGACTCAATTCGAAATCACCCACTGTTAGCCTGGTCTACGCCCAATTTCTGCGACAAATTGATCAAACTGAGCGTGCAATCGCCTGATTAGTCCTGCCTTTGATGCAATCAATTTTTTCGATCGTTATGACGCGCTTAAATTCCGAGTCGAGTTATTGATCGAAATTAGACATTTCGATTTGTAGCACGCGATCTTACAAAGCGCACGCGGATGAAAACAGAGAGTCCTGAAATTCAATAATTGCAGGCGAAGTCGAGCCATAGCGCGGTTCGACCGACCGAGCGTTGCAAATCTATTGAACACTTCCAGTGATCGTTTAAACGAGCGCACATATAGAGCATCTTAAAATGAGGTTTCGGCGTATTCGGAATCAATTGAAGTTAATTTGACAAGATTTTGGTCCATACGACTTCTGATGTATTATCCGGGCGTACTTGAATCAGAAAAGCGCTATGTCGACAGAAAACACCGAAATAACCGCAATTTCCTCCATCGGACTACCGGGATCTCTTTTAAGGCAAGCCCGGGAGGAGAAAGGGTTGACGGTCGATGAAATGTCCGCGATCTCAAATTTGACGAAACAAGTTATTCGTGGGATCGAGTCGGATGATTACGCGGATCTGGCGGGGCTGAGTTTTGTTCGTGGCTATCTTAAGCTTTATGCTAAAAAGCTGGGTGTGAACGAGGCTGCAGTTCTCGAGCCATTTGATCTCTGGAAGGCCGAACAGTCAGGCGATGCCAAGCACAAGGCAACGAAGTCCGGAATGGGTGACCAACAACCCTCAACGGGGCCTGGCAAAGTGACGATGATTTTTGCTGCAGCAGTCCTCGTTGTGTTGGTTGCGTCCGGCGCGATACTGTCCTTTATGGAATCGGACCCAGCTGAGTCTGAAGTCATTGCCACGCGACCCTCATTGGAATCATCTGACAGATCGCGAGAAGACAATTCGCACCTGACCGAAAAACCAGTCGTTGACCAAGCGTCGAACCAGCTAGCGGCCACCATTGGTGATGAGAGCCCCGGAACTAGCACTGATACGCCAGATGCAGACACAAGCGTTGACATCACTGCCATTACCGGATCAGAAAATACAGGCAATGAAGAGCGTATGGCGAATGTTGCCGTGGAAGACGATGCGGTTGTGGCCCAACCTGCTCAAGCGGACAGACAAACAGACTCGTTAGCCGCTGTTCCATCGGAGACGCTAGTTGAAGCCGAGACACCGGCTGACCCTGAGAAGTTGGCTGAACCTGAGAAGCCAATTGGACTTGAGAAGCCTGTTGAACCTGAGAAGCCGGTTGAACCACTTCAAGTCGTCAAGACAGTTGAGCCGACTGTTAACCGAGTGGTTGCTGAGTCAGCGCGTGAAACACCTGCGGATCAAGCTGTGGAAGAGAGTGAGCCAGATCCTGTCGTATCGACGAGAAATCTTGGGCAGGGTGGTCGCGTGATCGCCGAGGCAAGTGGGCTCGCCCCTGCTCCTGCAGAACCAATCCAGACAACCCAAGTCAGCCCAGGCCAACATGAGGGCTTGAGGGTACTGTCAGAGACCGTGACCGGACCGACGGCTGATCAGTTGGCGATGGGCGTTGCAGGAAACCTACAAATCGAATTCAGTGGCGAGTCTTGGGTAGAAGTTCGCGATGCCCGGGGACGTCTGATTCTCGCTGATCTGATGACACCCGAGAAAGGGGTAGATCTCGACACATATGGACCCGTCGAAGTGCTGGTCGGTGCAGTCAGTGCGAGTACAGTCATCTTTAATGGTGAGACACAAAATCTTCAACAAAAAGCATATCAAGACGTTGCTCGGATTACCTTGGGAGCTGACTCGAATTGATCGAATCGCCGATTAAGCGCCGTCACTGTCGTCAGATACGCGTCGGCTCGGTACTGATCGGTGGTGATGCGCCAATTGCCGTGCAGTCGATGACGAATACCGAGACATGTGATGTTCAGGGGACAGTTAGTCAAATCGAGGCAATTGTCGACGCAGGTGCGGATCTAGTTCGCGTTTCTGTGCCAACAATGGATGCTGCCGACGCCTTTGGGCAGATCCGCTCGAAAGTGTCAGTGCCACTGGTAGCTGATATCCATTTCGATCACAAGATTGCACTGAAAGTGATTGAACTCGGTGTCGATTGTTTGCGGATTAATCCCGGTAATATTGGCCGCGAAGATCGGGTGAGAGCCGTTGTTTCATCGTGCCGTGACCATGGTGTTCCGATTCGCATCGGCGTCAACGCGGGATCGTTGGAGAAAGATCTACAGAAAAAGTATGGCGAGCCAACACCAGATGCGTTGGTTGAGTCAGCAATGCGACATATCGCAATCCTGGATCGTTTGGATTTTCAAGAATTCAAAGTGAGCTTAAAAGCCAGTGAAATCTTTATGACTGTTGCCGCCTATCGAAAAATCGCAGATCAAATCGAGCAACCACTCCACTTAGGGATTACCGAAGCCGGTGGTCTGCGGAGTGGTACTGTAAAGTCAGCAGCAGGCCTCGGTATGTTGTTGATGGATGGAATTGGCGACACCTTGCGAATCTCGCTCGCGGCAGATCCAGTCGCGGAGGTTAAAGTCGGATTTGATCTTTTAAGATCACTTCGACTGAGATCACGCGGAATTAATTTTATCGCATGTCCAAGCTGTTCGCGTCAAACCTTTGATGTCATTGGGACAATGAATCAGTTGGAAGCACGACTTGAAGATGTGAAAACACCGCTGAATGTTGCGGTCATTGGTTGTGTTGTGAACGGGCCTGGGGAAGCCAAAGAGGCTGATCTGGGATTTACCGGAGGCAACCCGCAGAGTCTGGCTTTATTTATCGATGGAAAACCAGCGGCACGCCTACCAGGGTCAGACTTTCTCGACGAACTTGAGTCGAAAATCAGAAAGCAGGCGGAGATTAAGGAGCATGCGCGAGCAGAATTGATCACGCATTCAACGGATACACATTAATGGCAATTCAATCGGTACGGGGAATGCCAGATATTCTCCCCGCGCAGGCTGGCGCATGGCGCTATCTCGAGCAGCAAGCCCAACACGTGTTCAGTGCATATGGTTTGACGCAAATCCGCACCCCAATTGTTGAAAACACGGCACTGTTTGCGCGTTCAATCGGTGATGTGACAGACATCGTCGAAAAAGAGATGTATACCTTTGAGGATCGTTCGGGTGATGGCGTGGCTTTGCGGCCTGAATTGACCGCGGGAGTTGTGCGGGCTGCAATGGAACACGGACTGCTTCATAATCAAACACAGCGATTATGGTATCAGGGACCGGCATTCCGGTACGAGCGACCGCAGAAAGGGCGCTATCGACAGTTTCACCAGATCGGTGTTGAGTGCTTTGGTATCTCTGATGCACTGATGGATGCAGAGCTGATTGAAATGACCGATCAGTTGTGGAAACGGTGTCAGATTCGTGATGCGGTCACGCTTGAACTGAACTCAATTGGTTCACCCGAGGCGCGTGCTCGCTACCGAGCCGCACTCGTTGATTTTTTATCTGCCCGAAAAGAGCACTTGGACAAAGACAGTCAATCACGGCTTGAGCGGAGCCCGTTGCGTATTTTGGACTCGAAGGACGAATCAACGCAGGCTCTTCTCAGTGATGCGCCCTCATTGACGGATTATCTGACTGACGAGGACACCGAACATTTTGAGCGCCTAACCCGCGCACTCGAGGAATGTGGGATCGAGTTTGAAGTTAATCCGCGGTTGGTGCGTGGCCTGGATTATTATGGGCGGACTGTATTCGAGTGGACCACTCAAGCACTGGGTGCACAGGGAACTATTTGTGGTGGTGGCCGTTATGACGGGTTGGTTGAACATCTCGGTGGACGCGCAACCCCCGGCGTTGGTTTCGCCCTTGGTATGGAGCGAGTCGTTCTACTGATGGAATCACTGGATGTGATTCCGGATGCCTATCAAACCCAAGCCGATGTATATTTGATGCCGCAACAAATCGAGTGCGAGTCCGCAATTCGGAAACTCGCTCGGATGTTGAGAGCTCAGTTTCCTTCGCTTCGCGTGATGGCCCACATTGGTGGTGGAAGTTTGAAGAGTCAGTTGAAAAAAGCAGATAAGTCAGGTGCTGATATCGCCTTGATCATCGGTCAGATGGAACTTGAAAACGAATCGGTTGTCTATAAACCACTCCGAGGGGGTGAGCAAGAAACGCTGACGGAAGCCGAACTACTCAACCGAATTTCAAAATTAAAGGATGCATGATGGATTATTTAAAATCCGACGAAGAACAGGGTGAAGCTCTTAAACGCTGGCTTGCGCAAAATGGTCTCGGATTAGTTCTTGCCATTGGAGTTGGTGTTGGATCTGTCTTGGGTTATCAGCACTGGCAGCAGCACCAAATCAAACAGCAATCGGATGCGGCTGGTCGTTACCAGGAGTTGATTGAGCTCTCCGCGATCAATTTCGCTGACCCAGAAACTGCATCCGATTATGAGCGGTTACTCACTGTCGCGGATGGCCTTCGCCAGTCACATGCGGGAAGTAACTACGCGGCACTCGGTGCAGGGATTCTTGCCGCACAGGCCGTTGAACGTGGTGATTTCGATTTAGCGGTAAGCCAGTTGACCTATGCAGAAACGGAACTTGAACTGCCAGAGTTGAAAGCAATGACCTCGCTCCGTTTGGCACGTTTGGAGCTTGAGCTTGGTGAGGGTGATTCAGCGTTGAGCCGGGTACAATCGATGTCGACCGAATTCTTCCATGGGTCCCGGAGCGAACTTGAGGGTGATATTTTTGTCGCTCTCGATCAACCTCTCAAAGCTCGCGAAGCCTATTTAGAGGCGCAAGCCTCTTTGACTGAAGCAGGTTTGAACACGGCAGTCGTTGATTTGAAACTGTCAGCACTACCCGAGGGCTCCTAATGCGTCGTCTGTTGATAGTTGTGGTGATGGTGGTTCTGGCGGGTTGTTCAAGTGCGCCAGAAAAACCAGATCCCACGCCTCTTGAGCGAATTACTGAGACAGTTGAGCTCGATGTGGTTGAATCCACCTCACTCGGTGGTGGCGACCAGACTGGATTGAGTCCAGCGAGTGATGGCGAGGTGATCGCTGCGGCATCCGCCGGTGGTGATGTGTATCTGTTCGATATAAACCTGGAAGAACAGTGGAGCGTCGAGATCGAACAAACGATCGTAGGTGGTGTCGCTGTGAATCAGGATGCTGTTTACGTCGTGACGTCTGATGCCAACTTGGTTGCGTTAACGCGCGCCAACGGTGAATTGCTTTTTGAAGTCGCTTTGCCAAGTAATTCGACGGTACCTCCGGTCACGACAGACTCTCAGATATTCATCAAAACCCAGATCGGTCAGTTGCTGGCTCTGAATGCAGATACTGGCGAGACCATTTGGTTTGAAGAAGCTCGAGAGACGGGTGTTGGTATCCGAGGTGGAGCACCGATGACGCTTGAGAGCGATGTCCTCTATGTGTTGTGGGAATCTGGTCGGATCGTGGCCTATCAAGCGGAGAGCGGTCGTATCCTTTGGGAGCGGCAAGTTGCTGTCTCGCGTGGTCGTGGTCCTTTGGAGCGGATTGTTGACTCCAAAGGTGCTCCATCAGTACGCAATAACCTCGTTGCGACTGCGACCCGAAACGCACAAGTCAGTCTTTTGGATGCGCGGAACGGGCAACTGATGTGGAGTTTGGATGCCGATGCGTATCCTGGCGCATTACTTGCCTTTAACGCGGTCACCATCGTCGAGACCGATGGGACGATTTCAGCTCACAGCGTGCAATCAGGTGAATCACTGTGGACCAATGAGGCCCTAAAGTATCGAGAGTTAAGCCCGCCGGTTGTGGTCGCTGATTCAATCGGTGTAATTGATCTTGAAGGCGAATTGCATCTACTTGATCCGGCAAATGGTTCAATCGTCGGTCGTCTCGATGTGGGCGGCGATAAGGGTAAAGTGGCGCCGGTGGTCGTTGAGGATGGTATTCTGGTCCAGCTACTGGATGGACGCTTGAGTCGGGTGGAAGTAATTCGTTGAAAGCCCCGGTGATTGCCCTCGTTGGTCGACCCAATGTTGGTAAGTCAACGCTATTCAATCGATTAACGCGAAGTCGTGATGCACTTGTGGCTGATTACGCGGGTCTGACGCGAGATCGTCAATACGGACGAGCTGTATTGTCTGGTCATCCATTCCTTCTGATAGATACCGGTGGGTTGACCGGTGGTGAGGCTGGGATCGATGCGGCGATGGCCGAACAGTCAAAAGCGGCAATTGACGAGGCGGATGCAGTTGTCTTTATGGTTGACGCAGCGAGTGGTATAGCAGCGTCAGACCAGACAGTCGCCGATATGCTTCGTCGAAACGACAAGCCGGTCTGGTTGGTGGCAAACAAGATTGATGGTCAGAATATAGATATTGCTTTGTCCGACTTTTACAGTCTCGGACTTGGTGAACCTCAAGCCATTGCCGCATCCCACGGCCGCGGCGTTGGCGCACTCAGTGACCAGTTACTCGATCATTTTGGCTTACTGGATGTTGAACCGCTTGATGTGAATCAGGAGCGTCAAGATGCGCCAGGAATTCGGATCGGTGTCGTCGGTCGTCCGAACGTCGGTAAGTCAACGCTCGTGAATCGGATGCTTGGTGAAGACCGAGTCGTCGTGTTTGATCTACCGGGAACCACGCGTGATTCAATCTATATTCCTTATGAGCGGTATGACGAAACCTATACCCTGATTGATACAGCCGGTGTGCGACGTCGTGGTCGGGTCAATGAGACGGTCGAAAAATTTTCGATAGTGAAAACACTTCAAGCCATTGAGGATTCCCATATCGTGATTTTGGTCTTTGATGCGCGGGAGGGGCTGGTCGAGCAAGATCTGCACCTGATGGGTACAGTCGTCGATGCCGGTCGTGCCCTCGTGGTTGCTGTGAACAAATGGGACCACCTCGATCCAGATTTGCGGGTGAAAATCCGAGAGACGCTGAAACGACGTTTGAGCTTCATTCCTTGGGCAAAGATCCACTACGTTTCTGCACTCCACGGAACCGGAGTCGGCGATTTGTATGGATCGATTAAAGAAGCCTATGCAGCGGCGACCACTAAATTTTCAACCAATGTGTTGACGCGAATCCTAGAGGATGCGGTGGCCAATCATCAGCCCCCATTGGTTCGTGGCCGACGGATTAAACTTCGCTACGCGCATCAAGGCGGCATGAATCCGCCTCGAATTATCATTCATGGAAATCAAACCAAAGATGTGCCAGAAGCGTATCGGCGTTATTTGGAAAATATCTATCGCCGCGTGCTACAAATCACCGGTTCTCCAGTCAAAATTGAGTTCAAATCCGGGGAGAATCCATTCGCGGGGCGCAAAAATCAATTGACCGAACGTCAGATTCTGCGGAAGCGGCGACTGATGAAGTTCGTAAAGCAGAAAAAATAATTACGTTCGTTCCCAGCGGTCATCAAACAGACCGCTGGTCACCGCATTTACAACGCCTGCACCGCCATCAGAGCGTCGGGCACTCGCAAATGCAACGATATCTGGATTATTTTTCAACCAGCGGTTCACGTAGGCTTTGAGTAGCGGTCGGCCATCCCGGCTGTGTCTTCCGACACCGTGAGTAATCCGAATGTGAGTGAGCCGGCGTTCTCGGATAATCTGGAACAGTGCCGTAATCGCATGAGCGGCCTTGTCGACTGTATAACCATGTAAGTCGATTTCGTATTGTGCCGGAAACGGTGCTTCATCAAGTAGACCAAGCACACGGCGGTCCACTTCGTAGGCGACGTATTCAAGCGGCTTTAGTGGATCAAGTGGCGGGGGCTCTTCGGTTGATAACTCATGATGGGATTGGGTAATCACAGAATCCTCAGCTCGAGCTCGCGCGGTTTCAATCTCATCAGATGAAAGGACTTTCTTTGGACGGATGCGAACGTCGCGTTTGATCGGTTCGACACCTGTCTCTTGCATCAGTGATTTGAATGAATCGTCAGCCATGTCACAACCATAGGGTGTTGATGCGAAGTTTCAAAGTCTGCTTGCTCTCGATGTGGCATCTGTCTAGTCTTCCGGCATGACAGAACTTCATACACTTCGTGACTTCCTTCGCTTGACTCTTTCTGAGTTTGGACGTCATCCGGTTGAGCTTGGGCATGGAACTAATTCTTTATGGGACGAAGCACTAGCTTTAGTATTTGGAGCACTTTCGTTACCACCAGACGGTGATGAACGATTACTCGACGCGACGTTGACGGTTGATGAGCGGCGTCATGTCTTGGATTTAATTCAGAAACGAGTTCATGACCGGATTCCTGTCCCGTATCTGACCAAGACAGCCTGGTATGCAGGATTGCCATTTCATGTTGACGCGCGTGTTTTGATTCCTCGGAGTCCCATTTTTGAATTAATCGAAAGGGAATTTGATCCATGGTTTGAGACACCGATTGATCGGCCAGTTCGATTTTTGGATTTATGTACTGGATCTGGCTGTCTCGGTATTATTACTGCGTTGACATTTCCCGAGAGTACCGGCGTCCTGGCTGATTTGGAGTCTGGCGCCTGCCAGGTTACACGTGAAAATCTGGACTTCCATCAAGTCGGTGATCGACTCGAAGTGATTCAATCGGATGGCTTTGATAGCCTCTCTGAGGGTACTTTCGATGTGATAATCTGTAATCCACCCTATGTCGATGCAGAGGACATGGCCACTTTGCCGCCTGAGTTCCAGAAAGAGCCCAAGGTCGCACTTGCTTCCGGTGACGATGGATTAACGCTTGTCAGACGATTACTTGGACAGGCTGCTGACTGGTTGGCTAGTGACGGAATCATGGTTCTTGAAGTGGGAAATACCTGGGGACTCCTTGACCGAGAGATCACTTCGCGTACAGGTGAGTCTGTACAATGGTGCGAATTTGAATTTGGGGGACACGGTGTTTGCGTTCTCTCAAAGCAGGAACTGAACACGCTATACTCAGCGTTTTGATCGGACAGATTTATGAGCGGAAATACATTCGGCACCTTATTCACAGTCTCAACGGCCGGCGAGAGTCATGGGCCTGGACTAGTTGCTGTTGTAGATGGATGTCCGCCGCAGATTCCGCTTTCGGTGGCCGATCTGCAAATTGATTTGGATCGCAGAAAGCCCGGGCAGAATAAGCACACCACACAGCGTCGCGAAGCTGACGAGGTCGAGATTTTATCTGGGGTTTTTGAGGGGATGACGACCGGCACGCCGATTGCACTCTTGATTCGCAATACAGATCAGCGGTCGAAAGATTATTCAAATATAAAAGATGTATTTCGTCCAGCGCATGCCGACTACACTTATGAGCACAAGTATGGAATCCGTGATTACCGTGGCGGTGGTCGTAGTTCTGCACGAGAAACTGCGATGCGAGTCGCTGCTGGAGCGATTGCCAAAAAGGTGTTGGCTCATCTGTTTTCAGTCAAGGTACGTGGGTGTTTGACACAACTCGGTCCGATTGAGTGTGAGATTAAAGATTGGTCGATGGTCGACTCCAACCCATTTTTCAGTCCAGATCCGGATCGACTCGAAGAGCTTGAAAGCTACATGAATCGACTGCGCCGCGATGAAGACTCGATTGGTGCGCGTTTGACAGTGGTCGCTGATGGGTTACCACCAGGATGGGGTGAACCTGTCTTTGACCGACTGGATGCTGATATCGCCCATGCGTTGATGTCGATCAATGCGGTGAAGGGTATTGAAATCGGAGAGGGTATGGCGGTTGTAAATCGTCGGGGCTCCGAGCATCGGGATGTGATGACTCCTGATGGATTTTTAACTAATAACGCGGGCGGGGTGCTGGGAGGAATCAGTACTGGGCAACCATTGGTTGCGCACTTAGCGCTAAAGCCGACAAGTTCGATCACGACACCAGGTAAGACCATCAATAAGTATGGCGAAGTAACCGATGTGATTACCAAGGGTCGTCATGACCCTTGTGTTGGAATTCGTGCGACGCCGATTGCTGAGGCGATGGTCGCCTTGGTTCTTCTTGATCATGCGCTTCGCCATCGTGGGCAGAATGGACATGTCGCGATTAAGACTCCTGTGATCCCCGGATTTGCATCGACGTGACAACCGCGGTGCCGGGCGCTCGCCTTGGCAGCTTATATGGGCTCTACTTTGCAGTCGTCGCGCTCAGTGTTGGTTGGTTTGGCCCCTTTTTTCAATCGCTTGGATTCACCGCTACTGAAATTGGTATCGCGATCGGTGTGCTGACGGGTTCGAAAATTTTCGCACCGTATCTCTGGGGCACCCTTGGTGACTTACTTCCAAATCGGCTCCGAGTCGTTCAGATTGGCATCATTGGGTCGACAATGGCGGCGGGGTTGTTGCTTGTTGAGGTTGATTTCCTCGGACTCTGTTTGGTTCTGGCGCTTTTCGGCGTTTTCTGGAATGCGATCATCGCTCAATTCGATACCTTAACGCTCGAGTATTTGGGTGAGAATCATCATTATTATTCGTCCATACGCGTGTGGGGCTCGATCGGCTTTATTTTGATGATGTTAGGATCAGGCTGGTTTTTCTCCGACGTCGATTATGGTTTTTTACCCTGGTTGATCATTGGCGGTTTGTTACTCTCAGTTATCATTTCCCTGACTTTGCCAGCACATGGCCGAATCCATCCGAATGCATCAAACGAAGTCCAGATTCGAAGCTGTCTGACCAATCTGTCGGTATGGATTTTTTTTGGGGTTGCCTCAGTGAACCAAATGACTCACGGGCCTTTGAATGTGTTTTACACCCTCTATGTTCAAGATCATGGATTTACTGCATTTCAGGCGGGACAACTCTGGGCACTGGGAGTGTTTGCTGAGGTCGTTTTATTTTTTGTGTTGCCGCGTTTCATTCGAACACTCGATCTTCGGGTTCTTTTAACGATTTCCTTGGTATTTGGATCGCTCCGATGGATGCTGATGGGCAGATATCCTGATGTCGTTTGGCTGGTAATTGGACTTCAGCTCTTGCATGCGTTTACGTTTGGCGCAATTCACTCAGTTAGCATCGAGTTTATTCGCCGTTGGTTCCCTGGAAAATTATCTGGTCGGGGTATGGCGCTGTATAGCGGATGTGTATTTGGCGTAGGAGGTTCCTTGGGCGCAACTCTGTCAGGGGTTGCCTGGGAATCTTTGGGTGGCAGTAACACATTTCTATGTGCCGGATTAGTCACTGGTGTGACCGCGATCATCGCTTGGTTCAGCCTTCGTAACGCACGACTGGGAGCACAATCTTGCTAGCTCTGATCCTATGGTCTGGATGGATTTCTGGTAAACTGTTGGGCTTATTTTTTCAAGGAGATTGAAATGGCCGGTCGCACCTTATACGACAAGCTATGGGATAGTCATCTCGTCACGCAAAGAGATGACGGAAGCGCGTTGATTTACATCGATCGGCACTTGTTGCACGAAGTGACGTCACCTCAAGCATTTGAGGGTCTCTCGCTGGCCGGTCGGACACCTTGGAGATTAGCAGCGAACTTGGCAACGGTAGATCATAATGTACCGACAAAAAATCAATCTGCAGGTGTATCGGCGATTGAAGATCCAACCAGCCGGTTACAGGTTCAAACGCTTGATGAAAATTGTGATGCGTTCAACGTCACCCAATTCAAGATGGGTGATCCGCGTGCAGGTATTGTTCACGTGATTGGTCCAGAGCAGGGTGCGACACTACCGGGAATGACAGTCGTTTGTGGTGATAGCCATACAGCAACACATGGTGCTTTTGCCGCACTTGCGCATGGAATTGGTACCAGTGAAGTTGAACATGTGTTAGCCACACAATGTTTGGTCGCTAAGAAAATGAAAAATATGCGAGTTACAGTCATGGGGCCACTTGGGTTTGGGGTGACTGCGAAGGACGTCATTCTTGGGATTATCGGGCAGATTGGTACCGCCGGAGGAACAGGGTGCGCGATCGAATTCGCTGGTGAGGGGATTCAGTCACTTTCGATGGAAGGTCGGATGACGGTATGCAACATGGCGATCGAAGCTGGTGCGCGCGTTGGATTGGTTGCTGTTGATTCGAAAACAATCGACTATGTCAAGGGTCGACCTTACTCACCTCGAGGAACCGATTGGGAGAAGGCAGTTGAGGCATGGACTGATTTAGTCAGTGATTCGGATGCGCAGTTTGATCAAGAAGTGGTCATCGATGGATCAGTGATTGAGCCACAGGTGTCATGGGGTACCAATCCTGAAATGGTCACTGGTGTCTCAGGTCACGTTCCTGATCCGGATGTGATCGGTGATCCAATTCGTCGAGGTGCGATCGAGCGTGCATTGACTTATATGGGTTTAAAGGCAAATCAGCCGATCGAATCGATTCGCCTTGACCGGGTATTTATTGGCTCATGCACCAATTCACGGATCGAAGATTTACGCGAGGCGGCCGAAGTAGTTGATGGTAAGCGAGTCGCTGATTCGGTGATTCAGGCCATGGTCGTGCCGGGGTCTGGATTGGTTAAAGAGCAAGCTGAGGAAGAAGGACTCGACGTAGTTTTCCGCGAAGCTGGATTTGAATGGCGTGATCCAGGGTGTTCCATGTGTTTGGCAATGAATGCCGATCGGTTAGGTCCTGGGGAGCATTGTGCTTCAACATCCAATCGAAACTTTGAGGGTCGCCAGGGTGCTGGTGGACGGACGCATCTCGTCAGTCCGGCAATGGCAGCAGCCGCAGCAATCGCAGGACATTTTGTCGATGTTAGAGATTGGTTGTAAGGAGTCGAAATGCAGCAGTTTGTGAAAGAAACTGGCTTGGTCGTACCCCTGGATCGATCGAATGTTGACACGGATCAAATCATTCCAAAGCAGTATTTGAAATCAATCAAACGGTCCGGCTTTGGTGTGAATCTCTTTGATGATTGGCGTTACATGGAACCTGGCGAGCCAGGTATGGATCATACCGCACGACCATTAAATCCTGACTTTGTGCTGAACGATCCGCGGTATGCTGGAGCCAGCATTTTACTGGCACGAGACAATTTTGGATGCGGATCAAGCCGTGAGCATGCGCCCTGGGCGATACTCGAATATGGTTTTAAGGCCGTGATTGCACCGTCTTATGCTGACATCTTTTTTAATAACAGCTTCAAAAATGGTTTGTTACCGGTGATCTTGGCTGAAAGTGAGGTCGATGCCTTGTTTGCGCTAGCAACCGGAGATCATCCGGTTGAGATCACCATCGATTTGCAATCGCAGACGGTGGTGGGTCCTAACGGATTCGACGCTTCTTTCGACATTGATCCGTTTCGAAAGACATGTTTGCTCGAGGGCCTGGACGAGATTGGTCTCTCTCTGAAAGACGCTAACGTAATTCGAGCGTATGAGGCAGAGCGCGCTATTGATGCACCCTGGTTATTTCGCGATTAAGGACGACTAATGCCGAATATTATTCTGCTCTCGGGTGACGGGATTGGCCCCGAAATTATGGCTGAGGCCGAGCGTGTTCTCGATCGAGTCAATCAACAGCATGCCTTAGGAATTACCACTGAACGTTGTCTGATTGGTGGTGCCGCAATCGATTCGACCAGCGAACCGCTTCCAAACGAAACCCTTATAAAAGCCAACAATGCCGAGGCTGTCCTTCTGGGCGCCGTGGGAGGACCGAAATGGGATAGCCTACCGATGGATCATCGCCCCGAGAAAGGATTGTTGAAAATCCGTGCGGGACTGGATCTATTTGCGAATTTGAGACCCGCGCTTCTGTACCCAGAGTTGGCGTCTGCTTCGACTTTAAAAGCTGATGTGGTGAGCGGACTTGATCTGCTCATTGTCCGAGAACTGATTGGTGGAATTTATTTTGGTGAGCCGCGCGGGATTGAGGGAAAGGCTGGTCAACGTGTGGGTTACAACACTGATCGTTACTCGGAACCTGAGATTGAGCGGATTGGACGGATTGCTTTTGATGCGGCAATGGCGCGGGGCAAGAAGCTTTGTTCCGTAGATAAAGCGAACGTCCTTGAGGTGACTGTTCTTTGGCGTGAAGTCATGGATCGTCTGAGTCAGGATCATCCTGAGGTCGAACTGTCACATATGTATGTTGACAACGCAGCAATGCAGCTTGTTCGGGCGCCCAAACAATTTGACGTGATGGTGACTGGGAACTTGTTTGGAGACATCTTGTCTGACGCAGCAGCGATGCTCACGGGTTCCATTGGTATGCTTCCATCGGCCTCTCTAAATAGTCAAAAGCAAGGGTTGTATGAGCCATGCCACGGATCAGCTCCTGATATTGCTGGCCAGGATTTGGCGAATCCGTTAGCGACTATTTTGTCGGTTTCAATGATGCTGTTGCACTCGCTGAATGCACCCAAAGCCGCGCAAGCAATTGAGGATGCTGTGAAGTCTGTGTTGGCCTCCGGACTGAGAACGAAAGACATTGCAACAGGTGAATCGGGAGAGCAAATCGTTGGTTGCCGTGCAATGGGTGAAGCGGTGCTGAAGGCACTGAATTAAGGAATGATGATGCGTGTTGGATTTGTAGGATGGCGCGGTATGGTTGGTTCGGTTTTGATGGACCGGATGCGCGCTGATAACGACTTTGCTGGAACTGAGTCAGTCTTTTTTTCGACCTCCCAAATGGGACAGGATGCGCCGGCTGAGGCGACGGAAAAAACACTGCAAGATGCAATGTCGACGACTGCGTTGGCACATTGTGATGTGATTGTGACTTGCCAGGGTGGTGATTACACGAAAGCGGTTTATGGTCCGTTACGTGAATCTGGCTGGAATGGCTATTGGATCGACGCGGCATCCGCACGTCGGATGGAATCGGATAGCGTGATCGTATTGGATCCTGTGAATCACGATGTGATCGATCAGGCGCTGGCCGATGGCCAGAAGGATTTTATTGGCGGCAACTGTACTGTCAGTTTAATGCTTATGGCGGTTGGCAGTCTGATTCGCCAGGGATGGGTCGAGTGGATCACTGCGATGACCTATCAGGCAGCCAGTGGAGCTGGTGCAAATAACATGCGCGAGCTGTTATCCCAGATGGGGTACCTCGAGTCTCAGGTTGCTGCCGAATTGGCGACACCGTCATCTGCAATTCTTGATATCGATCGTGAGGTGACTGAGGCACTCCGTGGTGGTGGTATTCCAACCCAGAATTTTGGATATCCGCTGGCAGGAAGTCTTTTGCCTTGGATTGATACCAAGCTGGATAACGGCCAAAGTCGCGAGGAATGGAAAGCGATGGCGGAATGTAACAAGATCCTCCGTCGGGAATCTAATCCGATACCGATCGATGGAACTTGCGTGCGCATCGGTGCGATGCGTTGTCATTCCCAAGCGTTGACGATCAAGCTCACGCGCGATGTGCCAATTGATGAGATTAATGATGTGTTGGCCAACGGAACGGAATGGACTGATTTGATCCCAAATGAGCGGGACGATTCGATGGCGAAGCTGACGCCTGCGGCTGCGACCGGTACTTTGCGAATTCCAGTTGGTCGCGTTCGGAAAATGAATCTCGGCCCAGAGTATCTCAACGCCTTTACGGTGGGTGATCAGTTGCTATGGGGCGCGGCAGAGCCATTGAAGCGGATGCTTTCGATTCTCAGGGATAGCAAGTGACTGAGCTTGTAATCACGGGTGCAGGATCGGGGCTTTGTGACTCGATTCTTGAAGTCATTGAGGCAGTTGAGGGTGAGTACCGTCTTCGTTTGGTCGATTCGATGGAGTCCGCTGGCGAGGCGCGCCGTTTTCGGGGGCGAACTGTTGTGATTGAGCTTGATACCGAAGCGGATCTTGCGACAGCAGATGTGGTTTTTGATCTCAACGATATCTATATCGGTGATGCGCTTGTATTTAAGCCGACCGCCCCACTTTTTGTGATGCTTAAGCGATTGTTGAGTGACCTGGCAGGTGATTCGATTAAGACGTTATACGGGGCGGTACGAGAGCCTGCAGCAATGGAACAACAGGGCGTTGAAGCGCTTGCCGGTCAAGTGACTCAACTATTCAATGGACGCGATCCTGAGCCACAGCCTTTTGGGGGTACGCTCGCGTTTAATGCAAGGATCTTGGATGAGTCGGCCCTGATTGAGTCATTCCATGACTTCGATGCACTCAGGAATGCCAATATATCGATTGAACGACTGCAGTCAGATTCTTTCTACACGGTTCATGCGAGCTTATGGTTGCAGATGGCGGACGCTCAATTGATCGACTCGATTATCAGCCAGTCAACAGATCAGTACTCGGCAGGATTGGGTATTTCTCCGGATTCGGGCCGAGTTACAAATGACCCGGATATGCGAATATGTGTCCGGCAGATCGCAAAAGACTGGGTGCATTTGATGTTGACAGCGGATCTTGAGAAAACAATCTGGGCGCGAGAAGCTCACGATGTGTTGAAGAACTATTTGACGGCGACCTGATGGCTCTACTCAGACACTTATTGCTTTTTTGGATCATCTGCGTTTTGCCCAGTCAGACTAACGCACTAGATTTGGGCCAAAGTAAACCACTGTCGCGGCTGGGCGAACAGCTTGAGCTGCTGATCCCTCTTGAAAATCTTGGTTCGGTTGCCCCTGTTAATTTGTTTCCGCTTCTTGCGAGCGTTGAGGCTTTTTCATCCTTTAAGTTGACTCAAGATACAGATCTGAGACGGCTGACGTTCTCAATCTCTAACGTCGAGGGAAAACCGCATTTAATCATCCGCAGTGCGACACCTTGGACGAAAAAAAATTTTGCAACGGTGGTTGAAATCATTACGCCGAATGATCAGCAAAACTTTTTAGTCGCGGCAACAATCCAGCCGAAAGTAACTGCAAAAAAGTCAAGCAAGCCTGCCTCAACGGATCCACCAATAATGTCAGTCTCGCCCGCGTTAATTGTTCCTAAGCCAAAACCGTCCGAATCGCTAGCAGCGCGAGTCATTACGGTCAAGAGTGGCGATACGATGTGGAGAATAGCAGAGCGGTTTAAGACTTCTGATTCGACCGTCGAACAGGTCATCGTGGCACTCTATGAGACAAATCCTAGAGCATTTGAAATAGGGAATATCAATGCTTTGAAAAAAGGAGCCACTCTCGCGTTATCTGAGAATTACCGGAGTGAGCTCGCAAACACTTCGACGCTCGACGCGCAGACAATTTTCAAGGCGCATATGAAAGAGCCAGAGCGTGATTTTAGATTGCACGGCAACATTGAAAACGCTCTACCGGATATTGCTAATCCGGTATCGGTTACCGAATTGCAAATTGATCGCGGTGCTGTGACAACTCAGGATTCACTA
>CACJLQ010000016.1 GCA_902594275.1 uncultured Litorivicinus sp.
CGTTCCCGTTATAGTGGCTGTCCCCTCTATGTCGTCGCCAGAATGATCGCCCGTCACACCAATCTTGATATTCTCCGGCCGCACTCCAAGCCAAGCGACATCCGACACTGGCGCATCAAGCTCGAGGGTCCGAGGCGTGTCCGCGAGGAGCTTGATCTTGCCCTGTGTCACACCAGTGGGGATCAGGTTCATCTTTGGACTGCCAATGAACTCGGCAACAAACTTGTTTTGAGGTTTGTTGTAAAGATCACGCGGGCTACCAGCCTGCATGATTTCACCTTCATTCAGCACCACAATTCTATCGGCCAGCGTCATCGCCTCAATTTGATCATGCGTTACGTAGACCGTGGTGATGCCAAGCTGCTCGTGAAGGCGCGAGATTTCCAGCCGCATATTCACCCGCAGCGCGGCATCGAGATTCGATAGTGGCTCGTCAAACAGGAAACCCTTTGGTTCCCGGATGATTGCTCGGCCGATAGCTACACGCTGGCGCTGACCGCCGGAAAGCTGTTTTGGTAATCTGTCAAGAAGCGGCTCGAGTCGCAGGATTTTCGCTACCACCCGAACCCGCTCGTCAATTTCGGTCTTACCGACACCGGCTGTCTTGAGGGCAAACCCGATATTCGCCGCCACATCCATATGCGGATAGAGCGCATAAGACTGAAACACCATTGACAGACCACGTTCCGAAGGCAGTCGGTCGGTTACATCATCTCCGTCAATTAGGACCGAGCCAACGCTTGCATCCTCAAGTCCGGCGAGGATCCGAAGAAGGGTCGACTTGCCACATCCGGACGGACCCACAAGGACAATGAACTCGCCTTCCTTGATAGCAAAATCAACACTCTTTATAACCTGCAGGTCGTCAAACCATTTTTCAATTGCTCGAAGCTCAATCGATGCCATGTGAACTGATCCCTTCCGCAAAGTTTCCGAGGACTGTCTCTATGTTGTCTATTTGCAGCGGGGCAACTTCGTCGCGACACAGATCAAGATAGATGGCAGCTGTCCACGAAAAATCCATTCCGCCCAGCCCCGTACCATCGAGCGGGTCAAAATATTCCGCCATACCATGCGCCTCGACAAGATGACGCGTGTCACTGCTGATCCGTGACGCAAGCTCACTCTCGCCGGCATCGACAAGGCCTGCCACAATCATATGATTCATGACCGCCCAGACTGGCCCCCGCCAGTAGCGTTTCGGTTCAAAATTACGATCTTCCGGATCCCAACTCGGCATCCCATACCGACAGGCATCCAGAATCCGGCGGCAATGCGCCACCATACTGGCGCGCTGGTCCGACGAACCCACACCAGCAAAGAAGCTGAGCATCGAGGCGTTGGTAATGGCGTTGCTGAAATCACCGCTTCGGATGTCGCGCGCGCAATAGCCACCAATGTCGTCGTTCCAAAGCCAGTCACACCCCGTTGTGAGACGGTCGATCCAGCCTCGAATCTCGTCAATGGGCTCATCCATATCGAGAAGATGCGCCAGTTCCTGCAAGTCCCGACAGGCACGAAGCAGGATAAATTGCACTCCGGGATCGGCCATCAGGAATGGACCACGTGCGTTAATGGCGCGATGGTCCCACTTGACCTCACGACCGAACTGAACAATGGTAATAAATCGGTCATATTGCGCCTGACTTGGACGCTGATCACTATCAACATATGAGATGTCACGACGAGCATAGCTCATCAAGTTGTCAGGCACGGTGATGCCTTTCATGCCAATATCCCAGTCAGGGCAGTTATCGCGCCCTGATTCCCATGGGTGAATGATACCAATGACACCTTTCCCCTGTGGATCTCGGGCATTGCAGAACCAGCGATGATAAGCCATCAGCTTTGGAAAGACCTCGCGCGCCTTGCGGCTGTCATAGGCTGTTCCCATGCGGACTATCCTCAAAATGACACTTGCCAGCACTGGTGGCTGTGAATGGCCACTGGTTGATGGTTCGGTATTGGATTGCCAGATATCGGGGCCAGGGAAATAATCGGGATCATGGTGGCGGAGGACGATATGGGGCACCATGCCATCATCCCACTGCGCTTCAAGAAGCACCATAATCTCAAGCCAGGCGCGCCATTTATTGAAATGCCAGATGCCAAGGGCGGTAAATCCAGAATCCCAGTTCCACTGATAGGGATACAGCCGATTGGTCGGCACAGTATAGCCGCCGCGATCATTCATTTTGATAATTCTGATGGCTTCGTCGATCCGTCTGGTCATATTCACCCTTTATTTATGGACCCTGTCTCCCTTAACCCTTGACACTTCCCGCGGTCAGGCCCGAAACAAGGAACCGCTCGAACCACAGGAAGAGCACAAGAACCGGTGTTGTCGCAATTACGGCTCCAGCCATCAGATGCTGGCGCGGTACCTCCGAGGAATTCAGCGAGACGATGCCACGCGACAGCGTGAACAGCTTCACATCGTCAAGAAACATGAAAGCAAATAGGAACTCGTTCCAAGCAATCATAAAGACATAAAGCGCAACCGATGCAATCGCGGGTGTCGACAGCGGCATAGCAATTCTGGTGATGATCTGCAGACGCGACAGGCCATCCATTAATCCGGCATCATCAAGCTCTGACGGCAGGCCGGCAAAATAGCCGCGAAGCATGTAGAGCGCGACGGGAATCGTTGTCGCTGGATAGACAATGCACAAGCCAAGAAGCGAGTTACGAAGACCAAGCTGACTGAACACAGCATAGAGCGGGATCACCAAGATGATCGCCGGGATGAGATAGATCAGCAGGACCGACCCGGACAACCATTTACGACCGGGAAAACGAAGCTTCGCCACTGCATAGGCGCCCGGAACCGAAAATATCAATGTGATCAACACAGTCGCCACTGAGACAATGGCCGAGTTGAGAAGGAGCGTGCCGAAATCATATTTTGTGAACAGCTCGATATAGGACCGGAACAGAACCGCTGCGCCAACACTTGGGTCGATCGAAAAATCCAAAGGGTTGGCGAGCAAGCTCTGTTGGCTCGTCAGACTTGTCATCACCATCACATAAAAGGGAATAGAGACAATTAGGACGAACATTGTCAGGCCAAGGCCCCAAAGCAGGCGCAGATAGAATTTTTCGCACGCATAGCGAGCTTGCATAACCGGTAGCATCTCGCCAATGGTTGCAGACAGACTGAACCAGCTCGCTGTCGTAGTGATAGCTAAAGCGGTCCAACTCTGCCATCGTTGCAGCAGATTATCCGGGTCGAAAGGCGCGCCCAGAGTGAACCCCCAGATCAGCAATGCCACGACTATGATACCGGCACTATGCCGTAGTAACCTGCCGACTGGGCGGAAAAGGATTGCGATCATCCCACCCGCCATACCGGCAAGCATAGCTGGGCCTGCCTGCAGCGTCAGTCCCGTACCAGTGGTGAGAATCAGGGCAATTGTCACCACTATCTGCCATAGACTGGCCCAGACCCCCCCCGCCAGAACCGCGCCAAACAGCCCATGCCTCCAGATCTTCATCAACCGGCATCCTTTGGCGAAAAGCGGATGAAAATAACTGAGAAGATAAGCAGGAGCACAAAAATCACCACCGCTACCGCCGCTCCGGCGCCAAGATTTGAAATTGCAAATGCCTGCTCATAGACGTTTACTGTGAGCGTCCGTGTGCCGGCATTGCCACCTGTCAGCAGGAAAATGTCGTCAAATTTGTTAAAGGTCCAGATAAAGCGTAGTAGGAACAGTACCGCCAGGATGCCGGCAATAAAAGGAAGTGACAAAAACCAGAACTGTTGTATCGGCGACGCGCCGTCAATCTCGGCGGCTTCATAAATGTCCGAGGGGATCGACTGCATACGCGCCAGAATGAACAGGAAGGACAGTGGAAAATACCGCCATATTTCGAAAAGTATCACCATCGTCAGCGCCATCGGCAGGGATATGCCATATCCAAAGATATGAATTGTGACCATCCGTTGCCCAAAGAAATTAATTGGCCCCTCCGCAATATTCATCTGCATCAGCATAGCGTTGACAGCACCAGAAAACGGATCGAACAGCACTACCCATGAGAAGGCTACCGCGATGACCGGGGCCACATAAGGAAATAACATCAAGCCCCTTATGACTGGTCGACCAGGAAAAGTTTTCTGCATGATCTGTGCGGCGAACAGGCCGAATAATAATGCACCCGCCGTGCCAAATACAGTGTAGTAGATAGACACCTTCAGCACGTCCCAGAATTCAGCGGCGGAAAATATCCGTTCAAAATTTGTCAGCGTGAAATCAAACGACGTCATCACATTGTAGCTGGAGAAACGCACTATCGGCCGGCTGGCCTTAAAACTGGATTTGTCGCCGCCAAACGCCTTAGTTGCTGTGATGCCAATCTGAATCTTGCCTCTGCCTTTGGCTACCAGCGTGGCCAGATCGCAGCGAATACCAGCACCGGCCTTCTCAAGATCGCAGGCAGGATCAAGCGATGTCACTACGACCCCGGACGGCAGCGTGTCGTTGAATACAACCGCTTCCAGCGGGTATGTAATCGAAGAATTGCGATACCGGTATTCAAGACGCGCATTGTCACCGGCAGCAGCAAAGTCTCCTCGTACCTGTTCCTTCAGGATCAACGTTGGTGGGCGCAGGTCAGCAAGCGTGACCGGCTTTACAGAAATCCAGAAATTCGCCACGAGCGGCAACAAAACAACCGCTAGAACAAGCAGAAAGGTGGGCATCAGCAACGCATAGGCAAGTCGTTTTTCGCGGCGTTGAAGTGCTCCCTCGCGTCTGCGGCCTGGCTGGGTCATACGTTCCCGTCATCGTAACAAACTGCTGTTATTACAGAATAAGGGACAATGACCGGACAGCAACCATTAAACAGCTGTCCGGCCAGTTTTCGGAACTTACTGAACACTACCAAGCTCGGCGTTGAGCTTGGCGACAGCATCCACTGAATTGATTTCGTCGTCGATATATTGACGAACAATGCGGTTGATGGCCTGTGTATTGATCATTTTTGACGCGAGCGACAACTGACCCTCCTTCACGCCCCAGCGGTTGGCGGTCTCAAGACCAGCAACGATGCGCCGGATTGTGGCACGGTCATAGAAGTCCGACAGAGGTGCCTTACGGTCAACACCGACGGGCAGATTTGACCATGCATTCACATAGCGGGCGGTGTCGGTGACCTCACCACGGCGGACCGGGAATTTACCCTCGGGCGCGATCGACAATGTGGCTGTATAACCATCCTTCATGGAATAGGTAACGAATTCGGAAGCTACATCGGTGTTGGCATCACTGGTTACACCGAAATAGCGGATGTCAGCCCAGGCAGAGCCATCGGGATTCGATGGACCACCGAAGGTGGTTACGATACCCGTCTTTGCTGCCAGCTCTGGAGATGTCGGATCATCATTGATGGTTGGCGGAGCCGAGTCACGAAGACCTGCTAGCTCGTCAAGAATGAAGGGCGACCAGATAATCATCGCGGCCTGGCCGGCGAAATACATTTCACGCGATTGCTTCCAATACAGTTCACCCGGAGGCGATGCCTTGGAAATCTTCTTGTAGAAGTCCAGAACCTCGGTTGTCGAAGTTGCGTCGAGCGGCGCGAAACCGTCTGTACTGACAGGCGAAACACCGTTCGCGAGGAACACATGCTCCAGAACCTGGCTCATAAAATTCTCGTCAACCTTGTTCGGGGCCACAAACCCATACATCGAAGGCGGGTTGTGAAGCGCATCCACAGCGGCCCCGATAGCAGCGTAGCTTGTCGGTGCCGCAAGACCAGCGGCGTCGAACAGATCCTTACGATAAACAACCATCTGTGTCCAGCCATCGACGGGAACAGCGGCTGTCATACCGTCAAACTGCGCCATCGTTATCGCACCCGGTGCGAAAGTGTTTTTCTGCAATGCATCAACGATGTCTGAATTTGCCTCGATATCAAGAATACCGGCTTCTGCCCAAGGCAGCACGTATTGCAATGTATGGTAGATCACATCGGGAAGGTCACCGGCAGCAAAGGCCGCCGTGGTACGGGTACCAAGGTCTTTCTCCTCTACCGGGATGACCTCAACCGTGTGGCCCGTCCGCTCTTTGAAATCATCTGCCATCGCCTGCTGTTTGGCAAGGCGCTCAGGTTGATTCTCAGTAGTCCAGAAGCGGATTGTGTCAGCCTGCGCTACGCCCATGATAAGGGTCGAAATCACAGCTGTTGTTGCAGTTAGAATACTTAGTCTCATGAGTTAAATCCTCCAGAATTTGCTCTTATTATTCGCCAGACTTCTTCCTGGCCTTCTGGCCAATCCGGAATAGGTGGATCGGCAGTTCCCCGACGCACGAGCGACGTACGCACGAGTCCCTGATTGTCGGAAGGCTTTGTAATGCCCTCGACAAGGCTAATAAACATTACTCAATTATACGGTTAGCTCGCAACTAGGAGTTGACATCACTTACGCCAAATTCTTATCAGAGGCCTATTTAGTGTTAGAAAAAGACGGTCTGATCTAGACTGTGCGCGAGCCGCTAGCCTTGGTTGCATGGGTCTTCACAGGATAAAAATTTTTAATGAGCCAAGAAACCTAGTATCCCGAGTTACTGAAGCACTCGAGGACCTGGTGCATCTATTAAAAAGCCTCTGATGTCAATCAGAGGTAAGGAGCCGACATGAGGCTCGTCAAGACAACAACGAAAAAACTAAAAAGAGATACTGCTAGCAAACAGGCACAACAGCACAATCATGTATTTGATCCGCAAGGTCACTCTATGACTCCATCCAATTTCGATAGGATTAGTATGCGCTGTCATGATGGAGAGATATAGAAGAGATTAGGGTGTAACGGTAGACTTGATATACATCTGAGAGTTGTTATCCTCTGTTTCGCTTAAGGATGAGTGATCAGAGAAAAAGGAAGGATCAAGGCCGCCACAGAAGCGGTCTTTTTTATTTCAGATGCTCTGTAGAACCTGAAATTTATATGCTCCAATTTTATTCGGCTCGAATCCCTCAACCAGGAATCTGACCCCAGCAGGCGTGAATGTTTGTCACCGCATCAACTCGCAACGGCCGGCTCAGCCAAACTAATGATTAAAGCAACTAAGTACTCCCCAATATTTGTCGCTACGGATTAGCCGCTTTCAACGTATCACCAATAATTCTCAGCCAGCGAAAAGATCGGAAGAAACCAAATTACACGGAGTTTTTTGGTTCTTGATTAAGTTACTGGGCTTATTAGCACAGTAGTTCGTCGTATGGTTGAGCTTGTAGCCATTGCCTCTCACTATTTCCTAAGTGGGAGATGTACTAGGATACTCGGCTGATGCTATGGTGCATAACGAACCTGCCGACTGACAGTCTAAATACAGCCAAATAAACTCAGAACTGAGCTTTAAGGTACGAAATAGACTACGAGTGGGATTTATAGAAACACAGACCAAGCAAGGATAACAGCCGCAAGACCTTAATTTCTGCAAAAATTCAATGGTGCAAGTGGCGGGACTTGAACCCGCGACCTCTCCCTTACCAAGGGAGTGCTCTACCAACTGAGCCACACCTGCGTGGCTGCAGGATTATTAAGGTCTGAACGCATCAAGTCAACATGCAACGCAAGATTCCACTAGTCGACATTGCACAATTTCTCGCAATAAAAGACGCTTATGACTGCGTGATTGATGTTCGTGCCCCATCGGAATTTGCCAATGATCATATTCCTCGTGCAATAAATCTCCCTGTTCTCAGTGACGACGAACGCGCTGAAGTCGGAACGATCTACAAACAGATCAATCCGTTTACTGCAAGAAAACGGGGTGCAGTCCTCACTAACCGAAATATCGCAGCACATATCGAAACATTGAGTGCGCACGCCAGGGATTGGCGTCCACTGGTATATTGTTGGCGGGGTGGCCAACGCTCAGGGTCAATGGCACTGGTGATGAATGAGATCGGGTGGCCAGTATCGATTATTTCAGGTGGCTATAAAGCCTACCGGCGGCATGTTCAGGAGCAGCTCAATCGCATTCTCCCTCAAATTCAACTCATTGTTCTCGCCGGACCGACAGGTTGCGGCAAAACCAAGCTACTCAAACGACTACGTGAACACGGCCATCAAATTCTTGATCTTGAAGCACTCGCAGGACATCGTGGTTCGCTCCTTGGACAACAGCCTGACGAACCACAACCGTCGCAAAAGTTATTCGAATCGCGTCTTTTTGAAGCGCTGTCGCATCTTGATTTGAAGAAACCAATCTTGATCGAGTCAGAATCGTCGAAAATTGGCGAGATTCATGTACCACAAGCACTTTTCCAAAATCTCATCACCTCGCGAGTAATCGCTTTCACTTGTGATCGATCAAAGCGGGCAGCCTTCTTGCTCGAGCAATATCAACATCTCACTCAGCATCCAGAGATCACGCAGCAACTGATTCAGCGATTAGAGTTTCGACATGGAAAGGAGCAGATTGCACATTGGGCCAAACTAATCGAAGAACGGTGCTGGGATCAGCTTGCTGAAAGCCTTCTTATGCAACACTACGACCCTGCATATGACCGATCACAAAAACGATTACAGGTCACCGCCCATTGCGAACTTGAACAGCCAGGACTGCCAGAATCGCTGGCCATCTTTGACCAGATTGCCGATTAGTTGGATCTTTCACTCACATTGAGCATGTCAGAAGTACCACAAGACGACTGTCATTTAGCCGTCTCGCAGCATCTTTCGCCGCGCTAGAAGCGACTTTCGATCTCTGACAGCACGCCCGGATCTTCGATTGTTGAAGGGGCTGTGTAAGGCTCTCCATCGGCAATCTTTCTTAGCGTCGCACGGAGAATCTTGCCTGACCGAGTTTTTGGTAACCGTTCAACGATCAGCGCTCTGTTAAAGCAAGCGACTGCACCGATCGATGTACGAACAGACGCAATCAGCTCTTTCTCAACCTCATCATGTGATTGACTCGCACCATCCTTGAGAACCACAAGACCCAGCGGTAATTGTCCTTTGAGCTCGTCTGCAACGCCAATCACGGCGCATTCAGCAACTGCCGAATGTGCAGCAACAATTTCTTCCATTTCTCCGGTGGATAACCGGTGACCTGCCACATTAATCACGTCATCGGTGCGACCCATAATAAAAATGTAGCCATCCTGATCTATGAATCCACCGTCTCCGGTCAAGTAGTATCCGGGATATGGATTTAAATAACTCTCTTCAAATCGTGTTTGATTACCCCACACGGTCGGGAGACAGCTCGGCGGCAATGGTCGTTTAATGACAACACTGCCCTGCTCTCCAGCTGCGACCTGCTTACCTTCTTGATCAAGGATTTCGACTTGAAAGCCAGGCGTTGGCTTTGTTGCAGACCCTGCTTTTGGCACAAATGACTCGAGACCGCGCGGGTTGGAGGCAATCGCCCAGCCTGTTTCGGTTTGCCACCAGTGATCAACGATCGGCAATCCTGAAATCTCATGAAGCCAGTAATATGTTGGTGGATCAAGGCGTTCTCCCGCCAAATATAGTGCTTTGAGTGAGCTAAGGTCATATTTTTTATAAAACGCTGCTTGCGGATCTTCTTTACGTACTGCACGGAAAGCGGTCGGCGCCGTAAACAGGACTTTGACTTTATACTCTTCAACAACACGCCAAAAAGCGCCCGCGTCCGGCGTGCGAACAGGCTTTCCTTCATACAAAACTGTTGAACAGCCGAATAATAGGGGCGCATACACGATATAAGAGTGACCAACAACCCAACCGACATCGCTGGCAGCCCAAAATACCTCACCAGGCTTCATGTCATAGACAGCATCCATCGAATAGGTCATCGCGACAGCATGGCCACCATTATCACGAACAACACCCTTTGGTTTACCTGTGGTCCCGGAGGTATACAAAATGTAGAGCGGATGCGTGGAACTCACCGGCACACAATCAATTGGTCGGGCGCTTGCAATCAGATCCGACCAAATGATGTCGCGTCCTTCGACGGGTGCAAACTGTGCCTGCGGTCTTTCAAAAACGACAACGGAGGTCGGTTTTTTATCTGATAACTCGATCGCTTCATTAACGATCGGCATGTATTCGACGACTTTATTTACCTCAATACCGCAAGTCGCGGTCACAATGACCTTAGGTGCTGCGTCGCAGAGTCGCACAGCCAATTCATTGGCTGCAAACCCACCAAAAACAACCGAATGGATCGCGCCGACTCGAGCACAAGCGAACATGGCCACCAGGGCCTCTGGCACCATTGGCATATATATCACAACGCGATCGCCTGTAGTCACACCGAGTGACGCAAGACCACCAGCAAATCGCTCAACCTCATCCTTTAATTCAGAATAGGTGATCACTCTTTTGGTCTCGGTTACCGGTGAGTCATAGTAGATGGCGACTTGATCACCACGACCAGCCTCAATATGACGATCAATGGCGTTATAGCAGGTGTTGAGCGTGCCATCGGGATACCATCGTTCTATCCCATTTATGTCATCAGCCAAGCCGACCTGTGGTTTTTGAACCCAATCGATGAGATCTGCTTTATCGAGCCAGAATCCCTCGGGGTTTTGAATGGACTGATCGTATTCGCTTTGATAGCTCATGAAACGTCCTTATTACGTACGAACTGTTATCTGCTTTTAATGTGAATCAATTTATCTTAAAAGTCTTTACGACGTTCCGGTGGTAAGCGTGCCGACGCATTGTGGCGAAAGGCCGATAGCGCTCCATTGTTTGATCACCTTGCGAGCAATTGCGGAAGGTGCAGCAATCATCAAAGGACCGCAAGTCTGCGGGTCAAAGAGTACGGGATTTGGTGCGCCATTACCGATTGCTCCGGCATATGAGCGGTTATCCCAATAGGCTGTCGACTGAATCCCTTGCGCAATACATTCATCAACTAAGGCAAACGAATGAATTTGCTCTGCCCATTGCACAGTGGTCTCACTCTCATGGAGCATTTCTTTTAAATGTCCGGCGACACCATACCCTGTGACATCGGTCATGGCATGCACGCCTTCGCGGGTTGCGATCTGACTTGCATCAAATAATGAACATAATGCGCTAACGAGCCATTGGTCAATTGATGCTCCGACTTCATGCGCTGATGCAAGCGCCGCGAACAAGATTCCAGAGCCAATTGGCCCTGTCAGCCAGATTTCATCACCGACCTTAGCGCCCATTTTTTTCATCGGCTTTTGACACTCGCCCTCGATGGCAACTGCTATCAGCGGTTGCTCCAGTGCAAGACTATGACCGCCGATAATGTCAACTTCATAGCGCATGGCCGCATCCTGAAGTCCTGCTACTGCATGGCTCAACTCTTGTGCTTCAAGCTGTTTCGAGAACGCTCTTTCGACTGCAACAACAGTCAAAGCAGTCGTTGGACGGGCACCCATTGCCCAAATATCACTCACCGCATGTCGCATGGTCAGCATGCCAACAAGATATGGATCGTTGATCAGATAGCTCAAAGCGTCGACCGAGCGAATGCGAGACACCCCTCGGTGTACGGTGATAGCACCGTCTTCAAATTGACTCCCGAAAATTGAGGTCAATGTTCCGCCAGGGAGCTTCGCTGCGCAGCCTTCGCAACGCATGTCATCTTGAGAGTTCATGGCATTGAATTTAAATCGCGCCATAAAATTCCGATCAATCCGATCCTTCAACTGAAACAGCGATTGACTTTGATACGACAATACGCCTTTGATCCCAATCGCTTCACCGTCGCCTAAATTCAAAAGTGTCAGCCAGTTCTTTTGTGGTCGGAATGGAGACGCAGATCTCCCCCGAATCGAACGCCACAGGGACTCTGCGAGATACTGCCCTGCTCTCACTGCCATCACGCCAGAGCGTCCACGTTGAGAGGTCAGATTAATGATGTCACCCGCTGCATACAGACCGTCGCAGCCGACGACTCGTAAATTGGAATCGACGGTCAGAAATTGATCGGCAGAAGCAAGCTCAGATGCTTCAATCCATTGTGGTGGTGTCACTGGGGTTGCGATACAAACAACATGTGCTTTGAGTGAAGCACCAGTCGACAGCGTCACCGATACATCCGTCACTTCAGTGACTTCGACCTCTTCGAGTAGCTTAATCGTTTTACTCTCTAACGCTTTTCGAATCCGCGTCGCTCCTGCCTTCAAGGCATGATCACGGTCGATCCGATGTTTCGAGACCAGCGTTATCCTGACATCCGGTCCGAACCGTACTCTGAAAGCAAACGCAAGCTCAATTCCGGCAGCCCCGCCTCCCACAATAACCAGAGACCGATGAGCCTTGCTAATTACTTTGTCCATACGGGGTAGACCGGCGAGCAGGTTTCGAATTGGTTTCACATAATGACAATCAGGATGGCACACGGGAAAGCTTTTCGCTGGCGATGCGCCGGTATTGAGAACTGCGTAGTCATAGTGAACTGACAGTGTCTCAGAATCGAATGACGCTTGATGGCTAATATAAAGTGTCTTGGTCTCTGCGTCGACTCGCCCGAGAGATCCTCGAATCAAATGAGCACCAGCCTGCTTACACAAGGCCGCAATATCAATGAAGAGATCGTCCAAAGAATACTGGCCCGCTAGATAACCCGGGAGCATCCCTGAATATGGAGCCGTAGACTCTGGATTAATTACAACTAACCGTACGTGATCGAGTGGCTCGACTACAAAATGTCGGATCAGCGAAATATTGGAATGGCCAGCTCCGACCAATACCAGGCTAGATTCGGCCAGAGAGGCGGAACTACGCACCAATGACTCGGGTCGGTGTACGCATTGTGACAAACTCTTCCGCTGCAGTCGGATGGATCCCAATCGTGCGGTCGAAGTCTGCTTTCGTTGCTCCAGCCTTTAACGCGACAGCAAAGCCCTGCAGGATTTCTCCTGCATCTGGTGACAGAAGATGTAATCCAATGATCTTGTCGCTTGCCGCGTCCACAATGAGCTTAAAAAGACTCTGTTCTTGACGACCGCTCAATGCATGTTTCATAGGCTTGAAACGACTCACGTAGACGTTCGCACACAAACCAGCCGCGACAACCGATTCTTCAGTCATACCCAGCGTGCCAATATTGGGCTGACAAAAAATCGTGGTTGGAATCAACTCATAATCTACAGTCGCAGATTCAGCTCCATCGAATAAGTACTTTGCGAGCGCCATTCCTTCCGCCAACGCGACAGGCGTTAATGCAACACTGCCGGTTACATCACCGACTGCGTAAATCGACGGGTCTTTAGTTTGAAAGTTATCAAATACTTCAATTGTTCCGTCAGCTCGAGTCGTCACCTGAGTACAATCAAGACCAAGACCTATGGTATTTGGGATTCGCCCAACAGCCATTAGGATTTCGTCGACAACCAATCCATCAGCGGCATCCCCAGAATGATTCACATGAATACCGTCGCTTTCTTCCTGAAAGCCGAATAATTGATGATTCAGACGGACATCAATGCCTTTTTCAGCCAATTCTACGATCAATTGGTCAACAATTTCGCGATCAAATTCCTTGAGAAGATTCGGGCCTCGGTACGATAAGGTGGTGTCGACACCGAGACCTGCAAAAATTCCCGCAAATTCAACTGCAATATAGCCACCACCGACCACCAAAATACGTTTCGGCAGCACATCCAAATCAAAAATTTCATTACTCGTCTTAGTCAGTTCAATACCAGACAATTCGGGTTGGCGGGGCCATCCTCCTGTGGCGATCAAAATCCGCTTGGTCGATAGCGTGCGATCCCCAACTGCGACTGTATTGGAATCAACGATCACGCCCCGACCATGAATCAACTCTGCTCCAGAGTTCTCAAGTAATTGATCGTATATCCCATTTAAACGACTGATTTCACGATTTTTATTGTCTCTTAGTTGAGTCCAATCGAATCTTTCAATCGAGTGATTCCATCCATAGCCCGTAGCATCCTGGAATGATTCAGAAAAACTCGATCCGTAAACGTATAGTTTTTTAGGTACGCAACCCACATTCACGCAGGTGCCACCAAGGTATCGATCTTCGACGACCGCGACTTTTGCGCCCAAACGTGCTGACATTCGTGCTGCGCGCACGCCACCGCTTCCGGCTCCAATCACAACTAAATCGTATTGCCTCATATTCCTCTCATTTCATCAGGACAATCGTTTTTCCCAGCTGATCACCATGCTTCATGTTTTGATAGGCCTCAATGATTTCATCTGGCATCACGATCTGCTCTACGCCGTGATGAACTGTGCCACGCTCAACAGCTGGCCATACGATGGTTTCGAGCTCGGCTAACAGTCGTCTTTTGACTCGATCGTTTTGGGTACGAAGTGTGCGCCCGAATACCGTCACATTCTTGGAGAGAAAATCAACGAGATTACAGTCGGTCGATACACCGCCAAGTAGACCGAATATCGCGATACGAGCACCGTTCGCAGCAACGCTTAAGTCTTTATTGAGATAGCCCGCACCTACTGGATCTAAGATCACATCAAACTGCAAGCCGAGTCCTCTAAAATAGGCCGCCCAATCTTGTGTCCTCAACACGCCAGTCTCAGCGCCTCTCGCAAGACAATAGTTCAATTTTGTCTGTGATCCACAGGTAATGTAGGGAACCGCACCCAAGAGTCGGGCAAGTTGAATGGCAGCAATCCCGACACCTGACGCACCAGCGTGAATTAGGACTTTATCTTTTGGGACCATCGCTGCCTGATCCCACAGATTGAGTAGCGCGGTGCACCATGTCTCGCAGAGACCAGCTGCCAACGAGAGTTCGAGGCCATTGGGTACGGACACAACGACTGAGGGTGAGCAAACAACATATTCCGCAATTCCACCACCCGGAAGTAATGCACAAACCTTTCGGTCTAACCAAGCTTCATCAACTCCTTCACCAATCTGATCGATAATTCCAGAACATTCCAATCCAAGTGTGGGTATTTCGACTTTACCAGGATATAGCCCTTTGATTTGTAGGAGATCAGCGCGATTCAATCCAGCGGCTTCAACCTGTATCCGAATTTGACCTTTTCCGACTTTCGGCGAAGGCAACTCTTGCCATTGAGCCTCGGCCTTCGCATTATTGACACCTAAGACGCGCATAAATTTTGTGCACCTATAACTAAAAGCTTGCGTTTAAAGGGGATAATGACGCACATGAACCCTCCAAATCAAAGTTTAGGACCTCTGAAGCAGATCAAAGCTGTACTACACTCAGAAGTCGGTCCGGGAATTTTGCTCGTTATTATGGCAGTTTTAGCGATGACGATCATGAATTCACCGTTGGCATTGCATTATGAAAATGTCTTCAGTACGAAAGTCGTGTTGGGTGTTGGTCCCATCGTGATTGATAAGCCATTTCTGCTGTGGGTCAACGATGGCTTGATGGCCATTTTCTTTTTCTTGATCGGCCTCGAAATCAAGCGGGAGCTGATGGTTGGACATCTTTCCGATATCCGCCAAGCACTGCTACCGTTGGGGGCAGCGGTTGGGGGAATGGCCGCTCCGGCAATTATTTATCTGATTGTGACGCAGGGTGTCGAGGGCGCTGCGAATGGTTGGGCGATTCCTGCTGCGACCGATATTGCATTCGCAATTGGGGTTCTCGCACTTCTTGGACCGCGAGTACCTGTTGCACTGAAAGTATTCTTATTAACTCTTGCTGTCGCAGATGATTTAGGTGCGATCGTGATCATTGCTTTGTTCTACACCGAACAACTTAGCATTGGTTCGTTGGGGATTGCATTCGCTGCACTCGGCGTATTGATTCTGATGAATTACTCAAATGTGGCTAACAAATCAGCCTATTTGTTTGTTGGATTTATTATGTGGGTGGCTGTTCTGAAATCTGGCGTCCACGCAACCCTTGCCGGTGTTGCACTTGGCTTTTGTATTCCGTACACGATTCCCAAACAGGAGTCCTCGCCAGTTGTGAGGCTTGAACATGAGCTTCACGGATTCTCAAGCTACATCGTGTTACCGTTATTCGCATTCGCCAACGCTGGCGTCGCCATTGGGGAGCAAGGTTTGGCTATCTTAGGCCACCAAGTCCCAATGGGTATCGCTGCTGGATTGTTTTTCGGTAAGCCTCTTGGGGTGATGCTCTGCTGCTTTCTGATCCTTAAATTTGGCATCGCACAGATGCCACGCCATGTGAATTGGGGTCAATTGTTTGGGGTGTCACTGTTATGTGGTATTGGTTTCACCATGTCATTGTTCATTGGTTCGTTGGCATTCGGCGGCATGGGTAATCCGCTGGCGGGACTCGACCGACTTGGTATTTTAACTGGATCAATTCTTTCGGCTGTTGTCGGATTCTTTGTATTGAAGAAGGCCCTTCCTGAACGTTTATTTTGCGTCCTCGGATCGAAGCCGTTGCGCTAAAAAAAAGCCGGGCTTATGCCCGGCAAACTCGAATTCTATGGCTTTAAAAATCCGCTAACTATTCATCAGTTGTTGCGCTTGACCAATCCAGTCATCGCGCGTGATGCGGCCGGTGAACTTAACGACATTTGCTTCGAGCTCTGCAATCTCGGCAGGTGTCAGTGCCGCGATCTGCAAATACGACGTAATCCCAGCGTCGCGTAACTTCTTTTCGAGACCTGGGCCAATGCCTGCAATTAACTTTAAGTCGTCATGGGATATCGGTACCTGTGCAATCGCTTTGGTCTCCGAAGCACGCTTTGGCTGAGCTGATTTTTTTTCCGAGCTGCCTGCTGCAACGGAAGGAAACATAAACTCAATAGCCCCTGCTGAAGTCATCTCAACAAAATCAAAATTCATCATCGCTTGGTTAAATGCTAGTGAATCATCAATCATTTGATCGAATATCGCATAAGATTGAAAAATCACGCCCTCTGCCTGTTTTAATGCATACATGGTCAAAGAGTTATCAATCTGGTACATGGTTGCTCCCACTGAGTGTATGAGTGCAGTGCACAATAACACCAATATACCCGTTTTATTTTGCATTGCAACAAAAACATGCTGTTGACCACAGAGCAAACTCCGTCAAAATACAAACGACCGACAATCAGGAGGACTGATGGGATCTGCAAAGCTGTTGATGCGAATGGATTTGACAACCACCGGTCGGTATCAACAGGATGCGCTCCATGCCTTACGTCTCCCCGGATTTGTCGGTTGCTTGAATTCAACCTTAAGCTCACTAGTTGCTGACGACATCGCGGTTCCAAACGGCCAAACACGGTATTGTCACGGCGATACAGCCAGGAATTTGTATGTCGTCAAAAGGAGTGGATTCAAGATCATGACGCCGCTATGTGGTCATGACACTCATATTTCAGGCTTTCGAATGCCAGGGGATCTTGTTGGCGCTTGCGGCCTGAACGGAGGCCATTATGCATTTACAAATCAAGCCTTGAGTCGATCCATGGTCTGTCGACTACCTTTCGATCGCCTGCGAGAAGCGCAACTCAAACAACCTGTGCTTGCGCAAGGCCTGTTACAAGCGATCGCTCACCAGGCTGCTCAAGCGCAGCGTCAGACTACACGAACCAATCTGCCAGCACTTGTGCGCTTTGGACTACTGATCCTAGACATCTGTACCCATCACAAAAAGCGAAATCTATCCGGTACTGAATTTGAGCTACCCATTCCACGGACCGATATTGCTGATTTTCTTGCACTGGCGCCTGAGACAATTAGTCGTCTAGTCAGTTCTCTGATTGAGAGACAGATTTTGATGTTTAAAAGCAAGACCGTTCGTATACTCGACCATCATGCACTCGAACATGCTTGCGAGGCACTCAACTGAACAATAATCAAGGATTCGTAGGGCTTCTGGTGACGATGTTTTCCGGAGCAACCAACGACAATCTCGTCAAAACTGCCTTTATCGTCGCGATCACGGCCTTATCTTGGGACGTCTTCACGCTCAGTCCCGTGGTGCTGGCAAATGTTGCGGCGCTTTGCTTCATCTTGCCTTTCATTGTGCTCGCCGGATTTGCAGCGCACCAAGCCAATGTCCAAACACCCAAGCGTTGGCTGATGATTTTAAAGACCATTGAGCTAGTCCTCGCACTGATTTCAGCAATCGCCATTTATTTCGAACTTGGGTGGCTATTACTCCTGTGTATCGCTGGATTTGGAGTTCAGTCGGCTCTAATCGGACCACTCAAATATGCATTAATTCCTCAATTAATTGAACAAGCAGACCTGCTCAATAAAAACGCTTGGATGGAATCAGCAACTTTTGTTGCCATTCTGATTGGCACTTTGATCGCCTCGGATTGGATCCTCAACTCAACAATCCACCTAATCATTCTGATCTCACTGATGGCTTGTATCGGATTAATGGGCGTTTTTTTCCTTCCCCACTTGGATAGGAGAGCCGATCATAATCAGCGTTCCATCCAATATTTGGTGCATCAACAGCGTCAAGATCGACAGTCGATGTCTGCAATCTGGTGCATCAGTGGATTTTGGGGTGTCGGATCGGTGTGGCTCACACACCTACCTATGCTAGCGGTCGACACCTGGCAGCTATCACCACAATCAGTTGGCACGTTACTTAGTTACTTCGTTCTCGGGGTAACGCTCGGGGCATGCCTCGGTGTATTGCTCAAAGAGCGTCATCTCACCACGAGAGTGATCGCTGGGGCTAGTACCATGGTTTTCGGCACACTCATTTTGCAGGTCAGTGATTTTCAAACCGCCACAATTGGACTCGTGCTCACAAGTGCAGGCGGTGGGTTCCTTGCATTACCGCTCTATACACTACTGCAAGACGATACTGCGGTCGTCGCTAACCGTATTGCTGTGAATAACATCGCAAATGCAATGATGATCGTGGGAACTGCCATAGTCTCACTGATTGTCGTTGGACTGTTGGAACTGGAGTTACTCATTTGGCTCTTGGTTTTGAGCGTCGGCCAACTGTTCCTCTGCCTTTACCATCGCAGCAATTTGAGCTTCAGCTAAAGCCTCTGGCGGTGGAGGCATTTGCAAAAAATAGCCCTGCTTCTCAATTGCTTCCAAGACATCCGCCACTTCAACTCGGGCGAGTTTTTTGTCCTGCGTAAGGGGTAAGACCATGACCGATTCCGTCTGTCCAAACGTCGAAAGCAAATCTTCCGGTACCTGCCGCAGCCCCTTTTTTTTATCGACGTAAAGATACATTTCTTCTTTTTTATTGCCTTTAAAAATCTCAACTATCCACAAAATACATCCTCCAAGAGCGGTTTTCGCCAACCCGATGGCATCCATTGCCTTCCATCGAGAGAAGCAACCAACTGACGCTTTTTCACAAGCATTTCTGGGGCAATCCCCAATCTTTTAGCGACCGCTTCGACTTTGGTTTGTCGTTCTTTTAGCGCATCTTTCAACCGCTTTGATAATGGTGGCGGTGGTGGCGCGATCGTCCCTGCGTCGAGTGCATCGTCCAATACGCGTTGCAACTGGCTGCCAAACCGTTCGGCTTGTTTATCTGTCAAACCATGTTGGCTGACTAATTGGTGATGCCGTCCGACACGTCCGGAGGCTGCGAGCGAAAATAACGATTGATCACCCAGAATATGTTTTCGGGGTTTATCGACGCGACGTGCCGCGTCTTCACGCCATTTCACCAAGTGGACTAATCTCGACATCCCCTCTGGGCTCAAGCGCCAGGCATTACCAAATTTATGCACCTGCGTTTCCAGATCACCGTCAACTAAATTGGTGGCATTTCGCTCCCGAATCAAGCGCATTTCTTCGTGCATCCAGTCAAGTCGCCCAGCCTGTTGGAGTTGCCGACACAAAATCTCATAAATTGGTTCCAAGACTAAGACATCTTCTTTGGCATATTGACACTGTGCTTCTGATAGTGGACGTTTAGTCCAGTCAGAACGTGTCTCTTCCTTTGATAATTCTTTCCCCAAAACTTCCGCAACCAACCCCGAAAGACTGAGGGAAATTTTGTCATTGAGCAGTGCGTAGGCGACCTGTGTATCAAATACAGGTGATGGAATTGAGCCAGTCAATCGAAATAACACTTCATAGTCTTCTTGCGCCGCGTGCAAAATGGAGACGGTGGATCCAGTCAACGCGTGACTCAGAGCTTTCAGGTCGAGATCGGCCTGAGGATCGATCAAGAAAGCATCACGATCCACTGCGATCTGAATCAAGCCAGGCTTCGGATGAAAGGTTGATATACGTACAAATTCGGTATCCAGACCGATTGTGGCAGCATTCTCAACTGCGGTGATTAGCGTATCCAACTGTGATTGTTGGTCAATCCAGTCCGAAACACTCAAAATTTGATCTCAGTCCGTGATGCCAGCGCCTGGGATAACGTGGACACATCAATATGATCGAGCTCACCACCAACGGGTACCCCCTGCGCGAGACGTGTCACTCGTGTCGGTCCAATGATGCTCGCCACGATTTGATGTGTAGTAGCCTCACCTTCAACTGTGGATGCGAGAGCAACCAGGCATTCAGCCGGCTTCTCGTTGTGAATCCGTTTAACCAATTCGGACAGACCGATTTCTTTCGGTCCAAGCCCCTCAAGAGGGCTCAAAAGTCCAGAAAGGCAGTGATAACGTCCCTTAAACAACCCTGACTGTTCAATGGTCAGAATATCTCCTGGGGAAGAAACGACACATAACAATGATTGATCACGAGACACGTCCTGGCAGACGGGACAAGGTTGGGTCTCTGTCAAGTTACTGCAGATTTCACAGTGTTCGATATGTTCCAGCGCCTGATTCAGCATTTCCGCGAGATGTAAACCTCGTTCTCGATCTCGCTCGAGTAAATGAAGTGCCATACGCGACGCTGACCGTGGTCCAACCCCCGGTAAACAGCGGAACGCTTTTTCAAGACGCGTTAATAGCGGGGAGACACTCATGAAAATGGGAATTTGAATCCAGGAGGCAGATTCAGGCCGTGAGTGAAAGATCCCATCGACTCCTGCCTCATGGTCTCAAGCTTTTGGTTTGCATCATTAATTGCAGACGCGACGAGCTCACCCACAATCTGCGGCTCATCACTCAAGACATTTGGATTGATCACGACAGACTTACAATCTCCTTGACCATTCAAAGTCACTGTCACTAACCCTGCGCCAGATTCTCCTGTGACCTCTTTGTCAGACATCGCGGCCTGTGCTTCTTTCATCTGCTCAGCAACTTTCTGAGCTTGCTTCATCATCTCCTGAAGCGGTCCGTCAAACATGAGTGCCTCCATCTCTTGGCTCAATAGACTCAATGCGCACTGTTGCATCAAGATGCTCGGTCAATGCGCTCACAAATGGATCTTCAGTGAATTGTTTTTTTGCGAGTGCCAACCGCTCTTGACTCACGCGCAACCGATTCTGTTCCGGCGTCTCTACTAAATCGCCTCGGACTTCAACCACCAACTCCACAGATTGTCCCATTTGTAATGCAAACGCCTCAGCAATGCGTCGTTGATGCATATCATTGATTAGACTGTGAGTATGCGGATTCGTGGCCAGAATAATTTCATTTGCTGACGCGGAGATCAATACGGTTTGCGAAAGCAACGACGCTGTCATCCCATTCAAACCAAGCAGACGGCTCTCATAAACCCAAGCATCCGGGGATAACGAAAGCCCCAAGGGCGGGTCTGTTACTTCATTTGCGGTGTCTTCAGGCTGTTCTTCGCTGACCAGTGTCGCATCAGCAAGCACACGTGCATCAACCGTGATCGCGGGCTCACCCGTTTCATCCTGCATCTGATGGCCCGATTCCGAACCAAGATCAATTACAGCCCCTTCAACAACAGGATCAGTTATCTCGTGACGCTTTCTTTCCGACAGATCATGCGAAGTCTCAGGTGGCGGTATCGACGCCGTACCCAAGCCATCGGTGACAGCGGAAACATTAGCCTCAGGCTCAGGCCTTGACTCAGTATCAGGTGTCGAGCAATTAGCCTCGGTTTCAGAAAGATACTCGCCTGTTCTTGCGGGCCGGAATGCGATCATGCGTAGGATCAGCATTTCAAAAGCAGAGCGAGCGTCAGAGGCCATCGGTAAATCGCGATATCCTGTCAATGCAAACTGATATGCCAACTGAAGAAATTCTGGAGACATTTGAGTGGCCAACTCTCTCACGGCTTTCTGCTCACTCGGTGAAAGATGATTGATTGCATCATGATCAATCTGGGTAACCGCCACCTGATGAAGCATCGATTGAATACCGCTGACCAATGCCATCCAATCTGGTGTTTCACGAGAAAGTTGCTCAATGCGCTTGAGCGCCTCGATTGCATCTCCTTTCGCAATATCGGCAAGTAGCAGGGGAATTTCTGAAATTCCTTGCGTTCCAAGCATCTCTATGACGCTCGCCGAGGTTACCGAACCCTGTCCATGTGCGATCGCTTGATCAAGCAGCGTCATTGCATCTCGAACAGAGCCACGACCAGCTTTTGCAAGATGCCAGAGCGAATCGGTCTCGTAGGTAATCTGTTCTTCAGTTAATACGTGTTCAAGATGAGATTGAACCAGATCAGGACTCAAATCCCGGAGGTGGAACTGTAGACAACGCGACAGCACCGTTGGCAATAATTTCTGAGGGTCTGTCGTTGCCAACAGAAACACAACGTGCTCGGGAGGCTCTTCAAGGGTTTTTAATAACGCGTTAAAGGAATGCGTCGTCAGCATGTGCACTTCGTCAATCAGATACACTTTGTAGCGCCCCTGACTTGGTGCGTAGCTCACATTTTCGAGAAGCTCGCGCGTGTCATCGACCTTTGTGCGACTCGCGGCATCGACCTCCAACAGATCAACAAAACGATTTTCCGAGATCGCCCAGCAGTTGGAGCATTCTCCACAAGGAGTCGCTGAAATGCCCTGCTCGCAGTTTAGACAACGAGCCAGAATCCGAGCGATGGTTGTCTTACCGACGCCACGAGTGCCTGTGAAGAGATACGCATGATGCAAACGACCCGAGTCAAGGGCATGTGTCAGTGCTTTTCGCACATGCTCCTGACCGATTAACTGTTCGAATGTGGTCGGACGCCATTTTCTGGCTAAGACCTGCTGACTCATGCATGCCTCTTTTTATTGGAAGCAACTCCTGCCAGCCACACCCCGGCACACCAAACATCCGCTGCCGCTGCTCCCTTCCGGGCCTGACGGGGTTCACAAACATCCAATTGCGAGGGGACCGACAAGAGTCACCATTGAATCCCGATTACTCGGGGCCCCTCTATTGTCAGGGTAAGCATGCCTCAGATGCAAGTTTGATCGCCATGAGACTGGACATGAAGACCACCAAAGGCCGAATTAAAACAATTCCACGCCCAGCGTGACGCGAGCTCCCAATGAAGCACCAAGAACTTAAGCCGCTATCATGACGGCCGCTGCAGACCAAATCACCAAATCACTGGTTACTAACATCGAAAATGCGGCCAAATTTGTCGTGGCGTTGAAAAGTTTAATATGGACGGTTGCGTCCCGAAGCCCGAGACCGAGAATCAATATCATTAATGATGTTGTTAACAATCCTGTGCCAGGACCAAAAAAAGCTATCATAAAATCCAATGAAAGCGATACCCATGATTGCGAGAACTTCAAACGATGGCGGGTGATCCATTGCTGTCTGTGGTAGACGGACAAGACAAAAAAATAAGGCCGCAGCGAACAGTAACATGGGAACGATCCAATCAAGCCAATCCGCATCCGAGACTGCTCGTAAACTCCACGCCCCCGTAAGCGCAACCACAAAGGCCAGCAAGGCAAAGGGCCATAGCGACGCGATCTTGATGTGACCGGAAGTCAAGAGTCTCGATGCGGCGGTTAAAGTACCAGCGAAAGCCTGACATTTGTTAGTGGCCAACGCTTGCGCAGGTGTGAGACCCACTAACAGAAACGCTGGGATCGCGATCAATCCACCACCACCTGCGAGGGTATCAACAAATCCAGCCACAAAAGCAACAGCGGCTTAAAAAAAACCACTCAGCCCCAATGATCAAATACGATGCCTAATCGCTGGCCGACTTCAAGATAAGCGTCCAGAACGCCACCCAGTTTCTGTCGAAAACGATCTTTATCTTTCTTTTCGCCGGTCGCTTGATCCCATAGACGGCATCCATCGGGACTAAATTCATCGCCGAGCACAATCTCGCCATGAAAACGACCAAATTCGAGCTTAAAATCGACAAGGTGTAGGCCTGCCTCATCGAACATAGCTTTCAAGACGCGATTGGCTTTGAGTGTCAATTCATGCATCCGAGCCATTTCTTCGCGGGTTGCCCAGCCAAACGCTTCAACATGATGCTCAGTGATCATTGGATCGTGTAATGCATCATTTTTGAGAAATAATTCAAAAAGCGGTGGATCAAAATCAAGACCTTCCTCCACTCCCAGGCGACGGACCAGCGATCCTGCCGATTTGTTCCTCACCACGCATTCAACCGGGATCATATCGAGCCGTTTGACGAGTGCATCTGTAGCACTCAGTCGATCGACAAAATGCGTAGGAATCCCGGCACCAGACAATCGAGCCATGATGAACGCATTGAACTGGTTATTAATCGCACCTTTGTCAGCCAGCTGCTCGATGATCTCGCCATCAAATGCCGATGTATCATCGCGAAACTGCAACACCAGCATGTCTGGATCATCTGTCAGATAAGCAGATTTCGCCTTTCCTTGATACAACAATTCCAATGCGTTCATGATCTTCCTATCTCTATCCAATTAAATCCGTCGGACTGGGACGCAATCAGACGCTGAACTCCTTGATGCGCCAAAACATGATCCAATGCCTGTTTCACTCGGGAGGTATCGTTGTTCGTTTCGCTGATATGGCACGCTACAACAGTTTTGAGTCGATCACTAACAATTCGTTGCAAAAGCTCAGATGCCTGTGCGTTATTCAAATGCCCAAAATCACCACTAACGCGCATTTTTAAAAATGCGGGATAGGGACCTTTCTGAAGTAATTCGAGATCATGATTAAACTCCACCGAAATCGCATCAAGATCCTGGTAGCCCTCGATAACGCGTGGCGACAGACTGCCTAAATCACTCAAAATTCCAAGACGCGTGCCCTTACAATGAAAAACAAACTGGAGTGGCTCTCGCGCATCGTGCGGGACTGTCACTGGGCTAATATCAATATCACCGATAGAGAATATGTCCCTGATATGAACAGGTTTATCGAATCGACCAATTCCGATTTCGATCCAGGTTCCACGAGACGCATAGACTGGGATCGAGTGCTTATTGGCAAGTGCCTCAACGCCACTCACATGATCACTGTGTTCATGAGTGACGAGGATACCGTCTAAGTCTTCGGGATCGAGGCCCAACCGTTTCAGACGAGTAAACGCCTCTTTGTAATGAAACCCGCAATCAACCAGTACGATAGTGGTTTGCGATGCGACGATTGAACCATTCCCTCGACTTCCGCTGCCAAGCGACGCAAATCGCACTAGTACAGACGCTCCCTGAATTCGCTTATGAGTTCGTTGGCACCACCGATCGACGCTGCAGCGCCTTTCAATAACACCTTCACAACCAATCCTTCGTCGGTGGGCTGCATTTGCACTTGATACGATCCAACTGGATCTTCGATAGTGGTCGCAATCGCTCGGTTCAGAGCACTCATCGTTATCAAACGACGTTCTGTTACTTTGCGTACGTAGCGAATATTGAGTAGACCTTTTTCAAGATCTCCGCCATCGATGGCTGCACCCAAATCGCGGACTGCGTCGATCGTCACTCCGAATACGCGCGGGATATCGGCTTGCACCACTAGCTCATCCATTCCCTCGATTCGTCGAGAAGTCATTCGATTATCAACCTCGAGCAAAGAAAGTGCTCGCGAGACTGCCTTCCCTTCATCCTCTCGACGCTCAAGATGGTATTTCAATTCATCGAGAACACGACCAGTCAACACGTCATCAAAGCTTCCGCTTGACGGGTCTAATCGGACTTCACTTGTACCGACGCGCAATCCAGCTTCCAGAGAGAAACGAAGTGCAACCCGGCCAACCTCGGGCGCAAAATGGCGAATGATTCGGCTACCAGAATGCGTGTCGACTCCTTGGAAAACGCTCGACTCAACGCGCTGCGTACCATCCGATTGCGCTGATTCGACAACCGTCAATTTATTCTCAGTAATGAATCGCTCAAGCTCTGGCCAAACAGCAGACGGCGCTTCTGGGATAGACAGCCAATGTAAATCACCAAGCTGATAGCGGCGGATCGTCGGTAAAGTGAGCGTGCGTAATGCGGCTTCCGCGCGTGGCGCTTCAAATGATCCACCATACAATCCAGCCGTTGGTTCATCGACTCCAGGAATTCGGAGTGATTCATTCACTCGATCATCAGACAGCCCGTCCGGCACCTTCAGCTTCGGTTCGACATAGGCGGCTTGGTAGTCCAACTGACGATCGCGGATAGCGGCTTGCTGGTTTGAGCCGGAACATCCCACTAATGCGCTAATACAAAAAATTAAAAGAATACGTCTCACAGATGAATACCTGCTTGGCTACAGGCTTCGCGAACCGCGATTTCCCCCTCCGCGGTCAAAGGAACAAGAGGTAACCGGCAGTCTGAACGCATCAGACCCATCTCAGCTAACGCCCACTTACTCGGAATCGGGTTGGGTTCGACGAATAATTTCGCATGAAGACCCAGCAGCTGATTGTTGAGTGCTTCAGCCTCTATTCGATTACCGGCAATCGCATGCTCAACCATCTGCGACATCAGGCGCGGCGCGACATTCGCAGTCACAGAGATGTCACCATCACCACCTAACAAACACAGCTCCATGGCCGTCGGATCATCTCCTGAATAGACAGCAAATCCTTCGGGACGATTCTTAAGAACGTACTTCGCTCGCTCTAAATTACCCGTCGCATCCTTAATCCCTGCAATATTCGACACTTCAGCTAACTCGAGTGTCGTATCGTCGGCAATATCTGTCACTGTCCGCCCAGGGACATTGTACAATATAAGCGGCAAATGCGTACTGCCCGCAATAGCCTTGAAATGTGCAAGCAAACCGCTCTGCGGCGGCTTGTTATAGTACGGAGCAACAGACAAAATTGC
>CACJLQ010000017.1 GCA_902594275.1 uncultured Litorivicinus sp.
AAAATACCTTGTCGACCAAATCCACGCAGTGTCCAGAGAAGTGCCAATAACACGGTTGCTGCGAGCAAACCCATCCAGATCATGTTTGAGATTCTCCAGCTTCAAGTGCTTTTTTCGATTGCCGGATACGAAATCCGACGAAAATACCACCGAAGATCAACAGAACAGCCGGCCCAAACCACAGGATCAGCGTGTGTTTGTCGAGCGGCGGGTTGTAAAGCACATAGCGCCCATATCTCGCCACCATGAACCCTTTAATCTCGTCATCAGTTGCACCATCCTTCAACATCCGATAGACCTCAGCTCTCAGATCTCCAGAAATCTCAGCATCAGAGTCTCCGATCGCCTGGTTTTGACACTTTGGACAACGGAGTTCATAGCCAAGTTGACGGAATCGCACTTCTTGCTCTGGCGAGTCAAACTGGTAAGTCTCAATGGCAGCTTGAAGGCACAACGATACGCTCAACAGGCAGGCGATCAAGATGCTTTTCTTCATTGAATCGTCTCAAGAACGGGTTGAATTTTTTTCGCATAGACACGGTCGTTGACTTCACCCTGAATGCGCAAATGAATCACGCCTTTTGAATCCACCAAAAATGTCTCTGGCGCACCAGCGACACCCAAATCCAAACCAAGTCGTCCGGTAGGATCAAAGATTTGTAGCGCATAAGGATCACCTAATTTGGCAAGCCAATTTTTTGCTGCTGTTTCTGTGTCCTTATAGTTGAGTCCGACAACTGGCATCTGCTTTGACAACTGAGTCAGATACGGATGTTCAACTTGGCAAGTGATACACCAACTTGCCCACACATTGAGCAGATATGGTTGTCTCGGTAATTGCTCCCTAGTCAAGCGCTCACCCGTCATCAAGTCGGTTAACCCAAATACCGGAAATGGTTGCCCGATGAGCGCGGAGGGCTGCTCATTCGGATTTAAGGAGAGTCCTTTAAAGAAGAAACCCACTAGGATCGCAAAGATACAAAGCGGTAACCAGACCATCAAACGATTCATGCAGGCGCTTCCTCACCACTGGCCTCGTCTTTTTTCACTTCGAGTTTCTGGCGATATCTCCGATCCATAATTGAGATAAATCCGCCAAGTCCCATTAAAAACGCACCTGCCCAGATCCAGTCTACGAAGGGCTTTACCGATAGTCGAACCGCCCAATCGCCATCTCCAAGCGGCTCACCCATCGCGATATACAGATCGCGCATGAGTCCCGAATCAATCGATGCCTCGGTCATCACCATGCCCGACGCGTCATAGCGCCGCTTCTGCGGAGTCACAGTTTTGAACAATTGATCATCTTCATAAATCTCAAATGTTGCTTGATCTGCGACATAATTTGGTCCATTGATTACCGCGAGGTCCGTCATCCGAACATTATAATTGCCAAGCCTTTGAGCGTCACCAACACCCATTCTCAAATCACGGTGTTCTGTATGATTTTCAACCATCACTACGCCTAGAATCATTACCGCCAGACCAAAATGTGCGAACCACATTCCAATCATGCCTTTCTCAACACGAGCGAGAGTGGTCGTTAGCCCGCCATACAGACCAACTTTCTTCTTAAAATCAACGACCGTGGCGATCGCAAGCCACAGCGCCATAGTGACACCAATCGCTGTACTAATTGAGTAACTACCAGCCAACAGGCTCGGCCAACCCAAACCCACAAGAACGCTAACGATCAACGTGATAATCAAAGGGCGGTATAACTTCGGATCATCGGATTGCCGCCACTTTGCGAGCGGTCCAAATGCCATTCCACTGATCAAAATCGCTGTGAGTGGAACGAATACGGCGTTAAAGAACGGTGGTCCGACTGACACTTTTCCACCACCAACCGCATCGACTAAAAGTGGATATAGCGTACCCAAAAGGACACTAACTGCCATCACGGTCAGCACCAGGTTATTAAATAGTAAAAATGACTCTCGCGAAATCCAACCGAACTCACCCGGTTCAGACACTTTTCCCGCTCTGAGTGCATACAAAGTTAACGAGCCACCGATCACGATAACCAGAAATCCGAGGATGAAAACGCCTCGCTCCGGATCGTTTGCAAATGCGTGGACTGACGTCAATACCCCTGACCGGACTAAAAACGTGCCGAGGAGCGATAACGAAAAGGCAGCAATCGCCAGTAACAACGTCCAACTACGAAATAGCCCTCTTTTTTCAGTCACTGCAAGAGAGTGCATCAAAGCGGTTGCAACCAACCACGGAATCAACGATGCATTTTCAACTGGGTCCCAAAACCACCAGCCGCCCCAGCCAAGTTCGTAATAGGCCCACCAACTACCGAGCGCAATACCGAGTGTCAGAAATGCCCAAGCCACTGTGGTCCAAGGACGTGACCAGCGGGCCCAAGTTGCGTCCAACTGTCCAGAGATTAACGATGCCATTGCAAACGCAAAGGCGACTGAGAGTCCAACGTAGCCCATATAGAGCATCGGTGGATGAAAAATTAATCCCGGGTCTTGAAGCAATGGATTGAGGTCTGCACCGTTCCCGGGTGCAAAGGGCAAGATGCGGACAAATGGGTTACTCGTAAACAACATGAAGGCGAGAAACCCGACGCTGATCATTCCCATCACTGACAAAACCAGGGCTGACATGTGATCGGGAATACCACGACTGAATAAAGCCACCGCCACACCCCAAAACGCAAGGATCAATGCCCACAAGAGAAGCGATCCCTCGTGAGCACCCCAGACGGCACTCATACGGAAATGCCAGGGCAGATCAAGATTTGAGTTATCTGCCACGTATTTAACGCTGAAATCATGGGCCAGAAAGCCATACATCAAGACACCGAAGGCGACCGCCAGAGCCAACCCCTGCATCAGGGCTAAAGGCTTGGCTGTGGCACAAAATCCGTCCTGGCTGGTGAGATATCCGTATAAAGGAAACACGGCCAAACAGATGGATACAGCGAATGCGAGGACAAGTGCAAAGTGTCCGATTTCAGGAATCACTACTTTTGCCCCCCCATCATTTGATCAAGTTTTCCGGATTGTCTAAGCGCTTCAGTGACCTCCGGTGGCATGTAATTTTCATCATGCTTAGCAAGCACCTCACTTGCTACGAATTGCCCTGAATGAATACGACCCTGGACCACCACGCCCTGACCTTCTCTGAATAAATCGGGAAGGATTCCCTCGTAGGTGACGCGCACGTTATGATCAAAATCAGTTACGTCAAACGCAACTTTTAGGCTCTGCGGGTCACGATCCACAGTCCCGTCCGCGACCATTCCGCCGACACGAATCATTTGCGCAGAGGGAGCTTCGCCCTTGGCAATTTGAGTTGGTGTGAAAAATAGGTTGATGTTTTGACTCAACGCATACATGACTAAGCCAACCGCAATCCCCAACCCTGAAACCAACCCGAGAATTATCAATAAACGTTGCTTGCGTTTAGGGTTCATGCGTCTCCTCTCGTTCCAAATTCCGTTGAATCATGCGTACCGCCCGACGGTGCTGACGGGCATTCGCGAACGTCAACCCACTGAGGACTAAAAGGCCGAGTCCATAAATGGGCCACACATAGACACCGTGAGGTGCCATCTCAAAAAATTCCGTAAGGGAAGCGAACTGGAACTCAAGCATGACTAACCAACTCCCTCACCCAGGCAGAGCGACGCTCCCGCTCGAGAACAATGGCTCGCATTGAGCCGAGGATCAGATAGCCAGCAGCAATGTAATATCCAAGAATGTTAATCAACAGCGGGATCCACATTGAGGCTGGCATCGCAGGCTTCTCTGTGAGTTTCAGACTTGCTGGCTGATGCAATGTATTCCACCACTCGACCGAATATTTGATGATCGGTAGATTCACAACGCCGACCAAAACCAAAATCCCGCATGCCTTACCCGCCTGATCAGGATCTTGGATCGCGGCCCGTAGGCCAATGACCCCAAGATACAAAAATGCCAATATCAACATAGAGGTTAACCGTGCATCCCAGACCCAATAGGTGCCCCATGTCGGTTTACCCCAGACCGCACCGCTGACGAGTGACAGCGCTGTGAAAGCAAAACCCATGACAGCAATGGATTGCATCGCCACATCAGCGAGTTTCATTTTCCAAACGAACAAAACCACAGCGCAGACGGCCATTGCCGTATATAGAGCTTGCGCCAGAAAAGCGACTGGTACATGCAGATAAATAATGCGATAACTATTGCCCTGCTGATAATCAACCGGTGCCAACGCGAGCCCCCAAAAAGAACCCGTTATCAAAAGGGTCAGTGCCAACCAACCACAAACCAGCTGCCAGCGGCCTGCGCGCTCATAGAACCATCGGGGTGAACCCCATTGATGAAACCAACGCCAACCCATTAGTTAGAACCTCCAATATTCAATCGAATTGCCGCAGAGACCACGATCGGAACAAAAGTCGCCGCAACCACACTAAACGCTCCTAGCAACGCCAATAAGGGCAGTGTGTCAGAACCATCCATGGCTCGAATCAAAACGCCTGCCGCCAGGATAACCACCGGCACGAACAATGGCATCATGACTAAAACGCCCAGGATACCAGATCGAGACGATCCAAGGGTAAGAGCAGCACCCAGTCCAGAAAAACAGGTCAAGGCAGGTGTCGCAATGACCAGAGTCACTAACAGTGCCAATAGCACGTCAGTCGGCACCGACAGGATAATCCCAGCAATTGGTGTAATCAGAATTAAGGGCAGCACATGAAAAAGCCAATGCGTGATTAACTTAAGGCCAACGAGCCATACCAACGGTCGATCCAGAAATAGCCATTGCTCTAAAACGCCATCAGAAAAGTCGGATTGAAATAAATGCTCAGCATTTAATAGCAGTGCAAGCAAGGTTGCCACCCAGATCATTGCCGAACCAATTTCCGACAACAAATCCGAGTCCGGTGCCAGTGCAAGTGGCACCATTGAAATCACCAACATGAGAAACCATATGGGCTTCAATATGTCCCCGGGCCGAGCTGCGATCAGCTTCAACTCCCGAGTAAACATCCGTCGTTCAAGTGACATGACCGAGTTCCAATGTTGTGTAGTTGAGTGATTGTGGTGGTTGGTGGGTGGTGAAAAGACAAATCCCTCCAGCGGTAGCATGCGAAGTGATTCGTGCATCCAGCGTTTTGACCATCTCGACGTCAAGAGCCGTGTAAGGCTCATCAAGAATCCAGATTGGGGCCTCAACACACCATAAGCGTGCTAATGCACACCGCCTCCCTTGCCCCTGCGAAAGCTCTTTGACGAGCGAGTCATGATACCCTTTCAACCCAACATCGCTCAGTACTCGTTTCAAGTGATCTTCATCAGATCCCGTCAGAAATTTTAAGTTGTCCAATACGGTCAAGTCCTTGGTGACTTGAGGCTTGTGACCGATGTAGAGAATTTGCTGCAAGCACTCGGTCAGGGGCGATTGATTCATCCGAATCGTCCCAGTTTGAATATCGAAAAGTCCTGCTATTGTTCGTAACAGAGTCGTTTTACCCGCACCATTGGGTCCTGCAACCCGCAGAATTTGCCCTGAATTGAGTGTCATTGATAAATTTTTGAACAACGAGCGATCATCACGCTCGCAGCTGAGATCAGAAATTTCGATATCGATCGGCTCAAAAATCATGCCAGGAGTGTACCGGAAACAGAGACTGGGACTCGAGGGAAGAGTCGTGATAACCTCGCCAACATAAATAATAGCGACCCAGCGATGTCCCGGTAGCTCAGTCGGATAGAGCGGCCGCCTCCTAAGCGGCAGGTCACAGGTTCGATTCCTGTTCGGGACACCATTGATTCAGTTTTCGACGAACAATTCTTGAGCACTCGGTCATCGAATGATCGATTTCCTCAGGGATAGAGAATAATCAAACACGATGCAGTCAATGCAAAGTGTTTAGAACCAGGATAGTGGGTTCCACCAAGTGCTGCCGTCCTCATCTGCATCGGATTCAGCTTTGGAATCCTCGGCTGTCGTCTCCGAATTCTCAGCACCAATCTGAGCCCATTCAGGAGCAATCGAATTATAGGACGCACAACCACTGAGGGAGATCAACAGCAGCGCAAGAACAGACGGAGTCACCAGTTTTTTCATAGGGTCATATCTCATTGAATTGGATCCACAAAGCATACACCAAATAAGCGCTTGGCTGTTAAGTACCGCTCGCATCAGGGGGATTCATCATTGAACGCAATCGGTCAAAAGGATGGCAGGGATGGGTCTAGAACAGAGACTCCTTGCTCTGAAAACCCAGACCCATCAGATAACCACGGAAGGTATCCTTTCCCGCCGCGATAAAGATTAATACGATTAATATGCAGCTATCAATAATCCTTTTGTCTGGACTCAAATATCGTATACAACAGCATTTTCAAACTGGGACCTAGCGTGTTGATCAGGCCTTTGCCGAACACAAAGTAACCCGTTATTTAAACGAGCGAGCGTGGCGCGATAATTAACGTGTAATTTAGACCGATGCTCGAGTCTGATGCGACAAGCGCGATGTCCATACCAGTTTAAGCCAGATTCGAGTAAACGCATGGTCAAAGCGAGAAAAAATTCCATAAGCCTGCAAGGGTAAACATTGAAACTGGCGCTTCCGGAAATTCTTGAACCAGTGCGTTGGCGCCGACCGTGATGATCAGAAAAGACACAACGAAAGCCAACGTGCAATAGTTCGAAAAGCTTTCAGAATAGGAGGTTTTTCCTTGAAGCTTTCTCGCGATCGTCAAATCGTCAGACTCGATAACGTGCATCGCTCGCAACCGATTCTTGACCAAAGCGCGCGATATATAAAGACCGGGAATGACACCAGCCAAGGAGAACCACAGATGGGGGTTTGCGTACTGGTAGAAGATTTCGTGGGAAATAACGCCTACAAGAAAGCCGAGGAGCACAGAAGTCCCGATTGGCTTTTTGGCTTTTTCATCATTCGGAATGTCAGCCATCGCGCCTTCATCCTTCAGTCTCATCAGCTTCAAGCATACGAAGCTTGGTAATTAGTGACAACACATATTTACGGGCTAACTGTTGATGGTGTTCTACCATTTCAAAAGGTTGAGCCGATCACATGAAGCCCAGCGAATTCAAAGCCTGGCGAAAAGCCAATCAATTGACTCAGGAGCAGGCAGCCAAAAAGCTCGGTCTGAAACAACGGTCGATTCAATATTGCGAGCAGAGGAAACGAGACGGCAAAGATTTTCAAATTCCCGAAACGACAGAGTTGGCGTGCTACGCTCTTTCCGTGGGGATCTAACACCATCTTAGCCCACAGTCATTGAACAGTGATGAGAAATAAGGCGCCTACTGATTAAAGTCTCACAATATTCACCAATTGCTTTGGCTTCACACCCAACCACTGACGCACTAACGCTCCGATCTCTCGTTGCAATGCATTTCGCAAGCCATTATCCGATTGTAAGATTCTCGAATTCTGCTCAGATAGGATCTCTTCGATCGCATATCTCAGGTCGCCATTAAGCGTCTCTGGATCGATATCTCCTGATGGCATACCAACAAATTGAACCTGTGGTTTCGTTGCCAATCGTGCCTTTTTATCAAGCACAACGGTCACTGTCATCAGACCACCATCGGCCAACGCACGACGCTCAGAAAGCGCTCGATCGTTCAACGGAATCAGGCTCGATCCAGATAAGCCAAGCCGTCCTGTCTGTACGCGTGCAATGCAATTCACACCGGTCGAATCCAAATGAAGTACATCACCGTTAACGACGCGAGCTGATCCCAATCCCATCTCATCAGCAAGTTGTGAGTGAGATGCCATATGCCGCTCCTCACCATGAACTGGAATCACGACCTTTGGTCGCAATGCACGATACATCCAACGCAGTTCATCTCGACATGGATGACCGGATACGTGAATCGGAGCATCTTGCTCAGTGATTACCCTCACCTTTTTCTGTGAGAGAAGGTCATAGAGTCGATACAGTTTTTTCTCGTTTCCAGGAATCACCTTCGAGGAAAACACGACGGTATCATCGGGCTCGAGTAGCAAATCTTGATGCTCGCCTTTAGCCAATCTCGCCATCGCCGCTCTTGGCTCACCTTGTGAGCCTGTCGCTAAAATCAGCTGCTCTGACTTCGGCAGATAATCCAGATCTTCAGTGGGCACCAGGTCAGGAAAGTTTTTGAGGTAGCCTGTGGCCTTGGCAGTCTGTAAATAGTTGAACAAACTGCGTCCAAGCACCGTAATCCGACGGCCTGTCTCTTGCGCTATATCTCCCAAGCTCGCAAGGCGGGCTGTATTCGAAGAAAAACAGGTCACAGCAACACGATTTGGCTGTGAAGCGATCACCTCATGCAATGCCTTTCGGCACTCAGATTCTGAGCCAGACCATCCCTCAACAGTTGCGTTAGTTGAATCACCGATTACAAACTCGATCCCCGACTCACCAAGTGATAGTAAACGACCGTCATCGTAATGCTCGCCCTCGACCGGATGCGGATCAAGCTTCCAGTCACCCGTGTGGAAGACGGCTCGACCCGCAGCTCGTATGACAAGCGCATTGGGCTCTGGAATCGAGTGGGTAAGAGTCACCCACTCTAAATGGAAGCAACCTAACTCGAGCAAAGAACCCGGTAATACTTCATTCAAAGAAACTTGATCGAGCAGACCTGCCTCACCGAGTTTGCGTCTGGCAACCGACGCGGTAAACGGTGTGCAATAAACTGGGGCCTTCAGCTGATTCCATAAATAATGTAGTGCTCCAACGTGGTCCTCGTGCGCATGGGTGATCACAATACCAACGAGTTGATCACGAACTGACCGAAGCGCAGAAAGATCCGGACAGATCACATCGATACCAGGCGGAGTTGAGTCATCAGCAAAAGTTATTCCGACATCAACGATGAGATATTGGCCATCACAACAATACACATTGAAATTCATTCCTATCTCGCCAGATCCGCCGAGTGGAATGAAGTACAGCTGCTCATCAATGAATGGAACTTGAGAAAAATTAGCAAACGGCTTCAAAATACTGTTCATATATCCAGCTAAACATTGAGGGTTTCATGGTAACGATCTTATTGCCGCAGACCAAACACTCACAACCGCTTGAAGCGGCTGATGTAGAACAAGAAATATTGGAGGCATTTGACCGTATTGCAATTGTTGGCTGGGTGTCATGTGGACAGCCGATCGATATGTTTACTCAACAAGAGTCAATGGAAGTGCCATCAAAGCTGGTGCGCAAAAATACCTATGCCCTGCGAGTTCGAGGCAATTCAATGGCCGATGCGAATATTCTGGACGGCGATGTTGTGTCCATCGAACAATCTCAAGTCGCAGAAAATGGTGAAAGAGTCGTCGTTCGAATCAACAAAAAAGCGTTTCCTTGAAGACGCTCAGACTTGATCAAAACGGCGCTAAATTAATTCCCGCAAACAGCACAATGAGCCCAGTTGTCCTCAATAATGCAGACGTCGAAGTGTTAGGCATTGTTCGCGATGTGATCCGTGACCGAATTTAATCGGCAAGCATCTCAAGATAGTCGACCGTAACTGGTTTACCGTCTCCCCGATCGGCAAGACTCTCAACGACCGCGGTTGCTTTCGACAAGTCGTGCTCAATCGTGTACAACGATGGACTGGCAAGACAGCGCAATCCAGCCCCTCTGGCGGCGGTTACTCCAGCTTTAGCATCCTCAATTGCGATTGCCTCGCCAGAATTCAGCCCAAGTTTCTCGAGAGCAACTTGATACACCTTAGGATCCGGCTTTTTCTCAGGCACTGTGATTCCGCCAACCACAGCTTCAAATCGTTCAAGTCTCAATGCGCCTCCCACGGCCCGATCTAGAGCGTCAACGTTCACCTCCGTTGTTGTTGTTGCAATTGCTAAGCGGATCGATCGCGATAAACACTCATCGATCAAACGCTCAACCCCCGGGCGCAGGGTCGCAGATTGGGGCAATAGCTCCGCGTAGCGCACGGTTTTCAATCGATGTAACGAAGCAATCTTCTCATCATTCATATCGGTCATTGATTCGGTCTGAGCGTAGTGACGAATTCGCTCTTTACCGCCGGTCACCTTCAATAATTCACGATACTGCTCAGCGGACCAAAACCATCCCAGTCCAGCTTGCTCAAACACTGTGTTGAACGCCTCACGGTGCACTTCCTCTGTCTCCGCGAGGGTGCCATCAACATCAAAAATCACTGCTTGTAACATCACTATGCCGCCAAGTCTTTTAGTGCATCAAACAGATGATCAAAACTATCAATCACGACGTCAGAACTAAGTAACTCGGGTGCTGTATTGGTATACCCACCGCGAACCAAGATGCACGGCATCCCCGCATTACGAGCAGCTCTGACATCGGCAACTGAGTCACCGACCAAAACAGCTTGCCGATCTCCCGTTCCAATGCGCTCTGCACACAATAGCAAGGGTTCAGGATCAGGCTTCAGTGCGCGGTCTGGCATCGACCCGACGTAATCAGTAAAAAATACCATCAGCTGAAGATCATTCAAAATTATCTCAGCAACAGGTTCGGACTTATTTGTGCACACGCCCATGGTAAAGGCCGCACCCTTTGCAGTCACTAATGTTTCACGAACAGCATGCATTGGCTTCGTTTTAACAGCAGGCGCGCTCATATATCGCGTCTTGAAGGCACCATAGAATACCTCTTGAATATCAGCTGGGCCGCCCGTCGCCTCTAACGCACGTTCACACAGCTTCGGCATACCGTCACCAATAAATTGTTGGGTTTCTTCAATGGTTATTTGACGTAGTCCATGACTCGCTAGTACGGCATTCACAGCAGCCTGAAGATCAGGAGCCGAATCTACCAACGTACCGTCTAAATCAAAAACTAGCGAAAATCGACTCGCTAAGTCGCGGTAATCGGTCATCGTTGGTCCTTGACTGCGTTTCGAATCGCCTGGATGTTGTCTCTGTAGGCTTCGATCGACCCACCTTTAAACACCGCAGAGCCTGCAACCAACGCTGTAGCGCCGGCAGCCACAACTGATGGAGCAGTCTCGGGGGTAATGCCTCCATCCACTTCAATATCAACATCTCGGCCGCCGAGCACATCGCGGATCCGAGCAATTTTATCAACCACCGTAGGGATGAATGATTGCCCACCAAAACCCGGATTCACACTCATCACCAACACCAAATCAACCCGATCAAGTACATAATGCAAGCAGTCTTCAGATGTGTGTGGGTTCAAGGACACACCGGCTCGACAACCTAGCTCACGTATCTGAGCCAAGGTGCGATCGAGATGGTCGCAGACCTCCGCATGCACTGTGATGATATCGGCACCAGCTTTTTGGTAAGCCTCCAACAATCGATCCGGATTACTCACCATCAAGTGCGCGTCGAATACCTTGTCGGTTGCACTTCGAACCGATTGGATAATTGGCGGACCAAATGTGAGATTTGGTACGAAATGTCCATCCATTACATCCAAGTGGATCCAATCACACCCTGCCTGATCAACCGCCTGAATCTCTTCTGCGAGCTTGCCAAAATTTGAGGCGAGTACTGATGGTGCAATTTTGACTTCAGCCATGTGAATTCCTTTGTGTCGTTAAGTTTACAGCGTTCTTGACGCGTACCTATGAGCCATCTCACTGAGTGGAATCGGCTTGATTTTGGACGCATTCCCGGCACAACCAAAACGTTCAAATCGGTCTGCAACCAGTGCTTCCATCGCTTCCATTGCCGGCACTAGGAACTTTCTTGGGTCAAACTCTGCGCGTTTTTCAGTTGCAATACGGCGGAACGCACCGGTCATTGCGAGTCGGCAATCCGTATCAATATTCACCTTCCGCACGCCGCATTTGATACCCCGCTCAATCTCCTCAACGGGTACGCCGTAGGTTTGTGGGATATCTCCCCCAAACTCGTTAAATAGTTCCTGGAGATCTTGAGGAACCGAGCTCGATCCATGCATTACCAAGTGGGTATTGGGTAATTTCTTGTTAATCGCCTCGACCACGTGCATCGCGAGAATCTCCCCGTCAGGCTTACGAGAGAATTTGTATGCCCCGTGGCTCGTACCCATGGCAATCGCTAGTGCATCAACACCGGTCTTTTTCACAAAATCAACTGCTTGGTCGGGATCCGTTAACAACTCATCCTCAGATAGCTTACCCTCAAAGCCATGGCCATCTTCTTTCTCGCCTTCACCAGTCTCGAGTGAACCAAGCACACCCAACTCTCCCTCAACAGAAGCACCGACAGCATGCGCCATTTCAGTCACTCGCTGCGTGATATCCACGTTGTACTCATAGGATGCGGGTGTTTTCGCATCGCCTTCGAGTGATCCGTCCATCATTACCGAGGTAAATCCATGTTGTATTGCTGTCAGACATGTTGCTTCGTTATTGCCATGGTCTTGATGCAACACGATAGGGACATCCGGATACATCTCAGCCAGAGCTGTCACCATTGCTTTTAGCATCGGATCGCCAGCATAAGTGCGTGCTCCACGCGATGCCTGGAGGATGACCGGCGCATCCAACTTGTCTGCCGCCTTCATGATCGCCAAGCCCTGCTCCATATTGTTAATGTTAAATGCAGGAACTCCGTATCCATGCTCTGCTGCATGGTCGAGTAATTGTCTTAATGAGATAAGTGCCATATTTTCGTCTCCCTGATCAAGATCGCTGAATGAGACGGTCAGCGGTCTCACAAATTGCTTCTTTTGTAATTCCAAAATGTTCATATAACTCTGGCGCCGGACCCGAAGCACCAAAGTCAGTCATGCCAATGAACACATCCTGAGTTCTCAAATACCGATCCCAGCCGAATCCACTTAATGCCTCCACGGCGATTCGTGGTGCCGAGCCGAGTACAGACTGACGATACTGATCCGACTGTTGATCGAATAACTCCCAACACGGCATTGAGACAACAGCCACCTGTAAACCCGATGACTCCATCATTGTTGCTGCTTCAAGCGCAATCGCAATCTCAGAACCTGTCGCCATTAAAGTAACATCTCGAGCTCCGCGCACATTCTTGAGGATATACCCGCCTTTCTGTGTGAGATTTTCGTTGGTCCGTTCTGTACGGACTGTGGGTAATCCCTGTCGTGACAATGCCATGACTGAAGGTGTCTCAGTTGATTGAAGAGCAACCTCCCATGCTTCAGCTGTCTCCACCGCATCACACGGACGGAACACCAACATGTTAGGCGTCGCGCGCAACATCGCAAGGTGCTCAATTGGTTGATGCGTCGGTCCATCTTCGCCGAGCCCAATGGAGTCATGTGTCAGCACATAAATTACGCGTTGCTTCATCAATGCAGACAAACGCATCGAGCCTCGCATGTAGTCGCTGAACACCAGAAATGTCCCACCATAGGGAATCATCCCCCCATGCAACGCCATACCATTCATGACAGCGCCCATCGCATGTTCACGGACTCCAAAATGAACATAATTACCACGGAAATTACCTGGCGTAATCGAACGCATATTCGACGTCTTGGTCAGGTTTGATCCTGTCAAATCTGCTGAACCGCCAACCATTGAGGGCACCGCACCGTTGATCACCTCCAAGGCCCTTTGTGACGCTTGACGGCTTGCGACGTTCGGTAATTCGGCCTTCAATTCCTTCTTATATCTGCGCATCCGCGTGGCCAATACTTTTGGCACTTCGCCTGAAATCGTCCGCCTAAAGCGCAATTTTTTCGGGCTCACATCAAGCCGTGACTGCCACTCATGACGGATCGAGTGACCGCGACTTGCGATTGATTCCCATGCAGATCGGATATCTGCCGGTATTTCAAATGGACCATGTGTCCACCCAAGGGCATTGCGTGTTGCTTGAATCTCTTCCGCACCCAAGGGCGCACCATGTGTTTTATGACTGCCAGCCAGATTGGGTGCGCCGAAACCGATCGTCGTTTTACAAGCGATCAATGATGGCTTTCTTGATCTCTTAGCACCTTCAACGGCGGCACTCACAGCATCGATATCATGACCATCGACTCGGGTAACTTGCCATCCTGAGGCTTTAAACCGTGCCATTTGGTTCGTCGACGTCGCAATGTCAGTTTTGCCATCGATTGAAATTTCATTGTCATCCCAAAGAACGATGAGTCGGCCAAGTTTCAAATGCCCGGCCAGGTCAATGGCCTCATGGCTAATTCCTTCCATCAGGCAGCCATCGCCAGCTATCACATAAGTGTAATGATCCACCAGCGCACGACCGAATTGCGACGCGAGTCGCCTTTCAGCCAATGCCATCCCAACGGCAGTGGTGATCCCTTGACCCAATGGCCCTGTTGTCGTCTCAATCCCTGCTGCATGGCCAAACTCAGGGTGTCCGGCGGTCCGAGCGCCAAGCTGTCTAAATTGTTTCAGTTGATCAGCACCCATATCGGAATAACCGAGTAGGTGGTTCAACGCATAGTGCAGCATCGAACCATGACCGGCGGAGAGGACAAATCGATCGCGATCTGGCCATTGCGCATCCGACGGATCAATGTTGATGTGGTCAACAAATAAAGCAACCGCCGCATCGGCCATACCCATTGGCATCCCCGGGTGACCTGAATTGGCAGCTTGAACACCATCCATGGCAAGGAATCGAATTGCATCAGCCATCCGTTGACGTTGCGTGCGTTCCATAGAAATCTCCTTAATCGCGAAGACGACGTGATTCAGAAGCAAGCCTCCAGATCATCGGCGTCAAAATGAGTTGAAGCGCAAGTGCCATCTTTCCACCAGGAATGACAATCGAGTTTGGTCGAGACATGAAGCTGTCATGAATCATCGACAACAGGTAGGGGAAATCGATTCCACGGGGATTGGCGAACCGAATGACAACCATTGACTCATCAGGCGTTGGAATCCAACGAGCGATAAATGGATTCGAGGTATCGACGATTGGTACCCGCTGGAAGTTAATATCGGTCAAAGTAAACTGTGGACAAATGTAGTGCACGTAATCATGCATTCTCCGTAGGATGGTATCGGTCACCGCCTCAGTCGAATACCCTCGCTTCGACTTGTCACGGTGTAACTTCTGGATCCATTCCAAATTCATCACTGGAACAACACCGACTTTTAGGTCTGCGTATTGAGCGATATCTACCTTGTCGGTTGCGACGGCCCCGTGAAGACCCTCATAAAATAAAAGATCAGTACCATCCTCAAAGGAGCGCCAGTCGGTAAACGTGCCAGGAGGGCAACCCCATTGATCGGCCTCTTCATCATCATGGACGTAGGTCCGCGTGCGACCATTTCCAGTCTCGCCATAGGTTTTGAACACATCTTCAAGAAGCGCAAATTCGTTGGCTTCCTCGCCAAAATGTGAAAAATGGTTGGCTGGGTTGCCCTGTGCCTCTGCCATTTTCTTCTTCATTTCGGCACGATCAAATCGATGAAATGCATCACCCTCAATAAACGCCGCTTTCACCTTTTCCCGGAAAAAAATCTGCGCAAAGGTGTCCCGTACCGTCGAGGTACCTGCTCCTGACGATCCTGTGATCGAAATAATTGGATGTTTTTGTGACATTATTTGCTCTCCGTTTATGAGCGGAATAAGTTGCGATGGCTAAATAGCGGTGATTGATCAAGGCCCTGTCGTGTTTCAGCTTCGTAGCTTCCGACCCAACGGACCTCCGTTTTTGATCCAAACACTAAAGGTGTGCGCTCATGGATTTCTGTTGGCGTTTTTTCGAGAATTCGTGTGACGCCGTCAGTGGCAGCTCCACCGGCCTGTTCAACTAAAAATGCAACCGGACTTGCTTCATAAATTAACCGCAGACGGCCATTTTCGTACTTGGGTCGACGATCTCCGGGATATAAAAAGATCCCACCACGGTTGAAGATTCGACCGGCGTCGGCGACCAGAGAACCAATCCAACGCATATTGAAATTGCGTTCCCGCGGACCCTCACTACCCAATAGCAGATCACTAATATATCGCTGAACAGGCGTGAACCATTGGCGTGCATTGGAAGCATTGATCGCATATTCAGACGTTTCTTCAGATATTTCGATTCCTTCCTCGATCAATAGGAAGATTCCTGAAGTCGGATCCATCCGGTACAGATCCGTTCCGTTACCCGTCGTCAGGTATAGCGCTGTCTGCGGGCCATACACAAAGAAAGCAGCAGCCAGCTGTTGATCCCCAGTCTGCATCGCAGATTGCTGCAGATCGCCACCTGGATTCGGTAACACTGAGATAATTGTTCCGATCGACACGTTGACATCGATATTTGACGACCCATCCAGCGGATCAATGGCAACAATCAGCGGAGCAGCCTCATCAATAATCACCGCTCTGTCTTGTTCCTCGCTAAAATAGGCAGCAACGACACCAGATGTCTGTGCTGCCGCAAGGAATTCCTCGTCGGCGATTACGTCAAGCGCTTTCTGCGCATCACCATCAGCGTTTTGGTCGCCAATCGTGTGACCAAGCTCTCCTCCGGCTGAAATAATCCGACTAACCTCGTGTGCTTTAGCAGCAAGCGCTGTAAATAACTCAACCAAAGCATCTTGTTGTGGCTGACCAGTTTTCAACGACTGCAACCGAGTATCCAGAGCGATCATGTTTCATTTTCCATTTGGTGATTAATTATTTGTTCCACTGGTAGTTGTACCGACACGGATTACCTAGTACAAACAATAAAAACTAAATTTAATTTTTAGGAAATCTGAATAATGAGAATAAAAAACGTGACACTCGTCCAACTTAGAACATTTTTGTCCCTTGTTCGTAACGAAAGTTTCACGAAAGCTGGACAGGATTTGGCGGTATCGCCAGCGACTGTGACCGCCCAAATCAAGCAACTCGAAGATGCTTTGGATGCGACACTCGTTTTTCGGACGACGCGATCAGTCCGTCTGACTGATGCAGGCGCCGTTCTTGCTCGGCAAGCCACCAAGATTCTTCACCTCATCGAAGCCATTCCCGAACGACTGGGCGCCGTCGAAAACTTAGAGCGAGGCGAAGTCTCCGTTGGCATTATCGGGACTGCTGGGTATGTCATGCCAAAAGTTTTAGCAGCTTATCAGGAGGAGCATCCAGGAATTCATCTGGACCTCATGATGGGTAACCGAAATACCATCTGGGATGCGATCCTCGAAGGGAAGATTGATATCGGAATTATGGGTACACCGCCGGAGGATACCAATATCGAAAGCAAGATCATCGGCGAGCATCAGCTGATTTTTGTCGCTCATCCGAACCATCCGCTGTCGAAACTCAAACGAGAAATTACAGCCAAAGAGCTAATCCGATATCAGCTTATTGCTCGAGAAGTTGGGTCAGGAACTCGACTCGCAATGGCCGCATATTTTGGCGCTCTATTCCATCAGGCAGCCCGGACACCCGTGGTACTTGATACCAACGAAGGGATCAAACAAGCTGTACTCGCTGGGATGGGAATGTCAATGCTATCAGAGGCCACTTGTGAGGTAGAACTGCATCATGGCTTACTGAAACGCCTAACAGTTGAAGGTACCCCGATCCCAAGACAATGGTATGCGATTCGCGTTGCCAACATGGAACGTAATCCAGCAGAAATCAGCTTGCTCAACTTTCTAGCAACACAATACAAGAAGACCTAGGCTTGCGCTCTGTATTGATGATGCACCAGCGTTTCAAGACTCACGTGATCAAGAATCTTCTCGTGGGTACTGTCTATGATGACCGGCGCTATGACTCCTGCACGGACAGCTTCGACCCACCGCAATGCACACAAGCACCAACGGTCCCCCGGCTTGAGACCGGGAAACTGGAATTCTGGGCGAGGTGTGATCAGATCATTACCTTGCTCACGCGAAAAATCGAGAAATTGAGAGGTCATCACCGCACAAACGACATGGCTCCCGCGATCAGAGGATTCAGTCTGACAGCAGCCATTCCGCAAGTATCCGGTGAGTGGATCCATCGAGCACGGCTTTAAAGGTTCCCCGAGGACATTCAGTTGATTCGCATCTGTCATACAGAGTTATTTGGGGAGTGGTCGCGCAAAAAAAAGCCCCGAGGAGTTCTCGAGGCTTTTTCCGAGCAAGGTAGATTAGTTAATCTGCGATAATAACTGATCCAAACTCGACTTAGCATCACCATAAAACATCCGCGTATTTTCTTTATAGAACAGTGGATTCTCGATGCCTGAGTAGCCAGTGCCTTGACCACGTTTCGATACGATCACTTGCTTTGCATTCCAAACCTCAAGCACAGGCATTCCAGCGATTGGAGAATTCGGATCGTCCTGCGCTGCCGGGTTAACAATATCGTTCGAACCGATCACGATCACGACATCTGTTGACGCAAAGTCCTCGTTGATTTCATCCATCTCAAGAACAATATCATATGGGACTTTCGCCTCGGCGAGTAACACGTTCATGTGTCCTGGTAAACGTCCAGCAACTGGGTGGATCGCGAAACGAACCTCTTTACCTTTTCCTCGTAATCGACGTGTCAACTCACTCACAGACTGCTGCGCCTGGGCAACTGCCATGCCGTAGCCGGGTACAATGATTATACTGTCAGCATCATCGAGGGCACTGGCGACACCGTCAACATCGATTGCGATCTGTTCGCCTTCGATTTCCATTGCAGGACCTGTTGCGTCACCCCATCCTCCTAGTATCACAGAGAGGAACTGCCGGTTCATGGCTTTACACATGATGTACGAGAGAATCGCGCCAGATGATCCAACGAGCGCACCAGTGACGATCAACAGATCATTACCCAATAGGAAACCAGTTGCTGCGGCTGCCCAACCAGAATACGAATTCAGCATCGAGACAACGACCGGCATGTCTGCCCCACCAATGGCCATCACCAGATGCGCGCCCAACAGCAGTGCAAGCACCGTCATCGCGTAAAGAGTCCACGAACCCTCATGATTCATGTACATCAGTAACAAAACAAAGGATCCCCCAACCATTGCTATGTTTAGCAAATGACGGCCTGGCAAGATCAACGCTTTACCACCGATTTTTCCAGCCAGTTTGCCGTAGGCAATGATAGAACCAGTGAAGGTGACCGCACCGATGAACACACCCAGGAAGATTTCCACTTCGTGAATCACTCGCTCTGCATTGGACACGAAGTCATGTGTCGACATATCCGAGTTGATCCCAATGAATACTGCTGCTAATCCCACAAACGAGTGCAGTGCTGCAACCAACTGAGGCATACCAGTCATCTCGACGCGATTGGCAACAATCACACCGATGATCGCACCGATCACAATTGCCCCGATTAACATCGAACTGAGTGCGACGTTTGGTTCCGCGATGGTTGCAACCACCGCGATTGCCATACCAATGATGCCAAACCACACGGCACGTTTCGCCTTTTCCTGATTCGATAGACCGCCAAGCGCAAGAATAAATAAGACAGTTGCCGAAATATAAGCGGCTGTCTGAAGTCCAATTGTCATTTCAAGTCCCTCCGCTTATGACTTCTTAAACATCTGGAGCATTCGGCGTGTCACCATAAAGCCCCCGACAATGTTAATGGTCGCGATCAACACAGAGATACCTGCCAAAATCGAAACAATGGGAATATCTGAATCGACCTGTAGTAATGCACCGACAATGATGATTCCAGAAATCGCGTTCGTTACCGCCATCAATGGCGTGTGTAGTGAATGAGCAACGCCCCAGATCACTTGGAAGCCCACAAAAACTGCCAGTACGAAAACAATAAAGTGCTGCATGAAGGCAGTCGGCGCATACAAGCCAATCAGTCCCATCAATGTAGCGCCAACAATCAACAGCTGAGTCTGCTGACGACCCGATTTCGCCATCGTGGCCGCTTCCTCAGCCGCCTTCTCTTCTGGTGTCTTTTCAGGCTGCTTTGGTGCCGCCTTTGACGCAATCGCTTGAACCTTGAGCGGGGGTGGTGGATAGGTGATTTCGCCCTCGAAGGTTACTGTCGACGAACGAATCACATCATCCTCCATATTGTGAACCAATTGTCCGTCTTTCTCAGGAGTGAGATCCGTCATCATATGGCGAATATTAGTAGCATATAACGTTGATGACTGTGCTGCCATCCGACTCGGGAAATCAGTGTAACCGATAATTGTCACACCGTTGTCTGTTACGACCCTCTCGTCGGCAACTGTTAGTTTGCAATTACCGCCTTTTTCTGCAGCGAGATCCATGATCACGGAGCCAGGCTTCATCGCCGCAACCATTTCCTTGGTCCAAAGCTCTGGTGCTTCGCGATTTGGAATCAATGCTGTTGTGATAACAATATCGACTTCCGGTGCTTGCTCGAGGAACAGTGCCAGTTGCTTCTCCCGAAATTCTGGACTCGATGGAGCAGCGTAACCACCAGTAGCAGCACCATCTTGGTTATCCTCAAAATCCAAGAAAAGGAATTCTGCACCCATCGATTCGATCTGTTCAGCAACCTCAGGACGAACGTCAAAAGCACGAACAATCGCTCCCAACGATTGAGCTGTTCCAATCGCCGCTAAGCCCGCGACACCAGCTCCAACAACGAGTACTTTTGCGGGCGGAACCTTGCCGGCGGCCGTGACTTGGCCAGTGAAAAAGCGACCAAAATTGTTGCCCGCTTCAATGACCGCCCGATAACCGGCGATGTTCGCCATTGACGACAGTGCGTCCATCTTCTGCGCTCTTGAAATCCGAGGTACCATTTCCATGGCAATCACGCTAACTTCCCGTGTTTTTGCTAGCTCTAACAGTTCGCTGTTACCGGCTGGATCAAAAAATCCAATGAGTGTTTGGCCCTTTTTCAGCCGTTTCACTTCGTCTTCAACTGGGGGCCTTACTTTTACAACGACGTCAACTGCCTCAAATAAAGCATTTGGTGAGTCGACCACGGTGACGCCCGCCGATTCATAATCAGCATCAGAAAATCGCGCAAGCTGTCCTGCTCCATTTTCTATAAAACACTCATAGCCGAGTTTCTGTAGCTGTGCCGCAGAATCCGGCGTCATGGCAACGCGCGCTTCTCCTGGCATAACTTCCTTTGGGGATCCGATTCGCATCAACTGACTCCCTGATCTAAAAATTTGACTAAGAATCTAAGGTTGTTTTCTTAGAACACAAGATTATAAAAATTCTTTCCGTAATAAGCTTCGCATATCTCAACCAAACGCAAAAGCCAACTTAACCGATAGGTACCGAGCATAAGGCAGACGCAGGGTGGCGGAGACGGAGGGATTCGAACCCTCGATAGGGCTACAAACCCTATACTCCCTTAGCAGGGGAGCGCCTTCAGCCACTCGGCCACATCTCCACAGCCGTGAGAGTCTAACACGTCCTTTTTCATATTTAAGATTTATAGCTGCCCAACCAACAATCAATTCTCGTGCACTTGGTAATGAATGAATTGATTTTAAAACTCGATATCGACGCACACGTCGGAGAAGGAAATTGATTAGAGGTACCGCAACTCAGGTTCCGCCTCTCATAGTAAAAAAACACGCGACTAATTTATTTGCGCAACACCAGAGAAAAAAACTGGAAAGACAAATCACTTTCGCACATGGAAGGAGCTGAACCTGATAATCTGTTCGAATAACGAGCCTCTCATCTCTGACCTTACCCTGCCGACTTTATTGACTGGCCTGAGGAAAGCTGAGCGAGCAAAATGAGTTGAACGGTAGTATGCGGCAGTAACGGGCGCGAATAGCAGATTAGATAGTGTTTGCTTCCGGCGGTCACAGTGAAATTGATCTGAGAGACCATAAGTCAAACAACGAGCCTGCGAGAAGTGATGCGTGCCATGAACTAAATCCCAGCAAGCAAAGGCGACCCCAAAGTTTTTATCAAAATGTTCTTCGCTGACTGAGTGGTGCAATTGATGTTGCGCGGGAGACACAAGCCAACGCTCAAGCCAACTTGGATAACGGAGTGGTATATGGGAATGTCTTAGATTAGACCCCAACGCATGAAACAAAACGCTCAAGAAGTTCGCTCCCAAAATCGTTAGCAGATTCAAATTGGAGCCAAAGATAGCAAACGCTAATCCTACGACGGTGCCCTGAACTAGCGCGCCACGAATCGAAAAGACTATCGCCTCCACGGGATGTGTGCGGAAAACAGTTAACGGGGTAAGAGTAGTAGCGGAGTGATGTACCTTATGAAACTCCCAAAGAATTGGAATGCGGTGCATAGCTCTATGTGTCCAGTAACGACTGTAGTCGTCCGCAACAAACAAGGTCACGGTGAATATCAGTGCACAAACATAAGCAGGTAATAACGCTTTGGGAGTTAACGAGAACCAACCAGTGTCCATCAGGAGAAAATAGACACCCAAACCGATCGCACTTTTAGATAGCACCTGGGTGACGGCACCCCCAAAAAGTAGCCTGTTGAAAAAAAGTAGTTTTATGTCCGCGAAAGACGAGTGAGACAGCCACACCTTCTTTGGAAACAGGGTGCCAAACAGCAACTGAAGTGAGAAACGGTCAGGATACTTCAGCCTAAGAACCACAATGGCCAGCAGCGAGGCTGATAATAGATATCCAACGAAAATTCGCTTCTGCGGATCGAGGAAGTCCGACAGAAGCGAAAGAAAGGGATTTAAAAATATATCCATTTCAAACTCGGAGACCATCAGTCATTCTCGACATATCCGGAATCCCCTAGCGCCTTGGTGACTGCCGCAATTTCGGTTAGTTTATTATTCTTTTTAGCCAAAAGATTGAAGTTGTCATCAAGTAACTTCTGCAGCTTCAGCATATGCAACGCAAACCCATCCAGTTTCTTAAGTTGATAGGTATATTTTTTATTATAGGTAAAACCGCTAATCTGCCGGCCGTCCAATGTCACGGGGCCGTAACCAGTTAGGCTATTGATCTGCTCACCGAGTTTTCCTAGGTCATTGCGTCCAGACTGGAGTGCCAGTGCAAACCCCTTCAACTCGCCATAATGTTTTGCGTAGGTACGATACATCTTCGTGGTGTCGCCATTCGCCTCCATGATTGTTTTCAGTTTCTCGATGTCCTTGTAGACCGAGCCAGCGTACTTAAATGTAGCCTCCGCAATCACACGTTCCCAGCTGTCACATATCGTGGTGGCGAGGTTTTTTAACTTCGAGCGCTGGGAGTCGGTCAGGGTCTTCCCATCTGCTGCTGTAATCAGCTTGCGTCCGTCGATGAACGCCTGCGTGATAGTATGCAGATAATTTGTTTTTCCGCTCTTATCGGCGTCGGCCGCATAATAAGCGTGCCCAAAGGTCATCTCACTCTTAAGGTCAATGCTACCGTTACCATTTGCATCGGCCACGTCCAGGCTCTTGCCTTTCGCGATGTTATAGGTCGATTCAGGGGTCAACTTCATCGCGTGGGCTGGGGCACCCCAATACCCAAACGCCTCGTCCCAAGAATGTTCCTTTCCGGTATAATGGGCGCCCTTTTTATAGGGCTTGTTGTTCGGCTTATTGTCGGCGTTGAGTTTCTCGTCAAGATATCCGTCGCACGCTTGGTTATAGAATACAGCGCCCATCAAATACTTAGAGACCAGTTGGGTGTAGTCCAAACCAGACTTAGCATCAAATCCTTTTTCGGATTTGGCGGCGTTATCCATCCAGAGCTCTACCATTTCGGGACCAGTCATCTCATTGGGCCACCCGGCTACCACTCTATTAAGGGTTTTTTTGTTCAGATTTTTACCACCCGAGATCTTATTTATATCGGTTTCCGTGACTGGAAAACCATCTTTAGTCTTGGGATCGAGCGCTGGTAATTCGCCTTTTTGCCCGGCCCAAAACTTTTGCATCTCAGCTCGTGACTTCCCGCCTGAGATTGCCTTTTTCAAGCTGTTATGAAGCACGTGTCTGGCTATTTGGCCCGTGTAGGCCACCGAATTGTTCTTTTCGCCAGAATACCCCTGTAACGTGACCGGGTATGGGCCATACGATTCGGCTTGACTAGCTGACACGCCAAGCGCGAAGGCTGTCCCCATGGCAATTGAAAGGGCAACTTTTCTGTTCATCATTTTAGCTCCTGTATCTGCGACTGTTCCAAAAAAGATGTTTCATCATAACAAAACGTGTTAATAATGCAAATCATTCGCATTTTGATTAGCGTCATTGGAACAATTTATGATCGACTTGGTTTATATCGCAATCCTTAAAGCCAACAGACTGCGGCCGACAACTGTGCGCCTAGCCGTACTCTCGATGATATCCAGCTATGAGGAGGGAACTCATTTCACAATCGAAAGAATCTGTGATGACCTAAGGGGCAATGGCGTCAGAAAAAGCATCGGATCGGTTTATCGGACCCTCAAGGAATTCGAGGACTCAGGTTTAGTAATCCGACACCAGTTTGATTCGATTGGCACTGTCTACGAATCGAGTACAAGCACAACGCATGATCACACGGTATGCGTAGCCTGCGGTAAAATTATGGAGTTCTACAGAGAGGAATTCGATTCACTACGCAAGGAAGTGGTGTTTGAGGCAAGAGGACGCCTCATCAAACATACCCAAACTCTATACGTGCTGTGCGACGACTGTCTGTAAATCAAGCGGCTGAAAACGAGCTCTGATTTTTAGAGTGTTTCCTATACTGGCAAAGTAGTCGCTCGCACTCTTTTCTTGCCTTAAAGGCACATTGGCCGCACCCCGCACAAAGTCCGGTTGCCTTAGAAACTTCATTGAAACTACCACAACCCGATTCAATTGCTTCAATGACTCTTTCTTCCGAAACAGCATTACATATACACAAATACATTCGCTTCCTCCCTGAATGCGAATGATTATCATTAAAGTAGCTGGTGTTTCAAGCAATTAATTCTCTAGTCGTGAATTTGCGACTGTAAATAG
>CACJLQ010000018.1 GCA_902594275.1 uncultured Litorivicinus sp.
GAAGAAAGCAGAAGCAGCGAAGCAAAAAGCGGTCGCTGAAGCGAAGGCGAAAGCAGAGGCGGAGAAGAAGGCCGCAGCAGCTCGAAAAGCACAGCAAGACGCAGAGAAAAAAGCAGCTGAACTCGAGGTAGAACGGCAGAAAAAAGAAAAAGCATTAGAAGAAGCTTTTAAGCAAGCTGAAGCTGAAGCGAGAGCGCTTGAAGAATTGAAGAAAAAAGATGAAGCGGAATTAGCGGTATTAAATGCATTGGCATCAGAAAAGGCGGCTGCCAATGTGCTTGATGCAATGACGACGCGGATTACTCGCGCGTGGCGACGGCCTGTCGCATTTAAGGGCGGGCTTGAGGTGTATTTACGAATGTCATTAGCATCTAATGGAGAACTGGTGGATGTTCGTACTTTGAGGACCAGTGGTGATGTATTGTTTGACCGTTCGGCATTGACTGCCGTGAAAAGAGCGGCACCCTTTGATGAGGTCAAGCAATTTGATGCCGCGACTTTTGAAGAGAAATTTAGATCACTGACTGTGAAGTTCAGACCGGAGGATTGATGCGTTTATTTATCTGGCTAGCAATGGCATTTTTGGTGGTAATGCCAGCACGAGCGGAGCTCGTGATTGAGATCACGCGCGGTGTGGAGAACCCAATCAAAATTGCCGTTGTGCCGTTTCGAGTGAAAAGTTCTGGGGCGTTCGACGTTGATCTTGCGAGACTCATTGAATCGAATCTAGAACGGAGTGGCCAGTTTGCTCGTGTCCGCCGCGACACAATGTTGTCATTACCAGGGCCCGAGGATCAGATTTTTTACCGAGATTGGCGAGCGATTGATTCTGAATATACGGTCGTTGGTTCGGTCGAGCGTGATGCTGAAGGCCTCTTGGTTCGTTATGGATTGCATGATGTCTTTGGTGAGCGGGTGCTATTTGCAGAGCGCATCCCAGGAGCACCCGAATCATTGAGAGATATAGGACACTATATTTCAGATCGAATTTATGAGGCGTTAACCGGAATCAAGGGAATTTTCTCAACACGTCTGCTATACGTGTCAGCCGAACGACGGTCTGAAAAAGACCAAACCTTCAAGCTCATTTTGTCGGACGCGGACGGTGGCCGGCCACGGACTATTTTTCAGTCGTCTGAGCCTATCTTATCGCCCAAATGGTCACCCGATGGTTCGCGCGTGGCTTACATGAGCTTCAGGGGTAAGCGCCCAGGGATTTATGTGCAGACGTTGGTTTCTGGTGAGGTGCAGAAAGTGTCGGATTTCCCGGGTTTGAACAGTGCACCATCGTTCAGCCCTGATGGTCGCAAGTTGGTTTTGACGCTATCACGTGATGGAAATCCAGAAATTTATGTTGCGAATCTCAGGACCGGGGAGATTGATCGCATGACGAATCATTTCGCGATTGATACCGAGGCCTCGTGGTCACCGGACGGGCGTTCGATTCTGTTTACATCTAGCCGTGGCGGTAAGCCGCAGTTGTATCTCATGAACGTGGCGGATAAAACGGTGAAACGGGTAACATTCGATGGTGACTACAATTCCAATGGCAGTTTTACGCCTGATGGCGAAAGTATTGTTTTCGTTCATCGGACCAATGAGCGTTTCCATATCGCGCGACTGAATCTAAAAACACGCGAATTGAGGATCCTCACCGAGACCGATTTAGATGAGTCGCCGAGTGTCGCACCGAACGGAACTATGTTAATTTATGCGACTTCGGATGAAGGAAAGGGCTTGTTAGGCCTTGTTTCAATGGACGGGAGGGTACGAGTTCGGTTACCTTCCGTGAGTGAGAGTGTTCGGGAACCTGCATGGAGCCCGTTTTTTAACTAGAAAAACAAGATAGTGTAATTTTCATTGAAGTCGAATAGGGGTGACGGAATGAGTGTTTTGAAGCAGGCGAAGGCTGTAGGGATTGCGGTAGTGCTGGCAGTGCTTGCAGGTTGTGCCGGTCAAGTGAATGAGTCCGCAGGACCATCAAAGATCGAAAGTGATGCGGAACGTGCCGCTCGCGAGGCGCGCCAAGCTGAATTCTTGGCGAGGCAGCAAAAATCACAAGAAGAAGCCAAGGCTGCCGATCGGGCCGAGATCATGGGTGAACAACTGCGTAAGAACGCGATGGCTGCCGATACCCTATTTTTCTTTGGATTCGATAAGTCTGACCTCAGCCAAGACGCACTGGATGACTTGGATGCGCATGCGAAATACTTGGCTTCGGTTCGTGCGGCAAAAGTTCGTTTGGAAGGTCACGCCGACGAGCGTGGGACCCGAGCATACAACTTGGCACTTGGTGAGCGTCGCGCGAATGCGGTTGCCCGGTATCTCGTAATTCAAGGTGTGAATCGTTCGCAGATCGAGACGGTCAGCTACGGTGAAGAGCGTCCGCTGTCACTCTCACGTGATGACAACGGATGGTCGCGTAACCGTCGTGTTGAGCTGATTTATCAGTAACTGATGCGGTTACTTCAGACTGTAGGCGCCGCCGTTGTAATGACTGCGGCGTCTTTCGTTTCGTATGCTGAAGAGCCCGTGAATGGTGAGTCATTACGGCAGGCGCAGGGTGAGTTGTTGCTGCAGATCGAGCAATTACGTCAAGAAACTCAAGCGCTTCGTGGTTTGATGGAAGAGTTGTCTTATCAACTCGGAGAGATGTCATCTGATCAGAAAGACCGATATCTGGACCTCGATCAACGGCTCGGTGAGCTGGTCCGGATTCAGAAGGAGGCTGTTGCGGCAGGCCCGGCTCAGGGATCGACGACAGCATCTGATCTGTCTCAAGGCGCTACTGCCGGTACTGCGGCCGTCTCGCTTCCGGCGACGCCTGAGGTGTCCGATCAGGATGCATACAATGCAGCATTTCAGTTGATTCGTGAGCGGCAGTTTGAGGAAGCACTAGCTGCTATGGAATCATTCATCGAAGCTTACCCCAACAGTGACTTAGTGCTTGATGCACGATTTTGGCGTGGTCAAGTGTTTGATGTTCTCGGTCGCGACGAGGAGGCAATTGAGGCATTTAAGTCGATCACATTGGCTGCGCCTGAGTATCGCAGAATCCTTCAAGTCAAGGTTAAGCTCGGTAAATTGTTGTTGAAGAATCAAGACGTCATGAACGGACGGAAAATTCTGCAAGAAGTGATTACGCAAGCGCCGGAGAGTGTTGAAGCAGGGCTTGCTTCACGCGAGCTTGAAAAGATCAACTGAGGCCTCGATGACAGAGTCTTTGAGCCTTCGGATCACGGAGGTCTTTACGAGCCTCCAGGGTGAGTCACTGACCTCTGGTTTGCCAACAACCTTTGTTCGCCTGACCGGCTGCCCGTTGCGGTGTGTGTATTGTGACAGTGAATATGCTTTCCAGGGCGGTACGCAACGAGCCATCGATGATCTTTTGCAAGAGGTTCTTAACACTGGTGTTTCAAGAGTTTGTGTGACAGGCGGTGAGCCACTCGCACAACCGAACTGCTGGGCGTTGTTGCAAAGATTATGCGACGCAGAGCTTGAAGTCTCACTAGAGACCTCAGGTGCTATGGATATCACTGGGATTGATGAGCGGGTATCAATCGTCCTAGATCTCAAGACCCCCGGGTCTGGTGAGTCATCTAAGAACTTGTTATCAAATTTGGAACTGATGCAGCCTAAAGATCAGATCAAAGTGGTGGTGACCAGCGACGACGATTTTCGGTGGTTTGAGCTATTCTGTGATCAGCATCCGTCAGTCTTTCAAGCGGGTGCGGTTTGGATTTCTCCATCCTACGATGAGATTGATTTGAAACAGCTTGCGTCACTCATTTTATCGTCGAGACATCCATACCGAATGCAGCTTCAACTGCATAAGCAAATCTGGGGAGAGGAGAGTGGTCGATGAGTAAGCCCAAAGCGGTGGTTCTACTATCGGGCGGTTTGGACTCTGCAACGGTTCTCGTGATGGCCAAAGCACGCGGGTTTGACTGCTATACCATCGGCTTTGATTATGGCCAAAAACATAATTCAGAGCTTAAGGCTGCTTTTCGATTTGCTGAAGCATTCGGTGATCGTCCACATAAGGTCATTCGGCTCGATCTCGGATCGATAGGTGGTTCTGCATTAACCAGTGATGACATCGATGTGCCGGTGGAAGGGGTCGCCAATAACGGGATTCCAGTGACCTACGTCCCGGCACGAAACACCGTGTTTCTCTCAATCGCCCTAGGATATGGTGAAGTGATTGGTGCCAAACATCTTTTTATTGGCGCCAATGCGGTTGATTACTCTGGCTATCCTGATTGCCGTCCTGCCTTTATTGAACAATTCGAGCGGTTGGCTAACGTTGCTACACCAGCGGTTGATCGTGGCGACCATTGGTCTGTTGAGGCCCCGTTAATGACCATGTCCAAATCAGAGATTGTCGCTGTTGGTACATCACTCGGTATTGATTACGGCTTGACGGTTTCGTGTTACCAGGCGGATAAAAATGGCGCAGCTTGTGGGGCCTGTGATGCATGTAGATTGCGAAGAAAAGGGTTTATGGATGTAGGGCTGCCAGACCCAACTCATTATCAGAGCGGAATTTCTCCGAAAATCTAAAAAAATCCGCGAAGTGACTTGCCAAAATCGCCTCGGCGGGTATCATTCACGCCCTATCGGATTGACTCTAATCCTTGAGCGTGGGTCGTTAGCTCAGCTGGTAGAGCAGTTGGCTTTTAACCAATTGGTCGCAGGTTCGAATCCTGCACGACCCACCATTCGTCAATTTTTCCTCCTTGATTTGTCTTTTTACAGTGCTAGTATTTTTGGAATTTTTATGATTTTGCACTAAATAAATGTATGTTCGGATGATAACCGATTGCCAAGGATAAATTGATGATGAGACTAGTTCTAATGCTCACACTTTTTTCTGTGAGTAGCATTTGTATAAGCCAAGAGAGAATCTCTGGTGAGTTCACTACAAAACACATAATTTGGCCACATATTGTCCAGCTAAATGGCCCAATGGTTGAAACCAACGAAGGGTCTAAAAAAATGATAGTGAAAGGTGGTTATTTGGCGAATGCTTTCCTAATTTTTGACTCGACTAATCCCGTTATTCCCAACAACAGTATCGCAGCTTCTCAAGGAATCATGTTCGTTGAACAGGTTGGGGCAGATATAACACTGAAGGGCAGGACGCGGTGGATGCTGAACGAAGAAGACCATATTTACGGAATCGTTCGAAGGAACGATGGAACAATGGCAGAAGAAGATGCCGGAGGGAATGGTCTTATTATCATCACAGGCGGCTCGGGAAAGTTGTCTGGAATTAGAGGCAAATGTAAATACTACGTGAAATATTTAGACCTCGGTTATGCAGTAAACAGAGAGAAATGTAAGTGGTACATTAAAGGTAAATAATCGCGTACATTAGCGCCTGGATGATTGACCAGAAGTAACACTCGATACGAGGGTATTATAGTCAGGAAGCGCCAATCATAGTCGTGATTTCGGTAAGGGATCCGTGTGCTTTTAACCAATTGGTCGCAGGTTCGAATCCTGCACGACCCACCATTTCTAAATCTTAATCAATCCATATCCGTCCAAAAATCCCAGTAATTTCAGGCTTTCTGTTTACTATTTGTCCAAGCCAGTTCATTCTAATCCAATCAAATCTATGGATAAATGACTGTATCTTTGACGGTATCTAGCTCATCTGCGATCCGTTATACCGTCAAAGAGGTGGTTTATGGGTAAACTTACTGCACTGCAGGTCAAATCAGCAAAGCCTAAAGACAAGCAGGACAAGCTGACTGATGGTGAGGGTCTATACCTATTGGTGATGCCCAATGGATCAAAGTATTGGAGGTACGACTACCGGTATCAGGATAAGCGCAAGACCTTGCCGCTTGGTGTATACCCAGATGTGTCTTTGTCGGATGCCCGAGATTTACATGCTGAGGCGAGGAGGAAAGTCAAATAGGTGGTCGGTGCGAAATAATTGGCATCTCTGAGGGGATTCGAATCTCTGACCTTTGCTCATTGAGACCGTTTGTCTTGTTTCAACCTCGACTGTTAGCTTTTAGCATGTCATGAAGTACATCAGTCTGACATAGTTTAATAAGCTATGCGCTACTGTAGACACGCCGATTCCGGCGATTTGTGTAATCGCTTAAAACTTCAGAGGGACTTCTTTTCGTTTCCCAAGCTTTAAGTAGCCAGGTCGTTTCAAGCTCACCGAGCCAATCGTCACTAGGTGGGTCTAGATCGAGGTTACTCGGAAATGGGTATGCATCGACCATCGCTCGGATCGCGCGTGAAACTAAGTTTCTATCTGTGTTATTCAATAAGTGTGGATAGACAAATCTCACAAGAGCTGGGAAGTCGAGGTGCTCCATGGGCTTTGCCAAGGCTGACGAAATCTGCAGTAAGTTGACGAGTCTTGGATTTGAGGTCTGGTTCCCACCGGCCGCATGAAAGATGCTCGGATTAAAGAAAACCAAATCCCCTTTTTTGAATGGAATTTGACTGAACTCACGCTCGAATCGCTCTTGCTCTTCAGGCCGGCGGTAGGTGAGGTAACCATCGCTGTCGTTTTGTGATCCAAGTAAAAGTTTAGTTGGCCCCATCTCCACCGGGACGTCGCAGTGAATGATCGCGCCCTGAAGCGTAAGTTTTGACGAGGCTCGGCGGATAAGATCAGGCATCTCTGCCACAAGGGATTCAGGGTAGAAGCCCAAGTGGTAGTCACGGTGTCCGGTCTGCGGTGCACCACCGGGAACTACAACGTTAACTTGTGCAGTGATCTGATATAGCGGGCCAAGCCAAGCCTCACTGACTCGATGCAACCATTCGTTGCCATAATATTCTGCAAACAGATGAGGAGCATCTTCAGCTAACTTGTTGAGGGCGTTCCAGAGCCGTCGATTCGAACCTGAAGCAAAATGATCCGCTGCATGGTTACCCTCGCTTTGTATTCGCTCAGAGAATGCGTCCGAGACTGAATCCAACAACGCTAGATCTTGATAGGCGCCTCGAATAATTAGGGCGCCGGCGCCATTCTCTAGCCGCTCCTGAATTTCGTCTACACTTACATTCTGGTCATGGTGGATAACTATTTGATCATCCATTCATGCTCCGGATCGTTTTTAAAGTGCCAGACGCGTTTTGGTCCAGCCATTACGTTTAGGTAATAGTTATCATAACCGTGCGCTGCACCGACTGGATGGTATCCCTCTGGTACTTTGACACAGTCTCCATTCTCAACAGCCATCGTTTCGTCGATTGATCGGTCATCGGTATACACGCGTTGAAAAGCGAAGCCTTGTGGTGGGTTAACGCGATGATAATAGGTTTCTTCCAACGCCGATTCGATAGGGATATTGTCAATACAATGCTTGTGGGGGGGATAGCTCGACCAGTGTCCGGCTGGAGTGAAAACCTCGACTACAAGAAGGGAGTGTGCTGGCTGGGTTTCCGGCAAGATATCGTGAATGTAGCGTGTATTGCTGCCTTGTCCACGGGCACTCTGTGTTTGATCTGATTTTTTTATCCGGCGAGCAGGTAAAGATGATCCGCCCGGCGCAGAGCAGAAGGCCAGCTCGAGCTCGTCTAGAGCGGTTAACTTTACAGTTTCCTGTTCTGGCACATACAAATGCTCGGTTAATTCTTGGTCAAATAAGTTCTCTCGTCCGCCGACAGCATCAAATCGGCTATCGCTAAGTTGCGCATCAAATGTTCCTGTGATCGGAACTAAACAAAACTCTCTATCATTAGTTTCGAACTCGTGGGTCTCTTGGGCTTTGAGCTTAACGATTTTGAAGCCGACGAAGCTCCATTCTGCATTTTCTGGCGTTATATCTATAACGGTTCCGTATCTTGCGTTGGGTTTGACCAATAAAGAGGTCATACGGTACCTCCCAAGGAAGACTCGAGTTCAACAAGCTCTTGTCCGCCCGCCATTAAATCCTGGAGCTCTTCTGGTGTTATTTCGCCTTTATTGGCGGTGCCCAGTGTTTTGCCACGATTTAATACCGTGAATCGATCACCAACGGCGAGCGCATGACGAACATTGTGGGTTATGAAAACGACCGCGATTCCGTTTTTACGGACCCGATCTACAGTGGCAAGAACATTTGCTGTCTGTCGGACGCCGAGTGCCGATGTTGGTTCGTCGAGAATCAGTACTTTTGCACCAAAATATACCGCGCGAGCGATTGCCACCGTTTGTCGCTCACCACCTGATAAGGTCCCCACCGCTTGGTGTGGTCCACGCAAATTAATACCCATTTTACGCATCTCGTCCATGGTGACTTTGTCGGCCTGCTCATGATCGAATAGGTTGAAACCGAAGCGTCTCTTTATTGGTTCATTACCCATAAAAAAGTTTCTACTAACACTCATTAACGGGATCATTGCCAGATCCTGATATACCGTTGCGATACCTTGGCTGATAGCTTGCCGAGGATCTTCGAACCGAACTTCTTGGCCTCGCATCAGAAGACGCCCGGATGTCGGTGCGTGTACTCCTGACATTGTCTTGATCAGCGTCGATTTACCTGCGCCATTATCTCCCAGCAGGCAATGACACTCACCTTCCGAAACAGAAAAATTGACACCCCCAAGAGCTATGACCGTCCCAAAATGTTTCTCTACATCCTGCATTTCGAACAATGGATCCATGGTCATTTTTCTCCCGTAATAATTCGGCGGATATATGTATTGAGAATCACAGCCGCCAATAACAAGACGCCTAAAAAGACACGGAACAGAGAGCTTTCTACGCCGGCAAAAAATAGCCCTTGCTGAACAACGCCGAAGATCAAAGCACCGAGAGCGGCCCCGATGACACTTCCGTAGCCACCTGTCAATAAAGCTCCTCCGATGACAACAGCGATGATGGCTTCGAATTCTTTTAGGAGACCTCTGTCTGCTCCGGCTGACCCGAATTCCATGACCTGACATGTTGCGAAAACGCATGCGCAAAATGCTGAGAACATGAACATTAAAATCTTTACCCGATTGACCGGGACACCGGCATAACGTGCCGCCTGCGCGTCACCTCCAGAGGCGAAAATCCAATTACCGAAGCGGGTCCGTGTTAGTACGAAGTGCCCAAAAATGACCAAACCGATTGCCCACAGAATGAGCGCAGGGATTCCATCGACGACCGGCTGCCCAGCTCGACTTCCACGCTCGAAAACGTCGATTAATCCAAGATCAGCGAGCCAAACGAAGACGGGTTCACCCACCTTTCCACCGAATAGAGATGCGAGCCAATCGCCATCTGCAGCATCGGAGACTCCCCCGATAATCGTCTTCCTCTCAATTAGTTGAGGAAAGAAGATTGTGAATCCGCGAAGAATAAACAAGAAGGCGAGAGTAACGATGAAGCTAGGCAGACCCGTTCGGATGACGATATACCCGTTGAGCGCTCCCAACGCAATACATAATACAAATGTAACGCAAATCGAGGTCCATACAGGCCACTGAAGAGTGACTGAAAATATGGCTATCATCATCCCCGCGAATCCAATCATGGATCCGACCGATAGATCAAACTCTCCGGCGATCATGAGGAGGCAAGCACCCACCGCAATAATCATGAATTGTGCGCTGACAGTTGACCAGTTGAGGACTCCGCGGGGGCTAAACATACCACTGTCGAAGGCTAGGAAACCGAAGAACAGAAAGACGATAATGGCGCCGGCGATACTTCCGAGTTCCGGCCGAACTAGAGCTTGTCGTAGTGGGGATATATCTTTAATTCGTTCATCTTGAGTTGAATCACTCATTCGACTGATCCTTGTAGCCGAGACACCCAGAAGGTGCCTCGGATTGATCTAACTGAAAGTTAGTTTAGCGGTACTCGCCAGCAAATTTTTCAACCAACGTCAGTCCTGACTTTGTGACAAAACCGGGACCTGAATTGATGTTATTACCAGGTAGCACGCCGTAACGATGGTAGTTAGCGAGGACTACAACCGGAAGATACGCCTGGAGGAATGGTTGTTGATCAATACCCCACTGGATAACGTCGCTCTTGATTCCCTTAACGATTTCAGTGCCAAGATCAAACGTACCGAAGTAGATATCACCCGCCATGCCATTCTCGTCAAGTGCTAAGAGTGTTGGATCAGCTGAGGTTGGACCTAGCGTTAAAACCGCATCAGTTTTTGGATTCGCGTCAAGATATGCGAGTACCTTATTCTTAATTTCAGACGGATCTTGTCCTGAGTCGATCATCTGGTTACCGAGGTCGATACCCAATCCATCAGCAAAACCTTTGCATCGTTCTGTCGACGATGGGCTGCTAATGTAGTGATTTACACACAGGAAGCTCTTCACACCGTCGCCTTTGGCTCTCAGACCGGCAGCGTAGCCTGCGTCATACTCTGGCTGGCCGACATACATTAACGCGCCAACTTCACGTGCTTGCTCGGGGGTTCCAGAGTTCATGATAATCACATCGACGCCAGACGCGACTGCTTCCTTGATAGGGCCCGATAAAACATCGTAATCCGCGAGTGTGGTGATGATGCCATTAGGATTAGATGCTGCTGCTTGCTCGATAATACGAGCCATATCAGCTAGGTCTCCGGTTGGTGGATTCCGATACTCGACTTCCACGCCCATCTGGTCTCCAGCGAGCGCGATTCCGTTTTTGATGGTGTTCCACCAGCTGTCTGAATCAGGTGCGTGAGACACAAGTACATAACGCTCGTTGCCATGCCCCGCGGCGTTTGCAACAACACCAGTGAGCGATGCTACAGCGAGAGTTGAAGCTACAGCTAAATGCTTAAATATTTTTTTCATGGGTTGACTCCAATTTTTATTAGGACAAGAACAGCACACATGTGACAATCCTTATGGCCAACATTAATAGTCGTTGAAGAGTTTTGCAACCGGTTGCAAAATAAAAACGATGAGTTTGATTCGTTATGTTTAATGAGAGGGGCTCGCATGAGTCAGCATAGCAGCAAGCGCGCTACACTCAGCGAGGTGGCTGCCCTCGCTGGTGTATCTCGGAGCGCTGTTTCCAGAGCATTTACTGAGGGTGCTTCAGTGTCTGTGAAAACGCGCTCTAAAGTTGAGCGAGCGGCTCAAGAACTAGGATACCGACCAAATGTTTTAGCTCGTTCGTTAACAACCAGGAAAACTGGATTAGTCGGACTCGTCGCCAATAACTTCCATAATCCGATTTTTCTCGAAGTCTTTGACTTGTTCACTCGACAGTTACAAACCGTTGGATTACGGCCACTGATCGTCAACTTAACAGAAGAAACTGATCCTCAACGAAGTGTTCAGCTTCTCCTCGAATACCAGGTTGATGCTGTAGTCGTCGCAAGTTCAACGCTTCCAGTGGGATTTGCCGATAGCTTTTCGGAAGCCGGGATATCAGTTGTTCATGCTTTTGGCCGACCAACCAATCGTAAAGATATCAACGTGATCGGGATCGACAATATTGAAGCTGGCCGTATTGCTGCTCGTCGCTTACTTGCAAGCGGATATAACGATGTCGGTTTTTTGGGTGGTCCTGAAAAGGCAACCTCAACTCGTGATCGTTTGGAAGGATTTCTCGATGTTTTAAGTGATTATCCAAAGATCAAGACTCGAGTACATTTTGCCGGGGATTATACGTTTGAGGCAGGGTTTGATGAGATGGCTTCAATGATTTTACGGGGCCTTAGCCAAGCATACTTCTGTGCGGACGATGTGATTTCAATTGGAGCTATGTCAGCGCTTCGTCGAGCCAATTTTCGTATCCCCCAGCAAATCGGCATTATTGGCTTCAACGATATGGAAATGGCCGGTTGGGACAATATTCGCCTCACGACGATTCACCAACCGTTGGACCAAATTATCGAAGAGTCGGTTATTTGCCTTACAGGGATGTTAACGCTCAACACCAGAAAGACTTATCAAAAACTTCTGCCCTGTCATATAGTTGAGCGAGATACGCTGCCCGCTCTTAGTTGATTTCCACCCATTCGCCGTTAGCTTGCCCAGATTTAGCGACGGCATAAATTGCCTTAATTGATTCGGCTCCGTCGATCGCAAGGGGGAGTAACGATGTACCTGCAGACTGTCCGTTCTCTAAGTCTTCAGTGATTACTGAATGAAGTTCCGCGTAGATGTTGGCAAAGGCTAACGGCATCCCTTCAGCGTGTCCGATAGTGACACGACTTGATTTATCCGCTTCTGGGGAGAGATCTGCCTCTCCACGCTCGATAACCGTCGTACGACCACCAACAGGGGTGTAATAAAGTTGATTGGGTTGTTCTTGTGTCCATCTCAGGCCGCCCGTTTCGCCAAAAACTTGGATGGCAAGTCCGTGCTGACGGCCAATCGCGCAAGCACTGGTCCAAAGCCGACCTACGATTCCGTTAGTCATCCTGAAATTAACCATCGCATCGTCTTCTAGCTGACGACTTGGGATAAGGCTGACGGTATCAGCTGATACTGACTTAACTCGTTGATCAGTGATGAAAGTTGCGAGATGCAGCGCATGTATTCCACAATCCGCAAACTGGGCAGAAACTCCGATTTGAGCCGGATCATAACGCCATCGGATTCGAGGGTTATCGGCGTCTGTTGCATCCGCGTGATGTCCATGAGCAAATTCTGCGAATACCATTCTCACTTTTCCGATATCACCTCGGCTCACCATCGCTTTCATATGACGGACCAGGCTATATCCCGAATAACCATAATTAACTGCACAGATTGTTCCGGTTGTCTCCGATAAGTGTGCAAGTTCTAGCGATTCTTCAACGGTCATCGTTAGTGGCTTTTCGCATAGAACGTGGAACCCTTCGCTTAGAAATGCTTTGGTGATTTCAAAATGTGAATTATTTGGAGTCGCAACAGTGACTAAATCGACTCGGTCATCTCGATCCCTTTCTCCAGCCAACAGCTCCTGCCAGGACCCATAGCTTCTATTGGGATCGAGGCCCAGACCTATGCCAAATTGCTTCCCTTCATCCGGACGATGATCGAGCGCACCGGCGGCGAACTGAAAATATCCATCTAAGCGTGCGCCAAGACGGTGGGCTGGGCCGATTTGGCTGCCTTTGCCGCCGCCAATTAATCCCCACTTCAGTGTGTTCATCCGTACGCTCCTCAAAAACCGACTGCTGACAGGAATTGGCGATTTGCAATTGCATCCTGCAATGGTGAGATATCGAGCGTGGGGTCACAATCCTGTTCGACTGTCAGCCAGCCGTGATAGCCACGTTCGAGCAACAGCTGTCGGGCAGTGACGAAATCAACTGATCCTTTGCCGAGGTTACAAAAAATGCCTTGGCCACAAGCGTCATAAAATCCAGTTTGATTTTCAATCACTGCTGACTGGACGTCTGGATCTATGTCTTTGGCGTGTACGTAGGACACTCGGTCAAAGTTTTTGTCGATGAAAGCGATTGGATCGAAGCCTGCGTATGTTTGGTGTCCTGTATCTACGCATATTTTAAGATATTGCTCATCAATTTCTTGAAGCAGTGCATCGAGCTCCGTCTTAAAATCCATAAAACCACCCGCATGTGAATGGATACTAACCGTCAAGCCATATTCGTCAGTCCCCATTTTGGCAACATCACGAATTCTGTCGACAAACAAAGCCCAGTCTGCCTGCGCCATCGTGATCGCTTCGTTCGGTCTCCCAGCGTATGGCGCGCGCTGTTCTGAAATTGAATCAATCAAAACCATTTGTTTCGCGCCGTGTGCTGACAGAGCAGCGGCAGTCCTTCGAGCTTTTTCGACAACATCTGCTTTGGCGTCAGCATCGTGGAATGGTTGGAAAACAACACCACCTATCAGCTCTAGCGAATATTTTTCTAATGCGTCACCCAGCTCGCTGGGATCTTCTGGCATGAAGCCGATGGGTCCCAGTTCAATGCCATCATAGCCTGACTCTCGACATTCTATTAAGACAGATTCCCAGCTTGGGTTTCTGGGATCATCTGCCCATTCAACTCCCCAAGAACAGGGCGCATTACCAATTTTGATTGACATAAAAAATCCTCACACTACGGTCCAAGATTGTGTTTGATAAGACTGGCGGATAGCGGTACAAACTTTCATTACTTCAAGCCCATCCTTAAATGATGGGGAGGCGGGCTTGATGCCAAGAATAGCCTGGTAAAAAGCTACTTGCTCGATGATGATCTGATCCTGATATCCAGTTCCATGCCCCGGTCCTTGGCAAAACATTGCGTACTGACCATGGCCGGGCGCTGCAAGAATGCGTTGAAATCCGGCATCTTGGTTTGCCCGGTACAGATGCAAACTGTTCTGGTCTTCTTGATCAAATCTTAGCGCTCCCTTCGTACCATGTACCTCATAGGTCAATCCCATCTTTTTTCCATGTGCGACGCGCGATGCCGAAATAAAACCATTGGCTCCGTTGGCGAACGAACACATGCATTGCACCTGATCGTCGTTAGCATCCGGATTCGCTTTTTCATTTCTGACATTGGAGTGTTGTTTCATATCTGCAATGACAGCCGTTATGGGTCCCGCTAGCGTCAAAGCGTTATGAATCGGATGTGGCATCAAATCACCGAGCGTGCCATTGGCGTCGCCTACTTTTCGCCACTCATTACAATCGGCGTTGACAAGAAAATCCTCATGATGCTCGCCCCGGTACCAGATTATCTCGCCAATCGTTTTCTCATCTAACAACTTTTTTGCGAGGGCCGTTGCCGGGGTCTGAATGTAGTTATATCCGACTAAATTCGGTAAATGGCTGGCCAGTTTGACGATCGATTGGGACTCAGCGATATCTCGCCCCATAGACTTTTCACACAATATCGCTTTACCCGTCTTTGCTGCCAATTCGACGAAACGAAGGTGCGTGCTTTGTGGGGAGGCAATGATGACAGCGTCGATTTGATCGCTTTGAAGGAGGGACTCTGCTGACTCGAAGGCATGCCGAAATCCATACTTTTCTTTGTACCGCGCGGCCGACTCAGGTGTTGAAGCAGCGACGCCTTCAAGCCGGATCTCGACGCCTAACTCTGCGTTTGCAGAAGCAACCCTTGCAGCCACGGCGTGGGCCTTTCCCATGTAACCACCACCGATTATACCGACCCTAATTATTTTGCTCTTGTCCCACATATTGCTCTCTGCTTTGCAACCGGTTGCAAAGTTTGTATTCTTTAGTATCGCAAAGCAATAGTAACTGAAGAAGGTTATGTCCGAATTCGTAAAACTCACAGTAGCTCAAGCCATCGTCAAATACCTCGAGAACCAGTGGATAGAGATTGATGGATCACGCCTACGCTTGTGCGGCGGTGGTTTCGGGATTTTTGGTCATGGCAACGTGACTTGTCTCGGTGAAGCGCTTTTTGACTCCCGAGATGCCTTGCCCCTTTTTCGAGGACAGCATGAGCAGGGCATGGGCTTCGCTGCGGCCGCTTACGCGAAGTATTGGTTACGGAAACGATTTATGTTTTGTACGGCTTCGGCCGGGCCCGGTACAGCTAACTTGGTGACTTCGGCCGCACTCGCGATGGCGAACCGACTACCTGTCTTGATGTTGTGCGGTGACAACTTCGTTACCCGACTCCCTGACCCAGTGCTACAGCAGGTCGAGCATTTTGGAGATCCCAGCCTTGGCGTCACAGATTCCTTTAAATCCGTGGCGAGGTATTGGGATCGGATTTCGCATCCGGCACAAATTATTCAATCATTACCGCAGGCCATTCAAACAATGTTAGATCCTGCGGATTGTGGACCAGCCTTTATTGCTCTTCCTCAAGATGTCCAAGGCTGGGCCTACGAGTTTCCATCGCAGTTCTTTGTAGAACGGACCCATGTGATTCGCGAAGTCTGTGCTGACCCACGTGAACTTGCGAGTGCGGCGCGGATAATCCAATCTGCGAGTAGGCCGCTGATCATAGCGGGAGGGGGCGTGCAGTATGGTGATGCGGTCGAGGAGCTGACTAACTTTGCTGAGCTTCATCAAATACCAGTCGCGGAAACCATCGCGGGACGAGCGAATTTGCTGTGGGACCATTCACTCAACGCCGGACCGATAGGGGTAACAGGATCTGATAGCGCCAATGCGATGGCGGCAGAAGCGGATGTCGTGATTTGTGTTGGGACGCGGCTCCAAGACTTCACTACGGGCTCTTGGAGTTGTTTTTCAAAAGGCGCGCAACTTGTATCCATCAATCCGGGACGATTTGATGCCAACAAACATATGGCTACCGCTGTTATCGGAGGCGCCAAATCGAGTCTACCTGCATTAAGTGATCTATTAGGTGATTTTGCATCCGGAAGGCAGTGGATTGAAAAACTGACTCAGGAGCAAGCACATTGGGGCGCGATTCGTAATAAGAACACCGATGCCAACGCCGGTCCCAATCGATATTCGCAGGCAATTGGTGTGGTCAACAAGCTGTGCAATGTAGAGGACAGAGTGGTTGCTGCAGCCGGTGGATTGCCTGCCGAGATCACAGCAAATTGGAGAACACTTGGAATCGGCACGGTCGATGTCGAGTTCGGATTTAGTTGTATGGGCTATGAAATCTCGGGTGGACTCGGTGCGCGCATTGCACAACTTCAAAACCGTCAAGACGCGGATACGATTGTTTTTGTCGGTGATGGCTCCTACCTACTGCTTAACAGCGATTTGTATTCCGCTGTCATCACGGATCATAAGCTTATTTTAATAGTACTGAACAACGATGGATTCGCTGTCATCAATAAACTCCAGACTGGAAAAGGAAATGCCAGTTACAACAACCTTTTTGTGGACACTCCAACCGCGACTGCGCTGAAGCCTGTAGATTTTGTTAGTCATGCCGCGAGCTTGGGAGCGGACTCTGAAAAAGTTAACAACGCCGAGGAATTCGAGTTAGCGTTTGCTCGAGCCAAAGCATCTCAGAACAGTTACGTGATTGTTATGGACGTAGATCCATACGAGGGATGGACCGCAGAAGGACATGCATGGTGGGAAGTTGGTACACCTTCTGTCTCAAATCATCAGAGCGTTCTTGATGCGCACGTTGAGACTGAAGAAGGTCGCCAACAGCAAAGGCGAGGTGTTTAGTGATCGATCTCGACTTCGATCCTGCTAAGCCATTTCTCGTGCTGGGCAGAGCTGGTTTGGATATCTATCCGACACCGGTGAATACTAAAACTGCAGAAGTCGTAGAGTTTGTATCCGCTCTTGGTGGTTCCAGCGCGAATATCGCTGTGGCGTTGTGTCAATTAGGACAGAAGGCGTCATTGGTGACATGCGTGTCTGATGATGCAGTCGGTCGCTATGTAGAGAATCAATTGCGACGTTACGGTGTTGATAGCCATCTTGTCAGGCGTGTGTCCGGAGACTTTCGAACGAGTCTGGCTGTGGTTGAGTCGACCGTAGTTGACCATCAAAGTGTCATCTACCGAAACAATGCTGCCGATTTTCAAATGCATGAATCTGATATCGATACGTTAACAATGTCTGACTTTGCGGCACTAGTGGTGACGGGAACATGTCTGACCAAAAATCCTTCCAGACAGGCGGTTGTAAGAGCGTTAGATCGCGCCAGAGATGCCGGTCTTACGACTGTTATGGATCTTGATTATCGACCCTATTCGTGGGAAACGGCTGATCATGCGAGGCAGGTTTATAACGAGGCTGTTGCTCTCGTTGATATTGTTATCGGCAATGACGAAGAGTTCGGACACATGGCGGGTAACTTCGATGCGGGTAGCGAATTTGCTAAGTCGCTTGCTGCTGTAGGAAGACTAGTGGTTTACAAAATGGGTGAGCGTGGAAGCCAGGCATATTTCAGCCAAGATGTAATAGTGACCGGCGTATTCCCAGTGACACCGATCAAACCAACTGGTGCGGGAGATGCGTTCTTGGGAAGTTTTTTAGCTAGTCTGTCAAGACAGGAAGGTCTAGCTAAGTCAATTATGTATGGCAGTGCTAGCGCTGCGCTTGTTGTTACAAGAGTCGGGTGCGCGCCCGCGATGCCGACACTCGAAGAATTGAGCCTGTTTGTCGATCGACATCAGGAATCTGTTGAACAACGCCTTGGGAGACTATGATGCATATTGCACCGTTCGATAATCAGAATCAGCCAATCGTCGATGTAGGAAACGACCGTGTTCCTCTCAATTACTTCAATATAGTGAAGTTACAAAAGGGTCAAAAATACTCCTATACGTTGTCTGATTATGAGTCATGCATCGTTCCAGCGACTGGCCGTGTGTCTGTGAGCATAAATAATTGCCAGATAGCCGAAATAGGTCTGCGAACAGAGGATGTATGGGACGGAGAGCCCGAAGGAGTCTATGTTCCCACCGCTCTGGAGTGCGTAGTTGAATGCATTTCTGACAGTGCCGAAGTTTTCGTAGCGGGTGCAAAATATGAGGAAACGCTCGCGCCGTTCGCTGTTCTGGGCCATGAGATAGACATGGTCCAGTATGGCTCTGATGACACTAAAACCCATCGTAAGATTAAGCACATTCTAGGTCAGAAACAGCACGGTCAAGTCGGACGGCTGCTTGTATCTGAGCTTTTCACTGTGGGAGCAGGTGGTTGGTCGGGTTTTCCGAGCCACAAACACTCAGTGGATCGAGAGGGTGAGACGAAGCACGACGAGACATACAATTTCCGATTTAAGCCAAATAATGGCGGGGCATTGCAGTTGCTTCAGCGTTCGGATTCAGATCCTGGCGAAGCTTTTCATGTAGTTGATGGATCAACTTTCTTGATTGATGACGGGTATCATCCTTGTTGCGTTTTCCCAGGGTGTGAAATGTACTACTTCACTATTTTGGGTGGAGCCACCACACGTGGTTTATCCCCGTACTTCCAGCCGGCTTATGCGGAGCAACTCGAGACGATACCCGGTATGAAAGCGATGTGGAACAAGTTTAAATGATCGCAGGTCTGGGCGAGGTCTTAACCGATGCAAAAAAGGATAACCGCGCTATCGCTGGCCTTGTTTGCCTCGGTTGGGAAGATATGCGTGCCTACGTTAAAGCGGCTGAGCTTGAGAATCAGCCTATTATTATTCAAGCCGGTCCAAGTTGTCGTAGGCACACACCCCTAAGGGTTCTTGGACCGATGATGAGCTATCTGGCTGAAGAGGCGTCCGTGCCAGTCGTGGTTCATCTCGATCATGGTGCGAACATCGATGAATGCCGTCAGGCCATAGCATCCGGATTTTCCAGTGTGATGTACGATGGATCTCGCTTGCCATTAAAGGAGAACATTAAGGCAACGCGTGCTGTTGTGGAGCTAGCTCATGAGAAAGGCATCTCGGTGGAGGGCGAAATCGGTTTCGTCGGATACGCTGAGGGTGAAGTATCTGCTACAACAGACCCAGAAGAGGCCGCGCTGTTTGCAAAAGAGACAGGGATTGATGCAATGGCAATCTCTGTTGGGAATGTGCATCTTCAACTTGACTCTGAGACTGAGCTTGACGAGCAGGTAATACAAGAAATTCAGAGTCTGACTGATACGCCGCTCGTGATACATGGGGGAAGCGGTGTCCCTGTTTCGCAGCGTGCGAAATTGGCCGCGTCATCAAATATATGTAAATACAATATCGGTACCGAACTCAGATCTTTATTCGGTTCGGAGTTGCGCGGATTATTGGACCAGAACTCTGAGATTTTCGACCGCGTACAGATACTCTCTTCAGTCGAGTCACGGCTTATCGAAGGAGCTAGATCAGTTTTAAGGAGCCTGTCAAATGGTTAGATTGGCGTTACTTGGTGCCGGTCGGATTGGTCGTGTTCACGCACGAGCAATCTCGATGGTTAATGACGCTCATCTCAAATATGTTTTTGATCCTGGGGCTGACGCTTCACAACTAGTTGTAGATGCTTACGGAGCGATTTCTGCACCTATCGAAGATATCCTTGATGATTCAGAAGTTGATGGTGTTCTGATTTGTACCCCATCCGATCAACACGCAGATCAGATAAAGCGGGCAATAAAGGCAGGGAAAGCTGTTTTTTGTGAAAAGCCACTCTCTACAGATCTAGATATGACCAGGCAGGTCCTCGAGGTTGTCGATGAACACCAAGGATGCTTAATGCTTGGGTTCCAACGTCGCTTCGATTCGCATTTCATGGCCTTAAAGGCGAAGTTGGCGGAAGAAGCTGTTGGCTCACTGGAACAGCTATTGATCATTAGCCGGGATCCGAGCCCGCCTCCATATTCCTATATGAGGGCGTCCGGGGGTCTATTCAAAGACATGATGATTCATGATTTTGACATGGCCCGTTGGCTAGTCGATGAAAAGATAGTGTCGGTGTACGCGACCGGAGGAGCCATAATCGATGAAAAAACAAGAACTGAAGGAAACGATATCGATTCGGCGAGTGTGTTGATGACAACTGAAACTAATAAACAGATAACTATCATTAACAGTCGAAGGGCATCGGTTGGATACGATCAACGGGTAGAGGCTCACTGCTCAAACGCGACACTCAACGTCAATTCAATGCGTGAAACAACCTTGGTTGTGGCTGATGCGGGCGGGATAGCGGAGACCCCACTTGAAAACTTCTTTATGACTCGATATCAGGACGCTTATCGAAGAGAGATTGAGCATTTTGTGTCATGTGTTCAGAGTTCTTCGATCCCCTTGGTTTTAGGTTCAGATGGTATGGAAGCTCTTGTTTTAGCGGAGGCGGCCGGCTCGAGTTTTTCTTCTGGATTTTCGGTGAAAGTTGATTGAATCGACTGGTGACAGTGAACATGCTAGGTCAGTGTCCCATTTAAGTTCCAATATTTCCGTGTCCGGGTTGAGACAATCGCTAAAGAATTTTTGACGGTATAAATGACGGTATTTTTTAGATTAGAATTCTATTTATAATCATAAAATCAGAAACTTATATATTGTGTTCGCGTCCTGCACGACCTGTAATTAAAGGCCTATAGCTGCGCTTCTTGAACTCACTTTTTCCGCGCCTGCCTAACGGCTAAGATTTGAATTATTTGAAACAGGCGGGTGCGTAAAGGCGGTTGAGCGATGGATAGTCAACCTACTTAATCTGCTTTAGAAAACAGTCCCTCTTTGAATTCTCGATGGTAGCGGTCTTCCTTTTCTGTAAGGATTTGAGAGACTGGAATGCCCTAATTGCTTTAGTTGTGGTTTTGTGATCATGTTGTACACAAATAAGCAAGCCTTCTGAGGAAATGTTATGAAAAAAACCTGCTTAATACTCAGTCTCTGCTTCTCAGCATCTTTAACTGGTTTTGCTCATGGTGACCCGGGTCAAAATGCTGTTATCCAAGCCCAAGATGCACTAAATGCTGAACCAGAACGCTTGTCGTCCTCGGTCGTTCCAGCCAAGAAAGCTCTTATTGATTATCTGCGAGAACAAGGTATTCGGCAGGGTAGTAATGTTGAAGGGGGCAGCGTGACGATCATAAACATCCAATCTGCTAGAACCAACGTTGCGTCATACAGTTCTGACTTCATGGATTTGCGCGATTCGCTTGCTGTTGAAGCACAGTTAATGGCAAAGGCGAATATTGTTGAATCAATTTCATCTGACGCCAAAGCATTGCGGTCTGTGGTCAAATTTTCGACTCCAATTATGAAGCAGATAGCCCAGAAAGAGAATATCTACCGTCAGGCAATCACGGCGCAGAAACGACAAGTGGAGCGAGCGCAAAAAGAGGCAGCTCTATTGCTGAAAGGGGTGGATGACTCGCAAGCTGCCTTAATCGAAGGGGCTACTTTTTCGGATAAGTTAATGTCGTTATTGGATGCCGGTATCAAAAAGCTCGATGGCAGCTATGACCCAGCGACAATGGATGAGGCTAAAAAGAAAAAACTAGAGGATTTGAAGAAACGCTTAGAGTTAGCACGACAGGCCGAGCAAGATGCTCTTGCTGCAAAAGCTGAAATCGAAGCAAAAGAAGCAGAGCTCGTCGACAATAAGAAAAAGGAGGTGTCGTCTAGTATGGCGCTCAAAGCAAATATGCCACTCTTCGGGGCCACGGTGATTGCATCAGCAGATAGTTACGACGAATTAAATGGTGGCGTCTTGGAAGTCGCTGTTGCAATGGTGTGGAGTACGAGGCTTGAGGCTGATGCAAAAGCTGTATTTAATCGCCAAGGGAATGCTGAGCCTCGACCTAACAAACTCTCATTGGACCAGTGGCTTGACTCGCAGGATCTAGCTGTCATGGTTGGACCACGTCGCTATTTGGCGTCAGATGGGTCTATTAATTTTTTAGGTATTTCCGCAGTAGAGATGCCCTCTGACTCTGCTGAATATTCAGATGCTGTGATTGAGGCTGAGCTTTTTGCGAAACAAGCGGCGGTAATCTCGATGCTATCTGAAGTTACTACAGATAAAGCTGTGCAAAAGACCCGTGTCGATAGAAAAATTGCGGGCAAAGTAGCGCCCGAGGTCTACAAAGATCTCGCAGTCGAAATGAGGGCCTCAGTGGATGCAAATGTTAATGGGCTGGAAGTCGTTCGCACGATAGATACTGTGCATCCAGCTACTGGGAAGCAAATCATCGTTGCCGTGGCAAATATCAATAGTGCACTAGCTCATAAATCCGAAGACATCATGTCGGAAACATATGCGTTGTTAAAAGAGTTTAATGCCGATCAGAGCGTTAAGCTTGGCGTCAAACAGGGGATGCAAGCTGCTGCAGAAACAACTCGAAATAACCAGCAATTACTTCAGCAAGGACGTAACGAAGGAACGAGTGCAGTCAACCAGAAGTATGACGCATCCACTCGAAAAGCTACGCCAGGTCAGCCAGCGAGTAATTCACCACTTGTAAAAGAAGGTGCAGGAACTTCAGGTACATTTATTGATAAGGGGATGTTAGAGCGTGACTTCTAATGAAGCAACGTAATGGAGTTTATTGTTTTGCTATAGGTATTCTTGTGTTCGCTGACGTTTGTTATGCCACCAGTAACGAATACCCGATGGTCTCCTCGATACTCAATGAGGCCAGAACGTTGCGGATTTCTGGGGACGTATACAAGGCGGATGCATTGCTCACGAGGGCTCAACGGATTGCTCCACGGTCGGCTGACGTTTACCTTGAGATGGCCTATCTGAGGAAAGCTCAGGGTGACTACACGGGTTTGAGAGAAGTCGTTGATTTCGGTGCCGACATTGCTGATGGTCCCCCAGCTACTATTGCGCAACTGAGGATTTTGCGCGACAAACTCACCGTGTTACTTCCATTAGACGCTGAAACTCCTTTTCAGTTACCTCCCGCAGTTGCGGTTAAGAGCGAGTCAATCGACGAGAAAACGTCAACACAAAGTAAGACGTTTAAACCGTCATTGGAGAGTGAGCCAGAGGAGTCTTTAGCTGATCCAGCAGCAGATCAAGATTTAGTTAGCGATAGCGGCGAGTCTGCGCAAGGGAGTCAGTCAAAAACTAGAGTATGGCAAGCTCAGCCGCAGGAAAAACCTGCATCAGTAAATGTTGAAAGTACTGAAGTCTCCCAACAACCAAGATTACTAGAGAGCGAATCTGAGAAGACTGAAGCAAGGGCTGCTAGCACCGTCAGGCATAGATCGAACAGAGATTCTGAAAGGTCTCTTGGTGTTACTACTGCTGAGAAGGTTCCTGACCCTCCCAAGGCGAAGGAAATACGTACGCAGTTTGTTGGTGTGGGTATTTTGGCGAGATCTCAGTCGGGTA
>CACJLQ010000019.1 GCA_902594275.1 uncultured Litorivicinus sp.
CTTTTGCACCAGCGCGGAACGCGCGCCCTCGAGGTCGCCATCCATTAATACAGCAACATCTGTCGAGTCAGTCGAACCTGCTTTCGCGATCACTTGATCAGCAAATGCTGAAAAGTTGTCATCTCGGGCCACGAAATCCGTTTCTGAGTTGACTTCCAAAAGCGTCCCTTGACCACCGTTGACCGCGACACGAACAACACCGTCTGCCGCAACTCGGCCCGCTTTCTTGGCAGCCTTCATACCAGACGACTTACGCAGGTTTTCAATTGCCAGTTCAAGATCACCGTCGGCTTCGACCAGTGCTTTTTTACATTCCATCATGCCAAGGCCTGTGCGTTCGCGCAGTTCCTTAACCATTGAAGCTGAGATAGCAGCCATGCTCAATCCTCTTTAAATCGAAAAATTATGCGTCTTTTGCTGCGTCTTCAGCCGCATCGGCAGTTGGAGCATCCTCAGCAACAGCTTCCTTCGGCGCCGCTTTCTTTGGCGCCGCCTTCTTCGGCGCCGCCTTCTTTGGAGCTGCTTTCTTTGCGGATGCTTTTTTCGCAGGTGCCTTCTTGGCTGGTGCTTCCTTGGCAGCAGCTTCTACAGTAGGAGCTTCTTCTAAAGGTGCAGCTTCAGCAGATTCTACAGCAGGAGCTTTTTCTATAGGTGCAGCTTCAGCAGCAGGAGCTTCTTCTACAGCTGCAGCTTCAGCAGCTATCTCCTCTGGAGCGGGCTTCTTCGGTGCGGCTTTTTTTGGAGCAGCCTTCTTCGGCGCAGCTTTTTTTTCAGTCACTTCGACCGCTGGTGGGTCTTCAGACACATCGTCGGCCACTTCAACATAGTCGCTCTTACCGAGGCTTTCCGCAGCGCCTTCGATACACGCATCAGCAATCGCAGATGAATACAATTCGATCGCCCGAATTGCATCATCATTTCCTGGAATAACGATATCCACACCGTCTGGATCCGAGTTTGTGTCGACGATCCCAATCACAGGAATTCCAAGTTTATTTGCTTCCTGAATCGCTATATTCTCGTGGTTCACGTCGACAACAAAAATCGCATCTGGAAGACCACCCATGTCCTTGATACCACCAATCGAACGATCCAACTTCTCGAGCTGGCGTGATAGGTCGAGTGCTTCTTTCTTCGAAATCTTCTCAAGAGTGCCGTCGCTCATCTTGGCTTCGAGTTCTCTCAAACGCTTGATGGACTGACGAATTGTTTTCCAGTTTGTGAGCATGCCGCCCAGCCAACGATGGTTGACGAATGGCTGTCCTGCTCGCTCAGCTTGCTCTTTCACGATCTTCGCCGCTGCACGCTTGGTGCCGACGAACAATACTTTGTTCTTGTTTTGGGCCATGTTACGAACGATCGCAACCGCTTTATCCAACGCAGGTACTGTAAGTTCGAGGTCGATGATATGAATCTTGTTACGAGCACCAAAGATGAACGGCGCCATTTTTGGGTTCCAGTAACGAGTCTGGTGACCGAAGTGTGCGCCTGCCTTCAGCAGATCGCGCATGCTGACGTTTGCCATGTTGTATTCCTTATCAGGGGTTCAATCAAATGCGATACGGTCCCTGCCATGACCTCATACAAGGCACCCCACGACAGGTTGGTGACAGTATCGCGAGTTTTTGCGGCGCTGAGTATAACAACTTTCTACTGGAATGCCACATCTGGCATACTACGTGCCTGATTTAAGGAGTCACCGTGACCCATAGCATCCAAACACCCGCTGATATCGAAGGCATGCGCGTCGCGGGCCAGCTGGCCGCCGAATGCCTTCTAATGATCGAACAACACGTCAAACCGGGAGTGACTACTGGTGAGCTTGATCGCATCTGCCACGACTATATTGTTAGCGTACAGCAAGCAATTCCGGCACCACTCAACTACCGCGGTTTTCCAAAATCAATCTGTACCAGTATTAATCATGTGGTTTGTCACGGCATCCCAGATGATGGCAAAGAATTGAAGCACGGCGATATCATCAATATCGATGTAACCGTAATTAAGGATGGCTACCACGGTGATACGAGCAAAATGTACACCGTAGGCGAGATCAAACCCTTCGCTGGCCGGTTAATCAAAATCACTCAAGAGTGCATGTATCAGGGAATCAAGCTAGTCAAACCGGGTGCACGACTTGGTGATATCGGTTTCGCAATCCAAACCCACGCGGAAACTCATTATTACTCGGTGGTTGAAGAATTTTGTGGGCATGGAATCGGTAAAGTATTCCACGAGGACCCACAAGTTCTGCACTATGGTCGGCCCGGCACAGGTGTCACACTCAAAGAAGGTCTGACCTTCACGATCGAACCGATGATTAATCAGGGCAAGCGCCACACGCGAATCCTTTCAGACGGCTGGACTGCTGTCACCAAAGACAGAAAATTATCTGCGCAGTGGGAACACACCGTGTTGGTGACCCCAACCGGATATGAAATCCTGACCTATAGGGAAGGTGACGAAAGCTTCCCTAGGGTCGGTTAATGAGCTTGATCACAGGTACGTTGTCGACGGAACTTGGAAGCCCCACCGATCTGAGTCCGAGTGGGATACGCGAGTATTTGAAATCCCAACATGAGCTACTGGCTGATGCATTTGCTCGTGGGATTTTCATTGATTATTTGCTCGGTGCGCGCGCCATGGTCATGGATCGTGTTTTGAACGCTTTATGGAATGATGCTGGTCTCAATGAACAATCCTTAGGTTTATTCGCGGTCGGCGGCTATGGCCGTGGTGAACTTCACCCATTCTCAGACATCGATATTTTGATCTTGGGAGAACAAGCGGCGATTGCGTCAGCGACCCAAGCACTCACAACCTTCACCACCCGATTATGGGACCTTAATCTCGACATCGGACATTCAGTCCGATCCTTTGAGGACTGTCAGACCCTTGCGCGGGATGATATCACCATCGCAACGAGCCTGATTGAATCTCGACCGATCAGTGCCAACATTGAAATGCTCAGGGATTTAGAAGCACTTGCATTCAATGACTCAAACTGGACCACCGAAGCGTTCTATCGCGCGAAGGTCGCCGAACAAGAGGTGCGCTATGCAAAACATGACGACTCTGATAATCGACTCGAACCGGATATCAAAAACGCACCTGGTGGACTGCGGGATCTACATACCATTATCTGGGTTGTCAGGAAACATTTCAGAACCACGCGACTGATTACACTGGTCGACCAAGGACTTTTAACACAAACTGAATTTCGTCTACTCGACGAAGCAGAACAGTTCGTCAAGCGCGTACGCTTCGCGCTTCACCTCGCAGCTGACCGATCACAGAACCGATTATTATTCGATCTGCAAGAGAGCGTTTCCCACATGATGGGATATCACACAGACGACAGCAAAAAGCGGATCGAGGCGTTCATGAAGCAGGTCTACCGAATGACGCTGCGTATTGGTGAATTTAATGACATGTTGCTACAGAGCTTCGAAGAAACCGTACTTAAAGATCCTTCTGATGCAATCGCGACAGAGATCAATAGCCGTTGGCGTATTCGGAACCAGCATCTCGAATTAATTCATCCAAACGGGTTTGAGCGCCATCCATCGGCATTGCTCGAGGCCTTCGTTCTTCTCGCTCAAAATCCCGAACTTAAGGGCCTTCGAGCATCGACCACGCGTCAGATGTACACAGCTCGACATCTCATCGATGACGGGTTTCGAAATGATTTGGTCAACATTAGCTACTTCATGGAGCTCATGCGTTACCCCGAAAAACTACCCGAAGTTCTAAGGCGGATGCGTTATTACGGGATTTTAAGTCGCTATATTCCAGAATTTGGGCCAATCATGGGGCTGATGCAACATGACCTGTTTCATATCTACACAGTCGATGCGCATACGCTGCAATTAATACGGAATATCACACGCTTTTACACCGGCGTGGTTGAAGAAGACTACCCACTTGTGAGTCGTTTGACACAGCGCCTGCCAAAACTTGAGCTACTGTATCTGGCCGCGCTGTTTCATGATATCGCTAAAGGACGCGGTGGAGACCACTCAGAACTGGGTGCCGTGGATGCTTACAATTTTTGCAAACATCACCGGTTGTCGGAATACGATTCAAGACTCGTCAGTTGGCTCGTCAACAAACATCTATTGATGTCAATGACAGCACAACGAAAGGACATCTCAGACCCTGACGAATTGAAAGTTTTTGCGGAAATCGTCGGTGATCAGCGTCGCCTCGACTACTTGCTGTGCTTAACAGTTGCTGATATCACAGCAACAAACCCCGAACTCTGGACCAGTTGGAGAGCCACCCTGCTTCGTCAGTTGTACCATGGTACAACAGACTTCCTGACACGCGGGCTTGACTCGCTCCCGGGACGTGTGGCCTACATCGAAGAAATAAAACAGGATGCACTGACTTTGGTTCGTCCATCGATCCGATCGCGCGCCGATACATTTTGGAATCAATGGTCACAAGAATATTTCGTCAGCCATTCATCGGATGAATTGGCCTGGCATCTTGAGACCTTGATTGATGTCGACAACGATGAAACAGTCATTGCGCTTGCAGCGAATCAAACGCTCACGGATATTGGGTCAACTCAGGTGCTCGTTTCAACACCTAACCGAGTCCATCTATTCGCTGACCTGACCGCTTGTTTTTCAGATCTTGGCCTCTCGGTCCTTGACGCAAAGCTGCATACCAGTGATGCCGGTCGATCGATTGATATCTTTATCATTCAGCATGACGCGACGTGCCAGCCTGTGACTGCATCAGATGATCAAGAGCGGCTCTTACGCGGTTTAGAACAAGCAGCGCTTGGCCAATACATCGAAAACGCCGGAACACGCCGAACACCCCGTGCGCACAAGTATTTCAATTTGCCTGCCAATATATCGATCAGGCCAGATCTCGAGGGGAAACGCACATTGATTGAGCTCGTTGCACCAGATCGAGCCGGCCTCTTAACAACGGTTGGTCGTGTATTTGCAGAGTTTGGACTCGATCTCTCAACCGCTAAAATCGCAACATTGGGAGAGCGGGTGGAAGATGTGTTCTATGTGACCGACAGTCGTGGCAACAATCTGTATGATGACGACTTCATTCACCGGCTCAAAGAACGTCTGGAACACGAACTCAATGCCCTCAGTGGAGCTTTGTCAGATGTTGAATCCTGATTTGCATCGTTTAAAACCTTATCCGTTCGAGCAACTGGCTGCGCTGTTTGCCGATGCCAAAACACCCAACGATCTCAAACCGATTCCTCTGTCCATTGGTGAACCTCAACATGCACCACCACAGTTTGTCTTAGATGCTTTGATTGAGCACATGGGGCTCATTGCGAAGTATCCAACGACGAGAGGAACAGACACGCTCCGTCAGTCCATCGCTACCTGGTTGAATCGTCGGTTTTCGCTCGAAACTGGTCCGGTGAATCCTGATACCAACGTCATTCCGGTCAATGGCACCCGTGAAGCGATCTTCGCGGCAGTCCAAGCGGCGGTCGATCGATCTGCGGGCGGCACGGTTGTAATACCAAATCCGTTCTATCAGATCTATGAGGGTGCTGCATTCGTGGCTGGATTGAGCCCTTACTATTTTCCGATCACGGAATCAGGGCAGCCGGATTATCATGCAGTACCTGATGCAGTCTGGAAGGACTGCCAATTCTGCTTCATTTGCACCCCAGGTAACCCAACAGGGACTGCGCTCGATGAGGCAACACTCGCGATGTTGATTGAGAAAGCACAACAATTCGATTTTTGGCTCGCTTCTGATGAATGCTATTCGGAGATCTATCGAGACACTCCACCAGTAGGGCTTCTCGAGGTGTGCGCAACGAGCGGCAATACCGAATTCAAAAAGTGTATGGTGTTTCATAGTTTGTCAAAACGCTCGAACCTGCCGGGGCTTCGATCCGGCTTTGTGGCCGGTGACGCAGACTTTGTTGCACCCTTTTTAAAATACCGAACGTATCACGGTTGTTCGATGTCGATGGCTGTACAAAAGGCTTCAGAACTTGCATGGGCAGATGAAACACACGTGATCGAAAATCGCGCACTTTATGCTCAAAAATTCAAGCAAGCCGCTGAGATCTTGGGCGATCGAATGAATACCAGCGATCCTGGCGCCGGTTTTTACTTGTGGGCCAAGACACCGATCGCTTGTGATACCTTTAGTCGGGAGTTGTACGAATCGACTGGTGTCACTGTGCTACCCGGACAATATCTTGGCCGCGAAGTGAACGGCATCAATCCAGGCGCCGGGTTTGTCAGAATGGCGTTGGTTGCTGAGCCAAATACCTGCCGAGAAGCACTCGAACGTATTAAATCATTTATCACGGGGTAATCCATGGCATTGATAGTGTACGGAATCAAAAACTGTGACTCCATGAAAAAGGCGTTTCAATGGCTTGAAGCCAATGGAGTGACGTATAACTTTGTTGATTTCAAACAAGACCCTCCATCAGGATTTGCGGTTGAGGCTTGGCTTGACGGTGTCGGTGATGCGTTAGTCAACACGCGTGGGCCCAGTTATCGCCAACTCCCAGATTACGTGAAAAACCAATTCACCGGTACGACTCGCATCCAAGCCATCGTCGATAAACCCACCCTAATCAAACGGCCGCTGATGGTCAATGGTCGCGCAATGACCGTCGGCTTTGATCCTGATCAGTGGACCACCATCCCGAATTTATTAAAAGCTTAAGGATATCCCCATGGAATGTTTTGCATTTGGACTTGGTGTTGGACACCAAAACTCAGACGATCAGTGGCTCGATACATACTATCCCAAAGCACTGTGCCGACCTGATCCTGCTGTTGTCAGCATTATTGCGGACGTATTTGGTTGGGATGGTTCAAATCTCACCCGTCAAATCGCGGCTGATGATTTGGATGATTTCTTAGAAGCGCTTGAGGACAGTAACGACGGCGATGCCGAGGGTCTTCTTAAAGCGCTGACACCGCTTGCTGGAACAGAACAACCGCTCGTGATTTGTGCACTCGCGACTGACGAAAAACCAGAAACCGTGCCAGAGGTGTACCTAAAACTGTCGATGATTTCGATGCGCAAGATTCAGCCACATGGGACCAAACTTGATGGAATGTTTGGGTTACTGCCGAACGTCGCCTGGACCAGCCAAGGCCCAATTGATGTCAAGGAACTTGCTCATGCACAGACGCGCGCTCGGGCGTATGGCGAGGTCCTGACCGTACACTCTGTTGATAAGTTCCCTCGCATGACCGATTACGTCGTTCCACATGGTGTACGTATCGGTGATGCATCGCGGATTCGCTTGGGCGCTCATTTGGGTGAAGGTACTACAGTGATGCATGAAGGGTTTATCAATTTCAATGCGGGCACACTGGGTATCTCTATGGTTGAAGGCCGTATTTCAGCTGGTGTAGTGGTCGGAGATGGATCAGACCTTGGCGGTGGATCATCAACCATGGGTACATTGTCCGGTGGCGGAAACATCATCATTTCTGTCGGTGAACAGTGCCTCTTAGGCGCAAATGCAGGCCTCGGAATTCCACTGGGAGATCGGTGCACCATCGAATCTGGTCTGTATTTGACGGCTGGATCTAAAGTCAAATTACTCGATAAGGAAGGACAAGCCGTTGGTACGGTCAAAGCGCGAGAATTAGCGAATACAGACGATCTATTGTTCCGTCGAAATTCAGTGACTGGTGAGATCGAATGCTTGTCCAATAAGTCGGCGGTTGCGCTCAACGATGAGCTACACACCAATAACTAAGGATTGTCATGAACTGCCCTGTCCTTGAACTGACTGAAGAACTGATCCGGCGCGAATCGGTAACACCCAATGATGCCGGCTGTCTCGATATTCTGGGTGCGCGACTTGAGCGTCTGGGTTTCAAGCTTGAGCGTATGGATCGGCAGGGTGTCTCAAATTTGTGGGCAACCTTTGGCTTTGGTAATCAAGGACCGATGGTGTGCTTCGCGGGACATACTGATGTCGTTCCAACCGGTAATCTCGATAAGTGGACGTCCGATCCGTTCATTCCAACGACAACGTCGGAGGGAACTCTTCGAGGGCGTGGTGCAGCGGATATGAAATCTTCACTGGCGGCGATGGTGGTTGCCTGTGAGGAATTTCTGCACCACACACCAAAGCCAGCCGGACGAATTGGTTTTCTGCTCACAAGCGATGAAGAGGGGCCAGCAACCGATGGCACTGTGGCAGTTGTTGAAGAATTAACGAGACGACAAGCGCAGTCAGGTCAACTTGAAATCGATTATTGCATTGTTGGTGAACCGAGCTCGAAAGATTCACTGGGTGACGTTGTTCGAGTGGGACGACGTGGATCGCTCAATGCAACGATCACAGTCCACGGGATCCAAGGTCACGTCGCCTATCCAGAACTGGTGGATAATCCAATTCATCACACGTCCCGCCTGATCGCTGAACTTGCGTCTACGGACTGGGATGGCGAGGCAAACGACTATTTCCCACCGACAAGCTTTCAGGTATCCAATATCAGTGCTGGTACAGGTGTAACCAACATGGTGCCAGGATCCGCTAGCTTCCGATGCAACTGGCGCTTCTCAACCTCAACCTCAGCAAAGCAAATCGAACGGAAGGTGGAGCAACTCATTGAGGATCTGACCATGGAAGCATCAATTGAATGGAATTTATCGGGGGAGCCGTTTTTGACCACTCACGGAGCCTTAACTCGAGCAACCAGTCGAGTCATTCAAGCAATGACCGGGTTCGACACTGATCTTTCGACCGGCGGCGGCACATCTGACGGACGGTTCATTGCAAAACTCGGATGCGAGTTGGTTGAGTTAGGCCCGGTCAACCGATCGATTCATAAAATCGACGAAGAGGTCAAAATCGAGGATCTACCGCGTTTAAAAGACCTCTATCAGGGTTTGCTGTTTGAACTAATCGGCTAGTCAGTCAACCAGATCAACGTCCTCGGCCTGCGGTCCTTTACCCGAACGACCGAGCACGTAATTCACTGTCGCACCTTCACGTAAAAGATAACGGTTCCGGCCACGAATTGAGCGGTAATGAACAAAGACATCTTCGCCATCTTCACGCGTGATGAAGCCAAATCCTTTAGTCGAGTTAAACCACTTCACAGTGCCTTCTTCACGTGGACCCGTCGGGACTGACTCGAAGCGGCGGTTTGCGATCACAGACTGCAACGCACCCTGTGCGAACAGAATCACCACTATAACAATCGCGATCAAAACACCGGCTTCTGTTTCTGAGCCGGCTTCTGGTTCCATTCCAAAGGATGGCAATAAGAACATCAAAACCAGCGAACCAATGATCGATAAAACAAGTGACAAGAATAGTTGGCCAATTGGCTTACGCATGAGAAACTCCAAAAGCAAAGGATGTCGATTGTGTTAGCAATAGCACAGTACGTTAGTTGTTGGGTCTAGCGGAGCAATTTACAAGACGATGAGCCAAGACACGACTGTCGCTGATCTCGAATTTCGCATTGCGTATTTAGAGGATCAGATCGGCGCGCTGAATCGTGAAGTGGTGCGTCTCAATCGCGATCGCGACCAACTCACCGAAGAGCTTCATGCCTTCGCCAATCTCGTCCGGCCACTGATCGAACAGATGTCTCAACTCGGGGCCAGCGATGATTCTGTACCACCACATTATTGAATAGGAAGATGCATGAATAATGATGCCATTAGTCGCTTGATCCAGACCTACCCAGATTTCCCAAAACCCGGGATCCTCTTTTATGACGTATCCTCCGTCATCGAGCACGTCCAAGGGCTTCGTTTGGTCGTTGAGTCACTCACACAACTCGTTGAAGAGACAAAACCAGACGTGCTCGCAGCGATTGATTCAAGAGGATTCTTGTTCGCTCCGCCAGTCGCTCTCGCCTGTGATATCGGCGTTGTTTTAGTTCGGAAATTCGGAAAATTGCCTGGGGATACGTTTGATGAGTCGTATGGCTTGGAATATGGGGAGGACATTCTCAGCATCCAGAAAGATCGCCAACTTCAGGGACAAAAAGTACTGATCATTGACGATCTTCTAGCCACGGGTGGAACAATTGCAGCCACCGAAACGCTCCTGGAGAAAGCTGGCGCCACAGTTCTTGGCTCGGCCGTCATTATCGAACTGGACGGACTTAACGGACGCAACCGTCTCAAGTATCCCGTGTTGAGTTTAACGCAACTCGCTGGATAACCCCGATTGGATATACCGGATTCCGTCTGATGTCGACGGTACAATACCGTGCTCAGTGATGAGGCCCGCGACCAACTCACTTGGTGTCACATCAAACGACGGATTTAATACGTTCACCTGAGACGGGGCCCATTGTTTGTCCTGATACCCAGTCAGCTCCTCCGCTGCGCGCTGCTCAATTGGAATCAAATCACCGGAGGCGGTTGAAAAATCAATGGTCGAAACTGGGCACGCCACGTAAAACGGAATAGCATGGCGCTTGGCCATCGTCGCGACCGTGTAGGTTCCAATTTTATTCGCCACATCGCCGTTTGCTGCAACCCGGTCCGTGCCCACCACCACCATATCGATCAATCCCTGGTCCATTGCATAGCCAACCATGTTATCCGCCATCAAAGTGACAGGGATTTTGTCTTGCATCAATTCCCAGGCCGTCAAGCGCGCACCTTGCAAATAAGGCCTCGTCTCACAGGCATAGACTGAAATGTTCTCAAAATCCCGAGACGCTGAACGAATCACACCCAACGCAGTCCCATATCCCGCAGTCGCAAGCGCACCAGCATTGCAATACGTCAAAATACGCATGTCATCGCGGCAAAGACTCGAGCCATGGTCTCCAATCCTCTGGTTGATGGAAACATCTTCCAACTCGATCGCTTTTGCTTCTTGAAGGAACGCATCAATCACCACGCTAACAGGTGATGAACGTAACTGATCAATGAGTGCCGTCATGCGATCAATGGCCCACATCAAGTTCACCGCAGTCGGACGGCTGGCACGCAGTGTTGCGATTTTTTGCAATACTAACTCCCAATCCACTGCGAGATCACTGCAGGAGTCTTGCACTGCTCTGGTAACGCCATAGGCCGCGGCAACGCCAATCGCAGGCGCACCACGCACCACCATCTCCTGAATTCCTGCCGAAATTTCCTCAGCTGACCCACACTTCAAATAAGTGACTGCATTGGGAAGTGCCCGCTGGTCCAACAAATACAGCGCATCATCGGCCCAATACATCGTTTCAACCATTGAAGACCCCCTTGCTTTCAAATTGCTGTTTATTGATTCGATAGTCTTGAAATTTCTCGATCACTTTTTGCATTTCGTCAGCATCAAGAAGGCATACTGAGCCAGTCGACCGTGCAATCAGATACTGTTTACTCAGCGATTCAATTTCTGTCGCGATTATATAGGCCTCATCCAAAGAACTGCCCCAAGCGATCAGTCCGTGGTTGGCGATCAAACACGCTTTTCGATCCTCAAGAGCCGCTAAGATATTTGACGATAGCTCTTCAGATCCGAAGAGTGCATAGTCGCAACACTTGATACGGTCTCCTCCAGCGATTGCGACCATGTAGTGAAATGCCGGCAGATCTTCCCGCGTGCAAGCGAGCGCCGTCGCATATTCGCTGTGCGTGTGGATGACCGCCTGAGCCTCGGCTCGTGTTCGATAGATGTCCTGATGAAACCGCCACTCAGATGACGGACGATGGTTCTTGGAATGGCTCCCATCAAACTCAACCGCCACAAAATCATGCTGATTTAGTGCGTGAATCTTGCTTCCAGAGGGAGTAATCAAAAATGAGTTGTCATCGCGTCGGATCGACAAGTTACCTTCGCTTGACCGAATGAGACGATTGTCCGCAAGTTTCACCCCAATGGCTATGGCCTGTTCTAATATCGAGTCATCCATGGCGGGCTCTCACGGATCGAGTATGCGCTGTAATTTACTCACGAGCTCAGGATCTTGCGCATGCTCGGCTGTGATTTTTGCGTATGCATTGGCCTCTGAACACGCACACGGACGCGCGCACAGGTCATTGACCTGACTCAACGCCGCGACAATCGACTTTGACTTGTCACTGTTGCTCATCAGGGTTGTGATCACTTGATCCACGGTCACGGCATCATGATCTGGATGCCAACAATCATAATCCGTCACCATTGCCAGTGAGCTGTAGCACATCCCGGCTTCTCTCGCGAGTTTCGCCTCTGGCATATTGGTCATTCCAATCACATCGCAACCCCACGAACGGTACAGATTGGACTCCGCTTGCGAGGAGAATTGAGGACCTTCAATCGCCACATAGGTTCCACCAGCATGCACAGAGACATTCGATTGCTCTGCCGCTTCAAGTACCCGTTGGTTGAGATTAGAACAGACTGGATGCGCCATGGAGACGTGACCTACACAGCCATTGGCAAAAAACGAATTCCCACGTTGCACGGTTCGATCGATGTATTGATCAACCAGAACAAAATTGCCGGGCGCATGTTCTTCCTTTAACGAGCCAACCGCGCTCACAGACAAGATACGTCTGACACCCAATGACTTCAAAGCCCAAATATTCGCCCGATAGTTAATCCCGGTCGGCGACAATCGATGTCCGCGACCATGACGTGGCAGGAACGCAAATTGTTGATCACCGATGACCCCTGTCAGGATCTCGTCTGAGGGCTCTCCGAAAGGGGTCTTTGCAGCCACCCAATTTGACTTGCGCAGACTATCGATGTCGTAAACGCCACTACCGCCAATGACTCCAAAAACCTCACTCATGATCACCACCTTTGCCAATCATTCCGACCATACAACGATCAACCCTGGACTGCTCGTTGGGTTTCCTTTTCAAGATGTTGCTTTCGTCTCGCATCCATTTGTCGCTTCTCGAACGCCTGAACATCCATTCCAACGTGACGTTCGCCTCGAGACTCCGCTAACTCAATCTGCTGTTGGCGCATCCGAAACCGTTCTCTCTGGGCATCCGAATATTCATCGACACAGTAATGGCACTGAACCCCCATCACAAACTCCGGTCGCGTTTTATCGTCTTTCGTGATCGGACGACGGCAAGCATGGCATTGATCAAATTCACCAGTTTCGAGTTGATGGTTCACCGTAACGCGGTTATCAAAAACGAAACATTCGCCTTCCCATCTACTCTCGGTATGCGGCACTTGTTCGAAGTAATTCAATACTCCGCCCTTGAGGTGATAGACCTCTTCAAAGCCTTGCTCAAGTAGATAACTTGTTGATTTTTCGCAACGAATCCCTCCGGTGCAAAACATAGCGACCTTTTTATGCTTCTTGGGATCTAAATTATCAGCCACCCACTCTGGAAACTCACGAAACGTCTTGGTTTCCGGATTGATCGCACCCTTGAAGGTGCCGACCTCATATTCGTAGTCATTACGGGTGTCAATGGTGATGATTTCTGGATCAGTAATCAGCGCGTTCCAATCTTCCGGCATCACGTAACGTCCGACCTTCATTTTTGGGCTGATCCCCGGAACACCCAGTGTGACGATCTCTTTTTTGAGTTTGACCTTCATGCGATAAAACGGCACACCTTCAGCGTCCATTAATGACTCTTTGTATTCCAAGCGATCAAAACGCCCATCGGCGTCGAGCCATTGTTTGACCACATCAATTCCCTCACGAGTGCCAGCAATGGTCCCGTTGATTCCCTCTTCAGCGAGCAACAGCGTGCCTCGTAATCCATGACTCATACAGGTGTCCAACAATGGGGCACGGATCGTCCGAAAATCAGGGAGCTCGACAAACTGATAAAGAGCAGCGACAACCAACTGGTTCATCGTGGATCCTTCTTCATCCCACCATGACAGGGTGGTGATGACAGGCGTTCAGGGCTGTCTGCCCACTCAGACTCTGTGAAGCATTGCATCGCCAAAGCATGTACGCCCTGCTTAAGTGCTTCGCCAGCGGCTTTGTAGACCAGTTGATGGCGCTTCACACGCGATAACCCATCAAATGCATCTGAGACAATCACAAGCCGAAAATGGGTTTCTGAATTTTTAGGGACGTTATGACCATGACTCTCATTATCCAAATCACAGACTAATGGATTGAGCGCATGGACCAAGGATTCTTGAAGTAAATTTTCTAATTTCATCTGGTAATTATACTGAAGATGCACTGAATTAGGTGACTATTCATCGCAGGAATTCGAACGCATCCGCCGTTGGTGGGTTCCAACCAACGCGCTACAGCAGAGCGAGGCGCTCACCTTCATGGGCGCCACCCCGTACCCGTTGCCACCAAGTTTCATTGGCCAAAAACCAATCGACCGTTTTGGAGAGCCCTGATTCAAATGTTTCCACAGGAGTCCAGCCAAGTGTCGCCTGAATTTTCGATGCATCAATTGCATAGCGCTGATCATGACCGGGTCGGTCGGTCACAAACCGAATCAGCTCTCGGAAACTATTAAGCCCCTGAGGTTTCTGTCCAACCCGCGCATCCAATAGATCACACAGTGTTTCAACGACCTGTCGATTCGTTCGTTCGTTATGACCACCGATATTGTAGGTCTCACCGACGGTTCCTTCGAAAACAACCTTGACCAGAGCGCGAGCGTGATCCTCAACATAGAGCCAATCTCTGATTTGATCACCACGTCCATAAACAGGAATCGGCCTCCCTTCAATGGCGTTTAACATTGCCAATGGAATCAATTTCTCGGGAAAATGATACGGGCCATAATTGTTGGAACAATTGGTAATCACGATTGGAAGCCCATAGGTTCGATGCCAAGATCGTACCAAATGATCACTCGATGCTTTCGATGCCGAATAGGGTGAGCTTGGCTGATACGGAGTGTCTTCAGAAGAGAGTGCATCGACACCAACTAAATCGCCATACACCTCATCGGTTGAAATATGGTGGAATCGAAATGCGTCACGCGCGTCACCTGGCAAGTGAGTAACATAGTGTCGTGCGACTTCAAGCAAAATATACGTGCCCATGATATTGGTTTTGATAAAAGCGGACGGACCGTCAATGGATCGATCAACATGGCTCTCTGCTGCCAGATGCATGACATGAGTCGGCTGATAGTCGTCAAACAGACGTTGCATTTCGTCACGATCGCAGATATCGGAATGAGCAAACTGATAGTCAGGCGAACCAGCAATAGTCGCCAGTGAATCAAGATTACCCGCATAGGTGAGCTTATCGACGTTCAATACCGATGCGTTCGTTTCACCAATCAAGTACCGCACCACAACAGATCCAATAAAGCCGGCGCCGCCAGTCACCAAAACCCGCTGTTTCGTCATGACAGCTCGATCAATCGACGGCCAAACGTGTCACCGTTCATCAGACTTTGGTCACCTTGTTATTCATTCGATGTCGCGATGCGTCCTTCACAGTCGATACGCCGACAACGCTCTTATCATTGATTGCTTGCTCACACTTGATCGGGTCACCACCACAAATGGCGCATTCACTCTCTTCGCCATTAATCCGTCCAATCCCACCACAACTGCCTGAAATCGGACGGCGTCCCATCATGACACCGACCGCCATGATGGCGACCAAGAATGCAAACACCCCAAAAACCGTGAGAAATAGACCAATTGTCATTCTGCTTCTCCCGCTAGTAACCGCTCGAACCGTGGCGTTTGCTTCACCACAAAACCGTTGTCAGAACGTTCAATAAACAGTGCTGGCAGATTCCGCGAGACTGCCAACTCAAATCCTTTCTCTGGGCCCAAGACTAACAGTGTCGTTGCCCAACCATCAGCCATCGCGCATTCTGAATCAGCAACTGTGACCGACGCCAATTGATGGGTCACCGGGCGGCCTGTCGACGGCTCGACGGTATGCGAATAGGCGACGCCATCAATCTCTCGATAGTTACGATAATCGCCTGAGGTCGCCAGAGCCACATTTTTGAGCGACAACAGGTGTTCTACTGCGCGTTTGCCTTTCAGTGGTTTCTCAATCGCAATCTTCCAACCAAAGCCATCTTTATCACCTTTTACCCGGATTTCACCACCAATTTCCGCGAGAAAATTGGCGTAGCCCTGATCATCAAGGAGCTCGTACAGCAGATCAACGCCCAGTCCTTTGGCGATGGCAGACAGATCGAGGCGCCGTTGAGATCGTTTCATGATGGCAGCACCCCCATCCGCCTCGGGAGCTCGAACCGAAATAGCAGAGAAGCCAGTTTGCGCCTTTGTCTCGTCAATGAGAGCATCCGATGGTAAGGCCTCAACCCCCGCATCAGGTCCGAATCCCCATAAATTGACGATAGGGCCGACGGTCGGATCAAAAGCCCCATTGGAAATGTCTGAAAATCCGAGAGCCTTAGCCGTCGTTATCGCAAACAGATCGCTCACTGGAAACCAAGTATTCAGATCCTCCGATTGATTGAATTGAGAGATCTCACTGGTCGGGTCATAGGTCGACATTTGTCGATTCACCTCAGCCAGTAATGATTCAATGTCCGCCTGCAACGCAGTTTGATCATGTGATGCAATCGGATTGGCAATCACAACTGACCACGTGGTTCCCATTGTTTTTCCAGAGAGCTTTTGAATCTCAAGCTCTTGCGAACATCCGCCAGCCAATGCCAATACGAAAAATGCCGCCATGACGGCGGCATTTTTTAAGACAACCAGCGGGCTAGCCACCGAAGTCATCCAACATGATATTCTCATCTTCGACCCCAAGATCTTTCAACATCTTGATGACTGCAGCATTCATCATCGGGGGCCCACACATGTAGTATTCAACATCTTCAGGTGCCGGATGGTCCTTCAAATAGTTTTCAAGCACCACGTTATGGATAAAGCCAGTTTCACCTGTCCAGTTATCTTCGGGCTGAGGATCTGACAGGGCGAGATGCCATTCGAAGTTCTCATTTTCCTTCGCTAACTGATCATACTCATCTTCATAAAAGACTTCTCGCAATGAGCGAGCGCCATACCAAAACGAGATCTTGCGCGCTGAGTTCAAACGCTTTAGCTGATCAAAAATATGTGACCGCATGGGAGCCATCCCTGCGCCACCACCAATGAACACCATTTCATTATCAGTATCTCGGGCAAAAAACTCACCGAACGGACCAAATACATTGATCTTATCGCCAGGCTTCAGATTAAAGGTGTAAGAGCTCATCTGCCCTGGGGGTAAGTCGGTTCCTGGAGGAGGCGTTGCAATGCGAATATTGAACTTCACCACGCCTTTTTCTTCGGGATAGTTCGCCATTGAGTAGGCACGAACAACAGTTTCGTTAACCTTTGATTCGAGATTAAAGAAGCCAAAGCGCTCCCAATCCTCACGGTACTCGTCTTCGACCTCGAAGTCAGAAAATTTCACATGATGCGGAGGCACCTCAAGTTGCACGTATCCGCCCGCCCGAAAGTCCACGTTCTCCCCTTCAGGAAGTTTCAACGTCAATTCTTTGATGAATGTGGCCACGTTGGGATTGGATACCACTTCACATTCCCAGCGCTTTACACCAAACAGTTCAGGCTCCACTTCGATGTTCATGTCTTGCTTCACAGCTACCTGACACGATAAACGCCAGCCTTCTTTGACCTGACCTTTGGTAAATGCAGACGCCTCGGTCGGCAGGATATCCCCTCCACCCGACTTAATAACACAACTGCACTGCTGGCAAGAACCGCCACCTCCACACGCAGAAGGGAGATAAATCCCAGCGTCAGCGAGTGTATTCATCAATTTACCGCCGGCGGCGACTTTAATGCTCTGGTCCGGGTTGTCATTGATGGTGATCGTGACATCTCCGGTTGAGACGAGCTTTGAACGGGCAGCAAGAATGACTGCAACCAGGCCGATGACGACCACGGTAAACATCACCACGCCCAGAATAATGGTCATATTTTCCACTTTCTATGCTCCTTAGAGTGATACGCCAGAGAAAGACATGAAGCCGAGTGACATCAGTCCAACTGTAATAAACGTAATACCCAATCCCTTGAGGCCATCCGGTACGTCCGAGTACTTCAATTTCTCGCGCACACCTGCCAATGCGGTGATCGCGAGAGCCCAACCAACGCCTGCGCCTAGGCCGTAGACGACAGACTCGCTAAAATTATATTCACGTTCGACCATAAACAGGGATGCACCCAAGATTGCACAGTTCACGGTAATCAGCGGCAGAAACACACCGAGCGCGTTGTAGAGTGCAGGAACATATTTATCCAAAAACATTTCAAGAATCTGCACTAGCGCTGCAATCACCCCAATATACGACAGCAAACCCAAAAACCGCAGATCGACGCTTGCCAATTCAGGCGAGATCCAGGTCAATGCACCTTCTTGGAGTAGGCCAGTCAGGATCAAATTGTTGACCGGGACTGTGATGGCGAGCACGACGATGACGGCAACGCCGAGACCAACAGCGGTTTTAATATCCTTCGATAACGCTAGGAAAGTACACATCCCCAGGAAGAATGCGAGCGCCATGTTCTCAATGAAAATCGCCTTAACGAAGAGGCTGATAAAATGCTCCATCCTAGGCCTCCTTCATCTTACTATTTGGCGCGATCTTAAATTCGTCCACTTCGACCTGTGAGGTCTTCCAAGCGCGAATACCCCAAATGATGAAGCCGATGATAAAGAATGCAGATGGCGGCAGTAACATCATTCCGTTGGTGTAATACCAACCGCCCTCAGTGACCTTGGTCAGAATCTCAACACCGAACAATGAGCCTGACCCGAACAATTCACGGACGAAGCCAACGGCCATCAGTATGGCACTATATCCGAGCCCATTTCCAATCCCATCGATAAACGATTCGACTGGACCGTTTTTCATCGCGAACGCTTCGGCGCGACCCATCACGATACAGTTGGTAATTATCAAACCGACGAAGACTGAGAGTTGTTTCGAAATTTCATAAGCGAATGCTTTCAAGATCTGATCAACCACGATCACCAAGGACGCGATGATGGTCATTTGTACGATGATACGAATCGAGCTCGGGATTTGAGACCTAATCACAGAAACAAACAAACCAGAGAATGCGGTTACCGCAATCACCGCTAGTGACATCACAAAGGCAACAGACATACTTGATGTCACAGCAAGCGCCGAACAAATACCCAATACTTGAAGTGCGATGGGGTTATCGTTGACAACCGGGTCGAACAACAGTTCCTTGGTTTTCGCCATTAGATCTGCCCTTGTTTCACATTATCCAAAAACGGCTTGAACCCCGCATCCGACATCCAAAATTTAAGCAGATTATCAACGCCCCGCGAGGTTATCGTTGCCCCTGATAATCCATCAACTCCATAACTATCTGAGCGATCGGCACCACCCTTCACCAAGCGCAATGCCACTGCGTCACCATCATAGACTTGCTTTCCGGTCCACTGCGCTTTCCAGTTTGGATTATCAACCTCACCACCCAAGCCAGGCGTCTCCGCATGCTCATAAAAACCCAAGCCTGCCACTGTATTCGCATCGCCCTCAAGCGCCATGAATCCGTACAGTGTTGACCACAGACCGTATCCATGAATTGGAAGGATAATCTTCTCGATCTGGCCACCAGACTCAATGAGATAAATTTTTGCGACCTTCGCTTGCCGCTTGATTAGAGCGATGTCTTCCTCACCCGATAATACACGGTTCATTGATGGATCTTTGGCTGCTTTACGTTGGTCGTAACCATCGGGATCCATTCCTTCAACATACTCACCGGTTTCCAGATTCACAAGGCGTGTCGACACTAATTCAAATTGTTCTTGGACTGTTTGTTGCGGATCATAAAGTCCCGCAGCCTGCAAGATATTCATTTGCATGTTGGCTTGTTCGTTCACCGCTTGCGCTGGACGTAAAATCACGGCCGAAGCGCTCACCACAACAGAACACACCAGGCACAGCAACAGTGCAACGGTAACCGTTTTTTGTATCGATTCGTTACTGGACGACACTACGCAACTCCCTTCGCTTGATATTCGCCTGAACCACAAAGTGATCGATCAGAGGCGCAAACAGGTTACCGAACAGAATCGCGAGCATGATTCCTTCCGGGAATGCAGGATTTACGACTCGGATCAGTACGGCCATCAATCCAATGAGTCCGCCATACCAATATTTACCGGCATTTGTCATGGATGCAGAGACGGGGTCTGTCGCCATGAAGATCATACCGAATGCAAATCCGCCAACCACGAGATGCCAATACCAGGGAACACTGAACATTGGGTTGGTATCTGAACCGATCATGTTAAACAGAAGCGATGTCAGGACCATCCCTGAGAACACACCGAGAACGATCCGCCAGTTGGCGATACCCATCACCAAAAGTACAGCACCTCCGATCAGAATCGCGAGCGTCGATACTTCGCCAATCGAGCCGGGTACGTTGCCAATGAACGCGTCAAACCATGTGAAGTTCGAAATCACTTGGTTGGCTGATGCCAGTGCGTCTACACCACCTTGCGCCATCATGCCGAGAGCTGACGCACCCGTGTAGCCATCAGCGGCGACCCAAACCGCATCGCCCGAGATCTGCGCCGGGTATGCGAAATACAGGAAGGCACGACCCGTCAATGCCGGGTTTAAGAAATTCTTACCAGTACCACCAAAAACCTCCTTGCCGACAACCACCCCGAAGGTGATTCCAAGCGCAGCCTGCCAGAGCGGTAAGTCTGGTGGACATGTTAAGGAGAAAAGAATCGATGTCACGAAGAAGCCTTCGTTCACCTCATGCCCGCGAACTGAGGCAAACAACACTTCCCAAAAACCACCGACAATGAATACCGTTGCATAAATCGGCAGGAAGAAAGCGAAACCATAGACCAGATTCGACCAGGTCGATGGATTGTTCCAATACTCGGCGCCCGCGAGGCCTTCGATAAACGCACCTCGTAGTCCGTCCGGTGCGATTGCGCCCGCGGCGATCGCTTCTGAAGCATTTTGCCCCAAGAAAAATGCACCAAAAAAGATCGCTGGGAAGGTGCAGAACCAAACCGTAATCATGATGCGTTTCAAATCAATTCCATCGCGCACGTGTGCGGTCGACTTCGTGGTCGTCCCCGGTGCATAAAAAATGGTATCCACAGCTTCGTAGAGCGCATAGAACTTCTGATACTTTCCACCAGGGTGGAAATTTGGCTCAATGCGGTCGAGATATGCACGTAGTGACATCTTCAACTCTCCAACTCGATTGTTGTTAAATTATCCCTAAGAATTGGTCCATATTCGTATTTGCCTGGACACACGTAAGTGCACAGCGCAAGATCTTCTTCAGCGAGCTCAAGCGCCCCAAGCTTTACCGCCATATCCGTATCGCCAACGATTAACGAACGCAACAACTGTGTTGGCAAAATATCGAGCGGCATTATTTTTTCGTAAGTCCCAACTGGCACCATGGCTCGCGGCGAACCATTGGTGTTAGTCGTAAAATCTACTAATTTAGTGGGTACTAATTTCGACAAATAAATCCCCATTACGGAATGCTTGTTGGTCCCGGGCGATAACCACCCGAATGGCACGCGGTGCGTCCCCTCTTCGAGCACCGAAATTTGTTGATGATAACGACCAAGATAGCCATAGAAGCCGGCAGATGTGCGACCGCCTAAGATCGACCCTGAAACAATCCGATGTGACCCATCGATCAATTCACCAGTGGTCAACTCGTCTAACGATGCACCGACTCGAGTCAGAACCAAGCGAGGAGAATTCACCGAGGGTCCCGCCAAACTCACAACCCGCTCTGTCGCCAAAATGCCTTCTTTAAACAGACGGCCAATAGCAATCACGTCT
>CACJLQ010000020.1 GCA_902594275.1 uncultured Litorivicinus sp.
GGTCGTGAATCCACTCAAGCGACGCATGGGTTTCGATTGGCTCTGGGAGTAAGCGAATTGATTCGGTGTCGCTTGGGTTATGTAGCCAGGTTTTCGATAATGGGGGACGCTGGTATGGCCGATGCGATTCGCCGTTAAAGACGATTATTTTGCCAGCAAACTGCCCACGGACGAGCTCTGCGATCAGAGTACAGGCGGCCTGACCAGCCCCAACAATCCCGATATTCATTAATACTGACGTTTTGCGACTGTGAGCGTGAGTCCGTCATGTTGCTCATTGAGTTGTACCTGGCAGGCAAGGCGTGACTGAGGTGTTGGATCGATTGCGAATGACAGCATGTCAGTCTCCTGCGGACTCGGCGCATCGAGCGTTCCATCCCAATCCGAGGTCAACATCACATGGCAGGTCGCGCAGGAGCAGCCTCCACCACATTCCGCCAGAATGCCATCAACACCGGCTCGATGAGTGGCTTGAAGGATGGTTTCCCCAGGTTCATATGCGATGTCAATGGCTTGTTTATTGGGATCGATACAGGTCAGTTGGGGCATCAGAGTTCCTCAGCATTCGTGCCAACACGGATCGAAATTGATAGCCGCAAAGCACTTTGAAAGACAAATTTAGGCATTAAAGTAAGGGCAAACGGAAAAAAGGGAAGAGTCATGCGTTCAACTGCACGAGTCATCAATGGGCAGCGAGTTTCAGATGGAGCCGGTGTAGACATACGGCGCGTGATTGGTTTGGCCGGTGCCGAGTATGTGGATCCATTTCTCATGTTCGACGACTTCCGAAACGATGATCCATCGGGATATGTGGCGGGATTTCCGCCACATCCGCATCGTGGCTTTGAAACAATTACATACATGCTGAAGGGCAAGATGCGACATCGGGATTCTAATGGTAACGCGGGTCTTCTTGAGGATGGCGCAGTGCAATGGATGACGGCGGGCCGTGGGATTTTGCATTCTGAGATGCCAGAGCAGACGGATGGAAGTCTATGGGGTTTTCAGATTTGGTTGAACCTTCCTCAGCGTCTGCAGATGGCAGATCCCAGATATCAGGACATTCCACCATCAGAGGTCACTGAATTCGAAGAGGATGGTGTGAGTTATCGATTGGTTGCCGGTGAACTGTTCGGGCAGACAGGTCCCGCGCAGACGCATTTGCCTGTCCTGATGGTGGATATTGCGCCGCACGGAGGTCAGACAACGATTCCTTTGACTGATGGCGAAACAACCATCCTATTTTGTTTCGAAGGTCAATTAACAATCGCTGGGGAGGCGGTTATCGACGGTGATTTAGCGGTCCTTACTGGCGATGGTGGGGTGACGATTCAGGGTGACGGACGTGGCCTGCTTCTGTCATCACCACCATTGAATGAATCGATCGCACGCCACGGACCCTTTGTGTTATCAACCGAAGGTGAGCTGAAAAAAGCGTTTATTGACTACCAACTGGGTCAACTAGCTCCGAATCAGGCTGCATTTCTGGCGTCAGGTGGCCGCGGGTAACTTCTCCTGTGTCGAGTAGCGGTGCGGCGTCGATATGGCGCCCCCCCATCATTTCGGCGACTTGTTTAAGGACATAGACGAGCTGATGCTGCTCCCACTCACGTAAGCGCTCAAAGCGATGCAGGAAGTTTTCTTGTAACGGCTTTGGCGCTTTGATGAGCAGTCCTTTGCCGGCGTCCGTGATGACCAAAAACACTTTGCGACGATCAGTCCCCGACCGTTGCCTCTCAAGAAGCCCTCGGCGTTCTAGGCGGTCAACGATCGAGGTGACCGTCGCTTGCGATAGATTGACTTCCGCACTGATCGCTCGGATCGGTTGTTCTTGCGTAGACGCGACTGTTTGCAGGACCAGCAACTGCGGTGTTGTAAGACCGAACTCTTTGCCAAGGCGGCTTGAGTGCTGATCGATTGCCTGCACGATACGGCGTAGAGCAACCAACACTTCTGTTTCGAGGTTGTGTGCCTGCACGCGCGATTCTCACTCCTTGTACTGAAGTTCGGGTTGTGTATCGAGTTCACTATCAATACACCCTATATTTCACAACTTAAATTTTGACGTCAAAATAATTTTTTTACTAATTGAAGGGTCGTTTATTTTAAAAAATATATAACTTCCTGTTTTTAATGATATTTGTTAAAAAGTTCCCAATTCTGTACACTTTTAAAATGTTTCGTAGGTGAAACATAATCGGAAAAAAAATTGAAAAAACCTTTGGGGGTTATATGAAACAGCTGATTGGTGCAGCACTGACAGCGGGTGCGCTACTGTCAGGTGCGCAAACGTTTGCAGCTGATTGCGGAAAAGTCGTGATTGGTGAGATGAACTGGGCGAGTGGAGAGTTCCTGGCGCGGTTGGATGGATTCATCATGAGCGAAGGCTACCAGTGTGATGTTGAGTATCTGACTGCGGGCACGATGCCACAGATCACGTCAATGAACGAAAAAGGGACGCCTGATATCGCGTCTGAAATGTGGGCAAACGCGGCAGCGGTCGCGATCGATGCTGCAGTGAAAGAAAATCGTTTGGTTAAACTCAACCCATCACCAATTACGGGTGCGGGTGAAGGCTGGATGATGAGCGCGGCTGCGGCTCAAGCCCATCCTGAATTGAAGACAATAGACGACATCATCGCGCGTCCTGATTTGTTCCCACACCCTGAGGATCCATCAAAGGGTGGATTGCACACCTGCCCATCGGGCTGGGGATGTCAGTTATCGACCAACAACCTGTTCCGTGCGTTCGATATGGAATCGAAAGGCTGGAAGCTCATTGATACGGGCTCAGGTGCTGGTTTGGACGGTTCAATCGCGAAGGCGAGCGAGCGCGGCGAGAACTGGCTCGGGTATTACTGGGCGCCCACAACACTTGCTGGTAAGTACAACCTAAAGCTTGTTGACTTCAATTCAGGGTTTGACCAAGAGCATTGGGATAACTGCATTGTTAAGCCAGTTGAAGAGTGCGATTCACCAAAGCGCAGCACATGGACAAAATCCGAGGTTGTGTCACTTGCGCAGGTTGATTTTACGAAGCGCGCTCCAGGTGCAGCAGAGTACGTCAAGCAACGGACTTTTGAGTCGGATCTGCTGAATAAGTACCTGAGCTACATGCATGACAATCAGGCATCAGGCGAAGAAGCTGCGGTGGAGTTTATGCTCAATGAAGAGGCAACGTGGTCGACTTGGGTCACCAAAGAGGCGGCTGCGCGCATTAAAAAAGCGCTTTAAATCGGGATAAAGGAAAACGGCTGAGTCTTTGGCTCAGTCGTTTTTTTCTTGTACAGAGACAGGTATGGACTGGTTAACTGAGTTTCCCGAGTTAGGTCGGCGCGACATGCGCGACTTTCGAAAAGGAATCGATCAGGGATTTAAAGACTTTACCCGAACTTACGGTGAAGACATCGAATCGTTTTTTGAACCGCTTCTGCAATTTTTGATCTGGCTTGAGAAGCTGTTATTAGCAACGCCTTGGCCCTTATTTATCGCCATAGTCTGTGTCTTAGCCTGGTTCGCAAGTCGCAGTCTGAAAATCGTCATCGGTTCAGCAATCAGTTTATTTCTCATCGGTTTTCTGGGAATGTGGGAAGACACGATGAGTACTGTCAGTATCATTGTCGTTTGCACCATGCTGTGTATTGGGCTCGGGTTGCCCATTGGTATTTTGATGTCGAGATCTGATCGAGCTCAGGCGATCGTTACTCCGATCCTCGATGTCATGCAGACTATTCCCAGTTTTGTGTATCTCATTCCGGTGGTGATGCTGTTGGGGATCGGTAAAGTTCCGGGCTTGATTGCAGTCGTCATCTACGCGATTCCACCCATGATCCGATTGACCAACCTTGGTATTCGATTAGTCGATAAAGAAGTGCTGGAAGCTGCTGACGCGTTCGGCGCAAGTCCATGGCAAAAGTTGGTTCAAGTGCAAATCCCGCTTGCACTGCCGAATATTTTTGCCGGTGTTAACCAGACGATCATGATGTCGCTCGCGATGGTCGTCATTGCATCGATGATTGGCGTGACAGGTCTCGGTCAGCCCGTTTTGAAGGCGATTTCAAATCAATACCTGGCGATGGGTCTGCTGAACGGTCTTGCGATTGTTGCGCTCGCGATTATTTTCGACCGGATCAGTCAGAGCTACGGGAAGCGTTTACAAAGCTATCGTGGAGGTCAGGGTGAGTAATTCAGAAACCAAAATTGAAATCAAACATCTGTACAAGATCTTTGGTGATGATCCAGACACTATGCTTCAAAAGGTTCGTGATGGTGTTACCAAGGATGAATTGAATGACCAATACAACCACGTCCTCGGTTTGAGCGATATTAATCTGAAAATGCCGGCGAAGGGAATTCAGGTGGTGATGGGCTTGTCTGGCTCTGGTAAATCGACGCTGATTCGTCATATCAATCGATTGATCGAGCCGACCACCGGTGAAGTATGGATTGATGGCGAAAATGTCCTCGAGATGAACGACAAAACGCTAAGAGAGTTTCGTCGCAACCGCGCATCGATGGTCTTTCAGAAATTCGCACTGCTTCCGCACCGGACCGTCATGGAGAACACGATTTACGGTCTTGAGATCCAGGGCATGGGCGAGAAAGAGGCTGAGAAACAGGCAGCTTATTGGATTGATCGCGTTGGTCTTGCCGGTTACGAAGAAAATTACCCTGGTCAATTATCAGGCGGTATGCAACAACGAGTGGGTCTTGCCAGAGCACTCGCCACGGATGCCGATATTTTGCTGATGGATGAGGCATTCAGTGCGTTGGATCCTTTGATTCGGACTGACATGCAGAACATCCTTTTGGATCTGCAGCAAGAGCTCCATAAAACCATTGTCTTTATCACCCACGACCTGGAAGAGGCGCTTCGTATCGGAGATCAGATCGCAATATTGAGAGACGGTGAGGTGATTCAGCAGGGCACGCCACAGCAAATTGTGCTGAGGCCGAAAGATGATTATATTGCCGACTTCACCAAAGATATTAACCGCGGTCGAGTGATTCAGTTAAAAACGATCATGAAGGCGCCGAACGACAAAGCCGGCCCTGAGTTGTCAGGGGAAATGCTTGTCGAAGACGCGGCACAATTGGTGACAGAATCACCCTTATCTCAAGCACGCGTTACAAATGATGCAGGGAATGTGATTGGTGTGGTCGGTATTAACGATTTGATTCGCGCGATGGCGCGTCCTGATATCGAATCTCGACTCGAAGAACTGTAAATGCCCAAAAATACTCGGCTCGTGTATTCAACCGAGGCGGGTCGTATCCGATCTGACTCAGATTCCGTGAATTCCGGTAACCGGGATGATTCTGTATGTCGTGTGCGCAGAGAAACCAAGGGGCGCGGAGGCAAAGAAGCAACGGTCATCTGGGATGTCCCTGGTGGCGACGCTGAGTTGAAATCCTTAGGTAAAGCCATCAAACAACGTATCGGGACTGGGGGTTCCGTCAAGAACGGCCAGATTATGATCCAGGGTGATCACGTCGAGACCATTCTTACTTTTCTTAAAGACAAAGGATTTCAGGCCAAAAAGGCAGGTGGATGACAGTTTCTAAAGACCTTTTCAAACAAACAGTGGGTTCTTTTCCAACCGGTGTCACGGTGACCACAGCCTATGCTACAGATGGCCAAGTGGTTGGTATGACAGCCAGTGCATTCAGCTCTGTATCGCTTGATCCGTTATTGGTGCTGATGTGTCCCGCCAAAGACGCTGATTGTTATTCAGCGTTAACTGAAGCCAGCTATTTCAGTATCCATTTACTCGCCGGTGATCAAGGGCCACTGGCTTGGCAGTTTGCGAAATCGGACGTCGATAAGACCCAAGGGCTGTCGTTGGGCAAGGGCCCGAATGGAAGTCCAAAAATACGAGGATGTCTTGCCTATTTGGAGTGTCGTCACCATGCACTCTACGACGGAGGTGATCATGGCATTCTTGTTGGCGAAGTTACGTATATTGAGCTCCCTGAGACAGACAGAGAGCCATTGGTTTACTGTAAGAGTACCTTGGGTCCTCTGTCTTCTATTGACGCACACTAGCGTTCTCTATCCAACGAATGCCAGAGCCTCAGGTCCTGACTGTGACCGACTCGCCTCCATCGCAGCTGATCCGGATCACCAAGCTACACCTGTGACGTATGCAGACATCGATGGTTTGGGCGTAATTAGTGCGTGTCGTCAGGCGCTGTCACAGGATCCAGATAATGGTCGTTACTGGGTGCAACTCGGTCGTGGATACCTGAAACGTGAGCAAGGTGAGACCATGCTTGATGCCTTTCAGAAAGCGCAATCGTTAGGTTATCCCGTGGCTTGGTTTGCCTTAGCAGTGGTCTATCATACAGGCAATGGAATCGTTGAAGCGGATTTGTACCGAGCGGAAATGCTTTACAAAGAAGCCTTTCGGAAGGGCGTCGGTTATGCAGCCTTAGGTCTTGCACGCTTGTATGATGAATCTGGGTCCCCATTCTTTGACCAAGAGAAATCTGATCTCTGGCAGTCGCGTTTTGACGCGCTGATTGACCGGTTGGAGTAATACCGTGCGGAATAAAATCTGGTTTTTGATCGTTGGTTTGAGCTCGTCCAGTGTTGCCTTTGACGGGCAACCGCTTCAGTACGAAATCGACTGGTGATCGACGGCGACGAGACCATCTGTTTGGTTCCACCCGATCGCTACGCACGAATGAATAATGTTTGGTTCCTTCCCTCCGTGGCTGCCTTGTCTTGCTGGCTCGAGCGCATCGGGTTTGAGTCAAGCGAGTGTCTCGATGTGTCAGTCACAACCAATGAAGAACAGCGCAAAACCGACTGGATGCAATTTGAATCGTTTGAATATGCAATTGATCCGGATAACGACGCACTGACCATTGAAGGATTGCAGCGGCCGACACGAGCTGCCCTCCGAGCAAGATTGCCTCAGACCTGAGTCGATCTCGCGTTTTAAAACTAAATTGTGCGACAATCGCGCCGTTTCCGAATGACGTCTCTGGAGTGACTTCAATGTTTCAACTCGATTTGGCCCCTGCCGATCCAATTCTTGGCTTAACTGAAACGTTCAAAGCTGATACTCACCCCGATAAAATTAATTTAGGAGTTGGTGTCTATCAGGACGCGACAGGGAAGACACCGATCCTAAAAGCAGTGACGCAGGCTGAGACTCATCTTCTGAAAAACGAATCAAGCAAAGGGTATCTCCCAATCCCAGGCGTCCCTGAATTAGCAACCCACACGCAGGAGCTTCTGTTTGGAGCAGGTCACGCGATCATCCAAGAAGGTCGAGCAAGAACGGCACAAACACCGGGTGGAACTGGGGCGCTGCGAGTCGCTGCTGACTTCCTCTTACGTGCCGCACCAAAAGCAACCGTATGGCTCTCCAACCCGAGCTGGGCCAACCATCAGGCGATCTTTGAAGCTGCTGGATTTCCTGTTAAAGACTATCGTTACTATGACAAGGCGTCACAGGGCTTCGACAGCGAAGGCTTCATGGCAGATCTCGAAGGCGTCGCTGAAGGCGACATCGTCATTCTGCACAGTTGTTGTCACAATCCATCAGGGATCGACCTTGATCAGACAGCATGGGAAGCGATCGCAACGCAAGCAAAAGCCAAGAATCTCATTTGCCTTGTCGACTTTGCCTATCAAGGCTTTGGCGAAGGGTTAGAGGGAGATCGCGCTGGGCTCCATGTATTACTGGATGCAGGCTTATCTGTGTTGGTTGCAAGCTCCTTCTCAAAGAATTTCGGTCTTTACAGTGAGCGAATTGGCACGATCACCGTTGTCGAAGAAACAGCCAATGATGCGATCAATGCATTCAGCCATGTGCAGGCAGCCATTCGAGCGATTTACTCAAGCCCGCCTGCTCACGGCGGAAAAATCGTCGCAACGATTCTTGGGGATGCAACATTAAAAGCATTGTGGATCGAGGAGCTTGCAGAGATGCGGTCCCGCACCAAAGCGATGCGTCAAGCCTTTGTCCAAGGAATGACCGATCGTCAGCAGGTGGTCGATTTTGATTTTATCAACCATCAAAAAGGAATGTTTAGCTTTTTAGGTCTCACACAAGAGCAGGTACTGAAACTTCGCGCTAACAATCACATCTACATTGTCGGTTCAGGCCGGATCAATGTTGCGGGTATCACCCCTGCCAACATCGACCTACTGTGTGATGCAGTGACCAAGGTTCTTTAATGGCGCGCTTTGACTTGTATGGGCTCGGTAACGCATTGGTTGATACCGAATACCACATTTCAGACGAGCTGTTGTTTGGACTGGGTGTCGAGAAGGGCATGATGACCTTGATCGATGATGCACAATTAGCCGTGCTTGAGGAGCAGCTTCGCAGTCGAGGCGAGCTGAAAAAGCAAGCGTCCGGTGGATCAGCTGCCAACTCGCTCATCGCAGCGGCAAACTTCGGAGCCAGGGTATTTTACAGCTGCAAAGTGGCGGATGACGAGCTAGGGGCCTTTTATCATCAAGATCTCGTGGATTCTGGTGTTGCAACCAATCTCGATCAAATCCGCGAGTCAGGAACGACTGGACGTTGTTTGGTTATGGTGACAGATGATGCCGAACGCACCATGAATACCTTCCTCGGCATCACTGGTAATCTTAGTGCCCATGAGATTGATGAAACAGCCTTAAAAGCATCAAGCATGCTCTACATCGAAGGCTACCTGGCAAGCTCCGATAAGGCTCGCGAAGCGGCCATCCGGGCACATCGCATTGCAAAAGATGCAGGGCTTCAAGTGGCGCTGACTTTTTCAGATCCTGCCATAGTCACTTACTTTAAAGACCAGGTCTCTGAGATGGTTGGCGATGGTCTTGATTTATTGTTCTGTAATGAACAAGAAGCCATGACCTGGACTAGTGAAGAGTCAATTGAAAGTGCCTTGGCCGCATTATCGAATACAGCAACTCAATGGGTCTGCACGCGTGGAAAAGATGGCGCCACGGTTTTCGATGGCACGCAACGCTTTGATATACCAAGCCGTGTCGTCACGCCTGTCGACACCAATGGTGCTGGTGACATGTTCGCTGGCGCATTTTTATACGGATTGTTGAATGACTGGGGCTTTGAAAAGTCAGCACGCTTTGGGGTGCATACATCCGGTTATCTGATCACGCAATATGGCCCGCGCGTGGCACTCGCGAATCATGCAATATTACTCAAGGAATTTGAGGCGACCTGCTAGGTCGCCTCGAGCCATCACAGTTGGTACCGGTTCAAAAACTTCCAGATCATTGGCAGCGTGACTGTTGCCAACGCAATCTTCACTAAGTCACCGAACAAAAATGGAGCTATACCAAGGGTCACCGCTTTGTCCATGCCAACAAAGGTCGACAACCAGACTAACCCACACGCATAGATCACCGCATTACCAGCGACCATCGCAATTGCTGTCCCAATCATAGAACGATCCAAGCTGCGTTCAGCTAACCAACCTGTTGTCGCAGCGGCGAGCGCAAAACCCACCAAATAGCCACCTGTTGGCCCTGCCATGTACAAAAGACCCAACCCCTTCTCAGGCGTTCCTGCAAACACAGGTAAACCCATCGCGCCTTGAGCAAGGTACGCAAGCACCGTAGCGATACCCATGCGCCAACCAAAAGCGACGCCAATCAACAACACGACCAACGTTTGTAAAGTCATCGGAACTGGATAGAACGGCACCTGAACTTTAGCTGATAGCGTGAGCAACAATGAGCCTGCTAAAACCAAAAAGAGAGTTCGGAACTGACTACGACCCCTGTCCAATAGAGCATCAATTAATACCAATCCATTTGCCTGCAGCATACTTATACCTTCTAAACTCAAAACTGTAGATGCATTGAAGAGCAAATGAGAGGGCTCGTCAATTAAATGAAAGATAAAAGACTTGACGAGCGAGACTGCCTAGTCTGTTAGAATCCAACCAGAAAACCACTCTGTGCACTCTGCAATCGACGCCTACGACCGGGGCCGTTTGCGCTCAGCACGATGACCGAGAGAATCATGACCCGACTCCCAAGCAACCCAGCCCTTTTCAAGCCCGATCAGTGCGATGCACTGATTGGCGCCATCATCCAAAAGATTGTGACCCATGATCCAAAGCATGCAGTAGTATCTAGTGGCCGCCACCGTGTAACCCACATCAAACTCGTCAGGTATCCGCCTCGAGATTGCAGCATACAAACACTCTGTTTAATGACCCACTAGTGCCGGCTGATCACCGGCCATGCAGGCTCAGGGTTGAAGTTTTGACAACGGTACACGGTCAGGGTGGAACGGATCGTACCGTCCGGCATCACTTGCGACACTGGACCCAGCTCATTAAATGATGCACATCGTTCTGCCAGATCCTCAGAATATTGCCCAATATGCACCAGAGACTGCATTGGCCTCGACAGCACATCCCAATTGTCATATTGATTGCGACGACGTGTGGCCGTCGGGATCACCTGTCCTTCAGGTGTTGCATATCGATCAATACCATCACGGTCAGATGGCCAAAAATACAGGGCCCATGCCTGCATCGAATAGTGATCCGTGGTCACTATGTCGGTTGGTCCGGACAAGCGGGCCGCATCCTGTACCACCCGATCCCACCCGCGGATCTTCTGAAATGGGTCTTGCTTGATGCTGAGGCCGACTGCATAGGGATGAATCAGCACAACTAATATCGCGATCTGTACGCCGCCGGCAATCAGAGTGCTTGCCGAAGACCAACGCATCCGCATGGCAAATATCATTAACAGCACAGGCACTATGGGCAAGGTCCAATTCAGGAGGACCTGACCAAAAATTCCCTTCAGGACGAACACAAGAATCAACACACCAAAACTGAAACGCAACATGTCTCGAACGGCTTCTTCACCCTCGTTGGCAAGGTCATCAAGCCGCGTTCGTAACCCACCAAATACTGAGAGAAAGATCACAGGCAGCGTCGCAAGCAATAGAAGCGGTATCCAATCAACCGTATAAAACCAGCGGTTATTTGCCGAGTTCAAATGCCCAAACTCGTGAGTCAAGTGTGCAAAATCATGATTCGCATTCCAGAGGATCCAGGGAGTCATCACAAAACCGCACAGTAATGCGCCGAGATAGGGTCCAGGCGTCACAATCAGTCGAGGCGTTCTCAAAATGACCCAGACAACCAGTGATAGCGGTACCAAGGCAATGGAAAGCTTGGCAAGCGCGCCAAATCCGAGGGCGGCACCCATCAATAGCCACCACAACTCGGTTTGCTGATTCGGGCGACAGTGCAGGATTGAGGCAAATGCACAAAGCGCCAATAACAAAAAAAACAACAACCAAATATCGGTGGTATGCACCATACCCAAGACAAATAACATTGGGCTTGTCACATAGAGAATCAGTAGACGTCGACTGGCGTCCTGGTCAAACCCAGCCAGACGGCCGAGCCAGAGAAGTAAAATCCCAGAAAAGAACCAAGCGATCCATGCCGGCAACCGGACTTGAACCAGTTGCGGAAGAAACTCGAAACCATGGGTCACTGATTGAACGACTGTGACCAATGGCCCTTTGGTTTGATAACTTAAATCCTGGTGTGCGAGCCAAGTGGTGTACTGCGCTTCGTCAAAGTGAACAGGAACGGCAGCCAAGCTCAAAGCCACGAGGCCGATCAATCCCAGACAAAGTATCCAGATTCGCACTTAGAGATTTTGCTCCGCATAGGAGGCGAGTCGCGAACGAACAACCCCTTCAAGGTGCTGTGTCGACGCGCCGGTCCATCCTTTAAATCGTTCCACGACATACGTCAGCCCGGAGGTTAACGCGGTGAGGTAGTTGCTGTCGATCTGCGCCAGATTACCTAAACACACAATCTTGGATCCTTTACCGCAGCGCGTAATGATGGTCTTCAATTGCTGTGGTGTTAAATTCTGTGATTCATCCAACAAAATGATCGCATCTTGAATCGAGCGCCCACGAATGAAGTTTAGCGACTTAAACTGAATATTGCCTTTCTCGAGTGCAAATCGGATAGAGGCTTCGGGATTATCATCATGCTCATGAAGGGCCTCGAGATTGTCATGAATCGCGGCAAGCCAAGGCATCATCTTTTCTTCTTCGGTTCCTGGCAGAAAGCCAATATCCTCGGCCACTGGCGGTGTTGACCGCGTGACCACAATTTTCGAATACCGCTTTTGTTCAACGACCAACTCCAACGCACAGGCAAGCGACAACAACGTCTTTCCAGAACCTGCTGCACCGATCAGCAGGTTCAAATCGAGCCCGGTATCCAACAGTGCGTGCATCGCCATCCCCTGATACACATTCAGGGGCCTAATACCCCAAGCCTCCATGTCTTCCAAGCGATGACGCCCAATATCCAGTAATACAACCGATTTCTCTTCGATCTGACTAATGCGGGCTGCAAACTCGTCGGTTGAGTCAATCACATATTGATTGACATAGATTTCCTCTGCGAACACCGACCGCGGCACTCGGTGATAGGTTTTTGATCCCTCACTCCAACTATCGACATCGGTAACAAGTTTCCAAAATTCCATCTCAAGCTCTAAATGCCCCGATGGTAAAAGCTCTACGTCGCTCACTAACTGGTCTCGGCGATAATCCTCAACCCGATTGAGACCCGCACCCAAGGCTTTCAGACGCATGTTGATGTCTTTGGTCACCAAGATCACTTCAAGGGCAGAATCTTGATTCTGAATCTCAAGAGCACAGTTAATGATTCGATTATCATTGGATTCGATATCATCCAGACGGCCTCTGGATTCATCTGCAAGTGGTGAGCGATGAATCGCAAGGGTACCCAATAGCTTGCCACTATCACCTTTTAACGCGACTGGAATTTCGACTCCTTGGGCAATCGCTTCTGGAGTTGACTGCCCTAATACTTCATCAACCATACGGATCACAGACCGCGCTTCTGCTGCAACGTTTTTCTTGCGATCTTTGATGTCGTCCAGTTCCTCAAGAACGGTCATCGGAATGACCACTGCATGTTCATGAAAGTTGAATACACTCATGGGATCATGCAGCAAAACGTTGGTATCAAGCACGAAAATTTTTTTGCTCATGGAATGGCAGGCCTCAAGCAATTCGTTAAAGTATTTATTCAAGATGTCGCGTTTAAATGACGATGCAATGACACTATATGACAATCAAAGAGAACGCCATGACTACGGAGTCAAAAATGAAGCGATCAATCATCACTATCGCTGGAATCAGCCTACTGACGCTTGGCCTCACCGGTTGCGTTTCAGGCCTCCAGGGGAGCACTTACTCGCGATCGGAAGCGCGGCAAGTTCAAGAAGTCGAATTTGGAAAGGTCTTAAGCACCAATCCTGTTGTCATCGAAGGCAGGCAATCAGAGGCCGGACAGTTACCGGGAGCAATCATCGGTGGCGTTGCTGGCTCATCCGTGGGACAAGGAAAAGGCCAGGAAATCTTCACAATTCTGGGTGCTGTTGGCGGCGCCGTGGTTGGCAGTATGATCGAAGAGCAAGCCACTCGTGCGCAAGGGCTCGAACTCACGATCCAAATGGACTCAGGAAAAACACTGTCGATTGTTCAAGAAGTAGATTCCGTCAATGCTTTCGCCAAAGGACAACGGGTCCGGGTACTCACGCAGGGTGCATTGGCTCGCGTCTCACCCGAATAGCTGAGTTAATGCGCGCCACAGATCGGGGTATTCAAATTGAAAACCCTGATTGAGCGCACGCTTGGGGTACACCGGTTGGCCCTTAAACAATAAATCCGCTAATTCGCCCAGAGCCAAACGCATGGGCATTTCCGGAACACGCAATATGGTTGGGCGTCTCAAGATGGCGCCCAATGTTGTCGTGAACTCACCATTGCTCACCGGTTGGGGACTCGTCGCATTATAAGCACCCGCGTCTGGTGAGCCCGATAACATCCAACGAATCATTGCGACGAGGTCATCGCGATGGATCCAAGAAAGTATTTGCTGCCCATTCCCTAACGGGCCACCTAAACCAAATCGAAACGGCGTTTCCAAACGCCCCAGAAATCCCCCAGGGCGCCCGAGAACCACTCCGATGCGAACTGTGTAGATGTTTGTCGCATCCACCTCGAGCCCATCGATCGCTTTTTCCCAATCTGCGCATAGCCTCGCTGAAAAATCCAACCCTGGCGCTTGCTCTTCTGTGACAGTGTCAGTCTGTGGTCCGTAATATCCGATCGCACTACCGGAAACGACCACATCAGGCTCACCGTCGAGCGCATTGAGTTGCGCAACCAACTGCTCTGTCACGGTAATGCGAGACGCACGAAGTATACGTTTTCGTGAATCAGTCCAGCGCGAATCAGCAATCCCCTCGCCAGATAAATTAATCACTGCATTCGGCATCACCTTAACCTCTGTGACCGACGTGATCCAGCGGATCGATGCGGCGAGCGTCGTGAACCGTTTCGCGGCTTTGACCGGATTTCGGGTGAGACAGACCAGTGAATGTCCATCGCTGACTAACGCGGGGAGAAGCGCATCGCCCACAAATCCGGTAGCACCTGTTAAAAGAATTTGCGCCATGACCGATCCTCCCATTGCGACTGACGTTCGGTTTCGTCACACTGATACTGTTTGGGCAAAGGGGTGCATGTGCAAGGCGTCAGCTACATATTCAAGGGAATTGCAATCGCAATCTGCCTCTCTGCCACTCACATCACAGGCGCCTATGCGGACTCATTCAGTCGGGCTTGGGTCACTGTTGAGCGCACTGGAAAAATCAGTCGATCCATGAAAAACGCATGGAAGGATTCGCCGCTGTATCCAGAACTCATTGCCGAATCCACCGAAAAAAGACTGGGATCGATTTCCGCTCAAAATCTCGAAAAATTAATCGATCAATACCCAGACAGTGCTGCGATTGCTAACCTCCGTTGGAAAAAACTATTTCGGTTGGGTCGAGCAAACTGGCACAACGATTTTTTATTCCTTTATCGCCAAACAGATAACGTGAGACTCAACTGCTTCAAACTTGAAGCGAAATTTCATCTTAAACAGGATACCGAGCGCGATCATCGTGACGCATTGCGTTTATGGACTCATGGCAAGAGCCAGCCTACAGATTGCGATACGCTCTTTTCGATAATGCAGAAACGTGGACTGATTACCAAAGAAGTACGCTTGCGCCGAATCGATAACGCGCTTGAAAAAAGGCAGTTACAACTGGCTCGCTGGCTCGCCAAGCCACTCGATCAATCAGTAAAACAACATGTTAACGCTTGGGCCCAAGCGCGACGACACCCTGAAAAATTCCTGATCAAACAAGCCAAGAAATTTCCGAAATGGACCGATATGGCCGCCTCACGCCTCGCCAGAAAAAATCCAGATCGCTTGTTAAAACTCATTAAAGACCGAAAAATCCCAGAGGCTGTCAGACAACAAGCCATCTTAGGTGCTGCTCGGACCATGGCCATCAATCTCGACCCTGCCGCCGCACCATTACTGCGTATGGATTTACCGCCGCATCCAATTCTCAACCACTGGCGAGTTCGCTATTTCATTCATTATCAACAATGGCCTGATGTGCTACAGGCAATCTCCAAATTGCCACCGGAAGAGCGCAGAGAAATCGAATGGAACTATTGGACTTCGCGGGCACTGGCAATGACTGGGAGCGCTGATCTTGCAATGGAAGGATTCCAAAAAGTCGCTCAGTCCAACTCCTGGTATGGCTTTTTGTCCGCTGATTATCTCGGAGTGCCATATGACCTGCGTGCAAAATCAGAACGTCCTCCCGAAACACTCATTGACACGGTGAACCAACGCAAAGACGTGACAGTTGCCCGCTTACTGTTCGAAGAGGGGCTTACGGTCATGGCGAGACGCCAATGGGATTTTGTCACCGGGCAGCTGACTGAGAATGAGCAAAAAGCAGCCGCTATATTGGCAAATCGTTGGAATTGGCATTCACGTTCTGCAGTCACAGCGCATCAATCGGGACTCACCGATGACTACGAATTACGCTACCCCCGCGCATTCGAAAAACCACTCAAAAATGCCGCGAAACGACATGAGCTTTCACTCTCATGGCTTTCCGGCCTCATGCGCTCAGAAAGTCTCTTCATGCATGATATTCGAAGTCCGGCTGGAGCACTTGGTTTGATGCAAGTCATGCCAAGAACCGGCCGCCAGACTGCCAGGGAGCTGAATCTAAAGTGGCGCGGTAATCGAACACTGGTCAATCCATCGACGAATATTCGAATCGGTAGTTACTATCTGGCGAAACAACTCAATCGTTTCGGACATCCAGCGTTGGCAACCGCAGCCTATAACGCAGGACCTCATCGAGTGAAACAATGGATGCCAGAGGAAACTATGCCGCTTGATGTTTGGGTTGCCTCAATTCCGTTTACCGAAACCAGAAACTATGTGCAACGCGTACTGACCGCACAAGTCATCTACGAGTGGCGCTATAATGGTGAGTTGACGCGGCTTGACCAGGTCGCAGTACCGCAAATTACGGGTAAGGAGTAATCCATGGATTGGCTCGTCCAGCTAGAGCAAGGCGCTCTAGGCATTGGCGTTTTCGTTGTCGTCTTTTCATTCGTGCTTTACATCAAACGGACTGGGGATGTGAAAGCTGTCATCTTTTTCTGGCAGAAACGCCCCCAATTGACCTGTCAATAATTTATTATCAATAGTACGGGTCTTGGGTTAATAATCGCAGGCGTGATTGTTCGGTTGATTTACCACACGTTTTTTATCGGAGGTTAGCTATGTCGGACACAAACAATGCACCATCGTTTGAGGCAAAGCTTGCGGAGCTCGAGGCACTCGTTCGACAAATGGAACAGGGATCGATGCCTTTAGACACATCGCTCGATGCATTTGAAAAAGGTGTTCAATTGGCCAAAGAGTGTCACGCAATTCTCGATTCAGCTTCGCAAAAAGTAACCGAAATCAAGCAATCTGGCGAACAGGCGCCATTTGATCCGGAGGCTTAAACGCATTGGATCACGACTGGCTCGAACAGATCCGGATACGGATCGACCAAGCACTCGACAATGCGCTTGGAACACATCTTGGTGACTCCAAATTATTAGACGCTGCGCGGTACAGTGTTCTACGTGGTGGCAAACGCTTACGCCCAGCGTTGGTGTATGCCGCCGCCGATGCGGCTGGTGCGAGCCCAGATGCAGCAGACACGGCAGCCATCGCAGTTGAATTACTGCATGCGTATTCGTTGATCCACGATGATCTTCCCGCAATGGATGATGATGCCCTGCGACGTGGTCAACCAACAACACACATTGCATTTGATGAGGCGACTGCGATCCTTGCTGGAGACGCCTTACAAGCAACCGCGTTTTCAATTCTTGGAGAGCCAGATAGCCGAACCGATCGGATGCGAGTTAAACAACTCAACCTGCTCGGCGAAGCCGTTGGATTTCGGGGCATGGCACTCGGTCAGGCAATTGATCTTGAATCTGAGGGCAAAGCCCTGTCTCTGGATGCTTTAAAAGCCATGCATGCGAAGAAAACAGGAGCATTAATCACCGCAAGCGTGCTGATGGGTGCCGCCTGTGGCAATCCTTCCAATGACGACTGGGACGCGCTGACACAAGCTGGTCAAGCCATTGGTCTTGCCTTTCAGATTCAAGATGACATCCTCGACGAAATAGCCCCGACAGAGACACTCGGGAAGACGCAAGGTCGAGATCAAATCCTTGGAAAATCGACATTCCCAGGTCTTCTTGGGCTTGAAACAAGCGAACAAGAGGCCTATGCATTCGTGGAGATTGCTCAGGAAGCCCTTGCGCGAGTGGCAGGAGACACCACCATGTTAGAACAATTGGCGCGATTGAGCGTGGAGCGAACGAATTAATGCCATCAATGAAACTCTTCCACACCATTCCGGGCGAGCGCCCGACGATTCCCCTACTGGAAGAGATTCACTCACCTCATGATTTACGCTTACTGAATAGTAATCAACTACGTCAAGTCGCTGACGAAATGCGCGAATACCTACTTTACTCAGTCGGTATCTCTGGCGGACATTTTGGAGCGGGACTCGGTGTCGTCGAGCTAACTGTTGCATTGCATTTCTGCTTAGACACCCCCTTCGATCAGTTGGTGTGGGATGTCGGTCACCAGGCTTACCCACACAAGATTCTGACAGGACGTCGCGAACAACTCCCGACGATTCGTAAAGAAGGTGGACTGGCCGCTTTCCCAGATCGTAAGGAAAGTCCCTACGATACCTTTGGTGTTGGCCATTCGAGCACCTCAATAAGCGCAGCTCTGGGGATGGCATTGGATGCCAAAATCAACCATTCGAGTCGTCGCCATGTGGCAGTCATCGGAGATGGTGCGCTGACAGCAGGAATTGCTTTTGAGGCGCTGAACCATGCGGCGAGCGAAAAAGCGAACATGCTCGTGATCTTGAATGACAACGATATGTCGATTTCGAGGAACGTAGGCGGGATTCGCGACTACCTTGCGAAGTTACTCTCATCCAAAACATACACCCGCAGTCGTGATGAAGCGCGTAAGTTGCTCGAGCCACTGCCACCACTGGCACAATTTGCCAAAAAAACCGAAGAGCATCTAAAGGGGATGATGAGCCCAGCGACCCTCTTTGAAGAAATCGGATTTAACTACATCGGGCCCATTGATGGACATGATTTATCGGGGCTGGTGACGACACTACAAAACATGAGGGACCTTCCAGGTCCACAGTTTTTGCATGTTGTGACTCGAAAGGGCTGTGGTTTTGTCCCAGCTGAAGACGATCCGATCAAATACCATGCAATCGGAAAACTCGAGGCGAAATCTGACGCATCAGCAACACCCAAGCCCTCCTATTCGAATATTTTCGGGCAGTGGCTCTGCGATATGGCGGACAATGATTCACGACTTGTCGGGATCACACCAGCAATGCGAGAAGGGTCTGATTTAATCGAATTCTCCAAGCGATTTCCCGATCGTTACCATGATGTTGCAATTGCAGAGCAACACGCGGTATGCCTTGGAGCAGGCTATGCCACACAAAACACCAAGCCCGTAGTCGCAATTTATTCAACCTTCTTGCAGCGCGCATATGACCAAGTCATTCATGACGTGTGTGTTCAAGGTCTCGATGTCACTTTTGCCATTGATCGTGCTGGGCTTGTTGGCGAAGATGGTCCCACGCACGCTGGCGTCTATGATTACGCCTATTTAAGAACCTTGCCCGAGATCATCATCGCAGCGCCATCCAGTGAGGCTGAGTGTCGGCTTTTACTTTCAACCTGTTATCAACACCAAGGTCCAGCGGCCGTCAGATATCCCCGCGGACAAGGTCCTGGCGAACTGCCCGATGCAAGTTTGAATACAGTGGAGGTTGCTCGCTCCTTGACTCGCCGTGAGGGCCAATCAGGAATTGTTATCCTAGGCTTTGGTTCGCGCGTCTTTGCTGCGCTCAAAGCCGCAGAAAAACTCGACGCAACAGTGATCGATATGCGCTGGGTCAAGCCACTCGATGAAGCCATTCTCAGGCAATATGCCGATGCAAAATTAGTGGTCACCGTTGAAGAACATCAACGCATGGGCGGCGCTGGATCTGCAGTGGGTGAGTACTTTGCAGATCAGGGGCTGATCGTCAATTTATTAAGCCTCGGTTTGCCCGATCGGTATGAAGCACATGCCAAACCAGAGGCGATGTTGGCACGCATTGGACTCGATGCGAATGGCATTGAGGCGGCAATTGAAAAACGACTCAGCTAAAGTTTTCAGATTGGCTGAGTAAGTGCCCTAGGCGGTTGTGTTTAGTCTTCAAGTAATTCTGATTATGCGGGGTGAGTCCGGTTTCAATGGAATGACGCTTCACCACTGAGACACCGAGTCCCTCAAGTGCTTCGACTTTTTTCGGATTGTTGGTCAATAACTCAACGTCAGTGACGCCAAAGTGGGCCAGCATAGGGCTAACCATGGAATAGTCCCGCTGGTCCGCGGCAAACCCCAGGGCTTTGTTGGCGTCGACTGTGTCAGCCCCTTCGTCTTGCAAATGATACGCACGGATTTTGTTGAGTAATCCGATACCGCGACCCTCTTGGCGTAAGTACAAAATGATGCCAGAACCTTTCGCTGCAACTGCTGCCATCGCATGCTCGAGCTGAGCTCCGCAATCACAACGCTGCGAGAACAGCGCATCACCTGTCAAACACTCCGAATGCACACGAATCAGAACCGGTTGTTCCTGTCCGGGGTCGCCCATGACAAGCGCGACATGCTCCTTACCCGAGTCAAGCTCTTCGAATCCGTGCATATCAAAAGTGCCCCATTGGGTCGGGAGTTGGCAATTGTCGATGTGTTTGATGGTCATGGTCTTATCCTGGGTGGGCGCTAAGCATACCAAAGACCAAGGCAAGAATAACAACATATCCGCCTGCAGCGATATCATCCATCAAAACACCCCAGGCACCTGGGATCTTGCGTTCACACCAAGACACTGCCCAAGGCTTGGCGATATCAAAGATCCGAAACCCAATAAAACCGGTCAAAAGTCCCATCCACACAGTGAGCTCGGTCAAGGTATTGAGTCCAAATGCAGCCAACCACATCCCCGCCCACTCATCGATCACGATCTGTCCATGGTCTGGCTCACCGAGTCTCCTCCCCGCCTCAGGAATACTCCAGATCG
>CACJLQ010000021.1 GCA_902594275.1 uncultured Litorivicinus sp.
CTGTCTGATAAACCAGGCTTTCAACACCATCCTAAGATCATGCGCACCCATCTTTTTGGTTTGGACACGCAGACGATCTGACTCTAAAGTAACCGAATCCGAACCCAGGCACAGCTCCAGGGAGACCGTCTGCCCGCGATACTGCCAACAGGATCCGTGCTCGAACTGGGGAATTGGAGTCGCTGCCCGATTCTCAATCAGCAACAACTTGGACTGGATCCAATCGGCTTTTGCTCTAACAAAGTCAGCAATTTGAGCATCCGTCAGCTCCAGAGGGCACAAAATGCGAATATGGGAGCCGCTGGTTATCCTCAACTCAATTGATCGACGCCGAGATGATCGGCGGACAGAGATCGGATAATCAACACAGAGTGTGGATTCGATCACTTGTTGCTGAGCGATGCTTGAGTTCGAACGCCACATCACTAGCGCTTCAGACGCGCGAGAAACTGATCAAAAACACGCGCAAACTGTTGGGTATCTTTGGCAGAGAAAGGTGCCGGGCCGCCTTGAATCAACCCAGCTTCACGCATCGCTTCCCGCTCATTTCTGCGTCTTAAGTACGATTTAACCGACTCTTTGTCGTACCAGGTACCTCGCGGATTCACGGCCAACCCCCCACGATCGACCACCTCAGCTGCCAACGGCACGTCCTGAGTGACGACAAGATCACCCGCCTCCATCCGTTCCAAAATCACATGATCTGCCACATCGAACCCCTGCGCGACTTGCACCACCGTAACGTTCGGGTGGGGTGGGCTTTGTAGAAATCCGTTTGCAACTAAAAATACAGGGAGATTGAGACGATCTGACGCGCGGAATACCAGTGCCTTAATCGGTTTTGGACAAGCATCTGCGTCAACCCATATCGTTAGCGGACTGGTTTTGTTTTCCAATGGAGACCTCGACATGCAATCACACTCAGATGGTCTCTAAATTCCAATCACTTGTCACCGACGACCAAGCGATGCCTCTGCTACTTCGATGCTTTCGATTAATCGAGAAACGCTGACATCATCGACATCAAGGTGCGTAATCATCCGAATCCGGTGATTCCCAACAGCCATCACTTTCACGTTGTGTGAGGCAAGCAGAGCCTTTAACTCAATTGCGTCGAGGCCACACTCATGTGATACCTCGGCTAACACAATATTTGTTTCCACAGGGAGCACTCGTGAAAAGAGGCTGCACCCCTGGAGTGCAGCCTCGATGCGCTTCGCGCGCGAGTGATCCTCAGCCAAACGCTCTACATGGTGATCCAGCGCGTATAAGCACATCGCTGTTAATACGCCGGTCTGACGCATGGCACCGCCAAACATGCGTTTGAAGTGCCACGCCTCACGAATGAAGTCTCGTGATCCTGCGAGAACAGCCCCGACCGGGCAACCGAGCCCTTTGGTAAACGCGACCCAAGCGCTGTCATGCCCAACTGCGTAGTCAGAGACTGCCACCCCTGTAGCCACCGAGGCATTCAACACCCGTGCTCCATCCATGTGAACCGATAACCCGAGCTCTTGCGCTGTGTGAGCAACTGACTGAATTTGATCAAGCGGCCAAATAGCCCCTCCACCCAAATTCGATGTCTGTTCTGTGACAACCAAACGTGATCGTGGCGCAAACGATGACAGCGGACGGCGCAGATTGGTTACTGCATCAGCTGAAAACAATCCTCGCTCGGTATCAACTACCGAAACCATCGTTCCCGAGAGCTTTGCAAGTCCACCACACTCGGCAAAAATAATGTGACTTTCCCTCGCGCAGATGATTTCGTCCCCGGGCTTGGTGTGAACAGCGATCGCGATTTGATTACACATGCTACCCGATGGGAGGAATACAGCATCTTCCAGACCAAACATGTCTGCGACACGCTCGCGGAGTTGGTTGGTTGTCGGGCATTGATGGTGTCGCTCGTCGCCTGTCCGCACCGACAGCACAGACTCCAGCATTGCCTTCGATGGAAGGGTTTGGGTGTCTGAATAAAAATCTGCAGGACTCGATTTACTAGTCTGCAACCTAACTGTCCCCGATGGCTTCGGTCACCGCTTGGGCGCATGCTAAATCTTGCAAACCAACTCCTGTCCCGTCGAATACAGTCACTTGCTCCTCGTCTGTACGCCCTGAAGCAGTACCTCGAATCACCGCTCCAATCGTCGTGATCACAACATCAGAACTCAGATGCTGAAATTCGCCGATTGTCCGTGACTGCACAATTTCGTCTGTAAATCGTAGAGCTCGGGATGTCAGAGACGGATCGAGCTCTTTCTTTCCTTTCGTGTCAGTACCCATGGCAGCGATATGTGTACCGGAACTGACCCAATCCCCAGGAAATAGCGCTTCAAAGCAAGACGTGATGGCAATGATCACCTGTGATGAACGAACAACCTGTTCAAGCTCTGCCTCACGACAGGCGGCACCATATTTCTCTGCGATTTGATGATGCTTGGACAGGTCACGACCAGACCGATTCCAGATCAATACCTCACGGAATGGTCGAACCCGAAGCGCGGCCTCGAGTTGAAAAGCCGATTGATGCCCAGTACCAACCAAACCAAAGGTTGTCGGAGCAGCAATCGCCAGCCGATCAATCGAGACCGCTGCGGCGGCTGCCGTCCTCAACGCCGTAATGGTATTTCCTGCCAGAATCGCTTTGCATTGACCAGTTTCTGGATCAAACAAAAAGATCGACGATTGATGGTTCGCAATGCCCTTGGCCCCGTTATTTGGCCAGTAACCACCTGCCTTGAGGCCTAAAGCTCCGGACGCTGGATCAAAGCCTGACTTAAACCCATATAACGCGTCCTGATACCCTAAGGACTCGCGGACAACCGGGAAGTTCCAGGCCTCAGATTCCATGCTGGCAAACACATCCTGCACCGCAGAAAATGCGTTCTCTGGGTTCAGAACATCCGCAATCTGCCCCTCCGAGATCAATCGTATCGTCACTTCAATCCTGCCTAGTCATCGAACCTGCAAATTAATACGCTTTTCCACGAGCGGACACAGGCCAAACGACCTCGACCACACCGTTTCGGACTCCTACATACCAATCATGCACATTGCAGGTCGGATCACAGTGACCTGGAACCAGGCGCAACTTATCATTGACACTCAAGATACCGGCTGTGTCCTCAATCACCCCGTGCTCATCTGAGCATTTGACATACTTGACATCATCACGACCAAAGATCACTGGCAATCCGCTATCCACTGACTGAGCCTTGAGACCAGCATCGCAGATGGCTTTGTCAGCTTTCGCATGACTCATCACTGATGTCAGGATGAACAATGCGTTTTCCCACTCTCCACGGTCGATTCGCTCTCCGTTTTCGTCAAGGATTCGGCCATAATCAGCATCCATGAAAGCATATGAGCCGCATTGGAGCTCGTTATAGACACCTGATGCCCCTTCAAAGTAGTAAGAGCCAGTTCCACCACCGCCGACGATGTCGCATTCAAGTCCTTGATCAGCAAGCGCAGCAACTGCGTCTTTAACCATCCCAATGGACACATCGACTTTCGCTTTACGCTCGGCGTACAAGTCAAGGTGTTGCATCGCGCCCTGATACGCTTGGATTCCAGCAAACTTCAATCCATCAGCAGCATCAATAGCGACCGCGATATCGACAACTGCTTGGGTTGTGGTCACGCCGCACCGGCCCGCCCCGCAATCGATCTCAACCAAGCATTCGATCTTGGTCCCTGCTTCCGTCGCAGCGGCTGATAATTCAGCGACGTTGGCCAGGTCATCAACGCACACAATAGTACGGGCACCCAACATCGGGATACGCGCCAACCGCGCAAGCTTCGCTGGATCACGGACTTGGTTTGAGACCAAGACATCCTTAATGCCACCACGGGCGAAGACTTCAGCTTCACTCACCTTCTGGCAACAAACGCCACACGCGCCACCCAATTTCTCCTGAAGTAACGCAACGTCGACAGACTTATGCATCTTCCCGTGGACCCGATGGCGCATCCCGTTTGTCTTTGCGAAATCACCCATCTTTTTTATGTTCCGCTCGAGCGCGTCTAAATCCACCACCAAGCAAGGCGTCTGTACTTCACTCTCATTCATCCCAACGCGTGCTGGGATGTCGTAACCTACTTCCAAATTATTCCAATTCAATGCACTGTTCATAATTCTCTCACTTCATCCAAGGCAGCCGATCTAGATCGACATTCCCGCCTGTAACTATGACTCCGATCCGTCGACCCCGAAATACATCCTGATTTTTCAAAATGACAGCCAAGGGCACTGCGCAACTTGGCTCCATCACAATTTTTAACCGTTGCCACGTCAGCTTCATTGCATCAATGATCTCCTCCTCCGTTGCGGTCATCACATCGGCCACGTAATGCGAAACGAAGTGCCAGGTATTTTCCTTCAAGGGCACTTTCAACCCATCGGCAATCGTGACTGGTGCGTCGTCGGCGATGATATGACCCGATCGGAACGATCGTGCCGCATCGTCGGCCTGCAGTGGCTCGGCCGCAAAGATCTCAATATTTGGAGCAAGGTGACTCACGGTCAAACAGGTACCCGAGATCATCCCGCCGCCACCAATTGGCGCAACAATCGAATCCAAGCCGTCTACAGCTTCTAACATTTCTGCAGAGCATGTCGCTTGGCCTGCGATGACTCTGGGATCGTTATACGGGTGCACAAACTCAGCGCCAGTTTTTGCCTGTACTTCTGCGAAAACCGCTTCGCGACTGGATGTTGACGGTTCGCATTCAGTGATGATGCCGCCGTATCCCAACACCGCATCTTTTTTCGCTTGCGGTGCGGTCTTTGGCATCACAACGCGACAAGGTATTCCGCGGCGACCGGCTGCATATGACAGACTCAGCGCGTGGTTACCGGATGAATGCGTTGCGACGCCATGGATCGCATCCTCATCCGTTAACCCAAACACCGAATTACACGCTCCTCGGACTTTAAACGCACCAGCCTTCTGGAAATTCTCGCATTTGAAAAAGAGCTCTGCGCCGATTCGCTCATTCAAATACGTTGAGGTCAAGATTGGTGTGTTGTGCACATATGGGGCAATACGTGCTCTTGCTTGCATCACATGCTCAATCGTCAGGTCAGGTGCACCAACCACCGTCTCCATACCAACGCATTTGACTGCGTTGAGTGTTTTTTCAATCGGGGCATTCATCAGGCGACATCCTCGCATGCTGACTCGTCAGACACCGAGGCGTCGACAGAGTGATCACTGAACGCCGAGCGGTACCATTCTTGAGCTGCAGCAACACCACTCCCACTTGAAATCGGATATCCAAGATCAAGCATCGCCATCTCAATTATTGCGAGACCGCTCAACGCCTGCGCTTCCGACAAAGCGCCAAGATGACCGATGCGGAACGCCTGCCCAGCAAGCTGGCCGAGACCCACGCCGAACGACATACTGTACCGATCATAGGCATGTGCCACTAGCTGATCACCGTCGAATCCGTCAGGCACCATAATTGTGGTTACGGTATCAGACGCGAATTGAAGATCCTGGCAGCACAAATCCATGCCCCAGGCCGCTGTTGCCTGTCGCACACCCTCGGCCATCTTGAAGTGACGGCTGAATACCTGGTCTAGGCCTTCATTAAGCAACAATTCAAGCGAGTGACTCAATCCTGCGAGAAGCTGCATTGGTGGCGTGTAGGGGAAGCCTCCCGCATCCGTCATTGCGCCCATGGTTTCACAATCAAAGAAGAATCGCGGTAGCCCCGCGTCCCGCCCTGCCTCTCTCGCTTTCTGGCTAAGTGCGACAATCGACAGACCCGCTGGCAACATCAGCCCTTTCTGAGAGCCAGTCACTGCGGCGTCGATTCCCCACTCATCCATTTGAAAATCCATCGATGCGATCGAACTGACACCATCGACAAAGAACAAGGCATCGCTGCCTGCATGGTCAATGGCTTCTCGAATACTTGCTAGATCACTGCGAACTCCGGTTGCTGTTTCATTGTGTGTTGCGAGCACCGCTCTGATTTGCCGTCCCGTATCAGCCCTCAGGATTTCTTCGATTTGAGCTGGATCTGCAGGACCACGCCAATCGCAGTCGATGATGTCCACGACCAGCCCAAAGCTTTGGCACATCCGGATCCATTTATCAGAAAATACCCCATGCCGGCATGCCAACACACGATCGCCGCGAGACAACGTGTTTGAAATCGTCGCTTCCCAGCCACCGGTTCCGGTTCCAGGGAAGATAAATATCTTCCCTGCAGACGTTCCGACAATCTGCTTCAGACCGTCGAATAACTGTGGGAGTGAAGCCGCAAACGCAGGTGAGCGATGATCAACCGTAGGCAGATCAATGGCACGCCGGATCGAATCAGGCAAATTCGTTGGCCCTGGAATAAACACAGGATTCGAGAGACTCATTCGTTTTTCCCCTTATTCTTTGGTCGAATAACTTTACGGTACCGAAAGATCCTCGTATATTTATTCGAAAAATGATTTCAAAAAAATTGAAAAATTAAATGTGTTTAAAATTCAATGGTTTAATTTTTTCATTTTTAAAAAATTAGAAAAAATGAAAAAAATAATACTGAGATACAACCATCAAAAATTGTGATTTTTCCGTGGAGGCAGCCATCGTGACGTCCGATACTATCAAGAAACCTCGTGGCAGACCTCGAGGCGCCGCCAATGAAAATGCACCCTCCAAGGCACTCGATAAAGGGTTGAATGCGCTCCGGAAAATTGCTGAGACCGATGGGACATCCCTCAACGATCTGTCGATCGATCTCGATATGCCTTTAGGGACCCTTCACCGGCTTCTTTTGACACTTGAGTCACATGGATTTGTTAGACAGTCAAAATCAGATGCAACATGGTCGATTGGAATCGAAGCGTTTCGTGTTGGTAGCGCATTTCCTCGCGCGGCCAAGCTTCTAAGTATCGCAAGACCAATCCTCAAAGACCTCTCGAACTTGACCGGCGAGACCGCGAATCTTGGTTTGATGGATGTCGGAGAGGTCATTTTTATCGCTCAACACGAAACCCATCATGCCATCCGTGCATTTTTTCGACCGGGATCCAGAAGTTCATGGCACTCCTCGGGCATAGGCAAGGCCATTGCTGCCTACATTGCAATCACAGATCAAAAAGCGCTGTTTGACAAAGCACCGTTCGAACAGTTTACCCAAAACACACTGGTCCAAGAGAAAGGGCTCCTCGAGGAATTTAGCCAGATCCGGGCGTTAGGCTATGCAGTCGATAAGGAAGAGCGCTTCATTGGTATGCGTTGTATTGGCGCACCCGTCTTTAACTCAGCGAATCAGGTCGTTGCAGGAATCTCCATTTCTGGGCCGGTTGCGCGGATGGATGATGAGTCGATTGCCGAATTGGGGAAATTAACGGCGAAGTGTGGACAAGACATCTCGCGGCTACTCGGAGCTACAGTGGTCAATTAGCTGCCAGCCCAAGTGTTGTTACAGCGACGATCACATACCTCAATGTTTTTGCGAAAGTCACGACCAACAGGAATCGCCATAAAGGCTCTCTCATGGCTCCCGCACAAAAAGTAAGCGGATCACCCACGATCGGAATCCAACTGCCTAACAAGGTGATCCAACCATATCGCTGATACCAATGAGTGACTTGTCTCACTCTTGGCGTATCAGAAAAGAAACGCCGCCCGATCGTCTGTCCAAAAAAACGGCCAAGAACCCAATTGACCACGGCACCAAGCGTATTTCCAAAAGAGGCAATCGTCACCAGACTCATGACCTATTCGGGCATCAACAAGATTGACCCAACAAGAACCGACTCAGACTGTGCTGGGATCAGCGGCGCCGCCAGTACAGACGAGACAAATAAAGAGAAATAAATTTCCAAACAATCGATCTCACTAACAGGGCATCTAGTCTAATCGGTCCTGCAAAGTGAGCGCGAGAGTCTCGGAGTGAGGAATCAGAAATCCAGCAATTCTGTACGATACTGATAGCGAGCGATCATGATATCGATAGCACCGATCAGAGATACCATTGCAACAAATCCGATCGTTCCAATGACAGCATCCATCCGAAGTTCTCCAAAAAATTGACAGTATTAAAGTTTCAGCAATTAACGGGCCAACTTATGACGATTGAAATTAAATAGAACCAGTATTATTGATACTTGCAGGTAACAGGTAAAAAATCATGATTAACCGTGCGCTTCTTCTTCTCACATCTGAAACGAGCCTTGGTAACACAGGTCGAGGTACGGGATTTTATTATGACGAGATGGCGGCCCCCTACTGGACGATTCGCGATTTAGGCTGGGACATCACGCTTGCCTCAGTAGCAGGCGGACCTGGACTTCCTGACCCAAAAACCCTAGTGGAACCCGATAAACGGCCTCCAAACGTTGCCCGGTTTATGGACGATCCGCTCGCGATAGACGCGCTGCAGACAACTGCGAAAGCGGCTAAGATTCAAGGCTCTGATTACGACTGTGTTTTCTTACCCGGCGGTCATGGTGCGATGTGGGACTTTGATTCCAACCTGATTGGCGATATCGTCACTGACGCTTGGGCTGCTAGCGCGATTGTTGGCTCAGTCTGTCATGGTCCGTCAGGATTTCTACAGGCCAAAGAAGTGAATGGTGATCCGCTTGTTCACAACAAACTAGTCAACAGCTTCACCAATCGTGAAACTAAACAGATTGAGCTAATCGGGGTAGAACCATTTCTTCTGGAAACATGTCTGCGAGATGCCGGGGCGTTATTTGAATGCAGTGACAACTTTACGTCTCATGCGGTGAAAGATGGTCGACTCATCACAGGACAAAATCCGCAATCCACTGAGGCCGTGTGTCGCCTACTGAAAGAATCATTCGAGGAATAGTAATGCTCACATCGTTACACGCACTGATCTGGGCTTGGATTGGTGCAATTATCATGTTCACTGTGACCGTATCGCCGACGGTCTTTGCCACGCTGGAAGGTCCCCAAGCGAGTGCGTTTTTGAGGGCCTACTTTCCACGGTTGTTCAAATACGAGATCCTGGTCGGGCTTGCACTCATCTGCATTAGTATCGGCCTATCCACCGGCGGCGAAACCTATCAATACGGGATCAACGTCGGATCAGTGGTGACAGTTCTAGCTTACTTAAACCGCCGAGTGATCATGCCCAAAGTCAATCAAGTCGCTGACGAGCTAGCGGACAATCCGAGTCCACAGATCAAGAAGCGGTTCGGAATGTTGCACGGGTTATCGGTTGGTCTATTCGGGATTAATGCAATTTCTATGATCGCGCTTTTTGCGTTCGGCTGATGCGTAATAGACGATGACAGACCCGCTAGGATTGATTTATGCAGTTGTGATTTGCGGCCTCGGAGGATTCGTGGGCCAATACGTGTTTCTGTTCTTCAGGCCGAAGCTCGGTATGATTTGGTCAGGTGGTGTTGCCGCTCTGGTCGCATTTTTTGTGATGGTCATGATCGCGGCTCTGACACAGGCCCTATTGCAATATCCTCCCATCTCCTAAGGCACCTACGATCATTGTTAGAGCGAGGCTTAAAAAGGGCGCACCCGACGGAGCGCCCGCAGTACCCCTTGACTGCTTCTTCTTGTTCTCATTTTTCTTATTATCTCGCACCTCATCCTGAGGCGGATTGATACAGTAAACCGCAGTTACCGGAGCTTTACAATCCTGATCTGTTAAACAAATTAGCGACCCACGCGAACCTTCAAGCGATAGGGATCAGGCACACCCAAGTGCTGCTCCTCATACCAAATAATCTTTTTCAGGGACCCCACGTCATAAAACGCTTTCGAAATCTCATGCTGGATCGCTCGCGCATCCCCGTCATCGTGCGCATATTGAAGGTCAATAAAACCACCCGACTGAAAGATTAAATCAAGCTCAACCACCCCACGAGAGAGCATATTTACGGCGTTCAGTTGTTCAGCTAAAAATGTAAAACTATCGTCAATAATGCGTTGTCGAGCCGCTATCTTGTCGAGCGTTTTAAATTGCTGAATCTGGCTTGAGAGGATCTCACCTTGATCTGTTGGACACCGAAATGCCTTTGCGATCAGCAAACCCATCAACCGATCTCAGAAACCATCTTGAATGTATCGACCAGACCAACTAGCCCGCGCGTTCTGATCTTTAAACTCATGCTCAACGGCCCGACCCGCCAGAAAGAGCATGTATTGCTTGGGGAAGTCCTTCATCGAATCGTTTGTAAAACCAGTATCAACAGCAAACTGGAAGCAATCAACTTGGCGATGAATGGCCTCGAGACGATCAATCAATCCCTGAGAGGCCATTACCCAGGAGTTGGAGATCAAAGCGACAGGAACAATCATTATTTTCACCATGGCACGATAGTACGACGTAATAATGATGATCCGTCGCTACTGCTTCAACTGGCTTAATGGACTCCCAGGGCCCTTGTCAAAACAAGGTTGGTTCTCGATATCCGTGATCCAGTGGAGCGCTGACGAGACGAAAATATGCTTCTTCGGTACCAGCACCGCTGACTGATTCAAGAATCCGGTCCGAATATTGAACCGCTGCCTGTTCTCATCGCACGCATAGAGCTGTGTACCGCAGTCACCACAGAATGCCTGGATCCGTCTATTGCCGCTTCCGGCCACCTTTATGTACTCACTTGGGGTCCCCGCGATGCTGAAATCCACTGCGTCACTGATAGCAACAGCGCGATAGGGTCCACCGCCTATGGTCTGGCAGTCACTACAATGGCAAGCCATCACCATATCCGGATCCACTTGGGCGGTGATCGCAATCGCGCCGCAGTGGCAATGTCCATCGATCATTATTTTGTTAGCCATGGTTCACCTCTAAATCTCCTCAATCAGCGCCGTATCTCGGTAAATCAAAATACAAAAGCTCGCCTGTGGTACCACTGATCGTGAGTCTCGACTCGTCTTCAATGCATACCATGTCACCTGCCTATAGTTCTTGTCCATCTAAAGAGCACGCGCCCTCCGTTACCTGCAGAAAATGATAAAGATGAGGATCAAACTGGACCTCTATTGGAGTTTGACCGGGGTTGATCGTTTAGAGAAGTGCGTCCTGATTGATTGATAGTGAGTTATCTCGACCATCCGGGGACACGAGGAGGGTCAAGTCATTACCTGTCGCCATCCCAGAGACCGGACGCTGCTCGTAGCTTAGCTTTGTTATATCGGTCTTTGGAAGGATCCAGATCTGAAAGAAGTGGGTCTCCACATCAGCCGCATTGAATTCAGAGTGCAGGACGCCAGTGCCAGCCGACATACGCTGGACGTCACCGGCAGGGATCGTTTCGACGTTACCCATCGGGTCCTTGTGGGCTAGCGCGCCAGTTTTCACATAGGAGATGATTTCCATGTTCTGGTGTCCGTGGGTATCAAAACCGCTCCCCACCTCGATCCGGTCCTCATTGATAACGCGGAGGACCGAGAAACCCATAAACCTCGGGTCGTACCAGGAACCAAACGAGAACGTTTGTCTTGATTTTAGCCTACCAAAATCGGCGACTCCCCTACAGCCAGACTTTTGAATATGGATCATCATTACCTCCTTCAAGTAGAGCAAATCTGTCGCATATGGATACAATCCAGGATCTGTCGGATCAGCAAGTATTATTTGGACTGAATTTCGATCCGTCTGCACCCATTCTTGTAGTCGGACACAATAAATGAACCAATCAAGCGTGAAAAAAGCGTTTACACCAACAGGGAAGCTGAGAGCATCAATTAATCTAGGTAACCCTCTAATGGCAAACCGGTCGACCGAGACAGATCAACCCTTAGGAATATCAGTCGATATCGCGACTGAGCTGGCGACACGACTAGGGGCAGAGTTGGAACTCGTGGTGTTTGATGCCGCCGGGAGATCAGTCAATGCCGTGGAGTCTGAGGAGGCAGACGTCGGCTTCTTCGCGGTCGACCCAAAGCGGGGCGAGAAGATTACCTTTACAGCACCTTACAGACTGATTACCGGCAGCTACGCCGTCCGAGCGGGTTCAGAGATCTCAGAGTTGAGCCAGGTCGACCGAGAAAATCAAACGATCGTAGTTGGGAAAGGTAGTGCCTACGACTTGTATCTTGCCAGGACGCAAGGAAACCAACCATCATTTTTGCACCGACGTCGGCCGACGTAGTCGATGTGTTCTTAAACGGGTATGCCGTCGCAGCTGGCGTCACGCAGCAACTTGAACTTGATAAGCGGCGCTACCCAGAGCTTCATATCTTGGATCAGCCGTTTATGACCATACGACAGGCGATGGGGCTCCCAAAAACAAGGGGACGTCAGGCCGCCTCATTTCTCACGAGCTTCGTCGAAGAACTGAAGTGGAAGGGTTTGTTTCGGACGCCATCATTAGACACCAGGTTGAGGGGGTCGCAGTCGCTCCACTTGAACGCGCGTGAGGCACATCTAAGAGGTTTCTCAAAATTTTTGTTGCATTGCATTATAATATACCTTAGTATAGTTACCTATCGTAACAATCTCTCAAAAGGAGCACTTCAATGTCTGTCATGCAAGCCACAAGCGTTGCGTTTGAAACATCATGTAACTTCTGCCTAGCGGTCCGCCGTCAGGTCGTCACATCAGTAAATGCGGTCTACGACGGAATCGTTCTGGGTCAGCAGCTCAAAACGAATTTCCGCGTCGCTGAGCAGCTCGCGGGCAAAGGCGACTACGAGGGCATGACCGTCGCCGAGGTCGCAAGCCTTATCAACGAAGAGACGATCTAAACCTAACAGAAGGAGAGCGGCTCCAAGTGCCGCTCTTTTCGTTTTTGGTCAAAGTCGGTCCAACTCTTTCTTCTTCTTCTCGGCCAACTCTGTAAGCTCAGAATACTTTCTTATGTCACCGTTGCGCTGGGCTTGCATCGCCTGCTCTAGCAATGTCTTGTATTCCTTATCCAGCTTTTTCTTCGGATCTGCTTTCAAAAAACCAAACATCGATACCTCCGTCACATTACCTTTTGGTGGCGCCGGATGAGCTGTTTTAAACCCTCATCCGCTAGATAACTGAACCCACTGCATATCCGGACGACCAGGCCCACTGAAAGTTATCTCCCCAAGGTGATCTGTCACATCGAAGACCTCCCCGATAAAATGCAAACCTCGATGGGCGAGCACTCCATTGTTTTCGATGAAAAACGATGCGTATCTACTCCGCGTAGCTGACCTCAGCTGTCCGGTACCCTTCGTTACCTGACGATTTCATCACAAATCAGGATTTGCCGACTCATCGATCTCAACTTTTAATAGCACACAAATATCTCGAGCTGAGTCACCAATACATGATATGAAGGCTCTATGGTTAAAGAATTATTTGTGATCATCATGGTGTTAACCGATGGCGAATCAGTTGTGTCGATTAATCATGCAACCGCCCGTCAAAGCCTCAATGTTTTTGAGACGCTCAGAGAGTGCGAAAGTGAACTGCCGAGTTTTGTGATATCGACATATCCCGAGTTCAACCCACGCCCGAATCTCATTGATCACCAGGTGGTTGTGACTGGAAATGCAACATCCCCCCTTGGACATCGATTTGCTTCCTGGCGGTGCACTACGATGTTTGTCCAGGGCTAGCCTAGTTCCACGAAAACATCGAATCAGTTGAGCGTATGTGGACTCGATCTAGGATCGACTAAAACAACTTCATTTGTTTGTCAGGCTCCCTCGCTCTAGCGAATGCATCCGCAAAGACCTTCCCAAGAATCCCATAGCAGAGCGGCAGTACCGCGTAGTTCCAAGCGACTGCTTGTTCTTTGACAGGTAGCTTCAGTGTCAGTAGGACGCCAATCAAAAAAGCTAAAAGACCACCATAAACGGCACCCAAACCAATCGAGCGCGCGTGTATCGAGCGATCCTGATCGACCATAAAGGAGTAAATAATTGCGAAAAGAAGCACAAAAAACAGGCTCTTCGGATCAACTAAAACCACATTCTCATGCGTAACCGTAAAGCCCTCTGTCCACGTGAATGAGAGCAAACCCGCTGTCAAAAGTACTCCTGTATATGTACGGATATAGCGGCGCTTCCTCACCGATTCGTCTCGCTCTTCTTCTTTTTTTTAACTTAACCCAACGGCTCAATAAGTTCACTGAGATTTATCCAAAAATACACATCTGACTTGGAGGCGTTCATGTCCCGAGAGTCTAATGACCCAAGCATCGTAACGTCTGAACAATCTGCGGGGAGAAACGCGATTCAAGAATCAGATCACCGCCCCGTTCTTTCTTCACATAGTGATCCGTGAGTCGGTCATTAGTTTACATGCCAATCAGAGTATGGCGGCAAGCCTAGTGGTTGCCGCGCGCAAAATGTGGAACAAACGTGTTGAAGCTACCGTGAACGTCAAAATAATCCAAAACATGCACTGTCCCTTTGCTTAATTTCGCTTTAGCGCAACGATATTTTCTGGTGCGCGTGCGGATTCAGACTGACCTCTCGTAAGCGCCAGCGAGTACTCAGCAAAACAAGAGATGTCGATACAAGGATATAGGATGGTTATTTCGACTCATCAAAAATAGCTTTGATCTGTTCGAGAAGTTCCACCTGAGCAACCAATATGTTGTCCGTGGCAACCCACACACGAGCAATGAGATTCACGCCGTATTCACCAAAGCTCTCGACACCCACTAAAATGTCGGTCTTATCGATCACCAATGATGAGGACTCGAATAGCTAATCAGTAGCCGCTTTGCCTCGGTAACATCATCCTCGTAAGCGATTAAGACCTGCAGATCTATTCGACGTGTGGGGAATTTTGAGAAATTGATGATGTTATTTGATAAACAGCTGTTGTTCGGAATGGTAACCATCTTGATATCAATCGTCCTCAGCGTCGTCGTCAACAGACCAACACTCTCAACCTTCCCTGCGACCCCATTGATTTCGACATGATCCTTCTTTTTAAAGACCTTATTCCCGGCCAACAAAATCCCTGCCGCTAGGTTGCTCAAAGAGTTCTGAAGTGCAAGACCAATAGCAAGACCTGCCGCACCGATCGCTGCCACAAGGGAATGCGTCTGGATTCCTAACGAGCTCAGAGCGCTGATAATCACGACGATGTAAAGAATGACTTTCGCTGTGGTTATCGCAAACTCAGTAACTAGTGGCTCCAGCCTCAACTTCTCAGAAAGAACCTCGACACGACTCGCCATCCAGCGAACAGTAAACCAAGCACACAATCCGAGCATGAGTAAAGAACCGAGTGATTTACCTGCGTTGAAGAATCCAGAAAAAGTGACTTGGGTTACCAAACTTTCCATTGTTTTTAATCTCAAAATCCATCTACATCAATGATCATACAAATCAGAATTTGAGGACATCAGTGATGCAGCAGCGATAAAGAATTCGCATCACCTGCATAAATTTAATAGGCCACGTTCAAAGTTGGCATCACTTATGCTGGTTTCTAGGCAGACGCCCATTCGGTGTCAAAAAAAAGACGGTTCAATCTGGGCTGAGCGGGAATCGCCAGAGTTGGATGAACGGGTCTTCCCGAATCAAGGGTAATTTAATGAACCATGAAACTTAACCCCCGAGATGCTGACCCTCTCGGGGATTGAGTTGATCCAATGATTGATCCCAATAAGGTAAACAGCACCTGCCGTGGGGAAAGTCTTTCACAGTTAGTTTTGACGTCAGTATCTGACCAATCTAAATGATCTTTCACGATGACGGACGCAGCAGAGCGACTGGGCACAACTGAGAAGACGTGTAAACTAAGGCTACTGCATACTTAAGGGGTTGGGAGAATGAGTTGGACCAGGACCATCTAAAGGAACTAATTTCGGATCATGCCAATCATCCGAGAAACAAGTATCAATTAGACCAAGCAACCTGTAAGTGTCGCGGAAAGAACCCACTATGCGGTGACGAAGTCACTATTCAGATCAGACTCTCCAGCTGCTCTTCGAGAATCGAGCAAATTGCCTACTTAGGTCGTGGTTGCCCCATATCACAGGCGTCTGCATCGATCGTTACCGAAGTTTGCTCAGGGCTTTCGCCGTCTGACGCCTCTGCTCTGGCTTCCCATTTAAGACATGTCATCACCACTGGTGATCAAACGCAAATGGATGACCATTTAGCGTCTGCCTGGTCTCAGGTCCAAGGGCTCGTAGCGATCCAGGTTAACCCTTCACGCGTAAAATGCGTGATGCTCGCCTGGCACACCTTGGCACATGCGCTGAGAGAACCTGGGAAATCGGACACTGTGCTTTAAGCGGAAAGATCGAGTAGTTTCCGAGAAGTTGTCTCTCGAATAGTTCGATTCGGTTGATCCTTAAGGAGGCCCCCAACTCCCATCATTTGAATCTGCCGAGGGTCTAGTTTGAGACCTGCCATCAAGCGGTCCAGCACCAAGTCAAGTCCATTGAAAGCTGGTGATCTAACACAACCCGGCATACCAATGACAACCATTGTGTCTAAATGACCCACCATCATGAGATTCCCAGGATCGACCGGCATACCAAAATATGAAACATGTCCACCAAGTGAAGCCAGGGCAGCGGGGACAACGTCTTGACGATCACAAATGGCGGAGGCACCCAGAACCATGATCAGATCCACTTCCCGTGAAGAAGCGTGATGAATTTGCTCTGCAATCTGCACTACATCATGCTCTACAAGCGAGTGAGGTAATTCAGTGAGACCGTAGAAAGCAAGTCGGTCGCGCTGTGTTTCATACCCTTTCTTCTGCACTTTTGTGGTAATCGTCTCGTTGTAGGATTGAACCAATTCAACTTTTAAATCGGTCAACCATGGCTTCACCGATACGGTCATTGACTGAAGAAATCGCTCAGCCTCGCCAACAAACTTGTCATGGACATAGAACGGAATGATTTTCAAAGTTGCAACGTGATCGCCCGCTTGCACGGGCGTATCAGGGAGGACCGTCGCCAAGGTAATTTCTTCAGATATTGAGTTGAACCTATCGATCTCCCCTCGCTCAAAATGAATCAGCCCATCGCGGGTTGCATAGATATTGAAACGCCCCCCATTTGCACGCTCCGCGCGACAATTCTTCCAGTTCATTTGCTTGACCAGTCGCTCAGCAACGATGTCTTCAATGATATCGAAGGCTTCGGCAATCACAATTCCAACGGATTCAACACCAGCTTCGATCAAATCCTGAATATCAAACTCAGATAAGATGGAGGCCTTGGGTATACGCCTTGATTTTCCCATATGGGAATGCGCAAGCTTATGTCCTAAGGCATTTTGAATCTGACAGCGACTGAATTTCATTGCGGACCCCGATACGTTGAAATCAGCTCTGCAAGGATCGATACCGTAATCTCGGATGGCCCTTTCGCC
>CACJLQ010000022.1 GCA_902594275.1 uncultured Litorivicinus sp.
ACCGGCTCGGTTGCGGAGATTGACGATCGGCCGGCTTGGATCAAAATCATCCTTCCCAACCGGTGACCCAATCTTGTTCGGTACGACGCTATTTACCCGGATGTTGTAGTCGGATAACTGAATCGCCATCGCCCGAGTCAAATTCACCACACCACCCTTCGCTGCGGCGTACGCAATCGCCCTGCCCCGTCCGAAGTACCCGGTCGTCGAAGACACATTCACGATGTTACCGGCCGTCTGATCTTCAACCATCTTGTGTGCGACACACTTCGCAAAATAAAACGGCGCCGTCAGGGTAATGTCTAAAGTGCGTTGCCAGGTTGCGAGATCGATATCCAAGATATTCTTGTTATCTGAGATGGCCACATTATTCACCAAGATATTGATCCGCCCGAAGTGTGCATGGATCTCACCAACGGTAGTCTCGATCTGCTCCGGGCTCGACACGTCGCAAACAAATGCCGCTGTCGATATACCCTTTATGCTTAAATCCGCAACGACCTTGTCAGCCCGCTTCTGGTCGAGGTCCACGACAGCGATAGCCGCGCCCTCGTTGGCTAGTCTGTGTGCAATCGCCTCTCCGATGTTTCGTCCTGCGCCGGTAACAACAGCAACTTTATCCTTAAGACTCATTTCTTGATTTCCTCATCTAAATCAATCGTCAAGGTTAGATGTACCAAACACAGTCCCTACAAACCAATACATCTCACATCGTGGTCCCATATTCAAAAAGAAAGCGAACATCATTATCACCGTGACCGATTTGGTAAGTTCCCTTGTCAAGCCGCTCGGGTCGCAGACCGCACTTAAATTAATCTAGGATTACACCATTGCCAAACTAGATTCCAAACCTACCCGTAGTTATCGTTAGTACAGAAAAATTACAAATAAGGTGCCCCGCGCGTGTCACAGCTCAACCTATCGATCGCCACCAACGACTACGATCATTTTCGAGACATCCGGATCCGGAAGGTGAGCCCCGAGGGGATCGACTTAAATTGGTTCATCTTTACCCACCACGAATGCTTCGCCAGGTTCACAGCGGACCGAGAGTTTGAGATCTCTGAGCTCTCGTTCGCAAAGTTCAGTACTCAAGTTACTCGAGAAAACTCAGACATCATCGGGCTACCGATCATCTGCTCAAGGCTGTTCCGGTGCAGTTCGTTCTACATCAACAAGAACAGCGGCATCAAAACAGTGGAGGATCTCAAGGGAAAACGGGTAGGTTCGCCAGAGTGGGCGCACTCTGCGGCCGTGTGGATGCGGGGCTGGATGCAAAACGATAAGGGCATCGACCTCACAGATATCCACAGGGTCCAAGCCGGTGCCAACGCTCCGGGTCGAGAGGAGAAGGTCGAACTCAATCTTCCTAATGGGATCAACCTCGAGCGTATCAAGGACAATTCTCTCAGCGAGCTACTAGTCAACGGTGAGATTGACTGCGCGATTATTGCCCGGCCACCGAGATGCTTCCTGCAAAACCATCCAGACATCGTGAGACTGTTTCCTGACTACATCAATATGGAAGAGATCTACTTCAAGAAGACAGGGGTCTGGCCGATCATGCACATCTTGGCGATGCAACGATCTGTCCACGACGAGCACCCGTGGGTCGCTCGCAACCTCTACAACGCGTTCCTCCAGTCAAAAGAACAAAGCGTCTCCCGGCTCCTCGATCCTGCGATCTCTCGGTACCCGCTACCCTGGCTTTCGACCTACGCCAGAGACATGCAGGACTTCATGAATGGCGACCCATTCCCCTACGGTGTCGAGGAAAACCGAAAGATCTGGGAACAGATGGCACTCTACTCTTACCAGCAGGGCATCGCCCACCGACAGTTCACACCCGAGGAGATCTTCCCCACGAGTGTCTCGACCAAAGTAATCATCTAGCGAGGTGGCACTATGGCAAAAAAACACCCCCCATCAGCCGGCGCCGTAGACCCAGCCATTATCGCTGACCTCGCCGCAGCTGCCCGTATCCTGGCGGCACGCGGAGTCGTTGACGGATTTGGGCACGTGTCGATGAGACACCCAACCGTACCCGACCGTTACCTGATGGCCAAGTCTTTAGCGCCTGCGCTAGTAAAACCGGCCGATATCATTGAATACACGCTCGACAGCGACCCTTGTGAAGACCGCGGGCGTGGTTCGTTCCTGGAGCGGTTTATACACGGCGAGATCTACAAGATGCGTCCAGACATAAACGCCGTGGTGCACTCGCACTCACCGTCGGTGATCCCGTTTGGGTTGGTCAAGAACCAGATGAAGGCGATGTTTCATAACGCAGCGTTCCTTGCGAAAGGCGTCCCTGTGTTCGACATCCGTCAGTCGTTCGGGATGACCGACATGCTGGTTTGTGACTGCGCAAGGGGGTTGGCTCTTGCCGAGACACTGGAGGACAAGCATGTGGCCCTGATGAGAGCACATGGCTCTGTAACCACCGGTGATTCACTGGAGACCGCGGTGTTTCGTGCAGTCTACACCGAGGTCAACGCCCGGATTCAGCTGTCTGCGATCTCGATCGCTGAAAACGGAGGTATTGAGTCCCTGGAGCAGGAGGAAGGTATATTGGCGGACGAAATCAATAAGACCGCCGGGATGCGCGCGTGGCACCTATGGCGAACCGAGATCAGATCACAATATAACTGGTAAAAAATTATGGAAGCTCTAAAGCAAGACCTCGTCGACTGTATCCGGATGCTCGAATCATCCGACATCATTGACTACAACGGACACGCGAGCATCAAGCTCGACGATAATCGGTTGCTCATCAATATTGGCTCGTGTCAGAGGAGCTGCCTCACGACCGCTGATATCTGCGAGATTGATTTTGAGGGGAACGTCATCTCAGGCAACGGTAAACCGCCACTCGAGTTCCACCTACACGTAGGGATTTACAACGTCCGTCCAGACGTGAAGGCGATCGTCCATGCACACCCCAAGTGGTCGACATTCCTCACAATGACCGGCCACGAATACCAACCAGTCTATGCGCAAGGAACCTTGGTTTACCCGCTACCTCTTTTAGACTCACCGAACTCGATCAACAATCCAGTTATGGCCGGAAGGCTCGCGGATACGCTTGGCGATCGGCCAGCGGCACTGATGAAGGCGCACGGTGCGGTCACGGTCGGCGAAACGATCCAGGACGCGTTCGTGTTGGCCAATTACTTGGAAGAGAACAGCTACCGGCAGTACATGGCGATGCAAATCGGCGCGCCGTACGCATTTACCGCCGAGGAGATCGAGAAATGTCGAGAGAAACTATGGAACCAAGCACTCTTCGATCGCACCTGGAACCACTTCAAATCCAAGCTGTCCCCAATCAAGGTCTAGGCTGTTGTGATGACCAAACTGACACATGACACCGAAATCAACCTCGCCGGAGTGATGGGTTACCCGATCACGCACTCGAGGAGCCCATTAATGCACAACACGCTAATGCAAGAAAATCAGGTGCGAGGTGTCTATATTCCGATCGAAATCAAACCCGGCACCTTGGGTCCGGCACTTGAGTCGTTACCAAAGCTCGGGTTCAAGGGTGTCAATCTTACGATGCCTTTGAAGCAAGAGGCAATCGCGACGGTCGACGAGCTTGATTCAGTAGGAAAACTGATGGGTGCGGTGAGTTGCGTCGTCGTCAGGAAAGATAACTCGCTCTTCGGCGTCAACAACGACTGGGTCGGATTCAGAGACAATCTAAATACAACGTTTCCCGAATGGAAATCGACAACGCGCTCAGCACTCGTTTTGGGGGCCGGTGGTGGCGGTTTAGCGATTATCTACGCACTTATTCAGGAAGGTGTTGAGGAAATCGTGATCACCAACCGTTCCCCGGAGCGGGCGGAAAAAGTCGTGGATATCTTCAAAGATCAAAATGTCTCAGTGAGACCTTGGGCAGAGCGGCACTCACTGGTTGCTGAAAGCGACCTGATCGTCAACACAACCAACCAAGGTATGGCTGGACAGGCGCCGCTAGATCTGTCAATCGAATTGGCTCAACCCGAGGCTATTGTCGCAGACATTATTTATGTCCCGATAGAGACGCCACTCATCAAAGATGCGAAATCGAGAGGGCTGCGCTCGGTCGGCGGACTCGGGATGCTGCTGCATCAATCAAGACCCGCATGGAAGCTTTGGTTCGGTATCGACCCCGAGATAACGGAAAGTCTTTGCTCAATAATGGAAAAAGATATCAGAGGGAGCGCCTAATCAGCCCAGCTTCGAGACCGCAGTAAGACAAATCAGATTGGATCGAGCGTTTGGCTAAGCAAAGCCCTCGATAAAGACACCCTTGTAGAGCTCCTTTTCTAGTACATATTCAAAGAGACCAAATAAGATCAGACCTAACGCTACGCTGACTCCGAGCGCCATCGACAGCTTTTTCCCACCGAACAAATACATAGAGCAGAACGTATAGGCGACTGCGGCAGGGATCAATCCGATACAGTATGCTATGGCTACAAAGGCTGTGATCCAAACAGCTGCGCTGAGTACGCTCTGAATACCTGGTCGTTTGGCTTTTGTATCGCCGCCCTCGTCGTTGTCCGCTTGCTTGTCAAGACCAGCCAAAACAAACAGGCAAGTCAGTAACATGAAGATCGACGCCCAGAAGGGTATAAAAGCAGAGACAGGGCCGTAGCTTGAGCCAACGTAGAGGGTCCCTAGCGCAAACCCCGTCAAAGGAATTATCAAGAGCATGTTATCGCGGTCGATTTTAATTTTCATACGGATGCTTCCTCGTTATCTGACCTGGTAAAAAATCCCTTCAGATAATATGCAATGCAGCCAACGATCAGGAGCATGATTACGATCGATTGAGGCCTATCAAACAATATACTCAGGGTGCCGTCACCGATCCGTAAGGTCTGGAAATAGCTGGTCTCCATGAGTGGCCCGAGCACGATTGCGAGAGGGAATGCGATCCGAGGAAATCCGAATCGCATAAAAATGAAACCCACGAAGCCAAACGCTAACGTGGTAAATACATCGTATATCTCATTATCGAGCGAGTAAGACCCTATCATTGCGAACGATAATACGATCGGAACAAGCGTTCTGGAGTCTACAAATGTGAGCTTTGCGATTGAGCTCGCCGCGGAGATTGTGATGATTGATGCGATCACACCCGACGCTGCCGCGGCTGCGATCAAGATCCATATGATGTCCAGACTCTCTGTCATAATGGTCGGACCAGGAACCATTCCATGCAGGATAAGCACACTGAGGAATACCGCCATCTCCGCGCTCCCTGGTATACCGAACGCCAGGGTAGGTACTAACGCCCCACCCTCCTTTGCATTGTTGGCAGACTCTGGCGCGATAACGCCAACGATATTACCTTTTCCAAACGAATCACGTTCGCTGGGTTTCGCAGTGGTAACAGCAATCGTGTAGGCCATAAATGCGGCCACCGTGCCACCAACCCCCGGGAGAGCACCGACACCCGTACCAATCGCACTCCCTCGCAGTAATACTTTCCATCGCTTGATCGGCTCGAGGCAGCCTTGCAAGACCTGCCGAAAGTTGATGGCCTCCATCTCGCCTGCCCCGGCTACCGAGCCACGCTTTGCCCAGAGATTGATCATCTCGCTGACCGCGAAGAAACCAATCATAACGGGCACTAGCTTAAATCCGTCCCAGAGGTAGTCGATCCCGAATGTAAATCGTTCCTCTCCAGTTACCTCGTGATACCCGACGGAAGCGATTATCAGACCAAATAACCCAACAATCAGACTCTTAACAAACTTTTTGCCGGTTGACAGAGAGACGGTCACAAGGCCAAGTACAGCCAACAATAGGAATTCTGTGGGCGCGAACATCAGAACAATTTCCCGGGTGATGGGTACCATCGCAATTAGGAAGATTATTCCGATAATTCCGCCGAGACCAGAAGCGGCGGCGGCGGCACCAATCGCCAACCCTGCCTTACCCTGTTGCGAGAGTGGGTATCCGTCGAGGGTCGTCGCCGCGTTGGGAGCCGTCCCGGGGGTATTCAGAAGAATGGCGGTAACAGCCCCACTCGTCGGTGCCACACCCATGACGCCCGCCATCAAAATAATGGCATCACCGGGTTCCATATTCATAGAAAATGGAATTAGGATAGCCAACGCCGTGGTACCTCCGAGCCCAGGGAGCACACCAAAGACGAGACCAATCAAGGTGCCGAGAATCAGGTAGAAAAGAGAATCCAGTTCAAAAAGCCGAACCCATGCCTCTGTAATTACCGCTAGATCAAGAGCTTCCATTCAACGACGACCTATTCAAGTGTTTAGAGATGCAGATGTTTAGAGATGCCAACAAAGTTCAATTGCCTCCCACCGTGATTCGGTGGAAGGCATGAACGGACAGGCTTCTAGAAAACGTCTCTAAACTTCTTGAAGTAGTTTAGCGTATCCATGAGCGCTTTCTTGGTTTCGGCTGTTGTGTCGTATGCTTTGACTGGGTTTCCGGTCTTGGCAGACCAAGCCTGAATATCTGGGTGATTGACTGCGTAAGACAGGGCCTTATTCCACTCGTCCATCACTTCTTGAGACATACCCGCTGGGCCGGCAATAATTCTAAGCAATCCAAGACTATGGAGCTCGGGGTGACCAATATCATTGCCATTGACCGCACCGGGGAATGCCGGATCTACTTCATCTGCAAAGTGCGCGAGGATGTTGTAATCACCACCCTTGTTGTATCGCTTGGCAGAGCCCGAAGCCAACATTGTGACATCACCATCGCCACGTAAAACGGCGGTAGTGTAATCCCTGGAAGACTTATAACCGTAAATGTACTCGCCACCTTTTCCAAGTGTCGACCAGGTGATTCTATTCGCCATATTCGAGGTGGAGCCAGGTCCTTGCTCGGGGATCTTTAGGTCGCCAGACTTATTGACGAGATCGTCCAGCTTTTTGTAGGGCCCCTCTTTGGAAACCACCACAACATAACTGTCACCACCAACACGGTTTAACCAGCTGTATGCCTCGATGTCATATCCAGGATTTTCGCCCTTAATGTAGGGTAACCCATGGCCAGGAATATTGAAAATCTGAACAGTATGTCCGTCAGGCTTCTGTTTCGAGGTATAGACCGCGGCCTTCTTACCAGACGCGCCGGGCATATTTTTCGGTACAACTTTGATCTTATTGAAGTTTTGGCCCGCTTTCTGCGCGAAATACTCTTCTATATATGGCGATAACTTCCGAGTCAACGTGTCGAAACCACCGCCAGGACCATAAGGAATCACAATAGTGACATCTTTTTCGGGGAATGCTGCCTGGGCCGGCGCTGATGCAATTAGACCAAGCGCAACGAGTGCTGTGAGAAAACGCATGCTTACTCTCCTTGAGATTTATAATTATTAACCATCAACTAATTTGATGTTGAACCAACCGTACACGTCATCGGTATTGGCAGTCCAGAGAATCAACTAAATCCGCTATCGAATTTTGTTATTGGTTCGATACGACCTATGTATGGACCGACTACAATCTATCTCTGCCGACCCACAGCGTCACAAGCATGAGAGCCATCAGGCCTGTTCCAATAATTAGAAATGTCCACTGGGTACTGATAATCCCAGCAGTCAATCCAGCAAACAGAGGGATCAAAAAAGTTGCACCTCGGTTCGAGCTGGTACGGAGGCCAACGACGAGTCCCTGGATGTCTTTAGAAATCTTAGCCCCAAGTACCGAGAACATTGCTGGTTGCGTCACACCAATAGCCAACCCCATCGCGATGTTCAGGAACGCAAGAACGCCGTAGGATCCTGTCAGGGACATTGAAGATACTGCCATAAGCGCCAACACGATAAAAACACCGAGAATCTTTTCCGAGCTCCACCACCTCGCGAATACCGCGTGCAAAAAAGCTGAAAGTGCCGAAGATATCGCGCTGATCCCGATCAGGACCCCGATCTGTGAGGCGCTGAACTTGAGCTCAGCGAGATAAACCGGAAGAAAGCTCGTCTGGAGAGATACCGCGCCCAAACGGACCGACGAGCAGGCGATGATATAAAAGACGACTGGATCTCGCAGAAGACCAAACGCCTCACTGTAGTCTCCCTTCACAGCCTGCCGTCTAGACGCAGAGCGCTCTATATCGCTTACCTCCTGAGATAGTTGTAAAGCCAAGATACTCATGAGACCACACCACACAGCAGCGGCGGCAAAGCTCGAGTCGGTGCCGAAATAATCCCAGACAAATCCGATGATAAACGGGCCGAAGAATGTCCCGCCCATACTCCAGAACCCGAGGTGGCTGGTAACAACCGGATCTCCTCGGTAAGTCTTACCGATACCTGTCTGCACACCGATCCAGCAAAACGACTGGCAGACACCAAAAACAAGCTGAAGCAGAACCAAGTGGAACACACTGTTCGTAAACGGATACACCACGGAGAGAACTGCACAAGCAAACGCTAGCCGCGTGACGACGAAGCGCACACCGTAGCGATCGATCATAGCTCCGCCCGGAATCGCTAACAAAAACGGTAGCAGCGACCGCATCGCCATTATAATACCGACCTCTGCTGGGGTCGCTCCGATACCAAGCGCATAAAGTGGCACAATCACGGCGGTAAGTGGGACAAGACCCAACGCCAAAAAACCCGATGCGAAATAGCTAATTTTTTCCCTATCCATCAGGTGGACCCAACCGCCTCAGGCTCAGTAGCAATATCGGAAGAGAAAACATAATCAGCGCGATCCTGAAGATTTGATGTGTCACAACAAATGTTAGGTCCAGCTGCAGGGCGAACGCCAACAGAGCAAGCTCAGTCTGGCCACCCGGCATAAACGACAGCACGACTTGAACCCACGGGATATCGGTGGCCATAAGAAATACGACCAACGTACACATGGATAACACAAGGAACATTATGAAAACGCTCAAGATACCAGCAAAAAATGCCTTCCTCATCGAACCGATCGACACCCCACAGAACGCCCGGGCAATATCGATACCGATCGCGACCTGGGCCAATATCAGGAGGGGTGTAAATAGCTCAAGGTGCAGTACATCAAACCCCTGTAGTCCGGCCACCAGGAACATAGGGCCCAACAGGGGTGCGCTAGGGACCTTTAAATAAGCGAAGATCTTCCATCCTACGTACCCCAGCGCAAGGTGCATGACTATAAATTCTGCATGGTATAGCGATGGGGTCTGCATCCGCAGATCTTGGACCCCAACATATATGCCTAGGATCGATGCACCGATCACTATTATAACCACCCGCATCAAATGGATAATCGTTAATGTTTTGACGTCTGCATCCATATCACGGCCACTCGTAACCATCTCGACCATCCCGCCGGGGAGCGCCGAGAACATTGAGGTAAAGGCGTCAAATCCAAATACGCGCCTGAATACATGAAAATTGCTAGATGTCGCCAGAAAAAGGAAGACTGGGACTACCAGCAGCGTAGTCCAGTACGATAGAAACTCATTGACTGTGACCGCATCGAATCCTGTACCAACCATCGCGCCAAGAATACAACGTGCCCAGGGTGTCAGTGGCTTGTAGGTCTCGACCTGTAGGCCAGACACGGCCGCGATCGAGGTCGCGACCATAGATCCAAGGAGCCAAGCCAGGGGGACTTGTTCATAAAAAAGACAAAAACCACCCGTAAATCCAATCAGCCAGCTGTATATCCCAAAACGTGACATCAGTAGTATTTATTCCGAAAATATAAGAATCGCACAAGACGTTGCCGGCCAGTCATGATTAAAACCATCCTAAGCCGATATAGATTTAATCTTTCAGTCCAAAACGAGTGTTGACTAGATTATAGCCTGCGCAGAACACTACCCATAATCCTCGAGAAATTGGAGACTTCAAATGACTCGATACCATGATCAAACCGACCGAATTTTCGTGCGGGGCGTCCAGGGTGCGTATAACCTTCAGCAAGAACTGGAGCGCCTAAGGTCTCAGCCACGTGTGCGGAAAGCAAAGGACCTGAAAATGGTCGACGGCCCACAAGCGTACTCACGCCACTACGTCGAACCCAAGGACGGGATCACTCAAACGTTTCACCTGCACTTGGAAGAGTATAGCCCCGGCGGAAAATCTCAGAAGCACGGGCACGTCAACGAGGCCGCGTTCTACATCCTTGACGGCCAAGGGTACGAGATCCACGACAATATTCGTTATGACTGGAGCGCTGGTGACGTCGCGATTGTGCACAATAACTGCGTCCATCAGCATTTTAATGCGAGCGAAACGGAGCCAGCGAGAGCGCTCGTAATCAAAACCAAACCAATGTACTTGTTCCTCAATATGCTATTCCAGCAGACCGTAGAGGCGCGACACAAGGATCCGGTGCCGGGCCAGGAAGGGTTCGAACCCCGCGAGGAAGAACTCGACTATAACCATCCAGAGGGAGGCTACTAATCATGGCGTGGCAAGAATCCAAGTTCTGGCTTGACGGCTCAGAGAACATGCTTAAGTACCAGGAGACGCTGCATGAAGCGCTCACTGCTGACGAGAGAAACTCTAAACGTAAGAAGGTAGTCCATCCCAACGAAATGCCCTGGGAGTTAGCCCCACAAGGGATCCTGAAGCATCTGATTAATGAGCAGATGAATACCCGCATGGAGACAGTCGACGCCTACATGCAGATCATTCCTCCTGGTAGCCGTTCTGGTAAGCACAGACACCTCGCCGAGGAGTGCCTCTATGTACTCGAGGGATACGGCTACGATCTCCATCAGGACTGTGACGTCGAGATTACCGATACCTATCACTGGAAGGCGCAAGACGAGGTCAAGAAGTTCGAGTGGGAGGCTGGGGACGTGGTTTATGTTCCACCAAATACAATCCACCAGCACTTCAACGGAGATCCCGATCGTCCGGCAAGACTTATCTCCGCGACAAACCGTGTGTACTCGATGTGTGGCTTGAATGATCTCGAGCAGCTCGAGAATGCTCCGGAATACATCCCCGATACCAACATCGACGCCGAATGGGTGAGGAAGCTAATCGCTGAGAAGGTTAACGCCTGATGATCATACTGGGGTCCTTCCTGTCGTTCCTGAGTGCCGCGTTTTTTGGTTTCAACGCGGTCATGATGCGGCGGGGGGTGCTGACAGGTACAGCACTCCAGGGTCTCAGCTTCACCCTCCCCCTCGGGACCCTCTTCTTCGGGATCACCTCCCTTGTTCTCCTGACTCCGGCAGATGTCGAGGCACTCGACTGGACCGGGGCTTGGTACTTCATCGGTGCGGGGATCATGCACTTCCTAATCGGACGATATACCAACTACAAGTGTACCAAGGCGGTTGGCGCCAATATCGGTGGACCTATCCAGCAATTCACCGTCGTAGTATCGGTGGTGCTTGCTATTTGGATACTTGGCGAGTCCATCAACTGGTTGGGGTGGATCGGAATCGTCCTACTAACAGTGGGCCCTTTAGCGGTGGCAAGGGAAAAGAAGAAGAGTAAGGTCGAGAAGCTTGAGTTCGAGTTCAAACTCCTCGAAGGCTACGCCTACGGGATTACAAGTTCCATCTGCTATGGCGCAAGCCCCGTATTAATCGCCCTGGCTCTGGAGGTCAGCACGTGGCAGCTTGCACTATACGGTGCATTCCTAGGCCACCTCGCGGCGTCCCTAGTACTACTTATCATTGTCCTTGCGTTCGGGTTGATCGGCGAGATCAGGGCGACCGATAAGAAAAATATCCCATTTTTCTTGCTATCGGCCCTGTTTGTATTTTTGTCGCAGGGCCTACGGTATGTCGCGCTCGCGCTCGCGCCAGTCTACATTGTGTCTCCAATGCAAAGGACATCGACCATTTTCAGGGTCATCTTTAGCAAAATATTTAATCCGACAACCGAGCTTTTCGGTATATGGATCTGGATCGGAATCGGAGTCTCACTGCTAGGCGCGGTCCTCATAACGATCCCAGAAAAATTGGTAACCGCATTTTTTGGCTTTTAGAAATACCGTCACTCGCATACTTACAAGCCTAAGGTCTCGAAGGAGTTAAGCCTCAGAACAATCCAGATACACCATCCACCGTCAATTATTTTTGGCACGCTCAGCTTGACCCATCGCAAAGTTCAGTGACTTAATCTCGGTGTAGCTGAGTATTTCGTCAAGACCCTCCTCCCGTCCGATTCCTGAGTTCTTATAGCCCCCATAAGGCTGCCCACGGTAATGGTTCCCAATCCCGTTGACCCACACGTAACCGGCTTCAATGCTACGAGACAGTTCCATCGCGGTGAAGTAATTATTGGTCCAAACCGCCGCTGTGAGTCCATAAGTTGTCGAGTTGGCAATCTCAACAGCGTCGTCAAGGTCATCGTATGGCATCAGGCTCATAATAGGACCAAACACTTCCTCTTGAGCAATACGCATGTTGGATGTCACGTTACCGAACACCGTAGGCTCAACGAAGAAGCCACCCGGGCACCCGTCGATCTCCATCGCATTACCACCAAGCAATAACTCAGCACCTTCATCGCTGGCGATCTGGATGTAGTCGAGGACCTTCTGATACTGGGCCTCGGAAACGACCGGACCCATCTTGATAGAAGTATTCAAAGGGTGACCTACCTTCACCTGCTTGACCCGTTCGACAACTTTTTTACTAAGCTCCTCGTATTGGGAGCGGTGGATGATCAGACGGCTTGTCGAGCCACAGGATTGCCCTTGCCACCCGAAGTTCATCCCGTTGGTGGCGGCCTTGATAGCGTCATCAAGATTCGCGTCCTCACATACGATAAATGGATTTTTACCGCCGAGCTCAAGGCTGACGTGCTTGACCGCCGACTCGGCCGCCGCTCTCTGGATAGCCATCCCGGATGCGACTGAACCGATAAATGCGATCCGTTTCACGCGCGGGTCTCTGACTAAAACCTCGCCGGTCACACGGTCACCTGTCACGATATTTATGACACCTGGTGGAGCAACTTCAGCACATATTTCCGCGAGTAGGCTCGCAGATAATGGCGCCTGCTCTGAGGGCTTCACAACAATCGTATTCCCGGCAATCAATGCCGGAGCGATCCTTGACGCTGCGAAGCCAATCGGATGATTAAACGGGATAATCCGTCCCACGACACCATAGGGCTCTCTCAGAGTCAGATGGATATTCTCTGGAGTCGATGGAACAGTCATTCCTTTGAGTTCGTAAGCAAGCCCACAATAGAAACGCATCCGCTCGACGGCCTTGTGAACATCATTTGTCATGGGTCCCACGGTGTTCCCAGTGTCGAGTGCCTCGATCTTGGCAAACTCGTCAGCTCGAGCCTCAAGTCGCCGCGCAATTTCCTCAATCAATGCCACACGTTGCTTTTGGCTAGTCTTTTTCCATGCCCTAGAGGCTTCCTGAGCCGCCATCACCGCCTCAGTCATCTCCTCGGCTGAGGCATTGGGGACCTTACCTATCAGCTCCTGGGTGGCGGGACAGCAGCTCTCGATCCACTGACCACAACTGGATCCTCGGAGCTCTCCGTTGATCAACATTTTACCATCAAGTTGCTCGGTCACTTTGAAACGTTCGTCTATTTCCACAGCTGGGGCTCCGATTAGTTTTATTTAGATAGTCAAAGGATGCATTGAAACCAGTTAGCGAACCAATTCAGAATCATGTTTGGGGCGATTCAGGCGCTATTTTGATCGTTCAGAGTCGAGCTGCGCTAACTTATCCGGCGTGTACCGATCACCTTGAAACCGGTGCATATTCAGCAAGCTCTCTAGTTGACCTACCTGTTCATCCGACAGCGCGGTCATGGCCCCCTGATTATCCCGCCAGTGCGGCAGTTCCGAGGTACCAGGAATTGCTCCAACGTGATCGCCCCGTGACCACAACCAGCTGAGACACACTTGCGCTAGGGTCATCCCCCAGCTGAAGCCCAGTATTTCGATTTGCTCGAGGGCTGTCAGATTGTTCGTGAACGCGCCCCCCTGAAAACGGGGCATCCCGTGCCGGATATCGCGGTCCGCAAGCCTCGCTATGTCGCGAACACCACCCGCCAAGAAACCACGTCCGACAGGACTGTAAGCAACCAGTGCGATACCGTTGTCCTTGCAGTATCCGAGCACACCATCCTCCACCCGCCGAGACCATAGCGAGTACTCTGATTGCAGTGCGTGGATTTTGGTGACAGACATGGCCCGCTCAAGCGTCGACCGACTGACCTCAGAGAGCCCAGCGTATCGGACCTTGCCGTCAGAGATGAGACGATCAATAGCACCGACAGACTCCTCCACCGGTACCCGATTATCGACTCGGTGCAGATAAAAGAGATCCAGTACTTCCGTACCCAGCCGGGACAGACTCTCCTCGCAGCTCCTGATGATTCTGTCGGGGTCACCATCAATCTCGCGGGACCCATCAGGGTTCTTATACATCCCGGCCTTCGAGGCGAGAAATACCTTCGATCGTGACGCCTTTAAGACAGAACCGACCAAGATCTCGTTCTTCCCACCGCTGTAGGTGGCGGCCGTGTCGAGCATCACGGGACCCTCGTCCACGATCCTCTGCAAGAGCGCCCTCGCCTTGTCGAGAGCAACGGGATGGTAGGCCTGGGTCAGACCCATACAACCGTAACCCAGCCGAGGAATGTCATCTGATCCGATAGTTATGTGGTTCATGGCGTTCTCGTTAGTTTAACTTGGACCCACTATTAAACAGGATCGACTTTGCGACAACCGGGACCAGGCCTGTCTGGTTGATAACCTCACCGATATCGACGAAGTCAAAGTCAACCTGATCGAGTCCGTCCAAACAAATGATAGGTTTCTGGTAACCCAGTTCCTCGGCGAAATGAATCCCAATAAGCCCCGCGATGTCCTGCTTAAACAGCAACGTGATCGGCGTATTGAGACCCCTTAGACCCTCGATCACGCCGTGGCAGAACGCGTCGGCACGCGAGTAGGTTAGGGAACCGAGCCAATCGATCCCCAGAACGCGGAGCCCGTGGTCGCCATTAAATAGGGCCCTAGAGACCGAATCTTTCACCAATCTCGTAATTGTGTGTTGATCAAAATCCTCTGCGGGCACCGTAACCAATGACACTGGCGCGTTACGTATCGGTAAAAGACGCTCATCAGAGATGAATACGGTATTACCACTGACCTGCATCCGCTGCTGAGACGCTCCAAGAACAGTTGCCCTGATCGGGTCATCGGCAACCTTGATCGTGTATCCGGCGTCCTGGAGCATATCGCGGGTCTTGAACGCCAGACGTTGCCCAAGATCGTCGCACTCCACCGAGGGTTCGATGTTTGTGACCCACTGACTGACGCCGCCACTTAAGACCACTGTCCCGCTTGTTGGAAACTCTGTGATCGAGTCAAGACGCTGCGCGTCGCCCAGATCACGACCCTGCACTGCTCCTAGCACCGTCTGGGCCATCCGATCGATGATCTGCTCAAGCTCCCCGTCTGTTAACTTAGAGCCGTATTCAGGTAGCTGGTTTTTCGCGGTATAAAGACCAAGGTTTGGCTCGGCGTGGCCAACGTGTCCCTCGTCAGTGAACTGAAGGATACGGCCACCGACCTCGATCGCCGTCAGCTCTGTCACCTTCCCATCAACGCATCTTGTGATCTTCGTCGTGCCACCACCGATATCAACATTCAGGCAGTCACCCCCGATCGACGCCTGAACGGTGCCGGATCCGTAAGCCGCCATCGTCGACTCAAGCCGGTCTCCGGCACTGATCGAGATAAATTTCCCAGAGAACGAAGCTAGAAGATCAGCGATCTGCCTGGCGTTTTGACGCCGTAACGCGTTGCCCGTCAGGATAACGACCCCGGACTCGATGTCGTCACGGTCGACCTTCGCTTTGCGCAGAGAATCGTCGATCATTGACTCAAGCTCCGTCCTGATAATAAACGCACGACTGTCGCCACCGAAGGGTGTCTTCATGACCGGGCTCTGGTAAACGATCTCTGTACTCGACACTGTGTACCGGTTGTGGCCACGCACCATGGTCAACCGAGAGATAGACACGTGAGAGGTCGCGGAACCGATGTCGAGCCCGAGCGTCAGTACCTCGATGATATCTGACTCGACTAGCGCACGGTCGGCCGATGTAAATC
>CACJLQ010000023.1 GCA_902594275.1 uncultured Litorivicinus sp.
TTATAGAATTTATTAGCCATAAAGCGAGCGTGGGCGGGCTGATCTAGTACTAGGTCCACCGCCTCCAATGGTGTTTTGATGTCGCGACCTAACACGGTACGTTTCAGTGACGACTTGGCGGACCGAAACTGCTGATAGTCTTGGGAGATTGGATTCACGGACTCGCCGGCGAATACGTAGGCAAGGTTCCGGATATCTTGCTCCGAATAATTCCCCTCGCCAAGAGTAAAGAGCTCCAAATACTCCCGCGCCAAGTTTTCGTTGATATTGGCACGGGTATTGACGTCGTTATTTAGGTAAACGAGGACCGCTGGGTCCTTTAGTATCGCCGAGATTTTACTGACAGGTCTACGAAAGCCATGCCATCAGGTGGATAAATTTGCGAAAGCATAACGGTCCCATCATGGAAACCTGCCAAGACCCCGTTTACATTAGGGAAGCCTTGAACACAGCTGACAATTTGTTTCCGTCCTGCCACACAAATCGGACCTTTTCCCATCGGGCCATCTTTGCCTTTAAAGGGCCAGCACACCGCCTCGCTGGCTCCTGAAGTCACCAAGTATGGAGTGTTTCCGGCCCAGGCCATGCTCTTGATTTTTGCTGGATACGGTGACATCGAGAAGTCGGCGTTGTCGCTCAATCGCCAGCCATGTACTGCGTTTTCCTGCATTGTTGAGACTACAAATTTACCGTTAGGACTGAACGTCACTGAGGTGTGGAATCCTTTATAAGTTAATGCTGATTTTGTCCACTTAATTCCCCGTCGTGTCCAGATCGTTACCCCGCCATAATGAGCCACGGCGAGCTGATTACGGCCCGCATTGAAAGCTAGTCCACCCACCGTGCTCTGGTGCTCTAGCATTACTGGCTGGGATCTGTCTGGGGACCACACATAAGCAACCCTTCCGGATGAGCAGGCAAAATACCCACCATCTGAGGCCACGCAGTCGACCCACTTGGAGCCGAAGCGCGCTATCTCTTCGACTTCGCCTCTCAGAGCAACACGCAGGAACCGTCCGTCCTCACCCCCTGTCAATAGATACTGTGACTCAGTAGCCATGGAGAGAATCACGCCCTCATGGATGTTGAAAACCAATGGATCTCTATCTGGTTGAAATACTCTTAAGTTGCCATCACCGGAAGTTACCGCGATAAGCTCACCCATAGTTACGGCACTTACAACTGGCGCACCGGTTTCCTGCTGGATTCCATTAACTTTTCGATCGTTCGACATATTGTCTTGGTTTTAGCCCTGCAATATAAAAAAATTAAGGACTACGCTACCTTGCAAGCGTCAAACCCCTCTTGCAGGCGCATCGACTCTAGGTCTCTGCCAATGAAGACGATCTTGGAAGTTCTCTGGCCTCCTTCCGGCCAATCACCAATTGGAGCACCATCCATGAGCATGTGGACACCCTGAAATACGTAGCGTTTGTTCATACCTTGGAAGTCGAGGATCCCCTTCGACCGCAAAATGTTCTGACCCCGAGTACGCAGAAGCGTGCCAAACCACTCCTCGAATTTGTCGTAATCGAGCGCAGTTTCTGATGCCAGCGAGATACTAGTTATATCGTCATCATGCTCATGATCATGATCTGACTCTAAGAAGTCGGGCTCAAATTCCGTGATCCGGTCGAGGCTGAAAGCGTCTAAGCCAAGGATCTCGTCGAGAGGGAGATTGCAGCTCGTCGTGCGTTGGATCTTCGTATACGGATTAATTTTCTTGATGCGAGCTTCTACACGATTAAGTATTGCAGGATCCACTAGATCGGTTTTGTTCAAAAGGACAACATCAGCAAACGCGATTTGCTCCTCCGCCTCGTGGTGTTCGTCCAGTTGGAGCTCCAAGTGCACCGCGTCCACTATCGTGACGATCGCGTCTAATTTAGTGCGATCTGCGACCTCTTGGTCCACGAAGAATGTCTGGGCGACCGGCGCGGGATCAGCGAGGCCTGTTGTCTCAACGATGATCGCATCTAGTTTGTCAGCGCGCTTCATCAGCCCGCTTAGGATGCGAATTAGGTCACCCCTGACTGTGCAGCAGATACATCCGTTGTTCATCTCGAAGACTTCTTCGTCAACGTCTACCACCAAGTCGTTATCGATTCCTTCCTCCCCGAATTCGTTCACGATAACGGCGTACCGTCGTCCGTGTTGTTCCGTAAGTATACGATTCAATAGTGTCGTCTTCCCCGCACCGAGAAAGCCGGTTAGGACGGTTACAGGAACCTGTGTGCTCATAAATACATTTTCCTTTGATTGATTATTCCGCGATGGTTAGCAATTGAAGTTTTCTGCAATTTTGTTATATTATAACATATTGATTATTTGTTTTGGAGCGTAAAAAGTCTTCGTTGCATTCTTCGTCGCTGAGCAAACTCACCGATCACGGAGGCCTAAAGAATGAGTCTATTCAAACCGAAAGTCGTCTCTACAAAAGCGAAGCAATTGAAAGAGCTGGTTCGAGACGCTTGGGGTTTACCAGAAGAGGTGGCTATTTCTGTTATGGAAGTCGAGTGTATGGAGACTAACTGCCCAAACATGGAAACCAATATCATTTTAATGTCAGACGGGTCCGAATCACGCTTATTCAAGATATATAAGCCGCTAGCTGAGGTAACCCCTGATGATCTGTTAGGACTAAGAGAGGTACCGTAGAGGTGTCCTTTTCATCGGAAGACCATATTTTTTTAGCAGCGATTGGATCTGGGTTCCAACTTAAAGAGTATTGCAATGAATAAACTGCCTGTGACAGTACTATCAGGTTTCCTAGGCGCGGGCAAAACCACTCTGCTTAGTCACATTCTCAATAACCGCCAAGACAAAAAAGTCGCGGTAATTGTGAACGATATGAGTGAGATCAACATAGACGCATCCGCGATAGCCAACGAGGTCTCACTTAACAGGAGTGAGGAAAAGTTGGTTGAGATGAGTAATGGTTGCATTTGTTGCACCTTACGCGAGGATCTCTTAATCGAGATCAATAATCTCGCGGCGGAAGATCGGTTCGATTATCTCGTGATTGAGTCGACTGGTATTTCTGAGCCTCTCCCCGTAGCCGAGACCTTTACCTTTGCAGATGAGACCGGGATCTCACTTTCAGATGTGGCGGAGCTAGACACCATGGTCACTGTGGTCGACGCTGTGAATTTCTTAAATGACTACGATGAAGCTAAATACTTGCAGGACACAGGTGAGTCTCTTGGTGATGAAGATGATCGTTCTGTCGCCGATCTCTTGGTCGATCAAGTGGAGTTCGCTGATGTGCTCGTCATCAGCAAAACTGATTTGGTTGAACCCTCTGAGGTGGCAAGACTTTCTGCGATTTTAAGGACCTTGAATCGTGAAGCTAAAATCATCCCCATATCGAGAGGTGAGATAGATCTCGATCATGTTCTGAATACCGGCCTGTTCGATTTCGAAAGGGCTCAACAAGCTCCGGGATGGCTCCAGGAGATGCGGGGGGAGCATACCCCCGAAAGCGACGAATATGGCATCAGTAGTTTCACCTTCACTGCGCGCCGTCCATTCCACCCCGAGAAATTTTATGAATTTCTACATAACACTGAAGAGTTTGGAAAATTATTGCGTTCGAAGGGCTATTTTTGGTTGGCATCTCGACCAGAGTTCGCCGGGCAATGGAGCCAAGCGGGTGGCGTAGCGCGGTATGGTTTTGCTGGCATGTTCTGGAAATCTGTTCCCGAAGAAAATTGGCCCACCGACCCTGATTATCTTGCGTCAATAAAGAAAAACTGGGTGGAACCATTTGGTGATATGCGCCAGGAACTAGTATTTATCGGTCAAAATTTAGACGAGGAAACTATGACCGACGCCTTGGATCAGTGCCTTTTATCTGACGAGGAGTTGTTGAAAGGTAAGGAATACTGGGCAACGCTTCCTGATCCCTTTCCTGGCTGGACCGAAGCCGCATGAATGGATCCCACGCACCTATGCAATCGGACCTTGCCTTTGCAAAGAGAGGTCAATGTGCCCGGGGCACTGAGCCGGAGATCCTGACCGAGATCTATCAAGACGCGGTTAATATTGCCGTTTGGGAAACTGAAATCTCCCCCAAGCTGGAGAGTGCCGTCACAGCAGTAATGGCCTCGTCACCCGATCTTCAGCTACGTGAATTGATCTCGGTTAAATCTGCTGAGAGTCAGCTCGAGGAGATTTTGGGTGCGGATGGCCCTTCTGTAGAGTTGCGTAACGATGTATTAGAACTGGTCGACATGTTCTGTTGCCTATTCGGCCTTACAAAAACAGGGCTAAGGCTCGCAACGTTGAATCGTGCGATGTGTCCTCGATTTCATGTTGACCATGTTCCTTGCAGGTTGTTGAAGACCTACAAAGGTATCGCGACGCAGTGGATTCCTCATGATGTTGTCGACCGTACGAAGTTAGGCGTAGACCGTCACAACCAACCAGATGAACTGTCGGGCCTGTTCCAGAGCGAGACAGACATCGAAAATCTCCAGCCTGGTCAGGTCGCTCTGCTCAAAGGTGAGCGGTGGGAAGGTAATGAGGGTGCAGGACTGGTTCATCGTTCCCCAGGTCTTGATAAGGGTGAGCGCCGGCTCCTTCTCAGCCTAGATTTTGCTTAGGCCAGTTCCATTCCCAGACAGAGCCTAGTTAAACGATTATTGGATGATCGTATATTTTCTTGCCTAGAATATCGTCCTGCCTACAGCGCCCGTTTTTGCGGCCAATCTTTAGGAGCAACAATCAGCGGTGGCTACTACGGTTAAAATCCGGGCCGATTTTTCCATACAAACATCCGGGTAGAAATGGGTACTCGTTTGTTATGATATAGGCATAGGTGCCTTCCAGAAAATATTCATGCTACAGCAGGAAACTTCATAAGTCGGCCTCTAGTTCCGAAAGCTCTGTGACCTGACCGTATTTATGTTGCATATCGTAAAGGTTGACCGCGTGGCTTACCGGATTCTGGTCAAACACGCAGTCCTCTACAACGCAGACCCTGTAGCCCAAAGAAAATGCATCAACCACGCTGGCCCGTATACAGCCGCTGGTACTCTCCCCGACGATGAATAGACTCGCAACGTTTAGCCTTGTCAGTTGGTCGTTCAGTCCTGTGTTGAAGAATGCACTTGCCCTCAGCTTCTTCACTAGGTTGTCGGTCGGTCTGAAATCAATTTCAGGAAAAATTTGATAGTCCTCCGCTTTGGCTATTTTTCTGGGACGTAGCGTCGCATTTCCATCTTTTTGGGACTGTTCAAAATCCTTAGTAGAAAAAAAGATTGGTAGGCCGTTTTCTCTGAATAGACCAATTAATTGATTCGTGGGTTGAATTGCCTGATAGGCCTTCTCACCGCATGTCGCAGGGAATCGATCGAGAAACCCGTCTTCGTGCACCGATCTATTACCGCCCTCGAAAACTAAGTTGTAAAGATCGATAGCCAACAACGCGGAATTCTTGGTGATCTGAGGCGACTCTCGTTGTCGGGCTACCTTGGAGAGGAACGGTTCGGGTATGTATGGGTCCCAGACTCGTTTTTTGACCTGATCATCAGACACTTGAATGCCTCTTGGGTTTGGATTTTGTGATGAGCGCGTAAGCAACTGGGCCAATCATCGTAATCATTAGCGAGCGGAGCACGTGGAGAATCATCACCACAGCCAAGTTCGCGTTTAGGGCCATCGCGATCAGTGCGATCTCGGCCTGCCCGCCGGGCGCGAGGCCCAGAATAATTGACACCAAATCAATATCGGTGAGTTGATCGAGAAGTACCGCCATCATTCCCCAAATCGGTAAAAACAGGAGTAAGAGAACGAACACCTGTTTCAAGATAATGACGACCTCATTTTTGGACACGCCCTTGAAGCGTGAGGCGATGCTCCACCCCAGAAAATACTGACCGGATATCAGAATGAGGTCTGTCAGCCTTAGCTGGATATCGAACATCAGGTTCATTATCAGGCTGGCAAACATGGGTGCCATGAACGAGTGGGCCGGTATTCTAAGGTACTTCCCTCCCCAAACCGACACAATCATGGTCAGGAGTACCAGTGGTTGAATTCTCCAGTCTGCTTCGCCGAAGCCGAGCGAGCCGGTGGTGACTTCGGCCAAAAAGTAGCTCGCCAATGACGCCCCACAGACTAGACAGAAGATTCTGAGAGAGTGAGACAGCGCGACCCTCGGGATATTCGCCCCAAAGGCCTCTGCGCTGGCGATCATCTCGCTCATTCCGCCGGGAAATGCGGCGAACCATGCAGATGGACGATCCCATTTGCAGAATCGGTAGAGCCACAGAAAACCGATCCCGCCACCGAGCGCGACGTAGATCAGCAACCCGATGCCGAGATCTGGATGCCCGAGCATCCAATCGATGTGTTGCTTGGTGATACTCGCACCAATCGCGACACCCAGCAAGCCACGTCCGAAGTCTCCGAAGAAGTAATCGGTCCCGATAGGTTGATCGTGGGTGGCCATTATTAGTCCGATCATCGCTGGACCCAGCAGCCAAGCTAGTGGCAGGTCGAACAGGAGCCACACAGCGGCGCCTGCCAACATCATGGCGTGATCACTCACCATTCTGTATTTGTTGGCCATTGGTGGGTCCCTAGGAACTAAAAGGCGCACCCGCGAGACGGGCACGCCCTAGGTTACGCTAAATTACTTGCAGTCGACCTTCGAAGCCTCTCGCTCTTCGTGACCTGGATTGTACTCGATAGCACACTCCATGCCCGCCGTGAGCTTGCTCCGTTTGGCTTCTTTACCCCCGATCGAAACCTTTGTACGACTCTTAGATATCGATGAAGAGACTTGACCTTTTTTCCCTTGGAATTTGATGACCTTCCCTTTCTTGCCGACCTCGTCTAACTTGGCAGTTACCTTCTCGACGGGTGTCTCGGTGAACTTCGCGATGACATCGTCAGATGCCGCGAGGATGTTCCCGTAAAGATCCGCGAGATCCTTCGGCCCCATGTAGTCGATGGGTCGTCCCGCTTTCTCGGCCTCGGCGAGCAACTCTGGGTCTTTCAGTGCTGCAGCAAACGCGTCTTGCAGCATCTTGACGCGATCGGCTGGTACGTTTGGTGTCGTGGCGAAAGGACGACCAGCAGCCAATGGTGCTACGGCGACAGCCATCGTAGGCATCTGGCTGTCAGGCATAAACTTGGCCAGCTGCTGGAGCTCAGGACGCGATGGTACACTTCCAAGAAGACCGATCACTTTCAGTCCCTCTGCCTCTGCTTGTTCCGCGATACTTCCGTAGCTCCCTGCCGTGCCCGCAACCTCACCACGGATTATGGCAAGGAGTTTCTCCTGGGTTCCTACGTAGCCTGAGATCAACTTGACTGGCATTCCCGCGTTCTGCAGGAGCTCGGTGTAGGTGTAAGAGTCAGAGCCGGGTCCGGTGGCACTGAACTTCTGTACTTCCGTGAGGGCCTTCAGCTCGCTTAAGGAATTGAAAGGTGCATCTTTGGCCGCGACATAGGCGTATGCTTCACCTGTGGCGCTACCAAGAAGGTTCCACTTTGAGACATCATAAGCGACGCCTTCTTTGCCTACACGCTGCGTAAACGCCGCGCCACGATCAAAGATCGCTAACACCGTCCCGTCTTGATCCGCCTGTGAGTCCAGATAGTTCGCAGCGACAATACCACCCGCACCCGGCATATTTTGCACGATTACGTCTGGATTGCCCGGGATGTGTTTACCGATATGGTTGGCTATAAGCCGCCCATACGTATCGTAGCCCCCTCCAGGATTGGAGCGGACTACGATCGTGACCGTTTTACCTTTATAAAAATCGCCGTGTGAGCCGGCATTTGCGATCTGTGACATTATCGCGGCTTGGCCGACTAAACCGGCAACAACCGCTGCCCCTAGTACTTTTTTTAATTGCATGGCTACGTTTCCTCTCTCGTTATTTTAGTTAACCGCCAAACAGCATCGTGGTCAGGACACCCTCTGGAAGAGGGAGCACCAGACCTTTTTGAAACCCCCAGTAGAGGATCATCAAAACCATAAAACTCAAAAAAATTGATAGTCGGTAGGGCTCCCGGTTCGCCAACAGATATATCAGTACCATCAGCGGAAGCCCGATCAGAAATCCCAGTAAATGTGCACTCGCGAGTAAGCAGGCGAACCAGATAAAAAAGTATCGAACCCGACGAAACGCGTCGACCGAGACCTCACTCTGAGAGACCGCGAGGTCACCGCTTGATTCATCGGCCTGTGATGATTTCTGGTTTTCTTTCTTGTACTCCACAAAGAGCGCTAGAGCTGTCAGAGGTAGCGCTAGGCTGGACGCGAGTACCGGGAGCATGCTCGCCCGGAATGGCATATCTAGTCCTACCAATAGCGTATAGGTAAACAGTGCTAGCAAACTGAGTCCGAGAACGGTGCGACTGAACACGAGACTCATACCCTCTCTCCCTGCTGCAACTTTGCAAATAACGCCTTCACCGTTGGCCATCCCAGGATGAGAATGAGCAATATCAATAGCGATCCCGTGATGGGTCGGAGTACAAACTCCCACTCGTATAACTGGTACGAGGTCCAGAGGTGTCGCTCAGCCTCAGGACCGAGGACCAGACCGAGCAAGAGGGGGGGACGAGGCCAACCATGCAGACGCAGCCAATATCCGAAAACACCAAACGTCGCCATCACGATGATGTCGCCGAAGTTATTCGAGTTGGCAAACGCGCCGACTACAGAGACAGCGCATATCAAGGGTACCAAAAGCGTAGGTCGCACTTGGGTGGCTTTCGCAAGAGGCTTGATGAAAATAATACACAATAGTGAGGTGATGACGCTGGCGATTATTAGCAGCCAGATGAAGGAGAACGTGACGTCTAGCTGGGTCGTTAGGATGTCCTTGCCCGGCTTCACCCCCACTATGAGCAGACCACCGAACACCAACGCCAACGTTGACGATCCTGGGATTCCGAATGCCAGGGTCGGTATCAAGGACCCGCCTTCTTTTGCGTTCGTCGCAGAGTCGACAGCGATAACGCCACGGACGTCGCCCTTTCCGAAAGTCTCTTCTGCTCCTTTTTCGGTCGCCCTTGCGTGACCGTAAGCAAACCAGTCGGCGACCGATGAGCCAAGTCCCGGGATCATACCGACCCAGACCCCGACGAGACTCGATCTGATGACCAGCCACCAGTGCGTGAAGGAGTCCCGGATACCCTGACGTCGTCCACTGTCAAGGTTATTGAGCTCCATTTTTGATATAGACGATCCGGAGGCGACTAGTGAAATCAGTTCGGGGATGGCGAACAGACCGATCGTGACCGGTATGAGGTTGAGTCCATCCATCAGTGTCAGGTTGCCGAATGTGAACCTCGGTATCCCACTGACCAAGTGGATCCCAACCGAAGAGATCAGAAGACCAAGAATACCAATCACGAGCCCCTTTGCCTTGTTCTTACCGCTCAGCGTGGAGACCATCGCGATACCAAACATAATAAGAACAAAGAACTCAGGTGGACCCAACAAAATGACGAGAGGTTTCAGGACCGGGAGTGATATCGCCAACACGATAGCACCGAAAATACCGCCGAGTGCGGAGCTAGTAAACGCGGCAGATAGCGCCCGGGATGCCTCCCCGTTCCTGGCCATCGGGTAACCGTCGAGGATCGTCGCCTGAGAGCCAGACCCACCGGGGACCGCAAAAAGAATCGATGTGATCGAGTTAGCCGTATTGCTGACCGCCCATACGCTCACGATGAGGCAGATGGCCTCGAACTTGTCCAACGTGAAAGCCAGGGGAAGCAAGAGCGCAATTGCGGTCTTGGAGCCGATCCCGGGAAGCGCGACGAGTGTGGAGCTGATGACAATCCCGAGCATCATGTACAGGAACGCTGTGGGCTCCAATATGTGGATCAAACCCGCCCAGACGGCGTCCCAGGTACTCATCTTACAGTTGTTCTCCGGCTGAAGATTCTAGGAGCTGTGCGACGTTATCTAGTGAGGTCACGTGCCCGTACTTGTGATGCATATCGAATAGGTTAATCGCGTGACTGATTGGGTTTCGATCGAACACACATTCCTCGACGAGGACGGGTGGGAGGCCTCTTGAATAGGCGTCTACAACGGATGCCCGAACACAGCCACTCGTGCTCTCGCCACCAACAACGATCGAATCGATACCCTGGTTCCTGATAACGTCATCGAGCTCGGTTTGGAAGAAGACGCTGGCTCGGCTTTTTCGAATGACAACATCGTCTGGGGACATGATGAACTCACCGTATATTTCGTAGTCTGACTCGGAGATATTCTTTCGTTGCCTCTGGGTCGAGTGTGTACCTGCGGAGTGGGCCTCCCAGTCTCGGGTGGTAAAGATAATCGGTAGTTTGTGGTTTCGGAATAGATCGATAAGATTCTTTGTCGGCGCTATCGCTCGGTGCGCATGCTCCCCGCATCCCGATGGATTCGTTTTGATAACTTTGGAGACGGGTAGATTGCCGCCCTTGTATGACAGGTTGTACAGATCGATCAGCAACAGACACGGGCGATTACCGACCTTCGGCTCGGAACGGTAGTGCGCGTACATCGATTTGACGTCGTCTGTAATGTACTTTTCCCAAATCCGCATCCAGTGTACTCCTTACACAACGCCAGAATACATAAATGCGTATTTTTGTCAGTGATCGAGCTAAATCGTTTTGCTCTTTGGGGGTCACTGAATCTTATGTGGTCTGTGGCTAGTGATGATGATCGTGGGAGTGGCCATGGCCCTGAGAATGATCATGAGAATGTCCGTGAGCGATGTTATTGGATACGTCTTGGTCGATCGAGCGACCGACACTCACTCCTTCCAAAAACTTTTGAATCCCGATCTGTTGTAGCGTCCCATCGTCCAGTAAAACACCGGTCAAGACGCCAGATAGATAGGCGTGGATCTGGGCCATCTGAGCGATTGATTCCAGTTGTTCACTTTCGTTACGTCTTTTGCTGACCGCACTACCCATCGCCATAAAGTGAGCCAACAGTTCCTTGTTAGATGAGCTCAAATCAAGGCGGGCAATATCCTGAGCCCAGGTGCTTGAGGAAGCGACTCGTGGGGCGCCAATATGTTTCTTTATTCCGTCGAGCAGTAGCTCGACATGTTTTCCTGGATCGTATTCGTCTAAGTCACCACACATGCTGATCTCCTTTCAAATTATTTTGCTAACTCTCTCTGCGATATTGATCATACGAGACGCGAAGCCATACTCATTGTTGTACCAGGCACTGATCAAGATCGTAGATCCACCAACCACTCGGATCGACGTTCCATCGATTACGCAACTTCGTGGGTCAGTAACGTAATCACTGCTGACCAGCGGCTCATGATCCACGCCCAAAACGGTGGAGGCAATTCTGGTGCTCGCAAGGCAGTCAAGAACAGCGTGTTCATCGATCCGATTCCCGACCTCAAAGCTGCAGGTGACATAACTCGTATGATCGACAGGTGCCCTTATGGTTCTACCGATCAACCTTCCCTCCAAGTCTGGAAAGAATTTGTTGATCAAGCCCATGTTATCGTGCGGCGACGGGATCAGGTTTGATCCAGATGCTCTAGACCATCTTGGGGAGCGTTGCGCTCTGTCGAGACTTGGCTGCGTATTGGTAATGCTGTGAACTGAAACGAAGCTCCCTTTGATAATTTCGATTTGTTCGGACAAACACGTAATCAATGGGATCAGGCAGTTGTTAAGGCATCCTGGGTTGATAATATTTCTCGGGATTTTATCGTCAAATTCAGAATCATTGACTCCGTAGACCCAAACTCCCGCATCGTTTCTTCGTTTCACCGTATCGAGTACCTGCGCGAATAGGTTAAATCTGGATTGCTCGCTCTCACTGTTGACTAGTATCTCGGCGGACCGATGAGAACCGGAGCAATCGATCACCAGGTCAGGGTTTGTCTCACTGATTGCTAGAGGGATATCAGCGAACAGTGGTATGTCGCTTTGACCTGAGATCATAAAAGAATCAACGGTGTGCCTGATTTTTGGAGCCATAGCACCATAGGTCGAGTCATGGTTGAGCAAATAGCTAAAGAGCTCCGGATCCCGTGTCTTTTCCACCGCACCAACCCAGTCGAGCTTAATCTCGTTTTGAGCGATCATCTTACGGGCGACGAGCTTGCCGATTCGACCTAATCCTATTACTAAAACCTTCACTTTAAATTCTCAGACAGAATCACAACAGTTATCCCAAAAACTAATTCGTTTTTGGACACCTGTGAAGAGCGGTAGCAATATACCTTCTAGCCAAAAAGTGTCTGGAGCAGATCATGAATGAACAATATCTGAACGAACTCGCCGATGGGATCATGATGTTGATTGAGAATGAGGATCCATCAGATAGAAATGTAGGAGTCGGTGGGACCGCCCTGATCAACGATTTCCTCCGTCAACCTGGTGTCGAAGAATCGTTAGCGGCGCGCTGGATGTCGAGAAAAAGGTTCGTTTGTGGGGAAACAAGGGTTCGGGTATGCAGATCTTGTTTCATGGGACAGATACTCCAAAAAAGGGATCGCCTCATGATCATGGCCAGTCTTGGGCGCTTTACTTTCAGGTGACAGGGGTGACCTCGATGACTACGTATAAACGAATCGTCGGTGGACTTGGCCAGCCTGGGGAGGCTGTATTGGAAAAAGTTGACGAGACAGACGTGACACCTGGAAACGCTATGTTCTTTGGGCCGCAAGTAATTCACTCGACGCAGCACCCATCCCCTCCGGCGAGATGGATACGAGTCACAGGAACAGATTTAGATTTCGCAAAGAGGCTGAGATTTAGCATCGAGCGGAAAGAAGCAGTGATTGAAAAGAAAAATTAGATAGGAATATCGAGTATGAAAAGTTGTGTGGTTGGTATTGGAGCCATGGGTCTGGAGATGGCCGTTCACATTCAGAACAAGGGGATGGATGTCGTCGGCATCGACCTTGATCAGAAACAAATCGCTGAGGCAAAGCAGCGTGGTCTGAGCGCGAGCGAGGATCTGGTAAACCAGGTTTCTGGTATTGACGTGTTTATTTTGATCGTCGCGACCGACAAGCAGACCGAATCGGTCGTGGAGACTATTCTCACCAATAATCCAAAGAAGGGTGCGGCAGTCGTTGTGGCGGCCACGAATCATCCGGACACGATGAAAGCGCTCGCTCCCAAGTGCGCTGAGCAGGGTGTCCGCTTTGTTGATGCCCCGGTGGTGTTTGGGATGCAGGGCGCTCGCGATGGCAACCTTGCAAGTCTTTGCGGCGGATCCGAGGATGATGTCTCATACGTAACGCCCGTGTTGATGTGCTACAGCCGAGCCGTGCACCGTGTCGGTGGGGTGGGCGCCGGTCAGCTCGGAAAGACATGCAACAACATGATGCACTGGGCTGCCTGCTGCGCGAACTTCGAGGTGCTCGCGTTGGCGAAGCGCTATGGTGTTGACGCGCAACATATGCGCGAAATCTTGCTGGAGTGTCCTGCCCGAAACACAACCCTCGACCGGTGGGATAACACACGATTTACGTGGCAGGAAAAAGACATGGATGTCGCGATGGAGCTAGCTCAGACCGCGAAGCTTCCGTTGCCGCTATTCGGTACCATTGATCAACTTGTCAAAATGTTTTCAGCAGACGATGTGAGCGCATTACTTTACGGTGAGAAGGCCGAGTATTTAGGCGTTGATATCTCGGCAATGAAAACGCATGATTAATTTTTGACCATTAACCGCCTGAGGATCGCCAGTTGGACATCAAAAGCCTACGCCTTTTTTTGGGAATCATTAAGCATCGGAGTATCACAAAAGCATCGCGCCATCTCTACATCGCACAACCGGCGCTTGGTCTCTATCTTAGGCGCCTTGAAGATGAGCTGGGTGTAGAGCTTGTCACCCGACACGCTCGTGGTGTGACACCAACCGCGGCCGGTCTGAAGCTGGCTGAACATGCTGAAAGGCTTATCAGCCAGATGCACTACATCAAAAACGAGCTGCAAAACTTGCGAGATACGCCGTCCGGGCCAGCGCTTGTTGGTCTCACACACGGAACAGGCCAACTTCTTGCGGCACAATTGGTCAAACGCATCGCGATAGGCTATCCCGATGTGTCGGTATGCTTGCGCGATTCGATTAGTGAGTCACTTGCGAAGATGTTAAACGACGGCCGATTAGACTTGGCACTTTGCTACGCCCCGTCGGACGATCAAGACCTTCGATTTAAGCCCGTGGGTACGGAAACATTGGTTTTGACCTACTGGAAAGACTCGGTAGCCCAGGATGTTCCTGAAGAGATTCAGTTCAAGGATCTGGTGCAGTTTCCACTAATCCTTCCGTCGCAGAAATTCGAGTATCGAAAGCTTGTAGATGGGTTTGCGGAGCAGGCGGGTGTCGAGTTAAACGTTGTTCACGAGGTCGAGTCTGTACAACCGATTCGGTACCTGATTAGGGAGGGTTTGGGCTTTTCGGTCGGTTCAGTCGGGGCGGTCAAGTGGGAGGTCGAAAGCGGACACGTCGGTATCGCACGAATAGTAGATCCGACCCCTGTGAGGACCCTTTACCTCGCCGAGAATATGAGTAAACCGAGCTCGAGAGCAGTCGAGGTGGTAAGGGATCAATTGGTTGCACTTGTAGCTGAAGTTGCACACGAGAATCCAGACATATTGTCCGTGGAGGGATTCGATCTATCCGAAGATCCAGAACAATTGGATTAACTTTTCACCCATATCGTTGCGGTTTTGGTAGACGTGTAGACGATTCCGCGCATCACGATTTGATATTACTGGACGAGCGTTTTCCTCAGTAGTCTAGGCACTGAAGAAAGGAGGACGTATTGGTCGATTCTATTACCGAGGAAATACTGAACGCTTCGCTCGCTGGTGTCGTGAAACAGATGCAGGAGGCGCTTTTTCGCACGGGCTTTTCAACAATTATTCGTGAAAGCCACGACGCGAGCTGTGCAGTCCTGACGTCGACAGGTGACGTCGCTGCGCAGCACATCGTTCTACCACTTCACTTGGGCGTCTTTCCAGTTTCCATCAGGGCATTACTTGAACATTACCCGG
>CACJLQ010000024.1 GCA_902594275.1 uncultured Litorivicinus sp.
CATGGGGGCTGTGATAGAAATTTCATAATGAAATTGACTTAATATTTATCTGGCTCCGTGAGGTACCCGAGTAGCAAGATAGACACCGGAACTAACGATAAGGAACCCCAACACATCGGTTAACGAAAGCTCTTCGCCCAGAATGAGCCAACTGAAAAGCGCCGCCATTGGTGGCACTAGATAAAGCCAGACAACCGTCTGGCTGGCAGAGCGGTGGGCCAGCAAGTACATTAAAATACTAAACGCGCCGAAGGATATCGCCGCAATTTGCCACCCAAGTGCTAAAAGAAGGGACGTAGATATGTCCAGCCGTATCGGCTCCACAGTCGCTAATATGATTAGGTGAAACATCGTCGCGGCCCCAGCCTGATAGAAGTTGTTAGTCGATAAAGGGACCCGGCCGGAGAATTTCTTCTGTAACAGCGTACCACCGGTTACAGCCAACAAACCCGCCAAAGCCCAAATTAACCCCACCGAGTAAGAGAAATCTCCGACACTGATGTCAACAACAAACACGGTACCCAAGAAACCAAGAAACAACCCGAACCACTGCCGAGCAGTCACTACCTCAGAAAAAAGACAGCCAGCAAGCGCTCCCGTTAGCAGTGGTTGTAGGCAGACAATCAACGCCACCGAGCCCGCGGGGACCCCGTTAAGGACGGCATGGAATATCCCTGTTAAATATAGTCCGTGGAACAAGACGCCGGTAACGCAGGCCTCGGAAAACCCACGCCTACTTATCCATAGTCGCTCCCTCCTTATAAACACATAAGCCAGGAAGCCCAAGGTAACGACACCAAAGCGGAGACCCAGCGCGGCCGAAGGTGACGCGTCAACGACGATGATTTTTCCCGTAACAAAGGCCGACGACCACAGGACAACAAATAGGAGAGGCAGGATAATATTAACCGGCAAAAAAACGTCTCAGACCGACGGCAACTGATTCTTTATCAACATGGCCCTCTCTAATCATCGGGATCAATATCTTTTGTCGGCCCGGGTCTTCGACTAATGAGGTAACAAAACTGGCACTGGCCGCATTGGAAATCATCCTCTATTATTTGCGCCTCAAGCTCCCCATCATTCTCAAAATCATCAGACTCTATCAAGCGACGAAGGCAGACTAGTACTCTCAAATTCCCTAAAGGAACATAGCGAAAGTGTGCCACACTTCAAGTAAGGAAAACGAGAGAAGCGTAATGACAACCCCAACTTTCAAAAATCTTTGGCCGACACAATTGATGGAGATCACTTTGCCTGGCCAAGATCAGGCGAACCCTGTACTGGCCGACCATGTTGAGAAGCTGGATCTTCAAAAGGCTCAAATGACCACAGATTACCTAGGCGATGATTTATTCGATGACCAGCACCCGGCTATTCAATGGTTGAAACAGTCCGTTCAGCGCGCCGTCGTTGATTACACACAACATTTAGGGATCGACTACAGCCTCGACTTCGCAATTCAGGCTTGGGCCAACGTCAACCGGATGGGTGACTATCATAATTTACATAATCATCCACACGCATGGCTCAGCGGAACCTACTACATCACGATTCCCGAGCATGACACGCTTCCGTCAGGACGGGATGATCGGACCCCGAACTGCATCAGCTTTTATGATCCGAGACCACAGGCCAATATGAATGCGATTCGAGGGGACGGGCAAATTGATCCAGAACACCGCATCAAACCAACACCCGGGCAATTATTGCTGTGGCCTGCATTCCTGCACCACCTAGTGCACCCAAACCTCTCCCACGAAACACGCATCTCAGTGAGCTTCAATGTCGTGCTTCGTTGGAAAGATGACTACCTGCCGGACTGACGATAAGCGATCGCCTGAGCAATCGCTTGGCCAACCTCTTGTGTGTTCGCTGAGCCCTTCATATCCGGTGTACAAGGGCCTGTCCCTAAAACTTCCTCGATCGCAGTCATGATGTCTGCCGAAGCCGCATCTTCACCTAAATGATCGAGCATCATCGCCCCACTCCAAATCATGCCTATTGGGTTTGCGATGTTTTGACCGAAGATATCGGGAGCCGAGCCATGCACGGGTTCAAAGAGTGATGGAAAATTGCGCTCTGGATTGATATTGGCTGACGGAGCGATACCAATGGTTCCAGTACACGCAGGACCCAAATCAGACAAGATATCTCCGAACAGATTTGACGCCACAACGACATCGAAACGATCCGGATTCATCACAAAATGTGCGGTCAGAATATCAATGTGATATTTGTCGGTTGTGCACTCTGGATATTGTTTTGAAATCTCTTCGAAACGGCGATCCCAATAGGGCATTGAAATCGAGATGCCATTCGATTTTGTTGCCGACGTTACGTGCTTTTTCTTGCGCGTTTTCGCAAGCTCAAAAGCGTACGTCATAATCCGGTCAACGCCGCGACGCGTAAACACCGATTCCTGTAATGCAAACTCGTGCTCGGTGCCTTCATTCATGAGTCCGCCGACGCTTGAGTACTCGCCTTCACTATTTTCACGAACCACGTAAAAATCGATATCACCAACCTGCCTATTGGCCAAAGGCGATGGCACACCCGGCATCAGCTTGACAGGACGTAGACACACGTATTGTTCAAACTGACGACGGAATTGAATCAACGAACCCCACAGTGAAACATGATCGGGAACTTTCTCCGGCCAACCAACAGCACCGTAATAGATCGCGTCGTAATCCATCATGATCTCTTTCCAATTGCCCGGCATCATTTGACCGTATTCGAGATAGTAATCGCAGGACGCAAAATCGAAGTGATCGAATGTCAGATTCAGTTGATGTTTGCGAGCAACAGCATCCAACACTCGGATGCCTTCAGGCATCACTTCCTTGCCAATACCATCACCGGCCAAAACAGCGATTCGATATGAACTCATGGGCCACCTCATTAAAAACGAAGCCGGCATGATAAATCACGCCGCCTCCGGTAGGGGATCTTATTTTGCAATGATTTCCGGTCCCATCACCAAGGTCGTTAACCAAGTTGAGAGCCATGGAATATAAGTCACTAAAATCAGGAACACGAACAGAACCGCCACAAATGGCGCGGCCGCCTTCACGACTCAAGCGAGACTCATGGCAGTGATTCCAGAGGTTACGAAGAGATTGAGACCGATCGGCGGCGTAATCATCCCAACCTCCATGTTCACCATCATTATGATCCCTAGGTGAACCGGGTCGATACCGAGCTCCATCGCGAGTGGGAACACCACCGGTGCGACGACCAATAGAAGATCAGACGGCTCCATGAACTGGCCACCGAGTAGCAACAAAATATTCACCGCAATCAAGAATGTGAACCAGTTAAATCCTGCACCCAACATCCATTCCGTGATTGTTTGTGAGATCCGCTCGGCTGCCAATGTGTGCGCGAACAACAGTGCGTTGGCAATGATTAACATCAGCATGACGGTGGTTTTGGTCGCATCCAAGATCACGCGCTTGGTTTCTTCATCGCCCAGCGCCGGGAAGAAGCCTTTTGCCATCACCGCAAAGTTACGTCCCCAAATCACCACACCCCGGTTAACCAGCGATAGCATCCGGCAAGGATTCGCGGTCTGGCCTCGCTAGAGGAGATCAACAACCATCAAAGTGACTGAAGCGATCAAAGACCACTGGAATCTTCCACCCAAAGTGACTCCTTCGATATCAGACACCGCGAAGAAAGAGAAGATTTTCAACCAATTTTTTGCTCATCTTCGTTTTGAATGAAACAAAAAGAACAGAATGAATTTCGGTGCCGCATTGAATGAACAGCGCTATTTCGCTCGACCAATATCGCGGATCTGAAGTAGATCCCAAGACCCCAAGTAACAAATTTTTACCATGGACAATCAGACCAGTTCCTCAACTAAACGACTGCCATCAATTCCGGTAGGCAGGCCGGGGTAAACAGACAAATGATTCGATCCGCTTGATATCAGAAAGCTTTTCCCTCGCCCAACTGTCGCAAGCATCCTGCGTTGAAAAAATCGCTCCATAGTCCAGCGGATATATCTCTGTTATTGTCGAGGCAACAATATCGCCCGACGAATAAACAAAGGCAATTAACACCCAGTGCACCAGCATAATCCGAAACCTTATTGCCACCTCACCCCGGACTGTGGTGGAAAAATCGCTAACAATCAACTAGCTTAGGCCGATAAGAATCTACGTAAAACATACAGCAAACAATTAAAGGCTGCCGGAATCTGAATCCGACGCAGCAATCGACAGGTATCGCAATGCCCACTGAGCTACTCGTACTCTACGCAACATGGATCGTCGGCTACGCGATTATCGCCGCGTTACTCATGGGCGAATACAAGGTGCTGTATCAAAAACCCTTGCTCACCTTCGATCGATTTATTGAGGACACCGATCGAATCAAGGAGGACGCGATTAATCAGATCCAGATGTGCCAGACACTCGCTCTGTTAGAGCAAATTCGCGAAAAGTTCCTTGCAGAATATGGGCTCATTTCGAATCTCTACGATAAAATCGAGTTACTGCCCGGTGAATTTCATCCCGAAGCAGGCGCTTACCTTAAAAAAACGCGCCGAAACGTGCGTGATCTGTTTCGGGTGAAGCGTGAGGCCCTGATTCCAATGAGTGACGAGCAAGTAGTTGATAAGATTTTAGGATCACCTTTCCCTGAACTCGCTGCGCTGATTCCGAGATTGAAGAAAATTGAAGGGAATATTCCAATCACGCAACTTCAAGAGGGCCTTTATCACAAGGTCATCTTCTCACAGGAAATTATTGAGGAAGATAGCGACAAAACATCCTCAAATGGGCAACAATCGTAACTCTCAGATCGCATTGTACCCGAACCAAAACAGACGCCTGTTTCGGCCCTTCACAGATTACCTTTTTGCAACAAATACTGAGCAATACTGACGGCTAGACTCAACTCTGCATGCTCAGTTCGATCGGGTAGCAAGTCAATAAACCAAGACTCGAACGTATAGTGCCGCAAAGACCAATAGCAGTCACTTCGCATCTGGATCAACACGCATAATTGGCGGCCTAATCCCATTGGGTCCCATCCGGGAACGCGGTTCCATCGGGCTCACGTTGAGTGGTTTCACGCCCTCACAAGCAAGGCGCGCGGGTCCTGTCGAGCCGTTCCTTAGATTCACCGAATAGGTATATTCGTGGCCCCTGATATTTGTGTTTTTGCGACACACCCAGAGGTCAGGGATTATTGAATAGGAAGAGACGCGGCTGTAAGGATTTGGCGGCGAACCGTCTCTCAATGAAAAAACAAACAAACCACTAACCACGATACTAGATGCTGTTAAACTACCGATAATCCATGACGCGGTATGCGATATAGTCAAAGAATGCTCCTGTGTACTCAAAGGCAATACAATTTAATTCATTCAATCGGTCAACGTCCATAGGCCTTTAACCGTGCGTCGGTTGCAATGATGCAAGTCATTGAGATTCGATAGAGATCTGTGTCTAAAATAATGCATCAATCATCCGATCATTATCTAGTAATTATTGAAGGGCAGGTATGGAAAAGACGTTTTGGAACTCACTTGATGTCCCAGCAGGGGTTCGGCTGAACCACCTATTATCTCGGGTATCAGAACCGGACAAAGACATCATTGACTTCAGTATCTCCGAACCTGCGCACAAGCCACCCTCGTTTGTCGTCGAGGAGTACAAGAAGTATTCCCCCACGATCGGCAAGGCGATTAACGGTGCCGGTGGATATGGTGGACTACGAGAGCTCAGGGGAACCATGTATTCGTGGTTGAAGACCCGCCACGCCGTCAAATCAAAGACCTTTACCGAAAATAACGTCATTGGAACCAACGGTGGCGCAGAGGGAATATTTTCAGCGATCCAGATACTTGCCGAAGGTGAACGCGACGGCTACATCGTGCTACCCAATCCAGCCGATCCAATCTATGAGACCGCAGGCCGTATCGCCGGGCTCGAGCCCATCTATTGCTCCACCATGACCTCACAGCAACCGACTTACAGGGACATAACCGAAGAGCAGTGGCCCAAAGTAAAAATCGTGGTGGTAAACTCGCCAGCAGATCCCTATGGCTCGGACCTGCCTGTGTTGACGTGGGAATTCTTGCTCAGTCAGTCCGAGGAACATGGCTTTTATATTTTATCTGATGAACGGCTCAATTCAATTCAGAGGGGCAAGCCATCGCCTGGCCTCCTCGAGATGGCCGACTCTAACGACAACCCCGACATGAATCGATGCGTGGTCGTGAATGACCTGATTTATCGGTCAAATCTTGCCGGGATGCCTTCTGGATTTTTAGCTGGTGACCGCGATTTCATCAAAAAGGCCAACATCTATCGGGCCTACCATGGGCTCTACATCCCAGTCCCGAATCAAAAGGCAGCCAAGCTTGCCTGGGAAGACGAAGATCACGTGGTTGAGAACAATAAAAAATATAGCGGGAAATTCAAAGACGCACCCAAGCGCTGTAACCAGACGCTTCCTGCGAGTGATCCACTCTACGGGCACTATCTGTGGATTAGGGTTCCAGGAGATGATATTGCGTTCGCAGTGACCGCCTATGGTCGAACGGGGGTTAAGGTCATGCCTGGTCAGCTGCTAGCCAAGAAGTCAGGTAACGTGAATCCAGCGGTTGGTATGATCCGACTTGCGCTGATTCATAACCCCGGTGTCTGTGCCGCTGGGCTTCTAGAATTGTGCAAAATGGTGAATCCCAAACATCGCAGTCAGACGATGCAACCAAGCTGACTGTCTACTTTTAATTTTAGGTGCAAGATACCCTGAGTTCGCGCTACGGTTTACGCGAAAACGACAATGCTTCAGCATACAAAAAGTTTAAATTGGCCGTAATGTCCACTGTAAATACTTTGATGTAAGTCCGAATAGGTAACAACATTTGCGCGATTACAGTCATCAGCTAGTAAACTGGGAAGAGTTCAAAAATTTTGCAGCTAATTTTTTTGAGAAGTTTAGCGACAGAACTCATGCATTTCTTCTGCACCAGAATATGCGGTTAAGCGCTGATGAAATTTACGCTCTTTTTGGAATTCTCATCTACCAAAACGCATTTACACGCTACCTCAAACTTTGCGGCCTTGGTTTCGGTGATCACCCTGAAATACGAGAATCCTTAGATCAGTTTGCAGTGCGGAAATATGAATTAGATCCATTAGCCGAGGATGTTTTCCTACACCTCGGATTTTTTCACCGCCACAAAGAATTCGACGATGCATTTGAAGCATCTGGAGGTCAAAAGAGCGAACTTAAAATAAGAAATACGAAATCGGTTAAAGTCCAGATCCCCTTCCCGCTCTTGAGGCGATTCGGTCTAGATGAATACGAGCAGGCAATCCTAGAACGGCTCGCATTTCTATTGGTTAACCATTCTTTATTGGATGGTATATGTTCTGATATCTTAGGTTCGAACCATGGTATCTATAATGAAATTGGCGCACTGCATCTAGCCAAAGCAATACGGAACAAAAATAACATCGTATTAGCGCAACCGGGCTTTATTCATCTACAAGCTAAATTTATTCACCAAGTTGAGTATGAATTAGCTATTGCTTCGCATTACATTGGTTGGGGTAAGGGTAGACAAGCTTCAAATATCTATCGATTGGGATCCATGTACTCTTCAAGGCCATTCGATGCAATAGACTGTGGCGACAGCGCGTTAGTTCTGTTGCCTCAAATCCCTCGGGCAATACCACGACCATTTTCTTATTACTGGAGCCACATAAATGACTTTTACCCACTATTTGAGGAACTTATTCCAAAGCTTCAGGACATCAAAGCCAAGCATCAATCGGCCACAGCACGTTGCAAGCATTTAGATCTGAACAGTTATAAACAGCTCTTTCAGGCAAGAAATATTGATCTCCCGCTGAACGGCGCAAATGTAAATGTCGCCACCGAGCAACTGAAACCTGCAAAAACTATCTACACTACTTATTTTTCAACCGCAATTGTTGAAGGGGTTTATGCTGGTTCAAATGTTCAAACGACGTTCAGCGAATCTTCATATTTGCTGAACTCACTGCATCAAGAGGATTCGAGACTACTCCAAGCAAATCGAACAGACCAAAATCTTTTGAAGGGTTATGTGGAAGCCTACGCAAAGAAGACTGATCCGGCATCGTTTGCGAAAACACTAATCAACATAATCAAATAATCTTGAGAATTCAGACTTTAAGTCGTTCTATTGTTATGCTATCCGCTGCATATGCTTCAGGGCATTTTTTCCACTACATCACCGCAATCGAGAATACAAACAAGCAGATGAGTCGAAGAGTGATACGCGGTAGCGATTTCTGAAACTTGAGTCAACTCAGACGTTCTGGGGAGAATAATTATGTACGACTTCTATTTTGGCGAAAACTCACATGTTGAACAAAATGAAGAAACTTTCCTTATCTCAATAAAACGAATGCTCCCTAAGTGGATGAACTCGATTCCAGATTCCGAGTTTCTGGCACTACACCGTCTAATAAAGAAATACTGTCAAGAAGGAACCGTGCTCGTAGAAACAGGGGTTGGGGCGAGTACAATTTTATTTGCGTATCACGCAATGAAGAAGTCGGGCAAAATTTTTTCATGGGATACGAATGCTGAAAAAGCTAGCCAAATAAGAACCGTTTGTGTAGAAACGATTTCAAATTACTTAAAGAAAGACATAAATCTCTACTGGAGTTTTGTAAATAGTATAAGTACCTCAGAACACTCTGGACTTAAAATCCTTGACGAACTAAAAACCCCAGTAGACTTCTTCTTCCACGACAGTCATCATGTTTTAGATACAATTGCAGCTGAAATTGACGCGATAGCACCGGCCATGACGAGGGGCGGCATCATATGCATGGACGACGCAAATTATCATTTTCGTAGCATTAACGAGGCGTTCATCAATGTCGTAAGAAAAAAACTAGGACTTCCGCCGATTCAGCCTATCGAAGGTAATACATGCGAAATTTTTCACCAAGAAGTATCAAAAATCTTGCCTAAATATTTCACTACCGTTGAACATCTGAGCGATACCTACAAACAGGAACATCAAACCGATATCTTTTTTGACTATTACTCCAACGAATTCCAAATCAAAGATGATTTAAAGATGGAAAATAGTGCTGCGTTAGACCATCGTTTCGATGCTTGGAAGGTATCATAACGTCAAGGCGTAGTGTTTGTCCCGGCTTCATAGAATCACGAGTGGGCACGATTTTTTGATCTTGATCTGCCGCGCAAATAATGACCCAAAATTCCATCTCTCTCCTCACCATCGCGATCCAACATAACACCAAAATCGCTTTCACAGTGAAATCTGGCCCGGTTTTTGCAATCTCTCCTGATTGATTGTGGGGGAAAAAAACTGGCAGATTTCTGCCGTTCAGTTGCGCTGTTAAGTCTTGGATAGGGGACACAAATGTCGGCTTCGGAATATAGCAAAATATTACAAGAGCGAATTCATGCTGTGATGCAAAATCAAAATCCGACGGGCATTTTAGACAACCCTCGGCTCGGGATTTTTGACTATCTTTTGCCTGTGATGATTGCGACTTTGGATGTCCCGCCCATAGCGATCATAGCCAAGAAGACAAACTGCACAAAAATTTACAACCTTCCGATAGAGGTGTCTTAGAAATGAAGTTTTCTGACGGTATTAAAGATCTTTCAACTCACTTTGACCCAGCCCTACTCGAGAGCGAAAAATCCGTCTTTTTTTCTCCGTCTAACTTCAGTTCGGCTCTACTATTAGACCAAATTCGTTCTAGGGACAAGGACGGATCATCACCGAAGGCACTAATAACAACCGTCCCTTTTGGAGAACAAAATTCTCTACCGCTCGAACTCCTGAAAAGTGCTGGTATTGATGTCAGTATCAATCCTGTTAATAGGAAACTTAAAGAAGAAGAACTTGCGGAAATAATCTCTGAATTTGATTTTGTAATCGCAGGGACCGAACGGATTGGCCCCAGCGTATTTGAGCGAGCAGACAGATTAAAATTCATTTCGCGAGTTGGGATCGGTCTGGACGGCGTTGATCTCTTAGAGGCTAAAAAACGTAACATCCAGGTAAGCTACACTCCCGATGCTCCGGCGCCAGCCGTCGCCGAACTGACCATTGGCATGATGTTAACGCTGCTCCGGCAAATGCATATCGCTAATCAAATGATGCACGAAAATAAGTGGCAGAGATTATGCGGTAGGCGTGTTTCGGAAGTGACTATAGGAATTATGGGCACTGGCCGCATTGGAGGTCGTGTTTTACGCCGCCTCGCAGCATTTGGATCTCCCCGGATCCTTGTAAACGATCTGTGCCCGTCGAGTGGGATTGCAGATGCCCTCAAGTTGGAATGGGTCGATAAACAAACCATCCTCGAAGAATCAGATCTCGTAAGTATCCATTTGCCACTAACATGTCAGACCAAAAACATGATTCGTTACCATCATTTAAAGGCAATGAAACCTGACGCTGTAATTATCAATACTTCTCGAGGGGGAATAATCAACGAAGACGATTTGGCCGCGGTTCTTGCCGAAGGGCACCTATCCGGTGTTGGTATAGATGTTTTTGAACAGGAGCCATACACCGGGCCCCTTCAAAAATATGATCGATGTTTACTCACATCTCACATGGGTTCGATGTCCATCGATTGTAGGTCCCAAATGGAAATTGAGGCTACCCAGGAGGTAATCAGATTTTTCAAAGGAAAATCACTCAAAAACCTGGTGCCCCACTCGGAATACCATATTCAATCACAAAGGTTACAGCCATGAAAAAAGCTTGTGTGTTCGGTGGATCAGGTTTTCTTGGCAGCCACGTCGCCGATAAATTGTCAGACAGTGGATATGAGGTAACGATCTTTGATAAAGATAGTTCTCTCTGGTCAAAAGACTATCAACGGATGATCATTGGAGACATCCTAGACCAAGATCGTGTTGATGAAGCAGTCTCTGAGGCCGATGTCGTATATAACTTTGCCGCGATTGCTGATCTTAATGCTGGTATACGCGACCCAATTGGAACAATGAAAGTAAATGTGCTCGGGAACGGAACTGTTCTTGAAGCATGCCGAAAAAACAAAATTAAGCGCTTCGTTTACGCAAGTTCTGTTTATGTTTATAGCCGTCACGGAGGATTTTACCGGTGTAGCAAACAAGCAGCCGAGCATTACGTTGAAGAATATGCTTCTACCTACGGGCTTGACTACACAATCTTACGGTACGGATCACTTTACGGGCCCCGCTCTGACGGCTCAAACGGCGTCTATCGCATAATCCGACACGCCCTCGAGACTGGAACCATCAGCTATTCGGGTAGCGAAGAATCGTTGCGCGAGTATGTCCATGTGGAAGATGCCGCCCAAGCGAGCGTTGCAATATTAAAACAAGAATTCCGTAACCAACATATCGTACTAACTGGACAAGAGCAGTTACGCGTTGAAGACATGTTGAAAATGCTGGCAGAAATAATTGATTGCAAACAACCTGTTGAGTTTAAAAGCGGCGAGAACGAGGCACACTACATTAGGACTCCTTATTCCTATCAACCTAAATTGGGTCTGAAGTATATTCCTCCAGTTCACATCGACATGGGCCAAGGCCTTATACAACTTATTGAGGATATCCAAGCTGAAATAACAGATACTCACTTGGATCGTCTGGCATGAAATACGTCAGGGTCTTAACTGAGGACGCTGAGGCCTATGGTTTACTCGCTGGTCATTCAATAAATCTTCTGTCTGGGGAACCTTGGAAAGGCGCGACCGAGATCGGGATCACGATCAGCACGCGTGACGCTAAACTGTTAGCGCCGTGTAACCCGAACAAGGTAATCGGTGTAGCAGCGAACTATCCAGGCGTCTCAGGATCCTCAAAAAAAAACGAAGAACCTCTAATCTTTGCAAAATCAACTAATTCGCTTTGCGGTCACGATAACCCGATAACTTCTCGCTTTCTGGAACTTAGCGTGTGGGGTGAACCAGAACTAGCAATCGTTCTTGGTAAAACATTAACCAACGCATCTGAAAACGAATCGCTCGATGCTATTTTCGGATATTCAGTAGCAAACGATGTTACTTGTATGAATTGGGGATCACGTGATCACCATTTGGCCAGATCAAAATGCGCTGATTCATTTTGCCCCCTTGGTCCCTACATCGACACTCAATTTGATCCTGGAGAAAAAAGAATAAGTGGATATCAAAACGGTCGCCTAATTCGTGACGGCTTTTTAAATATGAGGATTTTCAATGAAGTCGAACTTTTAACTTGGTTATCCAAGTGGATTACTTTGGAGCCCGGTGATGTTGTTTTGACTGGAGCACCTGCTCGTACAGGCGAAAGAACGTTTTTGCAGGACGGCGATCTCTACCGCTGTGAGATTGAAGGACTAGGATCCTTGCAAAACCGATTTGCTCAGGGGGCTGTAAATGTCTGACCAAAATGGGCAAGTTTTTGTCTTCGATTTCGATGGGGTTATTTGCGATAGCACAAATGAATGCTTGATCTCTTCGTGGAACACCTGGCAACGATGGTCTAACTCCACCGACTTTAGAACAAGCCTTGAAAATTTTTCAAATGAAGAGATTGATTCATTTTATGCTATCAGGCCACGAGTAAGAGGAGCTGGCGAATATTTTATTGTCGAATCGATGAGGTCAAAAGGAATTCGACTTAGGTCGCAACAGCAGTATGACGAAGCTGTCTACAGAAACCGTGACCAAATCAAACTATTCAAACAATTGTTCTATCAGGAACGTGCTCGATTACAAGAATTTGATTTTCAAAATTGGTTGGGTCTACATTCCGTCTACACAGATGTCTGTCAATTCCTTGAGAATATCAAAGATTCCGGCCGCCTTTATATCGCAACACTGAAAGACAGAAAGTCCGTCTCAGCAATACTTACACAACAGGGAATCTCTCTAAGCGAAAATCATCTATTCGATGAATCTCAGATAAAGTCAAAGCTTGATGCTTTAGAGAAAATTCGGCTCAAAAGGAACATCAAGCCAGAAAAAATAACATTCTTTGACGACAATATTTTGCATCTAACAGATCCCAAAACATTTAGGTACCAAACATGCCTAGCCGCATGGGGCAATGTTCCAGACGAGTGGATCGATATAGCAGAAGGAGCCAACATCGAAGTAATCCGCAACTTCGGAAGCTTCATGCAAAACGTGGATCAAGTAGCTTGAATGGGCATGTATCGCAGTGAATGCAAAAAGTAATGGGCAAACCCTACCAAGCTTGGACCATAGCGGAAATAGGTCCGGGAAAAAACAATGCTCACGCATGTTTTTATGAGAGCGTTTTTTTCCGAGTACCAACTTTTTTTCTGGGAATTTCGATATGAATGATGACCTTAAACAATTTGAAAGTACAAATGACAGGCGTGTTCGAAAGTTAAACACTAAATTTGACGATCCTTTAATGGCCAGGAAGCGTGAATCGAACTCAAAGGTACAAAACTATGACGGCATACCGCTTCCCTCTATTGTTGAGATAAGTGAATCCGGAACCTGCAACAGAACTTGTTCTTTTTGTCCACGTAGTGCAGCTAATTTTGAAGATAAAAAAGAATTTATTAATGAATCCCTTTCGGTAAAACTCGCCGATCAGCTTAATGACTTGGGTTACCGGGGTCTAATCCTCTTTAGTGGATTTGTCGAGCCCCTGCTAGACAAGAACCTTCCACATCATATTCGACTTTTAAAAAGTAAAAATCCTGATGTCCGGATCGAAGCGGTTACCAACGGTGATCCGATTACAATAAAAAATCTCAACGCACTCCATGAGGCCGGGCTAGACAACCTTCTCGTGAGTTGCTACGACGGTGAGCATCAGATAGCCGCAATACTAAAGAAAGTTAGACGTTCAAAATTCCCAGAGAAAGCTGTTCTGTTTAGAAAGCGTTGGGGGGGATTAGTGGAAAATTTCGGTATTAGTCTTAGCAATCGTGGCGGCTTAATGTCGAATGCTGAATTTCAGATACCTAACCTGAAGGAGTCTTGGAACAGTCCCTGTTTTTATCCCGCAAATACCTTTTTTTTAGATTACCAAGGTGATGTCTTAATGTGTTCGCATGATTGGGGGAAAAAACAAATTGTTGGGAACCTTAACCAAGAAACATTTCTCGAAATTTGGCAAGGACCTCGTATGTCAGCGATCAGGAAAATGCTCCTTAACGGAGACCGAGGCGTTACGCCTTGCAATATTTGCAATGTACAAGGAACTAGAATGGGAACGGAACATGCTAACGCGTGGATATCTTTCCTTGAGGGTAGTCATTAGTGGCACGATTTCTCATATCTGGGGCGACATCTCCACTCGGTTTAGCACTAATAAACAAACTCTCCGAGCTAGGTATTTCTTCAACGCTCATAGTCAACAAGAAAACCACCAACAATGGCGCGATAAAAAAATTAAATGGCGAAATCCTTGACTGTGATCTCAGCTGCCCACGTAGCGTAGACATACTTTGCGACAAAATCCAACGGTCGCACACATCCTTCTCTGCTTTTGTCCATCTAGCTGCTACAGCACCAGAAGATGACTATGACGTAGGTGTTTTAGGTGAAACATTCAACGTAAACGTGTTTTCGGGATGGAGGATAGCAAAAACATGTATTGCTATGATGGAGCGTGCAATAGGTGGACGAATATTGTTCGTCGGATCCGTTGGCCAGAAGTTCGGTGGAAAAAATGCGCGCGCGGGTTACGCAGCCTCAAAATTCTTACTTGAGTATTTCCCAAAATATTTTAGAGAATGCGGGGCTAATGGAATTTTAGTAAATACCTTACGATTAGGAGTAATGGAGGGCGGCACACAGACGAAAACCGACGTATCCTCTTCTGACTTCACAAAACGCGTGGATTTAATTCCAACCAGGACATGTATTTCTCACG
>CACJLQ010000025.1 GCA_902594275.1 uncultured Litorivicinus sp.
AGCAGGGATACTGCTGGCGGTCATGGAGACATTGGCTGACTTCGGAACCGTTCAATTTTTCGGTGTCCAAACGTTTACCACCGGAATTGTCAGAACATATTATGGGTTTGGCGATCTTGTCGGTGCTGCTCAATTGAGTACGTTGCTCCTAGGCTGTGTATTTCTTTTAGTTGTTTTTGAGAAAGCCTCGCGGAGTAAAGTCCGGTATTATTCCGATCGACTTCGCAAGTTGAATCAGACCAGTGTGGTTCTCATCGGCTGGAGACAGACGACCGCTCAAATCTTGTGTATCCTGCCGGTGTGTTTTGGATTCTTGCTACCAACCGGAATCCTCAGTCATTGGGCACTCTTTTTCGCCGAACTGCAGTCGATGTGGAGCTTGATTGTCAGTAGTTTCTTTTTGGCGGGATTTGCATCTGTTTTTATTGTGATGGTCGCTCTAGTGATTTGTTACGCCAATCGCCTGTATCCAGCTCAGTGGCTTAACCACACGACGACATTCGTTGGACTCGGGTATGCGCTACCCGGTGTTGTCGTTGCGATTGGTGTGTTGATTCCTTTTGGTGCTATTGATCGGTTCATATCTAGCGTACTTGCTCCTTTTGGAATTGCTCCATCGCTCTGGCTATCCGGGACTTTGGTGGCTTTGGTTTTTGCATATCTTGTGCGATTCTTGGCCGTAGCGACCGGAAATCTCACAAGCGGCTTATCTCGTATACGTCCGAGTATTGATCAAAGTGGGCGACTTTTGGGACTCAATCAGTTTGGCGTCATTTCAAAATTACATGTGCCATTAATCCGAGGTTCTGTGTTCACTGCGGTCCTGGTTTGTTTTGTCGATATTTTGAAAGAGTTACCAGCAACATTGATCTTACGTCCTTTTGATTTCAATACGCTGGCCGTCAAAGCCTACGAACTCGCCGGTGATGAGCGACTGATCGATGCGTCTGTCCCATCAATATTGATAGTGCTGGTGGGTCTCGTTCCTGTTGTTTGGTTAAACCGGTCAGTGACTCAGGAATAAACGTGGATACAGCTGCTTTGATGATCAGGAACCTCAACCTGTCATACCAGGACGGTTTAATCGTTGACGATGTGACTTTGGGGTTGAAACCACAGGAACTTGGTTGCTTACTCGGGCCGAGCGGTTGCGGGAAATCGACGCTGTTGCGTGCGATTGCGGGATTCCTAGAGCTCGATTCAGGCGAAATCTGGCTCGACAACGAGTTACTGTCCACCGAACGTAGCCGCATCCCGCCAGAGAATCGCGGTGTCGGCATGGTATTTCAAGACATCGCTCTTTTCCCCCACCTGACTGTCGGAGACAACATTGCCTTTGGATTGACAGGTTGGTCAGACACGAGCCAGCGTAAACGGATTGCTGAGTTACTTGAATTGATTGGTTTGATCGGATTGGGTCAACGGTATCCGCATGAACTCTCGGGCGGACAGCAGCAACGAGTGGCTTTGGCTAGAGCCATGGCACCAAAGCCAAAGTTACTTCTACTGGATGAACCGTTTTCTGGACTGGATACAGAGCTTCGCGGCCGTCTTGCCAGCGAGGTGAGAACGATTCTGAAAAGTGATGGGATTTGTTCGTTGTTGGTGACTCACGATCAACGCGAAGCATTCGATTTTGCCGATCGTATTGCCGTGATGCACGAAGGACATATCTGTCAGTTCGATACGCCATTTAATCTTTATCACGAGCCTACAGACCCATTTGTCGCGCATTTTGTCGGCGCAGGGGAAATGATTGATGCAACGATCGAGGGTCCACGTTCGGTCTCAAGCCCGCTGGGTCTGCTGACGAATGATGAGGACCTTGAGTATCCAATTGATTCGGATGTGCAAATATTCCTGAGGCCTGATGACCTCATACATGATGATGATTCGACCTATCAGGCGACGCTCGTCGGTAAACATTTTCGGGGCGCACACCACTTGTATGAAGTGAAGCTGGATAACGGGGTAATCCTTGGATGCTTGGCTCCATCGCATCACAATCATACGATTGGAGAATTGATTGGTGTCAGTCTCGACATTGAGCATTTGGTGGTTTTCCCGAAATGACCAGTGCTGAGCATTCAGCGTCTGGCTATCAAGCTACGCTTTGAGAGCTACGTCAGCATTTACGTCTGGCGCAAATCGCGATCTTTCGTCAAAACAGTCACGCCATCATCGTACTCGAAGGTTACGATGCAGCTGGCAAGGTTGTGTGATCCGAGAATTACTGTATGCCTGGGATCCTCGTGGATTTGAAGTCCCTCCGATTGGTCCGCCGAGCAAAAAAGAGGCTGGTCATCCATTTATGCGGCGTTTCCGGAATCGACTTCCCGCACCTGGCAAGATCGCGATATTTGACCGGTCATGGAGCGGACGTTTTCTTGTTGAGCGGGTTGAACATGGAATGCCAGATGGAGGGTACAAATCGAGTCTGTCTGAAATTAATGCCTTGGAGAAAATGCTTCAGGCTAACCAGGTCACGCTGATCAAGCTGTGTCTAGAAACTGATGCCGAGACTCATCGCGCGCGATCGTCACGTCGTGCTGCGGAGCCTCAAAAACGTTCGAAGCTCACGGTCAGTGACATCGAAAGTTTCGCTCATCGAGTCGATTACGAACTTGCTTTTGATGCCATGGTTTCACGATGTGCAGTCAGTCCTTGGCATCGGATTGATACCAATCGAAAGAAGTAGGGACGTTTGGCTGCGCTACGCGCAGTCGGTGATTCTTTGGAGGCCAACCTAACGCCAAGAACGTTCGCATACAATCCAGGTGTGGTTGAACGATTGGGAGAGTTATCGAAATAATGATGCCAATTGAGCTAAAGCTCGGTAGAGTCGGTGCAATGAACGCTCCATTATTTTGTTTAGTGACCTGTGCGGTTCTAGCGTCTTCGGCAATGGCCGAAGGACTGTATCGCTCGGACGTTACCCACGTGTCGGAAGCAGACAGGCAGGCTGAGATCGAGAAACTGAGCGCGATTGAAACGCCATCGGAACAGCAATACCTGACTCAAATAGCGTTAGAGAAACCCGATGTATTTGCTCGGCAACTCAGGAAGGCTCGAGAGATCCTTCGCATTGGAGGTGAGCCTTCGCAAATTGAAGCAAAACTGAGGGCCGAAGGGTTTTATTCTCCGGATACTCAGTCTGTATTAGAGGCGTTTGTTTTGAGCCTTCACCCAGACGATGTGATTAACCGCTCGCACGCGATGAATTTTGTGATTCGTGTGAACAACCCGACGGATGTGTGGACACACCTATTGGATGCGACAGGGAAGCTCGACGATTATGCTGCGTTGGAGTGCGCACCAAATCAGGCGCCAGCAGAGCTTCTCGGTCCACCTGAGCATCAATATGTGATGCAAGTCGCGCATCCGAATATGGAGTTATCGTTATGGCGCTTTGATGCAAAAGAAGCAATCACTTACCCAACGGCTACAGCAACGGAGACAACAGTTGAAACATACCGATTCGTTGATCGGTTTGGAGCGGAACTTGGGATGTTGGATCGCGAAAATCTGTCGATGCAGTTGTCGTCAGGGGATGTCTTACAATGCCAAAAAGTGGATGCATCAATTATGCGCGCGTATCAGGATCATCGTCGTGAACTGATTCTCTCTGAGAAACAGCTTTAATTCCCATTTCGACACGGAAAACGACCCATCATTGCAACTCGAATGACGCCTTGAGCGGGCGCTGCAAGGTCAGGATCTCGATCACTGATATAGTCTTTAACGACTTCCATCAAATTTCGAATTTGCATTTGATCTGCTGGCGCGTCGAAGCACAAAGTTTGCGAGTTTTGCTCACGGCGATTGTTCCAACTGTGCACAACTCCTGCGAGAAACCCATGCGCGAGCATGCTTGCAGGTGTCCCGAATTCTTGGTTTGCTTGCGACAACCAGAGTTCGCCTGAATACGCCGATGCAGGGGTACCAAAGCTTGTGGTGATCAGAAAAATTAGCACGCGAGTCGTTCGTTTCATTGAGACCTCAAACACGTTCAATGGTTTAAGTTATCGGAGGAATTGTCGATATTTTTTAACAGGAAATCAGTGTTGTTGGCATCGCTGGACGCAAACGAGTCGTTACATGGATGTTGATCCATGTACGGGTCTACGTTTCGGAACAATTGGTGCTCTGCAATCATGGTATTAGCCCATATTTTGGTTGAAACGATGTGCAATCTAGCCAACAATACTAGGCCGAGTTGGATGCAAAGACCACGATTCGCTCTGCCCCAATTTGGTAAGACTGATAATAAGTGGATCTTATGCTAACAGCTATCCGAACAATTGTTGCGCGATTCCCAGAACGGTCACTGGTCATTCGGTCTGGGTCTGATACGCGTTATTTAGTGCTGAAGACGTGGCATCAGCTGTCGGTGGTCGGTGCAGTGGCGCTTATTGTTATCTGGTCGACTGTTGCTTCAATCGGATTTTCTTGGAATTACGATGCGCGTTTGGCGGTTGAGTCAGAACTCGCCATGACAGTTGCTGAGAATCAAGCATTTATCGCGCAACTCGAAACCGATCAGAAAAATGCGTATGAATTGCGTCAAGCCTATAACGCAGAGATTCGTAAAAATCAGGAATGGGCCTCGCGATTTAATGCGATTCGGAATGCGTCAGATGTTGTCCTGGAGCAGTCGTCCCCAGAGACCATCATCGCTTTTATTCCGTGGTTCCAAGGCCAATTAGACACACGGATCCGTGAGGTTGAGCAATCGAACGCAGATTTGACTCAGCTCGTCCTGGATATGTCGGATTCAGTCGCTGAAATTTCAGGCCGGAAGGCGCCAGAGTCAGTCGATGCTGTTGGCTCATGGTTGAGTAATGTCGCAGCAGATCTGGCAAATGCCTACGAAACGCAGACAGAAGCCATGGAAGTTTTGCACGACACGATGACGCAAACGTTGTCCAAAGGGTTCGCAACCATCGATGGAACGCCGTTATCGGATCCTGAATTTGCTGGTTTTTCACCGTCTTTTGGAACCGGAGGTCCACTACGAGAGGTGAGTGGTGGCGAACATATTTTTGAAAAATTTCAGGATCGATCAGACCGTTTGATGATATTGAGCCAAGATCTGCAAGCACTGCAGTCATTACTGGCTTGCGCACCGCTCTCCCCGCCCGTCGATTATTACAACCTCACTAGTAAATTCGGAAATCGTAAAGATCCATTCACAAAAAAACCAGATTGGCATGAAGGTGTTGATTTGGGAGCGTGGCCCGGAACGCGAGTTCGAGCAACTGCACCTGGTGTTGTCACCTTTGCTGGTCGTAAGGGCGGGTTTGGTCGATTTGTTCTTGTTGATCACGGATGCGGCATCGAAACGGCTTATGGGCATTTGAAGAAGATTCATGTGAAAAAGGGTGACTCGTTAGATCATCGCGACATTCTTGGCGAGGTGGGCAGCACCGGTCGTTCCACAGGTCCACATGTTCACTATGAAGTACGTGTGCAAGGCAAACCAGTTGATCCCTATCAATTTATCGAAGCAGGACGTTATGTTTTCAAAGAACAAGAACTCACAGTCGCAGACGCGAAGTGATAACAGGAGTCAAGCAATGAAGTCGCCTAATGATACTTTTGCTGTTCTCGCGCCAAACCTTGTCGTTTCAGGAAATTTGGTTTCTGAAGGCAATATCCATGTGGATGGCACGGTCGAAGGAGATGTGCAGACTGGCCATCTAACCATTGGAAGCTCCGGTGTCGTCAAGGGACGCATATTTGGGCGCGAGGTGAAAATCTCTGGTCGAGTCAGTGGTTCGATCACAGCCTGTGAATTGATTCTCGAAGAGACAGCAATTATCGAAGGTGACATCCACTATCAATCGTTATCAGTCGCTCGTGGAGCTCGCATGAATGGTAATTGTAAGTTTTCAGAGTCTGAATTGGATATCACCGCTCTGAGTGGTAAGAAGCCGGCAGACAAGACTGAAGGTGCTCTGGCATTCGGCGATGCTGCAATGGAAGCGACAACCACGCAAAAACCAGCATCACGCGCGAAAACAACCTCTTCAACCTAGTTATTCTAGATGGCACGTGATTCCGTCATTAAGAAACTGATCTCGCCTGATGCATTATTTCATCGGTTCGCAGATTTCTTTCGTGGGTTTTTCCTCATCTGTTTCGCATTACTTTCAATCCTCGGACTGACAGGGACGGCATACTTCTCTGCCCTGGTGGTCGTTTCTGACGCTCCCACCATTCCTGCCCACACGGCAAATACCGGATTTAACACGCCTCAAATCATAGAATTCGAGCAATTTTCGGATCGTCTTTTGCAAGGTCAAATTCTTTGGCCTCAAGTGGTCATTCCGGTCGATCTCGCTAAAGTCGATCTAACTGACAAAGAACGAAAAGCGATTCAATCAGGATCGGCGCTTCTCGAGTCGTTACTCGCGTCTCGGGGTGTCGCAAAAGACGAGGATCGTCGTGAGAAAGTTGCTCGGCTTATTGAGCACACACATCAACGGCTTAGTCTGCAGCCGGGTATCCCTGACCTGTCGTTTGCAACGTTGTTTTTTGATCACGTGATGGAAGCTTCGTTGAAACCAGCGTTTTTCCCGACCAACGCGGCGGTGGCTGGTCAAGCACGTGAGCGTGTTGATCGATTCTTAATCGAGTACCCATTGCTGCACGTGCAGTGGTTTGCTGAGCAAGTGTCTGATCGTGCGCTGTCAATGGCCCGGGGATCAGATCAGCAAGCGTCGGCAATGGCTGACTACCAGCTTGCTCTTGCTATCTCTGATCAACAGATGCAACGAAATGCGGTACTGACGCTGGTTTGCCTTGTGATGTTTTCGTTAAGCGCCCTATTGTTCTTATTAATTCGCATCGAGCGGAATCAAACATTGCAAACACAGTACATGGCCAACCGTTATGTCATGTATATGCCGACTCCTCAATCAGACCCTTGAGCGAATCAGTCGCTAGGGCGCTATAATCTTTCCGTGATCGAGTGGAATGGTCTGTCATTGATTCGATGCAATCACGAGTTGGTTGCTCGTCACGTCAGCGGCTATCCGGTTGGGTTGATTGTGCTTTTTCAACTTCGTCCATCCACAGGGTATTGGGCGTGATTAAGAAGTCAGTAGGAGCGTCAGCGATCACTTGACGAGCCAGCTGTGAGGATCCGGCAAAATTAAAGACAACGGAGTGTGACTCTGTTTTTTCAAACGATGCGGCAATCTTATCCAATGCATTTTTGAGGCTCGCGGCCGCAAACACGATGACGCGGTCTGCCTACGCAATCGAGCTTGCGATTGTGCAAAAGAAAAGGATTGCTAGACGCCTCAAAAAAGACCCTCGTTATGTTCTGGAATATATAGCGAGAGTGAGCATTCAGCAGACGCGTTCTTCGGTCAATGATGCATTTTTTTGATTGACACCACGGGGATCGACAGCACTATTAATTTTCCGGATTCAAATTGGAGTGATAAATCCATCGTGTCACCAGCCTTTAAGGGTTCGTGAAGGCTGATGAGCATAATATGATATCCGCCTGGCTTCATGATCATTGACTGATTTGCCTTCAGAACGAGCCCACTTTCGACTTCGCGCATCCGCATGATGCCATTGTCGTTAATGTGTTGGTGGAGTTCGACAACAGCGGCAACTGAGCTCGACGCTCGAATCAGTCGATCATTGGTGTTTGATTGAATTTCACCATAAGCGCCCGAATTCTTCATTTGCCCAATACTCGCGCGGGCTCGGAAATTCGATAGGACTAACCCCTCGACTTTGACGGTAACAAATGAGTTGGACCGATGGTGATGGCTCTTGTGATGGTCTTTGTCCATCGCCACACTCTGGATTGATAGTAGGGCAACGCAAAGCCCGGTAAGCAGTTTGTGCATACTGATCTCCTGTGAAACACATATTGAGAAATATCGTCTTAGGAAATCGAGGGTGGCCCTCGGGCAGAAGCGAGTTGATATTTGTCTGCGAAAGTACCCGGTGGTTGAGTCGCAGAAAACATGATTCGACGCTCATCGTGTAATCGATCGAACTGTAGGCTATGCAGACCAACCAAATGGAGAGCCGAGAAAGTGCATATGTTTTCTTCTTGAACCGAGATGCCCGAACGATCTGTCGCGGAACATAAAACGATTTGTGAGGGTCCATCGGTCGTGACCGAAGGCATGTAGCCCTGCGGGATGACAGCACTTGCCAATACAAGACTGAGCAAAAATGTCACCAAGTAACGATGAGTCCGAGATGTTCTATTGTTCAATGATCGAAATCGCACGCCCGTATTGGTGAATTTTTTCGAGACTGTTGCCTCTGTATTTACGGTTTGTAAGCGGCAGGATCGAGCCAACCCAGTAAACCGCTTTGCATGACCACAACATTATCAAAACCAGCAACACGAAGAGCAAACGCGACCTGAGCATCGATGCAATCAATCGCACAGTAAATTCCTTTTCAGTGAACGACTTCAGATTGATGTCGCTGCCGTTCCAAGAATAAGGCCACAAGACACACCAGTCCAATTGGATAAGCGGTCCAGTTCAATTTCTCCCAACCAATCATTTCATATGCCACTCCCGAACTGAGACTTCCGAATGCCACAAAACCAAATAAAATGGTGTCATTCAGACCTTGAGCTGTGTGTTTTTCGTGTGCTTGATAGGTTTCGGTTAAAAAGGCTGTTGAACCGATAAACCCAAAGTTCCAACCAAAACCTAACAGGATTAACGCAAGATAAAAATGTTCAATTGAGATCCCAGATAAGGCGACTGCTGAGCATGCCATCAGTGTGACCAAGCCTGTTGCGATAATCGGAAGCTTGCCAAAACGACGAATAAGCTTTCCGGTAAACAGGCTGGGGACAAACATTGCAAGCACGTGCCATTGAATGCCGATCGCTGCATCGGATACCTCAAAGCCACAACCAACTATGGCAAGTGGTGCAGCAGTCATGACAAAAGCCATCAATGCGTAGCAGCTTGTTCCGCACAGAACGGCCGTTAAGAAGGTCGGATCACGTAAAAACTCCTGCTTAGTCCGTCCCTCAACGTCAACCTGCGTTCGTTTTTCTGACCGCTCGTTGGGCAGCAGTGTCATGATCAGTAAGCCAATACAAAATAGACCTGCACCGCTTAAGAATGCACCAGCGAACGGAATCGGGTAGAGCAAATCTTTGTTGTGAAGAACAATCTGTGGGCCAACAATCGCAGCCGCAATTCCGCCAATCAGTACACGAGAAATCGCTTGGGCTTTGAGCGCATCATCAACAAAGTCAGAGGCTGCAAATCGATACTGCTGGACGAAACTGTTGGCGCCACCCGTCAGCGCCAAGCCAATGCAAAACCAGAGAAAACTGTGCTGAAGAATTGAAATACCGGCGATTGACACTCCAACAATGCCGAGCATTGCTCCCGCCATAAAGCCCTTTTGCCGGCCAATTCGGAACATCAACAACGACGCTGGACCAGCCATGAGTGCGACGCCGACGCTGAAACCACTGATAGGGAGCGTTGCCAGCGACTTATCATCTGCTAGAAGATATGCACCAGTGAGTCCGCCGAGCGCAATCACAATCGGTGCCACTGAGGCGGTGATAGCGCTCAACAGAGCATACAGATTTGCAATTGCTAGGGTATTCGTTGGGAATCTCATCGGTGCTGACGCAAATTTGTTTTACTGCTGAAATTCTTGAAGTGCAGTAGGATAAACTCCATTCAGTTCGAATAATATAATAGAGACTCTCCATGCCAACACTTGATCACATCGAATCCTATCGGATCCGGCCCAATCCAAATGATCCCCGGTTGTCGCGTCTGATTCAGGGATTTGATCAATATGGTCAATCGACTGAAACATCTGTGATCGAAGAGCGCCCATTGACGATTTACCTCAACGCTCAAGAAATCGTGACCGCAATGACCATCGGCGATTATCCCGAGTACCTCGCAGTTGGATTTTTAAAAAATCAGGGAATGTTGAAGTCGGATGATGTGATTGAAATGGTCGAGTACGACGAAGAATTAGAAGTGGTTGTTGTACGTACAGAGCGCGAGTCGAACTTTGAAGAAAAGCTGAGCAAAAAAACGCGAACATCAGGGTGTGCGGTTGGTACGGTCTTTGGCGACATGATGGAAGGTGTTGATCAGGTGAAGTTGGCAGCAACTCCTGTGCATACATCATGGATTTATCGTCTTAGCCATTTAATTAACCGAACACCAAGTCTGTATCTTGAAACTGGCGCAATTCACGGCACCATTCTCTGCGAACAAGATAGGCCCCTGGTGTATATGGAAGATGTAGGTCGCCATAATGCGGTCGATAAGATTTCAGGGTGGATGCACCTCGAGGCGGTGGCACCTGATGATAAAATCATGTACACCACCGGCCGGTTGACCTCTGAAATGGTTATCAAAACAGCATTGATGGGTATCCCGGTTCTCGTGAGTCGTTCTGGATTCACGGCATGGGGCGTCGACATTGCGAAGCAAGTGGGCCTCACGTTAATCGGCCGCATGCGCGGTCGAAAATTCATTTGTTTGAGTGGTGAAGAACGTTTGGTCTTCGATACAGACCCAGATTCTGTGCCAGAAGAAGATAAAAAGCACCGTCGCAAGAGTGCCGTTGATGAGTGATGGAATTTTGGGAGTCGTGCTCGCGGGTGGTCTTGCCACTCGGATGGGTGGCTCGGATAAGGGATTATTGCGACTCGGACAGCACACAATTCTGGACGAAGTCTTAAACCGTCTCCACCCACAGGTTGATGAGGCTGTGTTGAACGTCAACGGTGACGTCGAGCGTTTTGCCTCGTTTGGGCGCCCTTGCATTGCTGATTCGCTGACTGGGTATCTAGGTCCACTAGCAGGGGTACTTGCTGCGCTCGAGTACGCGCGGGATCATCAGTTTCATTGGGTCGCTTCGGTTGCAGCCGATACACCATTTTTCCCCACTGATTTCGTCGCTCAGGCCATGGGGAAAGCGCTAGAAAGTCAGGCTCCAGTCGTTCTCGCATCAAGCTTTGATGATGAGAAGTCGAAATGGATGCGTCATCCAACCTTTGGTCTCTGGCACGTGTCGCTTGAGAGCGATCTGCGTCGCGCATTGCAGAGTGGTATTCGGAAGATCGTGATTTGGACTGATTCAGTCGGAGGGGCTGATGTTCAATTTGCACACGCCCCAGGCTCGCGTGATCCATTTTTTAATGTCAATACGCCTGAAGACCTTGTTATTGCGCAACAGGGGGAGCAACGGTGAATACCCCGGTTTTTGGTGTCGTTGGTTGGAAAAACTCTGGAAAAACGACACTGACAGAACGATTGGTCTCGGAATTGACGGCCCGCGGATTGACGGTATCGATGGTCAAACATACGCATCACGACGTTGATGTCGATCGGCCTGGAACCGACAGTTATCGGCATCGTATGGCAGGGGCCCAAGAGGTGGTGTTAGCTGGAGGATCGAGATTTGCTTTGATGCACGAATATCGAAGTCAGCCTGAGTTTGAATTAGATGAATTATTAAGTCGCATGGCGCCCTGCGATCTTGTTTTGGTTGAAGGGTTCAAGAAGACTCCAATCCCAAAACTTGAGGTACGTCGAGCGGAGCGTCAAACCAGTTTGCTGGCAGAAGAGAACTCATCGATCATCGCTGTGGCCTCTGATTATGAGATCAGCGGACTTGATATACCGGTCTTCCATCTCAACGATATACCCCCGATTGCCGATTTCATTTGGAAACATGTACATGACTGAAATTCAACCGCCACCTCTTCGCAATGACTGTTTCGCACTGCCACCAGGTGTTGATTGGACACCTGTCGATGAAGCCAAAACACTTCTCAGAGACGCCTTATCGACGGTTGTGAGCTCAGGACATCAAATTCCAGTTGAAACCGCTTCAGATCGCATCCTCTCTGCTGACGTGGGCGCAGTCAGGTCAAATCCACCAGGATCTAATTCAGCGGTTGATGGATATGGGTTTGCAGGTCCAATTCCAGAGGGCCCACAAGTTATGCAGCTATGTGATGGGCGGGCGGCAGCCGGGGTCCCGTTTGCTGGCTCTGTAGAACAAGGTAAAGCAGTCCGAATTTTGACCGGCGCGATCTTGCCAGATGGTGTGGACACCGTTGTATTGGAAGAAGATTGCACGATTGAGCCAGATCGAATTGCATTCAATGGACCGTTAAAGCAATGGTCTAACACCCGTGAAGCGGGCGAGGATGTGATTGTTGGCACGCCAATATTCAAGCGTGGACGACGGCTGACGGCGACGGATCTTTCGTTGCTTGCGTCTGCTGGGGTTGCTGAGGTTGAGGTATTTTCACGTCTTCGCGTTGGCGTTCTATCGACTGGTGATGAGCTAAGAAAACCCGGGCAGTCAGCTGACTATTGGCAAATTTACGATGCCAATCGACTCATGCTCCTATCGATGGTGCGTGATCTTGGATTTGAGGCGATTGATTTGGGTCTTGTGGAGGACTCGCGTGATACGGTTCGGGACACGTTGAATCAAGGCGCAGAGTGCTGTGATCTGATCATTACTTCTGGTGGTGCATCGGCGGGAGATGAAGACCATATTTCTGCAATTTTGAAAGCGGAGGGGCAGCTCACCAGTTGGCGAATTGCTTTGAAGCCCGGTCGTCCATTGGCGCTTGGGGTTTGGAAAGAGACACCTGTGATTGGTCTTCCTGGAAACCCTGTGGCAGCCTGGGTTTGCACGATGGTGTTTGGGCGACCCGCAATGGAGGTGTTGGCTGGGGGTATTTGGCGAGATCCTCGAGGCTATGAAGTCGTTGCTGATTTTAAGAAGAACAAACGGCGTGGCCGGTCTGAATACCTGCGAGCGAGTCTTAATGCAGCCGGCCGAGTTGATGTATTCCCATCTGAGGGCTCGGGTCGAATTTCGAGTATCAGTTGGTCAGACGGGCTTGTTGAGATCGGGTTTGAGGAGGAGTTGATCGAACCTGGTACAGTGGTTCGATACATCCCTTACGCCGAGTTTTTGAGACCTTCTCAGTCCACAGATCCGTGAACAGCAAATGTTTCAAGTGAAGCATCCTGTGGACTTTTGAATCGATAGGATTCATGTATCCCCGATTCGTTCAACGAGCGGCTAACCATTAATAGCGTGTTATCTTCATGGTCTTCGCACATGCTCTGCATGTGATCAAGCTCGTCTTTCGCCACTGGTAAGGCGGCTTCGATGTCGGGCGCACCGTAATGAACTACGAAGTATTGAGCAAGAGTGTGCGTTAGCGCTTCGTATTCTGCTTCGGTAATTGGCGCGACTGCAACAAAAGTTGCCCTGCCAAAAGACTCAAGTGATAACCAGCCATTTGAAAATGCTTGGCGTGGCTTACCAGTGAGATCGTCTTCGCTCCAATTCGAAAACTCAAAGCCTCCACTAATTGCCCATTCTCCGGCACTTGCGGGACTCTCAAAAACGTTATCATCGGATTCGTCGAGGCGAATCGTTCGCGCTAATTTCATGGTGCCATCTCATCAATTAAGCTATGAATACCTGTCATTCCGTCGCACCTGAGAAGTAAACTTCCATTCTCGTCAGTCCCTACAAATGTACCTTTGTTTGGATAGGTGACGTCTGATCCGATCGAGTCGCACTTTGCTCGCCAATGATCCTGTATTCCGCGATAGCCTTTTTCTTCAAATGAGTTCAGCCAGACCAACGAATGCCGCGACCAGCTTTCGATCACTTGCGGAACAGTCAATTCAATACACCCTTCTTCGTACAACCACGTTTGTGAGGGGTCCGAGCCTGGTTCAATCGATTCGGGCCTTACAAAGGGTAACCTTAGACCAACAACTAACCAGTCAGGGATGGTATCGGGCTCTGTCGTTGAGGCTTTGAACCGGATATCCCCGCAGCGTGCCGCATTCACTTTGAATTGGCATGGCCATACAAAATGCACAGCGAGCTCCGGTGGCCCAAGCGCACCTAAACTATCAGCGAGCGATAACATCAAGACATGGACCACCGATACGCTTTCTTTCAAAGCAATTTCAGGCGCAAGTGTAATCGCTGCGTTTAACGTGTCTTGGTCTTCTGCGTAGAAAACGACTCCTGGTTCGCAACCCATCATTGAAGCACTGACTGCTTTAGTAAAGGGGTCCACTCCTTTTGAGACCTTTTCACCGCTCAATAAGGGTGGGAAGGTTGGATCGGTAATCACATCCCCAAAGATCAATTTAATACCTCGCTTGCGATTAATTGATCAGCGATGTCTAAGAATGCTTTTGCTTGAAGACTTGACGGTTTAGCGACAACCATCGGAACCCCGCCATCAGAGGCAACTCGAATCGCCAAATCGAGCGGAATTTCGCCAAGGAACGGCATCCCTTGTTTCTCAGCTTCTGCTTTAGCTCCACCATTTCCAAACGGATGATGTTCTTTGCCGCAACCATCGCAAATAAACGAAGCCATATTTTCGACAAAGCCAAGCAAGGGAACGTTCATACGCTTGAACATATCAATCCCCTTTTTGGCATCGAGTAGGGCAATATCCTGCGGCGTTGAGACAATCACAGCGCCAGTGACATTCACTTTTTGGCTTAACGTCATTTGTACATCGCCAGTGCCTGGTGGCAGGTCGACCAGCAGTACGTCGAGCTGTCCCCACTGTACCTGTCCCAGCATCTGTTGCAGTGCCCCCATCAGCATCGGCCCACGCCAAATCAACGCTTCATCATCAGGCATCATCAATCCCAG
>CACJLQ010000026.1 GCA_902594275.1 uncultured Litorivicinus sp.
AACTTGAAGCAATCGGACTTTTCGCTGTGTGTATACAACACGAATGTGACCACCTTAATGGCAAGCTGTTTGTTGATCATTTATCAAATCTGAAAAGATCCAGAATCAAGGCCAAACTAGCGAAGCAAAAGCGGGTTGAGGCAACTTCATAAATGTTGCGAGTCCTTTTTGCCGGCACTCCTGAATTCGCTGTCCCAACGCTTGAGGCACTCGTCGACGATCCAGAGATCTCGGTAGAGTGTGTCTTAACTCAGCCTGATCGCCCAAGCGGTAGAGGACAAAAGCTGTCAGAAAGTGCTCTCAAACGGTGTGCGATTACCCATGGCTTGGCTGTCAGACAACCAGAAACATTAAAGGACCCCAGAGAAGTAAACTGGATTCGCGAGCAACACTTTGATGCCTTGGTTGTCGTTGCTTATGGACAAATTCTGAAAGCAGACGTCCTCGAAAGTCCTCGGCTTGGCTGTCTCAATGTTCATGCATCCCTTCTTCCGCGTTGGCGCGGGGCGGCGCCTTTACAGCGGGCAATTGAAGCAGGTGACACAGAAACCGGGATAACCATCATGTTGATGGACGAGGGTCTCGATACTGGACCGATGCTAGCGACATCATCCGTACAAATCGATGAATCAACCACCACAACTAAACTCCATGACCAACTCGCAACGATTGGTGGTCCTTTACTCGTCGATACATTGAAGAAACTAGATAGTGGCTCCGTTACACCTGAACGCCAGCCAGACGAAGGAATCACCTACGCCCACAAAATTTCTACACAAAATGCATGCATTGACTGGAGCCAAGACCGTCAAACGGTTATGCGACAAATTCATGCGTTCAATCCCGTGCCTGGCGCATACACATTTGCTGGTCACGAACGCATGAAAATTTTCTTGGTCTCTGAGGCTCAGGGGAAGCACGCCCACCCTGGAACCCTTTGGAAAATCGAAAATCAAATCCTCGTCAGCACTCAAACGGGTAACCTTCAGATCCTCGAATGCCAACTTCCCGGCGGCAAGCGACTATCTCAAGAGCATATGGCATCCCATCAAACAGCTCCTTGGAATCAGGCGATGACGCTGACGGAGCAGTTAGCATGAAAAAATCCGTCAGAGCTCATGCCGCTGAAATTATTAATGCACTTCAAAATCAACAGTCAAATCTCGATGCGCTACTCCGGAAACACACGAAACATCTGAGTCCGAGTGACAAAAAACTGCTCCAATCGATTTGCTATGGTATTTGCCGTGAATGGTTCCATCTGGATGAAATTGAGGCACACCTTTTAGACAAGCCGCTCAAAGCACGAGATCAGATTTTAAGTGCCATTGTCCGGTGCGGTGTCTATGAACTGGGCTGGATGGGAAGCAAAGAGCATGCTGTAGTCTCTGAATATGTCGATGTCACCCTGGCTGCAGGGCGCCCATGGGCGAGGGGCTTAATTAACGCTGTGCTCAGGCAATTTATTCGAAAGAAATCTGAACTCAAAATGGAGCGACATTCCAAACAAACCCTTTGGAATCATCCAACCTGGCTCATCGATACGATTCAAAACAGCTGGCCAGACTACTGGGAACAAATCCTGGTCGAAAATAACGTGCATCCCCCGATGACACTTCGCGTGAATAGAAAAAAGACTGATCGTGACACATACATCAAATCACTGGAATCTCAGGGTATTCCTGCAGAATCTGGTTCTGCACCCGATTCAGTCCGTCTTTCCGAACCAATGGCAGTCCAAAATTTAGATGGATTTGCAGAAGGACTGGTCAGCGTTCAAGACGAGTCCAGCCAATGGGCGTCAATCATTCTTGATCCTCAACCCAACGAACACATTCTCGACGCATGTGCAGCTCCAGGAGGGAAAACCTGTCACTTGCTCGAAATCGCCGATGCACAGATCACCGCTCTCGATGTCAGTGAACAACGACTATCACGCATTAAAGAGAATCTTGTACGACTCGGTCTGCGAGCAGATCTAATAGCTGCAGATGCTTCGCATACACGTAGTTGGTGGGATCAAAAATCGTTTGATGCCATTCTGCTCGATCTTCCCTGTTCTGCCACCGGAGTGATCCGCAGAAATCCCGATGTGCGACTCATGCGATCAGAGGCCTCATTGAAGTCACTGCTCGGAATGCAATCCATGATTTTGGATGCTACATGGGAAACCCTGAAAATTAATGGGCGATTCTTGGTGACGACCTGCTCAATATTACCTCAGGAAAATGAGCATCAGATCCGTAAGTTCCTTGATCGACACTCGGATGCTGTATTAGTTCAAATTAAAGATGTCCCTGGAATCCATACACCATATGGAATCCAGAATTTTCCTTTACATACCGGGGGAGATGGCTTCTTTTACTCGCTTCTGATTAAATCAGCAGGCACCAACGGCAGGGTATCGGCTTGAAAATCATTATCCTAGGCGCAGGGCAGGTTGGCGCTACCTTAGCGGAAAATCTGGCTTCCGAAGCCAACGACATCACAGTAGTGGACTCTGATCGTTTTCGGTTGAGGGCCTTACAAGACCGGTTAGATATTCGCACGATCCACGGAAACGCGTCATATCCAGATATCTTGAGACAGGCCGGCGGTGTTGACGCCGACATGCTAATTGCTGTGACCAATTCCGACGAAATCAATATGGTTGCCTGTCAAATCAGCCATGCCCTGTTCCGAACACCGACAAAAATCGCTCGCGTAAGATCACCGGCATATGACGGAGCAGACGATAGCAAGACAAATCCCCTTTTCGGTGGAAAAGCGGCGTTTCATATCGATCAAATCATTCGACCCGAACAACTGGTTACAGAAGCGATTTTCAGGCTAATCCAACAACCTGGAGCTTTGCAGGTAATGGATTTCGCTGGAGGCTTGGTGCAGCTTGTAGCTGTTCGAGCATACTCTGATGGCGCGCTCGTCGGTCGGGAATTAAAGGATTTGCGCCAGGATTTACCACAAGTCGATACCAGAGTTGCGGCTATTTTTCGTAAAGATCGGCCGATCATACCCCGAGGTGATACGGTCATCGAAGCAGATGATGAAGTATTTTTTCTGGCGGCCAGGAAAGACATTCGGGCCGTTGTTTCGGAGCTTCAGAAGCTCGAAAAACCCTACCGCAGGATTCTCATAGCGGGCGGTGGAAATATTGGTGCACGACTTGCGATTTCGCTTGAAAATCAGTATCGCGTGAAATTAATCGAGCGCGGTCAAACGCGTTGCAAAGAGCTATCCGAAATACTGAATAAAACGGTGGTTCTGCAAGGTGATGCATCCGATCAAGACCTATTGCTGGAGGAGCGAATCGATGATGTCGATGTGTTCTGTGCGGTCACCAATAGTGACGAAGCCAATATCATGTCATCGATGCTGGGAAAAAAACTCGGCGCCCGTAAAGTGATGACGCTGATTAAAAATGCTGCTTATGTGGACTTGGTTCAGGGTGGATTAGTCGATATCGCAGTGAGCCCTGAACAGGCCACGATTGGGTCGCTACTACAGCTTGTTCGACGCGGGTCGATCCAAGCCGCACACTCATTGCGACGTGGTGCTGCTGAAGCAATCGAGGCAATCGCGCATGGGGACGTTCGATCAAGCCGGGTGGTTGGTAGGCCGATCAGCGAAATTGATCTCCCATCAGGTGCAACGATCGGCGCGATTGTGCGTGAAGACGAGGTATTAATTGCGCATGATCACACGAAAATCGTGCATCAAGACCATGTCATTATGTTTCTGACAGACAAACGCAAGATCACTGATATTGAGCGTCTGTTCTCAGTTGCCCCAACATTTCTATGATGATGAATTTCGGTCCAACGCTCCGAATTCTCGGTCTACTACTGATGCTATTCAGTTTGACTATGCTTCCTCCCATTGGTGTCAGTCTTATTTTCGGAGATGGCCAAATACCGCTTTTTGGAGCCGCTGCTTTTTTAATCTTCGGGGCAGGAATATTGAGCTGGCTTCCGGCGAAACGACAAAAAAGAGATCTAAGAATTCGCGATGGCTTCGTGATTACAGTGTTATTTTGGTTAGTTCTCGGAAGTGCGGGAAGCGTCCCACTTGCACTATCAGACCAATTGAATCTGAGCGTCACCGATGCAGTTTTCGAATCAATAAGCGGCTTAACGACAACTGGTGCGACGGTCATCATTGGACTTGATGACTTACCCAAGTCAATCCTATTTTACCGACAACAACTTCAATGGCTTGGTGGTATGGGCATTGTGGTCCTCGCCGTTGCAATCCTTCCAATGCTGGGGATTGGAGGAATGCAGCTTTACCGTGCAGAAACTCCTGGTCCAGTGAAAGATGCCAAACTGTCGCCACGAATTGCCGAAACTGCAAAAGCGCTGTGGCTGATTTATTTATCATTGACCGCTGCTTGTACCGTTGCCTATTGGATATCCGGAATGGATTTATTTGACGCGATATGTCATGCCTTTTCGACAATCGCGATTGGTGGCTTCTCCCCCCACGATGCATCGATCGGCTATTTCGATAGCGTGACCATTGAATCCGTCGCGATCATTTTTATGATTATTTCAGGTATGAATTTTTCGTTGCATTTTATTGCGTGGCGCAACAATTCGGTTCGCCATTACCTCCATGACCCGGAGTGGAAGTCATATCTTTTATTCTTATTCGCACTATCAATTCTGGTATCGCTTGTGCTGGTGGACAGTGATACCTACGCTGTTAACGAAGCCTTCCGTAAAGGTATTTTCGAAACGGTGTCAATCGCGACAACAACAGGTTTTACGACTTCAGACTTTGTGACCTGGCCGACCTTTATTCCATTTCTACTTCTGATGAGCGCATTTATTGGCGCGTGTGCCGGCTCAACTGGAGGCGGCATTAAAATCATCCGTCTGTTATTGCTGTACAAACAAGGTTCTCGGGAAATTAAGCGCCTAATTCATCCAAATGCGGTCATACCAATCAAAATTGGCAAAAAACCCGTGAGCTCTCGAGTCATTGAGGCCGTGTGGGGTTTTCTAGCAGCGTATGTGCTGATCTTCGCCATATTGATGCTGATTTGCATGGCGTTAGGGGAAGATCCGATCACTGCATATTCTGCTGTCGGAGCTTGCTTGAATAATCTTGGACCGGGACTGGGCGAAGCGTCATTGAATTATGCATCGTTGTCCGATGGGACCAAGTATGTTTTAAGCTTCGCGATGCTTCTCGGCCGTCTGGAGTTATTTACCTTATTAGTAGTGTTATCACCGTCTTTCTGGGAGCGTTAGGGATAGCGAAGCGTCCCATCAGGAGCATTCCGAAAACGACGATATTCCCACTGATATTGGGCCGGATTATCCCGGACTAAGCTCTCGATTTCTTGATTCATCAGAGTGAGCCAAGAATGTTGGTCATAATCCATCGGTGCTGGCATTTGTTTCAATACGATTTCATAGCCGTGGTCACGCTTTAGAGCTGCGCCAATAAACACCACCGCATCTGTGGCAAAAGCCAAGCGATATGGTAGGACCGGAGTGAGAACTTGGTGGCCAAAAAATGGCGCAAATACACCATCGCCCTCTTTCGGAGCCTGATCCGGAAGTACAATCGCGATCCCTTGGGACTTCAAACACTTCAATATCTGTTTAACTCCCTGCATGGTTGCAGGAACCAGCTGGTTTCCGCCGCGCTCTCTAGCCCCCCGGACTAAATCGGAAATTGCAGGGACCCTCAAGGGGCGAAACATGGCAGTGTAAGGACGCGATTGGCTCAACCAAATACCAAAAAGCTCCCAATTACCGATATGCGGTAAAAGGACAAGTGTGGGTTGGTCTTGAGTTTGCGATTGAAATTCGTGAAAACCAGACACTCTGGAGACTTGCCGGTGCGAGTAATCAACAGACTTGACCCAGGTGGTAATCAGATCGAAAAACTTGCCAGAAAGCTCTCGAAGTGAATTCCGTACAAGGATAGCGCTCTGGCTAACACTAGCGTTTGGATAAGCTAAGGCAATATTTCTTCGGGTGACTCGGGCCGACTGATTTGGAATATAAATCAAATAAACACCCATGATCTTCGCCATCATGGATTTCGCTAATTTAGGCATTTGGCCTAGAAACCAAACTAACCGCTGAATCAACTGCACAAATTATTAACCTGTTAGCTATACTGTGGCCCTTTATCTTGGCTGACGGAACGACTATGCCGACAACTGGCGCACCAGATATTTCAACTTTCCAAGGACTCATCCTCGCCCTGCAGCAATATTGGGCTAATCAAGGCTGTGTCATTTTACAACCGTATGACATGGAAGTGGGTGCTGGAACCTTTCATCCAGCAACTTTCTTGAGAGCAATCGGCCCTGAGCGCTGGAACGCAGCTTATGTCCAGCCTTCAAGGCGGCCAACAGACGGACGCTATGGGGAAAACCCTAATCGAGGACAACACTATTATCAGTTTCAGGTTGTTATGAAGCCAAACCCGAGGAATCTCGTTGATCTTTATTTTGGATCTCTAAAGTACCTTGGGATTGATCCAGAGGTCCATGATTTGAGACTTGTCGAAGATAACTGGGAATCCCCGACGCTCGGTGCATGGGGTCTCGGTTGGGAGGTTTGGTTGAACGGAATGGAAGTCACTCAATTCACCTATTTTCAACAAGTCGGTGGGATTGAGTGCTATCCCGTGACAGGTGAGCTGACCTATGGTCTTGAGCGCATCGCGATGTATCTGCAAAACGTCGAGTCGATGTTTGACTTGGTTTGGACTAAGACAGCCGAAGGTGCCGTCACATACGGGGATGTATTTCTGCAAAATGAGCAAGAAATGAGCGCATATAATTTTGAACACGCAAATACGGATTGGCTGTTTGTTGCGTTTGATGAGGCAGAAGTCACTTGTCAGCAATTATTGGAGTCTGCGCTTCCATTGCCCGCATATGAACAAGTTCTTAAGGCTAGTCATACATTTAATCTACTCGATGCACGGCATGCGATTAGCGTGACGGAGAGACAGCGGTATATTTTGAAAGTAAGAAACTTAGCCCGCCAAGTTGCTGAGAGTTATTTTGAGTCAAGAAAAAACGCCGGGTTCCCCTTAGCTGATGAAAAGTTGAGAGCGGAAGTATTGGAAGGAGCCAAAGGATGACGACTTTTGTATTTGAACTAGGTTGCGAAGAACTCCCTGCGTCGTCACTTCCCTCTTTGAATTCCCAATTCAAGCAACTATTCGCTCAAAAGTTAGATGACGCTATTTTGGGTTACGAATCACTGTCTGTGATCGCTGCACCTCGTCGGCTTGGCGTTGTGATCGAGGGTGTTGAACCGACGTCTAAGGATAAGCCATTTGAGCGGAGAGGTCCCGCGTTTAAAGCAGCTTTTCAAGGTGAAGAGCCAACTAAAGCACTTCTGGGTTTTTGTCGCGGCTTAAACATCAAGCCGGAAGATACCTCTGTTATCGATACCGAGAAAGGCCAGTGGGTGGTTTATCGAGGAACCGAACAGGGCAAACCTGCGTCAGCGGTATTAGGCGACATTTGTCAGGCTGTCATGTCGGATCTAGCATTATCAAAGCCAATGCGCTGGGGAACCGGTCGTGATGAATTTCCGAGACCTGTGCATTGGGTTTTAGCGGTGCTCGATTCTGCTATCGTACGATTCGCTATATTCGGAATAGAAAGCGGAAATACAACCTTCGGGCATCGATTCATGGCACCAGGATCGATTGAGTTGCAATCAGCGAGTGAATACCGTGAGCGCCTAATGAGCGCCTATGTTATTGCCGACTTTGAGGCTCGAAAGTCAGCGACGTGGTCGACCATTCAATCAACCGCTGAGTCGAATGGCGTCACGGTAGAGGCGGACAATACGCTTCTCACGGAGATTAACTGCTTGGTCGAGTGGCCGGTTGGTCTATGTGGTGAATTTGAAGAACACTTTCTGGATGTGCCAGACATCGCTCTGATAGCGGCGATGAAAGGTCACCAAAAATACTTTCATACCAGAACAGACAGTGGCAGGTTATCCAATAAGTTCATTACTGTATCCAACATCGAAAGTCGCGACGTATCTCAAGTCATTGCCGGAAACCAGCGCGTCATTCGCGCGCGTTTGTCTGATGCCAAATTCTTCTTCGAAACCGACAAAAAGTTGTCGCTCGAGTCACGGCGTCCACAATTAGATTCGATTACGTTTCATCCGAAGCTCGGGTCTCTTGGAGAGAAAACTAACCGGGTTTGTAAATTGGCCTGTGCCATGGCGTCTGCCATCAATGCCGATCTTACTGTAATGAAGCGTGCGGCGAATCTATCAAGGTGCGACCTCGTCTCGGAAATGGTTTTGGAATTCGATGAACTGCAAGGTCAAATTGGAACCATCTACGCAGTACTTGATGGGGAATCTGGAGAAGTTAGTCAAGCGATCCAGGGGCTGTATCAGCCGGCTGGCGCCCTAGATTCCGTTCCGAGTGATAGCTACGGAAGTTTGCTGGCATTGGCGGACCGACTCGACACCCTCGCTGGGCTTTTTGCCATTAATCAGCCTCCAACAGGCAGCAAAGACCCCTTTGCACTGCGTCGGGCTGCGATTGGCCTACTTCGCCTGAATGAACATCCATTACTGCAATTCGATCTGGCTCAATGGATCAACCAGGCATTTGACGAACAACCGGTGGAGGCCACAGACGATGCGCGCGCGTTAGTGATTCAATTTATCAATGATCGTGAGCGCGTCCGTTTGATGGAATCCGGTTATCCGCACGATCTCGTTGTCGCAGTACAAGCAACCAATGGGTTATCAACTGCAAACACAAAAAATCGGGTCAAAGCATTGGAAACATTTTCAGGAAAGCCAGAATTTCATTCGCTCGTCGCAACCAATAAGCGCGTTGTCAATTTGTTGAAGGAATCCGACCTTGGCAAAACCGAGATTCAGGTCTCACTCTTTGAACACCCTTCAGAATCGGCACTATATGAATCGGTAATTAAAATCTCAAATCAGGTTGCAAGTGCTGTTTCACGTGAAACAATCCCCGAAGCGATATCAGCGCTCCTGGCCATGAAACCTGCCACCGACGACTTTTTCGAAAATGTAATGGTCAATGCCGACAATCAGGCAATTCGTGCCAACCGTCTCCAACTTTGCCGATCAGTTCGCGAGGTTTATCGATTGGTCGCGGACTTTAGCTTGGTTCAGCAGTAATCCCAATGCCAACGATTGTTCTCGACCGCGACGGCGTTATTAATCAAGACTCCGATGCGTATATCAAAAATCCGAACGAATGGTACGCCATTAAGGGATCTTTAGACGCAATCAGGCGCCTAAATGACGCCGGCTACGACGTATGCGTCGCTACCAATCAAAGTGGGGTCGGCCGTGGCCTGTTTTCGATTGAAACCCTAGCTGCCATCCACCAGAAAATGATCAAGGAGCTGGAAGCAATGGGGGGGCGCATCCACATGATCGCATTTTGCCCCCACCCCCCGGACGTTGGTTGCGACTGCCGTAAGCCCAAACCAGGCTTGCTTCAAGCAATCAATGAGCAGTTCCCGCTCGATCCAGATACGACATGGATGGTTGGGGATACCGAAAAAGACATAGAATGCGCGCGCCGAATGGGGATTCGCGGTGCGCTTGTGAAAACCGGAAGGGGACAGCGAGAACTCGATAGTGGAGTTGTTTCACGTGAAACAACTCCCGTCTTTAGCGATCTCAGTGAGTTTGTTAATTGGCTTTTGGAGGGTCTTAGATATCCAGATTCGATACGTTTAATGCGTTCGCCTCAATAAACTCACGACGCGGCTCCACATGGTCACCCATCAGGGTTACAAAAATCTGGTCTGCAGCAATCATGTCCTCAACTGTCACCTTCAACAAGCGTCGCGTGGAGCTATCCATCGTCGTCTCCCAGAGCTGCTCTGGATTCATTTCGCCGAGCCCTTTGTAACGCTGGATCTGTGGACCTCGCCTCGCCTCTGCCATCAGCCAATCGTATGCTTGTTCAAACTCGGCTGTTTCTAACGATTTGTCGCCCCGCGATATCGTCGTACCTTGATCCATCAACCCAACGAGCAAACCGGCCGCTTTCGCAATCTCCTCAAAGTCTCCGCCATCAAAAAATTGATGACCAAAAACAAAACGATCTGTCAGACCATGTTGGATCCGCTCAACGACAATCCGAAACTCACTACGCTCTGGATCAGGGTCAACCGCAACCCTAAAAAACATCCCTTCACGTGGGTCGCCTGGCAATTGTTCGGCAAGTTCAGAAGCAAACTGCTGCATCCGCGCTTCATTACCTAGGTCATTGAGCGAAACCGGATTGACAAACAACATTCCATGTAGCGCCTCATACGGATATAAGCGATATAATTTTTCTGCGACGCTCCGTCCCCCGCGATAGGCTTCAATCAACCGCTCGAGAACTTCCCCAGATACGGAATGACCTGACGATAGGTTGATAGCGGCACCATCGATCGCGAGATTTGTGAGGTACGTATCGAGCGCTCCCTCATCCTTCAGATACTGCTCCTGCTTACCTCGTCTTACCTTATAGAGAGGAGGTTGAGCGATGTACAAGTGGCCGCGCTCTACAACTTCTTTTAAATGACGATAGAAAAAGGTTAGCAATAATGTCCGTATATGAGCTCCGTCTACATCCGCATCAGTCATGATGATAATTTTATGGTAACGCAGCTTATCGATATCGAACTCAGGGCCGATGGAGCAACCAAGTGCCGTAACAAGAGTCCCAACTTCTTGCGAGCTCAGTAACTTATCAAAACGCGCCTTTTCGACGTTTAAAATTTTCCCCTTAAGCGGCAAGATCGCTTGGGTTTTCCGGTCTCGGCCCTGCTTAGCCGAACCACCAGCGGAATCACCCTCCACAAGAAACAGTTCCGATAGTCCGGGATCCTTTTCTTGGCAATCAGCCAACTTTCCGGGTAACCCTGCAATATCTAACGCGCCTTTCCGACGCGTCAGCTCTCGTGCTTTCCGAGCCGCCTCGCGCGCACGTGCCGCATCGATCATTTTCGCAACAATTTGTTTCGCTTCCGACGGACGCTCAACAAGAAAGGTCTGGAACGCTTCTCGCATCTCTTGTTGAACTGCGGTCTTCACTTCTTGTGAAACAAGCTTATCTTTTGTCTGTGACGAAAACTTGGGATCCGGAACTTTCACCGAAATGATCGCAGTTAAGCCTTCTCTGGCATCATCTCCTGAGGTTGCCACCCTCGCTTTTTTCAACAGTTGCTCTTCTTCGATATATTGATTCAACGAACGTGTTAAAGATGCGCGAAAGCCCTCAAGATGCGTGCCACCATCTTTTTGTGGAATATTGTTGGTATAACAAAAGATGTTTTCCTGGTACGTGTCGTACCACTGAAGCGCCACCTCAACGCCGATGCCATCCTCCCGCTCGGGTGATGAAAAATGAAACACGTCGCAAATTGCGGTTTTGTTCTTCCCGAGATAGCCGACAAAAGCCGAGAGACCTCCCTCGTATTCAAAAACTTCAGATTGACCACTTCCTTCTTCGGTCAATTGAATCCGAACCCCTGAGTTCAAAAAAGACAGCTCACGAAGCCGCTTCGCTAACACATCATAACTAAAGTCCGTGATCGCAAACGTTGTAGCCGAGGGCTTAAAACGCACAGTTGTTCCAGTCTCGGAGGTTGTGCCCACCGACGCCAAAGACGCCTGTGGCTCCCCGTGCCGATATTCTTGTTCCCAAACCGACCCGTCTCTTCTCACCGTCAACACAAGACGCTCGCTGAGAGCATTCACCACAGACACGCCGACCCCATGTAACCCACCGGACACTTTGTACGAGTTCTCGTCAAATTTACCGCCGGCGTGAAGAACAGTTAGAATAATCTCTGCCGCACTTTTTCCCTCTTCATGCGCGTCAACCGGAATTCCTCGCCCATTGTCTTGAACAGTGACAGACCCATCTGTATGAATAATCACATCGATCAAGTCGCAATGGCCTGCAAGCGCTTCATCAATCGAGTTGTCGACCACCTCAAAGACCATATGATGCAAACCAGTCCCATCATCCGTGTTGCCGATGTACATCCCTGGGCGCTTTTTGACAGCCTCTAGCCCTTTGAGCACTTTGATTGAGCTTCCGTCATAGCTCGCTGGTCGTTGGCCGTTTTCCATCACTATTCCTTAATCCAATTCAACAACCCCGTGTTTCACGTGAAACACGTTTGCGTCTCTCACCCGATCAGAACTCAATCCGATGCGGTCAATATCGATTCCCGTTGCAAGCACCTGAACCCTGGTTTCCAAGACTTCCTGCCAAACCCTCGATAAAAATTCTTTGTCTAGCTCCGCCCCAATATCATCGAGACACAATATCGGAGAGATCCCAAGATTTGCCGCAGCTTGCAACTGCGACAACGTGAGAGCCAGATTCGCCACTTTGAGTTGACCTCTGCTTAGTGTATCAGCCGCCCGCTCTTCGGAACGCCTAACATCGAAATCTGCCCGCTGAGGACCTATCACAGTCATCCTCATTTTGGCATCCCTCGAACGACTCTGTCTGAGCGCATCCATTAACGGAATTGAGCCCCACCCGTT
>CACJLQ010000027.1 GCA_902594275.1 uncultured Litorivicinus sp.
TCTGACCAGGGGTCGCCATTTCTCGAGCGAATTGAGGGGCTCAGAGGGCTCTCCAAATCGGTGCATCAAGGCGATGATGGTGCTCGCGCATCCTTAATCGACCAAGTGCGTCAACTCAACGATGACGAATTGGTTTCGGTTGCCTGAGCCTTTACTCAGTTTTTGAACCTGGCCAACATCGCAGAACAACATCATCGGGTTCGTAAGACGCGCGGAGATTTTGAGGACAGTGACCCGTATCTTGATGAGACGGCGCTTCCCAATTTATTTCAGTCGATCTTGCAAACCAATAGCCCAGAGACCATCGTTGAGACGCTTGCTGAGATGCAGATCGATCTCGTCTTGACCGCGCATCCGACTGAGTCGATGCGGCGGACCCTGATTCAAAAATACGAGAAAATTGCAGAGTGCTTATCCGAGTTTGACGGCGGTACGCTATCCCCGCGTCGCGATTCGCATATCAAACGTCGACTGAAGCGCCTGATCAGTGAATGCTGGCACACCAATGACATGCGGGCGACGAGACCATCACCGATCGATGAAGCCAAGTGGGGCTTCGCGATGATCGAAAATTCACTCTGGAGCGCTGTCCCTGATTTCCTACGTGAACTCAGTACACAGGCTGCACAGGTGACTGGAGAGGAGCTTCCACCATGGGTTGCGCCAGTCCGCTTGTGTTCGTGGATGGGTGGAGATCGTGACGGTAATCCAATGGTCACTCATACCGTGACACAGGAGGTATTGTTACTTGCACGATGGGCTGCGGCGGACCTGTATAGCCGTGACTTAACAGGATTGATTCAGGATCTTTCGATGTCGGAAGCATCTGATGATCTGCGGTCGATCGCCGGTGCTGATGAGGTTGAGCCATATCGGCGCGTACTGAAGGATTTAAGAGATGAGCTGATCATCTTACGAAAGGAGTTGGAAGCGAGTTTGCGAGGCGACAGCATGGAGCGACCAAGTCGCATACGCGAAACTGCTGACTTATTTGATCCAATGCTCGTGATGTGGGAATCATTACATGCATGTGGTATGGGCGAGATCGCAGATGGTTATCTCCTCGATACGCTACGACGTATTTCAACGTTTGGAATCGATTTAGTCACGCTCGACATCCGTCAGGAATCCAGTCGACACGCCCAGGCAGTTGCAGAAATTGCCGCTTTTTTAGGACTTGGTGATTATCTTCGCTGGGATGAGTCCGAACGCTGTGATTTTTTGAGACATGAGTTGGCCAACCCAAGGCCATTGATTCCTTATGAATTCGAGCCATCGGACGATGCTACTGAGGTTTTGAAGACCTGCAAAGTGATCGCAGATGCAGATCCGGCGAGTCTGGGCAGTTATGTTATTTCGATGGCCCGTCAGCCATCTGACATCCTTGCGGTGATGCTGTTAAAAAAGGCGTGCGGGGTCACTCAACCCCTTCCCGTCGCACCATTATTCAAGACTCTTGACGATTTAGAACGCGCACCGGCTGTTCTCACCTCGTTACTATCGGATGCAAGCTACATCGCCGCAATCGGTGGTGTTCAACACGTCATGATTGGATATTCAGATTCCTCAAAGGATGCTGGGACACTGGCTGCGGCCTGGGCGCAGTATTGTGCCCAGGATGAGTTATCGAAAGTGGCGAATCAATTCGGAGTCAAGCTGATCTTGTTTCATGGCCGGGGTGGAACTGCTGGCCGTGGCGGAGGACCAGCGCACCGTGCGATCCTGGCTCAGCCACCCGGATCTGTCGATAACGCGATTCGTGTGACTGAACAGGGTGAAATGATTCGTTGGAAATTTGGCTTGCCCGACCTGGCAGTGCAGACACTGACCGGCTACGTGCAGTCGGTGATGCAAGCAACATTGAGTCCAGTCGATAGACCTAAACCCGAGTTCGTCGATGTAATGGACGCGCTGGCTCGTGATTCTGTGAAATCGTATCGCGCCCTCGTCAACCATCATCCCGATTTTGTTGCATACTTTCGAGCGGTAACCCCTGAGGGTGCACTTGGCAAACTCCCCCTTGGTTCGCGACCGGCAAAGCGGAAAGTCGATGGTGGAATTGAGAGCTTGCGGGCCATTCCCTGGGTTTTCGCATGGACGCAGATTCGATTGATGTTACCAGCCTGGCTTGGATCGGATGAAGCTTTATCAGACGCTCTTCGTCATGGGAGTGGGGATCTATTACGAACCATGTATTCAGAGTGGACCTCCTTCCAGGTGTATATTGATATGCTCGAAATGGTCTTAGCGAAATCGGATCCTGATATTGCTGCGCATTATGAGGGTGTGCTGTTGGGCGAAGAGCATGCGCTTGGTCAGCTCACGCGAGTTCGACTGCAATCAGCGATCGAGAGCATCTCTGAGATCAAACAAGTCACCGAATTATTAGAGCGTGAACCAGCAATTGCTCGCTCTTTCGCTGTCCGCCATCCTTACATGGAACCGTTGCATGTTGTACAGGCAGAGTTGTTGCGTCGCGATCGCGAAAGTCCACAGCAGCCATTGGTTGAGCGTGCTTTAACGGCTTCTGTTACAGGCATCGCTGCGGGGATGCGAACTACTGGCTAGTTGCACCATTAGATAACTTGCACTAACACGTGAAATCCGGATAGGGTTCTGGATTATTTCAATAAGGAGTGCGATGGCACATGCGAGTCATTCTGTTAGGCGCGCCTGGCGCAGGTAAGGGAACTCAGGCTCAATACATCTGTAAAGAGTTTGGTATTCCTCAAATTTCAACCGGTGATATGTTACGAGCAGCAGTTAAAGCCGGAACCCCACTTGGGCTTGCTGCGAAAGAAGTCATGGATGCTGGGCGATTGGTATCGGATGACATCATCATTGGGCTCGTGAAAGAGCGTTTGGAGCAGCCTGATTGCGCAAACGGTTGTTTGTTCGATGGATTCCCACGCACTATTCCGCAAGCTGAAGCGCTACGCGACTCAGGCGTGGACATCGATCATGTGGTTGAAGTAGCCGTTGACGATGAGGAAATTATTGAGCGGATGGCAGGACGTCGCGTTCACCTAGCGTCTGGCCGGACTTACCACATCATCTACAATCCACCGAAAAGGGATGGATTTGACGATGAGACTGGTGAGCCTCTGATTCAACGTGATGATGATCAAGAAAGTGTTTTTCGTGATCGATTGTCGGTTTATCACGAGCAAACAGAGCCATTGATTCACTTCTACACCTCTTGGGTAAAAACGGATCCAGCTGGTGCACCATCAATGAACCGTATTCAGGGTGTGGGTCAGGTTGAAGAAATTCGAGACGAAATTTTTAAAGCGCTCAAAGGCGAGTAATTGATGAGCCGAAAGCCTCGGCTGATACTTTCGAAACAGGCGTTGGCGGCAAACTACCAGCGTCTGTCTTCGTTTTCGGGAACGGCAGAATGTGCTGCATCGATTAAAGCGAATGCCTATGGTGTTGGCATCGACTTCGCCGCACCCGTACTGTGGGAAGCAGGCTGTCGAACTTTCTTTGTCGCATATCTGGATGAGGCGATAGCTCTCAGACGGTTGGTACCGGACGCCGTTATTTACGTATTTCACGGGTTGACTGAACAAGAGTTTGAAATTGCATCAGCGGCTCACATTCGACCGGTCATCAATACGCTGGGCGATGCGTGCGATCCGGCGCTCGCTGCCCTAAAGCCAGCATTACATGTTGATACCGGGATGCGCCGACTGGGTATTCCTGAATACCAGCACGATCAGCTGATCGAGGTGGTATCGCAATGTCAGCCGTCGCTGTTGATGAGTCATTTGGCATCGGCTGATGAGCCTGAACGTCCTGATAGCGAGCAGCAACGCACCCTATTTGAGATGATCAGATCAAGCCTCGGTACGGTGTGCCCACCAAGCTCGCTTGCCAATACGGCTGGCATATTGCTCGGTGCGTCCTACCATTATGATCTGGTTAGGCCAGGGATTGGCCTTTATGGAGGCTCACCGAATCCTGATGATCCCAAGGGATTTGAGGCAGTTGTGACCTGGCATGCTCAGGTTATCGAGCTACAGCATGTCCGTGCCGGCGACACCATTGGCTATGGTGGCTCCTATGTCGCACCCCGTCACTTGTCTATCGCAACGATTGGTCTCGGTTACGCGGATGGCTATTTGCGCGCGTTAAGTGGCCGAGGTGAAGTGCTTGTCGAGGGACAACGGTGTCCCGTTATTGGTCGAGTGAGCATGGATTTGATTACTGTCGATGTGAGTATAGTCGAAGACATCAAGGAGGGGACGTGGGTCGAAATGATGGGACCCGCGGTTTCCTTGGATACGGTTGCCCAAAAAGCGAATACAATTGGGTATGAGTGTTTGACGCGCCTTGGCGATCGTCTGGAGCGAGTGATTGTTTGAATCGAAATCTGTGTTTGAGGTCATTGCGTGATGAGTTGTTTATTTATTGACGCGTCACGTGATCGATTGTCTGTCGGAATAGAAATGGGATCCGACTGGATCGCATATGATGCGATTGAGGGACGTCATGATGCGGTGCTTCTCGATTCGATACGCTCGCTGTGCATTGAGTCTGGGCAGCCAGTGAATCAATTGTCGCAATGTGTTGTGATCAACGGCCCAGGGAGTTTTACAGGTCTGCGAATTGCCGTGTCTTGTATTCATGCCCTTGATTTGGTGCATCCACTGCGCGTGTTACCTGTCGATCAACTCTCGCTGTTGGCAGCGGCAAGTCAGAACGAAGCTGACCATGCGTTGCTCGATGCGCGAATGAATGAGGTCTATGTTGGATTCGACCGACAAGCAGATGGAACGTTCGGTTGTGTCGAACTGATGTCAGTCAATGCGCTCGACGGAGAACATGCATGGATCTGTCACGCTGAAGAAAAAGACCGGTTTCCCATATTGCCAATTCCTGTTGCGCCGACACTTAAAACCCTCAGACGCTTGGCATCAGGTATGGATTCATCGAAGTGGATTCCAGGGCAGCAACTCACACCGTTATATGTGCGGCAAACGGTGCCATGGAAACCGCTCTCTGAGCAACCGTCGAAATTATATGACTATTGAGTACGCATTTTTTCTGGCACTCATTCAGGGCTTGACAGAGTTCCTTCCAATCTCGAGTTCTGCACATTTAATTTTACCTTCAGCCGTCTTTGGATGGCCCAATCAGGGATTAGCTTTCGACGTCGCGGTTCACTTTGGTTCTTTGGGAGCCGTGATACTGAGTTTGCGTCTCGAGATCCAGAGAATTTCAACAGGCATGCTTGTTGGGATGGGCCGACGCTATCCAAGGCACGCAAAGCTCGGTTGGTTGATTGGTTTGGCGACGTTACCCGCGGTCTTCGTGGGTTTGATCGCTCAAGACTTCATCGAAACAGAGCTTCGTAGTGACATGGTCATTGCCTGGGCGACGATCGGATTTGGACTACTGCTGTGGTGGGCACACTATCAAAAAGGTCGCGAGGGTTTCGCCCGAATACGACTCAAAGAAGCGTTAGTTATCGGTTTAGCACAAGCACTCGCATTGATTCCTGGGACCTCGCGGTCGGGAATCACCTTGACCGCTGGACTCTGGCTTGGCTTGTCTCGTCGAGTTGCGGCGAAGTTTTCATTCTTGCTCTCGATACCGATTATTTTGGGAGCCGCACTGCTGAAGACAAAGGATCTGCTTGAGACATCTGATCCAGTGGCTTGGGATCTGATCGCGACAGGCATCGTGGTTAGTTTTACTTCTGCGTATCTCTGCATTCGTCTGTTCCTTGCATTGATCCAGCGCGTGGGATTACTTCCGTTTGTTGCCTATCGCCTTGCGCTTGGTCTGGTATTACTCATGTTTCTTGTCAGATATTGACTCGAAGTCCCATTGATTACTATCTGACCAGCCAGTGACTACAGTCTCTTCAGGTCATATTGAGGAGCGTTTCAATGCATATTTCAGTGGGTGCCGTCTCGTACCAAATTTTATTACTTGGGGCTATACGAGCAGCTGTTGTTGGTCCCGAGTTTCAAGTCATCAGATCCCAATTTAAAGGGCGATTGGCGCTAGATGATTTTGTAACGACTCTGCCCCGGTGTTTGATCTCCGACGGGAATTGCCTAAAGCAAAGTCCGCTGGTGATGGTCAATCGGGCGAAAAGAGTGCGCCCTGATACGTTGATCCTTATTCTATTTACGGTCTATTCGTGCCATCGAATGCCAATCGTCACTATTATCACTCGGCGTCTCTGGATTAATGGATGCCAGTTGCTCGAGCGATAACGTCGTCGTCGCGCTTCAGAAGCTGACACGGAAAGAAGTGCATTTGGCTCCAAATGTTGCACAGGCGTTGGCATTGAGTCGGTTCCGATCAGCGAATTCGTTCGATAAGCTGTTTCCGCGTGAACTTACGGTGTGTGATTTGGTCATTGAAGGGAGTCGGGCGCGTGAGATTGCACAACAGTTGGCGGTATCAGCGAAGATGATCAATACTTAGCTATACCGAGTATTTGAAAAACTTGGGATCGATTCTGATGTTGAGTTAACACTCTTAGCCTACAACCATAGTCCGAAGGGAGTAGAATCAACCCATGGTCGAGTTTGATTCCACACGATTTCTGAAGAGCCTAACTGTTCGCCCTGGTGTCTATCAAATGAGAGACGCTGATGGTCATATTTTATATGTCGGCAAAGCGAAGAACCTCAAGGCCCGCGTGTCGAGCTATTTTCGTGGCGGTGGACTTGCGTCGAAGACGATGGCAATGGTGGCCAAGATTGCGGACATCGATATTACAGTCACGCGAAACGAGGTGGAGGCGTTGCTACTCGAGCAAAACGTTATCAAGGCCTCAAGGCCTCCTTACAATATTTTGCTACGGGATGATAAGTCATATCCCTACGTTTACATGAATACCGCGCATCCTTACCCGGGGCTGTATTACCGCCGGGGTAATCGCCAAAGTACCGGGAAAACCTTCGGTCCCTTTCCCTCGGCTGGTTCTGTTAAGTCCACACTCAATTTAATACAGAAGACTTTTCAAATTCGACAGTGTGAAGAGAGCGTTTTTCAGAATCGCAGTCGACCATGTTTGCAATATCAGATTGGTCGATGCAGCGCACCTTGTGTCGGGTTTGTGAGCGAGGATGATTATGCTGAAGATTTAGAGGATACACGCCTGTTTCTGGAGGGTCGAAGTGGTGAGTTAATTGTTTCACTCGAAGCCCGGATGGATGAAGCCAGTCAATCACTTGAGTTCGAAAAAGCTGCGCGGTATCGCAATACAATTGCTCGCGTTCGTCGTGTTCAATCCGAGCAGGTGATGGAAAGTGATTCAGCTGATCTGGACGCAATTGCAGTATTTGAGCAAAGCGGAGGGATTTGTATTGCAATTTTGAGTGTGCGCGGCGGTCGCGTTCTCGGAGTCAATAGCCAATTTCCTGATGCTGGACTGTTAGAGACACCCGAGGAAATCTTAGATGCATTTATTTCTCAGTATTATCTTGCTTCAGCGCGCGCTATTCCATCGGAACTCATTTGTTCGCATGAAATCAATGAGACAAACCTAGTATCAGAGGCACTGAGTCAGGCTTGTGGCAAGAAAGTTCGGATTGCGCAAACTGTTCGCGGAGTTCGCCAACAGTTCTTAGAGTTGGCGAAGACGAACGCGGAGGAGGCACTTGCTCTGCGTCTCGCAACTCGCGATGGTCAGGCGAGACGACTGTCGGATTTTGCTGAGCGATTCAGTTGCGATGCACCCGAGCGAATTGAATGTTTCGATATCAGTCATACTTCCGGTGAAGCAACAGTGGCGAGTTGCGTTGTATTCGATGCGTCTGGTCCCTTAAAGAGTGACTATCGGATATTCAATATTACCGATGTCACTGCTGGTGATGATTACGCCGCAATGCGTCAGGCACTGACGCGTCGATATCGTCGAGTGAAATCAGGGGAGGTGCCGCTACCGGATGTTCTGGTTATCGATGGAGGAAAAGGGCAGCTGTCTGAAGCGATCAGTATTCTGAGCGAATTAGGTGTTCACAATGTTTTTCTGCTCGGTGTGTCAAAGGGTCCCTCTCGAAAGGCTGGTTTTGAATTACTGCATCGAGCGGATACAGGCGAGGAGTTAAGCCTTCCGAGTTCGGCTCCCGCGTTACATTTGATTCAGCACATTCGTGATGAGGCGCACCGCTTCGCTATTACCAAACATCGCCAGGCACGCGGTAAGGCGCGAGCCCAGAGTCCGCTTGAAGGGATTCCCGGAGTCGGTCCAAAAAGACGGCAATCGTTATTGAGGCATTTTGGAGGTATCAGAGAATTAGCGCGAGCGAGTGCATCTGATATCGCAAAGGTGGCAGGAATGAGTCAACAAACTGCAGAATTGGTGTACTCTGCGTTGCACACTGACTGAGAGATCTCTGTGAACTTACCGAACTTTTTAACGTTATTACGTGTCGTTCTGATTCCCGTCCTTGTTCTCATCTGGTTCATTCCATCGCAGTATGCAGGTGAGATTTCAGCACTTGTGTTTTTGATTGCTGCGGCGACAGACTGGCTTGATGGGTGGCTCGCACGTCGCTGGCAGCAGGAATCAGCGTTCGGTGCTTTTCTTGATCCTGTCGCAGATAAATTGATGGTAGCGGCCGCTCTCGTTCTACTGGTCGATGCATTTGATTCCGTGTTGGTGACGTTATCCGCTGTCGTGATTATCGGCCGGGAAATTGTGGTCAGTGCCTTGCGAGAGTGGATGTCTGAAATTGGACAGCGTGCGCATGTTGCAGTCAGTTGGCTCGGTAAGGTGAAGACTGCTGCGCAAATGCTTGCAATTACAGTCTGTCTTGCGCTGCCTGTCGAAGAAACACTGTTGCATCCTGGTCTCTGGATTTTAGTGGTCGCGGCCCTATTAACCTTATGGTCGATGGGTACCTACCTCAAGGCAGCGTGGCCCCATCTCAGTCCATCGACCACCGATTGAGAATCAAACAAAGACTTGAACCCGCAGTATTGGTATTTAGCGGATGGTCAGTAATCGTCTGATCCTCCGCTAATGGCACATCGCTTGAGTATTCGATGCAATCGTCTTGTGATGACTTTTCAATCGAGGCTAACGCTGTATACTTTCTGCCCTAGCCAAGTCGAGTGTTACACGCCGGTGTGATGGAATTGGTAGACATACCGGACTTAAAATCCGGAGAGGGAAACCTCGTGCCAGTTCGAGTCTGGCCACCGGCACCATAAACACCACTTCTTCACACGTTACTCATTGATATAAATCAACTTACCGCGTCCAGCAGTATTGTAGGTGCAACAACGGGTAGAACATTTTCAGCTGTTCCATATACCTATCTCAAACGTGGTGTGTATTACTTTGTGATGCAAGCAAAGTCTTAACGCCCGTAAACAGTGCTTGCCAATCCAAGTTGCTTTTTTTCTGTTGATTAAACGCGCTAATCTCTTTACGTATATTGCTGGTGTGCAGGTATTTTATGTGCTATGTCACTACAACAAGTGGGCAATGTTTAACATTGCGGAGTGTTCGATGGCAAAAGGTTAAGTAGTTGCAAATATCAGGGTCACGGACCAAGACAAGTTTGAACAATTTTCTGGCATGGCAGGGCCAATAATTAAAAAATATGGCGGTAAAGTTCTTGCCCGTGGTCCAAGTGCCGACAGACTTGAAGGCGATGTAAGTGGCATCGTTATGATGATTGAGTTTGAGAGCAAAGAGGCTGCACATGTTTTTTACCGTAGTGAAGAGTATCAGGCTGCAAAAGCTGTCAGAGAGGAATGTTCTGATACTGATTTTATGATTATAGAAGGTGTGACTGAGTAAACTTAGTACTCCATCTACTGCATCCATCTTGCCAGTATGTCGACGCTAAAGCCCTCCCCGTTGCCCTGTCCGACACTCTGCTGAATATCTAGATAGGGCTGTTTGATGTCTACCCCAGTTAACGCTCTGTTGCAGATTTGAATTTCTAAAGGCCTTGGGCGGCCTTGGCTACGGCGTAGATACAACCTAAACCAAAACCTATTTGTCCGTCTCGTACTGCTTGGTTATCAGCTTGTTGGATCACATCGTCCAATTGCTTTGTTATTGGATCATTAGGATTCCGGTAAGAAAAAATATAAAACCATGAATGACCATTTGGAATGCGGTTCAGTTTATTTTTAAAGTCTTGTTTGCCCGGTTCATACACTGCGTTGTGCGCTTCTTTCGCCCACTTATCCAAGCTAGCGTGATCAAAATAACCATTTACAAACACTGCTCCGGCATTACTCATTTTGTCATTCAATTTTTCTGGAATTTCAACGCCTGTAGTTTTAGCAATTTCAATGGACACCATCGCTTCTTTAACGGCGTCATGGTGATACCAGAGGGCCCTGTTGCCCCTAGTTGTGCGATCCTTCATTGAGCCATCATCGTAAACTTGTTTATCTAGGTCTTTTAACAACTTCTTTACAAGGCTTTCAGGTGATTTGCTCTGTCTCAACCTATCCAAAATAGCTGGATAGAACCATCCATGATCAAGTCCAAAATATACTTTGTCCGCTTTTTTATTACGTTTAAAGAATTCGCCCAGCCAGTTTTGTATGAGTTTATGACGAGGGTCTCCGACCTTAAAGTCAGCCAAGCTAAAATAATATCCGTTGGCAAGCTTCATGACCCACATTTGAACAGTGGCGAAATCTTTTGAATCGGAAAGATCCTGTCCATCTGGCTGAGTCCATTCTGTACAGCCTTGATCCAGCATCCCATTTCTTGTGCAGGACTTAGTTTTTAGCAAACCACCCCGCAAAGCCCACTGATGCAGAGCCTCTAGTGCAGTCTCTTTTTTCTCATTATCGTTCAAGACCCAGGCATCAGTAACAACTTCTGACATCCGTAAAATAAAAAGACCTGTTTCATCGGCAAATGGTACATCCCGACCATTATCCATGCGACTGTTGTACCCCTTGATTAATTGAGGCACTTCTTTGCCGCCAGAAGCGTAATCACGTATCAAATTAAGAGAGTTTGAGGAGGTTGAACAAAACTTCCGCTTATCGGCATCTGAGCCTTTTGCGAAATCCGACAAAACATCAGATGGCACAATGAAATTAATAGGTTCATTTACGATTGGAGTAGATTTCTGGTTGAAGTTAGCTCCATGGGATGAAGTCGAGAACAATAACAACAGAATAATGAAACGCATGGATACACCCTCTCTGTTAAAACGGAAACACATCCCATAACTGATCAATCAATTGCTTCATTTCAGGATGATCACTCCATCTGTGCACATCTAATGGTCTTGAATTTAGCCTGTGATCATTACGATATGTATCTTCTAAATCTTTCATGACTCATCACAACCCTGGGTGTATTCCATTACCAGTAAGAGTTAATTCAGTATGTGATTAAATCATGAACATGAAACGTGACCCAACACCTGTCATTCATTACTAGTAGGAGTTATTTACGTCAGATTAGGTTGACACTTTTCACAACCCCGTGTGCTGCAGAGGCGATATACAAATATCAGGTGTACCCCCACTAACCCATTTGAACCCCTATGCAACACATGTAAGTGGTTTATTGATTCATAACGTCATCCACGGGTTTAGACACAGCTTCAGAGACAGACTACGTGCTGTATCAGCACCAATAGATATGATTGACCAGTTAGGTGGTTGGAGTCTGCAGAGTGTCGGAAAAGGATATGGGGATGCTTATTCCATCAACGCTGTGTGTGAAATTTTAAGTAATGCTGAGCTTTGACACATTACATTGATCTTCCGTATTTAATGCAAATGATTTGCATTTAGATTAAAAG
>CACJLQ010000028.1 GCA_902594275.1 uncultured Litorivicinus sp.
TGAAAAGGAAAAGGAAATCTTTGCCGCTCAGGCGGAGAACTCAGGGAAGCCTGCTGAAATCATCGAAAAGATGATTGGTGGTCGAATCCGGAAATTCCTAGCTGAAATCAGTCTAGTTGAGCAACCTTTTGTGAAGAATCCAGACCAAACAGTTGGACAGTTGGCAAAATCTGCTGGTGCAACGGTGACAGGTATGGTTCGCTTTGAAGTGGGCGAAGGCATCGAGAAAGAAAAAGTCGATTTCGCGGAAGAAGTGATGGCTCAAGCCAGAGGCAGTCACTGATTCTGAAACGTAGAAAGGCCGCTCAAGCGGCCTTTTTTTTGGAGGAATTATGGCCAAAGGTGAACGTTCAGTGCGTTATCAGAGGATTTTACTGAAACTTTCAGGCGAAGCGCTTGCTGGTGAGGATGGATTCGGTATCAGTCCACAAGTACTTGATCGAATGGCTCTCGAAATTGGTCAACTCGTCGGCATTGGTGTCCAGGTCGGCCTGGTGATTGGTGGCGGAAATCTGTTCCGAGGTGCTGAATTGCATAAGGCTGGGCTAGACCGTGTGACTGGTGATCATATGGGGATGCTTGCGACCTTGATGAATGCACTTGCGATGCGCGATTCACTTGAAAGGTCATCAATTGCCAGCCATGTGATGAGTGCGATACCAATGAGTGGCATGGTTGAGCATTACGATCGTCGCCGTGCGATGCGTTATCTCGATCAAAATGATGTGGTGATTTTCGCTGCTGGAACGGGTAATCCATTTTTTACAACTGACTCGGCAGCTTGCCTACGCGCAATTGAAGTGGATTGTGATTTGGTATTGAAGGCCACCAAAGTGGACGGAGTATACGATTCTGATCCCGTGAGTAATCCAAATGCGGTAAAATATCATGTTTTGGACTACGAGACTGTTCTGGCTAAACAGTTGGGTGTGATGGACTTAACTGCGATTTGTTTGGTTCGTGATCATTCGATGCCGGTTCGAGTATTTAATATGAACAAACAAGGTGCGCTTGTTTCAATCATTCGAGGAGAGAACGAGGGCACTTTGATTGATGAAGGAACTGATTCGTGATTAATGAGATTAAAGCAGACGCCAAATCCCGAATGGATAAGTCAGTGGAGTCCTTGAGGCACGCTTTTGCGAAAATTCGAACAGGTCGTGCCCATCCATCAATTTTAGATGCGGTTCGTGTTGATTATTACGGGTCAGAGGTTCCCGTTACCCAGGTTGCCAATGTTTCGGTTGAAGACGCGAGAACCCTGGCGGTGACCCCTTGGGAGAAGCCAATGGTCGGTGACATTGAGAAGGCAATTATGAAGTCAGATCTTGGATTGAATCCTGCGTCTGCAGGCGATGTGATTCGCGTTCCAATGCCGCCACTCACCGAAGAAACGCGAAAGGGCTACATCAAGCAGGCACGCGCCGAAGCTGAGCAAGCAAAAGTTGCCGTGCGTAACATCCGGCGAGATGCATTAGCCGATGTGAAAGATCTGTTAAAGGAAAAAGAAATAACTGAGGACGATGATCGTCGTGCCGGTGATGAAATTCAGAAATTGACAGATGAGATGGTCAAACGGATCGATCAGTTGCTGCAGGAAAAAGAAGCAGATCTCATGGAAGTCTGAGGTTCATGGCGGAGCTTCGAATCCCAGGTCATATCGCCATCATTATGGATGGCAACAACCGTTGGGCAAAACACCACCACAAGCGTAAGCTTGCAGGACATGCCGCAGGCGCGGATGCATTGCGTCGCGTGATCCGAAAATGTATCGAGCGCGGGGTGCATACTCTGTCTGTGTTTGCATTTTCGAGTGAGAATTGGGACCGACCAAAACTTGAAGTGGATGGTCTGATGCGGTTGTTTGAAAAGTCGTTGAATGATGAAGTCCCGGAGCTCATTGAGAACAAGATTGCGATCGAAGTGATTGGTGATCGATCTCGGTTCCCAGATTCCCTCATTGAAGCCATGGCAAATGCCGAGCAAGCAACAGCTGCAGGCACTCGTCTCAAACTGAATATCCTCGCAAATTATGGTGGGCGTTGGGATATCGCAGATACAGCAAAGCGTCTTGCTGCGCGTGTGAGCGATGGAACACTGGAGTTGGATGCAATTGACGAACAACTCTTTGAGGACTCTCAGAATTTGTCAGGGCAAACCACGGTGGATCTGTTGATTCGCACCGGTGGGGAGCGTCGGATTTCGAATTTTTTACTTTGGCAGTCGGCATATGCAGAACTCGTATTCAGCGATGTGTTGTGGCCCGATTTTGACGGTGAAGCGCTTGACGCTTGTCTTCTGGAGTATGCCGGTCGGGAACGACGCTTTGGAAAAACCTCTGAACAGGTCGCCGTTTAAGGATGCTAAAAGCGCGGATCCTGACCGCATTGGTGATGCTTCCAATTGCGTGGCTGATCTTATTTGTACTTCCCGAGGATGCCTTTGCAATGTGTGTCGGTCTGATCGTCTTGGTCGGTGCCTGGGAATGGATCCGTTTGTCCGGATTTGTGGGGCAGGTACTGACGGGGGCGCTATTGGTCGTCTTCAGCTGTATTTTGATTGGCTGTTACGCATTACCAAGTGTCTATGTGCCGATGCTCTTGGGGATCGGTTGTCTTTTTTGGATTGCGGCCGCGGCAATTGTTGTCATGTATCCTCGGGGTAGGGAGCAGATTGGTGGCAAAAAAATGAAGCTCGGCTTTGGACTACTGGTCCTGATACCCGCTTATATTGCGCTACTTTTTTTACGGCGTCATGAGGCGCATGTGTTATTGATCGCATTACTGGTCACGATCATTTGGGCAGCCGATGTTGGTGCCTATTTTGTTGGCCGTCAGTTTGGGACCAGAAAGCTCGCACCGGACGTCAGCCCCGGAAAGAGCTGGGCTGGATTGATTGGAGGTATGGTCGTCGCTCTGGCTGTCGGGATGATGGGTGCTTCACTTGGGGAACCAACAGATCATTTATTTTCACCGATCGCCTGGGCGGTCTTAATCGGCATTGTCGCAATGACCGTATTATTTTCTGTGCTTGGTGATTTATTTGAAAGCTTGATCAAGCGCGAACAAGGAGTCAAAGACTCAAGCTCGTTGCTCCCAGGGCATGGTGGTGTCATGGACCGTATCGATTCATTGACCGCCGCAACACCGATCTTTGCCTTAAGTATTTATCTCACAGGTTGGCCTTTGCTATGACGATTGGTGTCGCTTTATTCGGGGCAACCGGCTCCATTGGTGAGTCAACGTTGTCTGTGATCGATGCGCATCCAGAGCGATTTCATCTTGAAGTGGTCAGTGCGCATCGCTCCATTGAGACGCTGGTGCGAATCATTGAACGGTTTCAGCCAAAGCATGTGATTTTGACGGACCAGTCAGAGGCCAATGCGTTGTTGGAACAGTTGCCGAAAGAATTCAATGGATCGCTCGCATTCGGGGAACATTCATTAGCTGAAGCGGCAAGTGCATCAGAGGTTGATGTGGTGATGGCGGCCATCGTTGGTGGTGCGGGACTGGTCTCAACATACGCCGCGGTGCGTGCGGGTAAGAGAGTCTGCGTGGCCAACAAAGAAGCACTGGTGATGGGTGGCGAATTGATGATGGCAGAAGCGAGAGCCAATGGTGCAATACTTCTCCCAATTGATTCTGAACATAATGCGATGTTTCAGTGTCTACCTGAATCCTATACGGTTGGTCAGTCAATTCCTGGATTGAAACAATTGGTTTTAACCTGTTCGGGTGGGCCGTTTCGCGAGTGGAGCATTAACGCCATGACGGATGCCACACCAGATGAAGCGGTGGCACATCCAAACTGGTCGATGGGTCGAAAAATCTCTGTCGATTCAGCAACGCTGATGAATAAGGGGCTTGAGCTCATTGAGGCGACTCACTTGTTTCATGTTCCTGAAACATCGGTCGATGTTGTGATTCACCCGGAGTCGACAGTGCACTCATTAGTGGAATTTGTCGATGGTTCGATGCTCGCTCAACTGGGTAGTCCCGACATGCGAATCCCCATCGCGCATGCATTAGGTTTCCCCGAGCGTTTGGACATCAATGTCGAACGCGTGAGTCTGACGAAATTATCAAAGCTTCACTTTGAGCCCGTGAATCATGCAATGTTTCCTGCATTAGCCCTTGCCCGGCAAGCAAGTGCTGAGGGAGGCGATCGACCGATTGTGCTAAACGCAGCGAATGAAATTGCCGTTGACGCCTTTTTGAAACAACAAATCGGCTTCACTGAAATTACTGAACTTGTGTTCGATTGCTTGAATCAGTCGGCGAGGCAGCCTATATCCTCTATTGATGATGTGCTTGCAGTTGATAAGATGAGCCGTCAGACCGCTGAAATATGGATTATGGAGCGCGTATGATTATTACGATTCTCGCAACCATTGTTGCCTTAGGTGTATTGGTGACAGTGCATGAGTTTGGTCATTACTGGGTGGCTAAACGATGTGGTGTTCGGGTTCTTCGCTTTTCCGTCGGTTTTGGGCGCGCCTTGTATACATGGAAAGACCAATCAGGCACTGAATTTTGCGTTGCTGCGATCCCTCTTGGTGGATACGTGAAGATGCTCGACGGTCGTGAGCAAACACTGTCTGAGGAAGAGCGCACAGAGGCATTCGATCAAAAAACGGTGGGTCAGCGTTTTGCAATCGTCGCCGCCGGTCCGGGGATTAACTTTATTTTTGCGGCGATTGTTTATGCGTTCATTAGCATGATCGGTGTGCAGACACCTGTTCCTGTGGCAGGTGAACTTCCAGGCGAAACCGCGACCAAGACGCGGCTACCAGCGGAGGTTGTGTCCTTCGATGGACGTCCGATGGAATCGTGGGAACGAATTTCGATCGCCATGGTTGATGTCATTGGTGATCAGAATACGGTTCAAATTGGCTTGCGTCCTTTGGATTCAAGTATTGTGAATACAGTCACCATGCCAGTCCCGGATGATTTAATCACCGATGAAAGCCCCATGGTTGCGTTTGGCGTCAGGCCCTGGTCACCACCGATCGATGCGAAACTTGCGCGGGTGATTCCGGGTGGAGCAGGTGAGGCTGCAGGCCTCTCAGTTGGTGATCGAGTCACCGCAGTCAACGGGGAGCCGGTCGCCGATTGGTCTGCGTTTGTCGCTGTGATCAAGGGCGCCTATGGGCTGTCAACCGATTTGACAGTTGAAAGAGCTGGGCAAACTCAGACGTTGGCGGTTGTACCAGAGACGCGTGAGGGCCCGAATGGTCCCTATGGTTTCTTGGGTGTTGCTCCTGTCGTCAAACCACTGCCACCTGAATTAATCCGTACGGTTCAAGAAAAACCAGTGAAAGCCCTATGGGTTGGTGTTGAGCGAACAATCGAGATGAGTTGGTTGACGATTGAGTCGATTGGAAAAATGATCTCAGGCGCGTTGTCGCCTGAGAACTTGAGTGGTCCCTTGACCATTGCTAGAGTGGCAGGGGATTCAGCGAGTTCAGGCTGGTATGCATATCTGAGCTTTCTTGCCTATTTGAGCGTGAGCCTTGGTGTCTTGAATTTACTGCCGATTCCAGTGCTTGATGGTGGTCATCTGGTGTTTTTCGCAGTGGAATGGCTGCGAGGTAAACCAGTCTCAGAACAGGTGCAGATGCAAGGGATCCGAATTGGTATGGCGTTGTTGATGGGTCTGATGTTTTTTGCGTTTTATAATGATTTGATGCGGTTATAGGCCGTCGAACCAGGAAGTTCACACATGCGTTGTACTTTACCGCTGAGCGCACTTGCGCTCGTGCTTGCAATGTCTGCTCACGCAGTCGACCCTTTCCAAGCGTCAGATATCCGAATCGATGGATTGAAACGCGTTTCATCGGGTTCGGTTTTTGATGCACTCACAATTCAGCCGGGTGACCGGGTAACGGATGCGGATATTTCGCTCGCGACCCGCGCCTTATTTGAGACGGGATTCTTTGATCAGGTGGAAGTGCGTGCAGAAGGTGATGTTTTAGTCATCGAGGTGACTGAACGACCCGCCGTATCACGTATCGATATTGAGGGTAACCAAGCGATTAAATCTGAGGACTTACTGGATAGTTTGCGGCGAGCGGGAATTGTTGAAGGTGATGTCTTAAAACGTGCGACCCTTGATCAACTGGAACAAGCGATTCAAAGACAATACACCAGTCGCGGACGCTATGATGCGACAGTCAATTCCGAAATCATCCAGCAAGACCGTAATCGCGTCGGTTTGAAAATTTCGATCTTTGAGGGATCGGTTGCAACCATTTCTCGCATCGCAATTGTTGGTAATGAAGCGTTTGACGACGGTGTATTATTGGATGAAATGTCACTCACTGAAGCCGGTTTATTTACTTGGTTCTCGGGATCAAATAATTATGAAACGGAAAAACTGGACGCAGACGTCGAGGCGATCCGGTCATATTATCTGAATCGTGGCTATGTCAATGTTGATGTCCCCGAGCCACAGGTCGAGTTATCCGAGAACCTAGAAGATGTGTTCATCACAATTACGGTAAATGAGGGTAGTGAGTTTCGTGTTGGGTCAGTGAACGTCGGTGGTGATCAGCCAATCGATTTGTCATCTGCGGTCGAAGAAATGACCTTGCAAACCGGCGAGATATTCAGCCGTCGTCTCGTAAACGACGCGGTGAGCACAATGAGTGAAAAGCTTAGCGATGCCGGTTATGCGCGTGCTCAAATCCGAGCGGTTCCTGAAATCAATAATGAGACGCAGACAGTTGACGTCACTCTTGTTGTAACGCCCGGATCACTGGTCTACGTGCGTCGGGTTGAGTTCAGAGGTAATACGGATACCTCAGACGTGGTACTTCGTCGTGAAATCCCTCAGCTTGAAGCCTCAGTCAGCTCAGCAGCCGCCATTGAGAAAGGACGGATCAATTTGCAGCGCCTTGGCTTTTTTAGCTTGGTCCGTGCATCGACTCGTCCTGTTCCAGATCAGCCAGACCAGGTCGACGTGATCTATGAAGTGAAAGAGCAAGCATCGGGGTCATTGTCAGCGAGTGTTGGCTTCAGTCAGGGCGAGGGTGTGTTACTGGGGGCAGCCGTTAGCCAGAAAAATTTCCTTGGTTCCGGAAACGCGCTGTCATTCAGTCTTCAGAGTTCGAGCTCAACCAAAGAGGCCCGCTTTTCGTATACAGATCCTTACTACACCATTGATGGGGTCAGTCGAGGAGTGGATCTCTACTTTGCGAAGACTGATTTCGACGACACGGGGACTGCAGACTATTCGACCGATGAAACTGGCCTTGGACTCACATTTGGATACCCAATCAGCGAAGAGGCTCGAGTGAGCACGAACTTTGCAGTTCAAAATACCAATCTTGACGCCAAGGCCAGTGGATCGCGAGCCAGCTACATCAATACCTTCTTTGCCAGCGAGGGCTATAGTAGCTCAGCCACAAGTGCTGACTTTGTCGAATATAAAGCGGGTGCAGCGTACAGCTACAACACGTTGAACAAGGCATTTCTACCAACCGCAGGTACCCGTCATCAACTGAGCTTTGATTTATCGATTCCTGGATCAGATCTTGAGTATTACACCGCGAGCTATCTCGGAGAGGCATACATCCCAGTGCTCGATCAGGAAGACGTCAGTCTGAAGTTCAAGACTCGGGTTGGATATGGTGATGGATTTGGTGACTCTGACGGCTTGCCGTTTTTGAAAAACTTCTTCGCCGGCGGTATTCGGACAGTTCGTGGATACAAGTACAACAGCCTGGGGCCTGTCGATAACAAAGGTGAACAAGTCGGTGGTAACGTGTTAGTGACTGGAACCGCGGCACTACAATTCCCAATACCGGGCGTTAAAGAAACAGACCAAGCGCGCTTGTCATTATTCAGCGACGCAGGTCAGGTCTATGCAGACAGTGCTAAGCTTGAGGATCTCCGTTATTCAGCAGGTCTTGCGCTTGCGTGGATGACGCCAATAGGGCCATTGTCCTTTACTTATGCATCAGCATTGAACAGTGAATCAGGAGATGAAACCGAGGGCTTCCAATTCTCCATCGGTTCCGCATTTTAATGGTGTTCACACTGGCTGAGCTCGCTCGGTTAACGGCGACTGAGTTAGTGGGGGATGGGTCATTTGAAGTCACAGCGCTTGGATCATTGACTCGCGCGACGCCGACCAGTCTGAGCTTTTTATCCAACGACGCCCGGCGTGCTGAACTGAAAACTTCTCGAGCAGGCGCTGTTGTCGTATCACGTGCAGTCGCTGAGGAGATCAGTCGTGGATTGATTTCGGCTGACCCATATCGAACTTATGCTGAACTTTCTGTTTTATTTGATGAGCGTGGACTCCCGTTTGCCCAGGGAGTTCATCCAACTGCAGTGATTGATGAGACTGCAGTCATCGCCGATCACGTATCAATTGGACCGAACGCTGTTATCGGACGCGACGTTTCCATCGGAGCGGGATCTGTCATCGGCCCAAACGTTACCATTTATCCAAACACACAAATCGGTCTCGATTGCATCGTCGGAGGGGCAACAGTCATTGGGTATGACGGATTTGGCTTTGCCAAATCACCGGATGGATGGATCAAAATTCGACAATTGGGTGGAGTCGTGATTGGCGATGATGTTGAGATTGGCGCAGGATGTACTATTGATCGTGGTGCGCTGGATGACACGCTGATCGGGGATGGTGTCAAGCTCGATAATCAAGTTCATATTGCGCATGGATGTCGGATCGGTATGCGAACTGCGATGGCTGGCTATGTCGCTCTCGCTGGTGGGACTTTGATTGGCAGTGATGTGACCGTCGGAGGGATGACAGGATTTACAGGGCGTTTGTCTGTCTGTGATAAAGTGCATATCGGTGCGAATGCGCTGGTTACTCAGTCAATCACTGTACCTGGGACATACTTAGGTGGGGCTGGGGGTGTCATGAAAGCCGAACACTGGCGAAAAAGCGCAGTTCGGTTTCGGCAATTGGACGCAATGGCGCGTCGAATACAGGTGCTTGAAAAGCAACTGCATATGAAGAGTAAGGACTCGTAATGCTTCTGGATATCAAGGAAATCCGTGAATACTTACCGCATCGTTATCCCTTTTTATTAGTGGATCGTGTCGTCGAACTAGAGCTCGAAAAACGTGTGAAGGCGATCAAAAATGTCACATGTAATGAAGATTTCTTCAATGGCCACTTCCCCGATCATCCAGTCATGCCCGGTGTTCTGATTATTGAAGCGTTGGCACAAGCAGCAGGCGTCCTCGGATTCAAGACCATGGACAAAAAGCCAGCCGAAGGATCAATTTACCTTTTTGTTGGTTGTGATGATGTTCGGTTTAAGCGTCAGGTTGTTCCCGGCGACCAGCTTGTCTTGGAAGCCGAGGTTTTGCGTGTCCGAGCGGGTGTTTGGAAGTTTGGGTGTCGCGCAAGTGTCGACAGGGAGACTGTGTGTACAGCCACCATTATGTGCGCGGATAGGACGATTTGACTGCGATCCATCCACAGGCGCTGGTTGACCCAAAGGCAGAACTTGCTGAAGACGTTGAGGTTGGCCCGTTTGCCATCATTGGACCTGATGTCACCATCGGTGAGGGAACAGTCGTTGGCCCACATGCGATTTTAAAAGGCCCCACTACCATCGGTGTCGGAAACCGCATTTTCCAATTTGCGTCCGTGGGTGAAGATTGCCAAGACAAAAAATATAAAGGTGAGCGAACAGAGTTGATCATTGGCGATGATAATGTCATTCGAGAAGGGGCTACCTTACATCGCGGTACCTCGCAGGACCGTGGTATCACCACGATTGGCTCGCGTAATCTGCTGATGTGTTATGTTCACGTGGCACATGATTGCGTAATTGGTGACAACATCATCATGGCGAATAACACCGCTGTGGCTGGACACGTCCATGTCGGTGATGGAGCCATTCTTGGCGGTGGAACACTCGTCCACCAGTTCTGTCGCATTGGACAATATGCAATGACGGCCGCTGGTACGGTTGTCCTTCAAGATATTCCAGCGTTTGTAACCTGTTCAGGGAATCGCGCGGAAGCACACGGAATGAACGTCGAAGGAATGCGTCGGCGCGGTGTCGACACCGATGTCATTAACCGCCTCCGAGAGGCTTATAAGACTGTGTATCGTCGTGGTCTAACCCTCGATCAAGCGATTGCTGAACTGGATCAAAATAATGTGGGCTGTACTGAAGTTGATACGTTTTTAGACAGCCTGAAATCGTCGCAACGAGGCATCGTTCGCTGATGCAGATCTGCGTTGCAGCTGGAGAAGTGTCCGGTGACCAGATTCTTGCACCCATTCTATCTCGCGTTTCTGAGTCAGTATCAGCAGCATACAGTGGTATCGCCGGCCCTCAGATGATCAAAGTTGGAACCTATCCACTCTTTCCAATGGATCGATTATCAGTCATGGGCGTGATGGAGGTCTTGCCTCGACTTCCCGAGCTATTATCGATTCGTCGGCAAATGAAGCACTACGTGTCAATATCACGGCCGACAGCGCTGATCACATGCGATGCCCCTGATTTCAATTTGCCGCTTTGTGCACACGCAAAATCGCAAGGGATTCCCGCAATTCACGTTGTCAGTCCATCTGTTTGGGCTTGGCGCAGAAACCGCATTCCAA
>CACJLQ010000029.1 GCA_902594275.1 uncultured Litorivicinus sp.
TGAAAATTTAAAAAGCATCGCAGAAAGCGCGAAATAGAAGACGAACTTCGTGAGATGGACGGTTGCATCTTTCGAAAAAATTGCGGTTTTTGCTGAACCATAGCCGAGCGCTATTAACGCAAAGAATGGCAGGGTGTTAAGAAAAATATGAAGCATAAGGTTCGTCAAATCATTTGCCCGATTAAACCATAAAAGACGGACATCTTGTGGATTCTGAGTTTGCATGCCTTAATGCGCGCTCAAGGAGACGATCATGACGTTAATCGATCGGCACTGGACGTCTGTATTGTTAATTGATGCGCAGGAACGGTGGGTGCCCGAAGTTGAATTGGGTGACCTGGTCACCTCAATGTGCGAGCGATTGATGGCCTGGTTGGGCGATCAGCAGGCGGGCGTGGTGGCCACAGGGCATTGTGTCGACAAACTCGGCAATACCGTTTTTGAAGTCCCGAAGACGGCGGCGCGTTTGGATAAGACCGCATTTTCGGCAATCGAAGGGTATTCGGTTCAAGTTGTTGCACCCCAGCAGCAGGTGATTGTGCTTGGGATGGAGTCTCATGTCTGCGTGCTCCAGACCGTGATGGATCTATTGGATGCAGGGAAGCAGGTGTTCGTCGTTAGCGATCTTGTGGCTTCTCGGGATCTGGTTAACAAAACTGTGGCCTTGGCTTGGAAGCAGGCTGCTGGAGCGGTGATTGTGACGATCGAGATGATTTTATTTGAGTGGGTTCGGAATGTGAGCGACGAGAGTTTCGGAAGCATGTTGCAGCTAGTCAAACATTTTCGACAGATCAAGGATGCGGATTCATGATGGTACGCCAAGTATTTACGCCGATCCTGATTGCCGCATCGTTGGTTCTTTTGATTAGTTTTGCGATCAGAGCAAGTTTTGGGGTGTTTCAAATTCCGATTGCTAATGATCTTGGTTGGTTTCGAACTGAGTTCTCGCTCGCGATCGCGATTCAGAATTTAGCCTGGGGTATCGCGACCCCTTTCTTCGGTGCTTTTGCTGAAAAGTTGGGCGACCGTAAGGCAATACTCGCCGGCGTGCTCATTTATTCGCTTGGGTTGTCATTGAGCTCTATCGCAACCACCGCGGCGGGTCATCAAATGTTAGAGATTTTGGTGGGAGTCGGTATCGCGGGTACTGGTTTCGGCGTCGTACTCGGAGTTGTTGGAAGAGCCTCTTCAGACGAGTATCGGTCACTGGCGTTAGGGCTCACAACTGCGGCCGGCAGTGCCGGTCAGATTATCGGGCCTCCGTTGACTCAATATTTGTTGAATTCTATGACCTGGCAAAATGTGTTTCTGTTCTACTCTGGTTTGATTCTACTTGCGCTGTTAAGCCTGCCCTTTTTAAAAGCACCCGCCAAGGCATCGAAGGGTGAGATCGAGCAATCGCTCTCTAGAATCTTAAATATTGCTGTAAGAGATCCTAGTTACATATTAATTTTCGTCGGATTTTTTAGCTGCGGATTTCAGTTAGCATTTATTACGGCGCATTTCCCGGCGTTTGTTACTGAGGCTTGTGCGACGATTGATCCGAATGGAATTCTTGCGAACATGGGAGTGAAGAACACCGCTGATCTTGGCGCGATTGCGATAGCGGTTATCGGTGTTTTTAACATCATTGGAACGATCACAGCGGGGGCTTTGGGGGGTAAATACTCTAAACGTCTGCTTCTTGCGGGCATTTACATGGCCAGAACGTTACTGTTCTCGTGGTTTATTTTGACACCGATGACACCGTTTACTGTTCTGATTTTTTCGGCACTGATCGGATCCTTGTGGCTCGCGACTGTACCTCTGACCTCGGGACTCGTCGCGTACATTTATGGTCTCAAGTACATGGGTACGCTCTATGGGCTCGTATTCTTGTCTCACCAAATCGGAAGTTTCGTTGGGGTGTGGCTTGGTGGCGATTTCTATGATCGCTTTGGATCCTACGATGTGGTCTGGTGGGTTGGCGTCGGGACGGGCCTGTTGTCGGCGATTGTTCACTTGCCAGTCAAGGAGAGCCCGATTAATGATCGGCTCGCTACCGCATAGCGGGGCTGGTTGATCTGAGTTTGTTGTAGTTTGGGGAATGGTCTATTTGGTGATCGAGACGAGCGTATGCTTGAACTCGGGAATCTTGTCTCGCGAATTGATTCATCTACAGATAATGGACTGACCAGGAAATGCTTCAGTCTGGTGTTCCGTCGAGCTTGATAATCTGCGCGACTAGCTCTGTCATGGATTTGGCGAAAGCATCTGGGCGCAGGTACTGAGGATGATAGGGCGCTCCTGTGCGGTCAATGTAACCTGCCTTCATGCCCGCACTCATTGCGCCGTGGGTGTCCCAGTCGTGTGTGGCGATGAGCCGGAGGGCTTTAATCGGTCGATCAGCCTGCTTCGCTGCGTGTTGATAGACCTTGGTGTCGGGCTTAAAGCTGCCGGTCGACTCGACCGATATCTGCTGATCGAACAGGTCCGTTAGGCCCGAGTTGGCTATCTGTGAGGTAACTAGTTGGATTGATGAGTTGGTAAACGCGATTGTTCGATAACCGGCCGCTTTAAGGGTCTTCAGCGCCTGGGACATATCGGGATGCGCCGGCATCGTCGCAAAGGCACCAAGAATCTTTTGCTTATTGTTGTGGTCAAGTTCCAGTCTCATGCGCGCAGCCAGTGAATCTAACATTGTGCCAGCCAGTGACCCAAAGTCGCTCCTCACGCTAGTCAGGGCACAAACGTTCGAGCTGTGAAGTAGCATTGAAAACCAGGTAGCTGTGACTGCTGTGCTTCCGAAGCTCTCTGCGAATAATGGTTTGAGCGAGGAGAGATCAAGAACGGTTTCGTTGATGTCAAACAGGATAGTGTCGCGGGACATTATTAACTCCTTCATCATGGATTGCTTGCGCTAATCTGTGAGTCTACGAATAAAGGGGCACTCAATCCAAAGAGCTTACAGAGTCCACAAACGACATTGAACCTAACAAGGCGTTGTTAGATATCTAAATTCTAGCCAGAAGAATCTTCTTGCCCAAAGCGCACTATTTCTTTCACAAAATCGCTTTCCTCTTGAACGAAGAGATCCAGCTCAGTGAAGTGATCTGCTTTTTCGATGGCTAGACAGTCGACAGTGACATTATTGGAGGCCAGATGTTCTGAGTAGGCGAGTGATTGGCGAGCGAACTCAGACTGTTCGAGTTCTCCATATAGCAGTGTCACTTTGGCCTTGGCGCATACAGGTAAAAATAATGGGCTGTTGTCCTCGACCTCGGCTGCGGAAAGGGCCAGGATTGGTTGCAGCCAGGAGTGCGGGAACGGTCTTAAATCGAACAGCCCACTGAGTGAAATCGAACCCTTGATCAGGTCTCGCGGTAATCCGTAGTCAGACCAATCAGTAGCGAGCATCATTGCAACAAGGTGACCACCAGCCGAGTGACCCGAAAGACTGAGCCTGCCACTATCTATGTTGAGATTTAAGGCGTTATGGGCTACCCATGAGACCGCTCTACGGGTTTGGTCAACGATATCAGAGAGACGTATATCCGGGCAAAGCCCATAGTTCGTCAGGACGACGGTGATTCCCTTTTGAACGAGCACTTGGGCCACAAACGCGAACTCTCTGGTGCTCAGTGCACGCCAATATCCACCGTGGATAAAAATATGGACAGGTCCGTTGGGAATACCGCTCGGAAAGACATCGACGTATTCTGCCTCGGTCGGACCAAACTGACTGGAGTACCAGTTTGTTATTTGCGTCGTCGCCGCCTCGCTCATTCGCTTGAAGCGATCTATCGCTTGAACCCGGTCGCTTATCATACCAGGATCATATTCGGCATTGATTTCAGCCTCGGTAGCGAAGTTACGATAAAGCATCTTTCGCTACACGGCGATGAGGCATCGGCCGAAGAAGTCAGTAAGCTCTTGATGCCGATCCAATGGTAAGACTGTGGCCACATACTGATCAGGCCTTACGACAAAAACACAGCCTTCAGACTTACTAATACCGCGCATGTCGTAGATATTTTTCTTTGAGCTGTCGTCTACACAAAAAACCTTCTCATAATCCCGGAGTCCTAGGGCGCCTTTTACTGGGGTCATTAACGGATGAAGATCTCCACGTTCAAGTTCACGGTGGTGTGACTGGTACACCACTCTGAAGTCTATTACTGAATCAGAGTCTGCCCCAAACGGCGTATGCCTCTTAATCGGCGACGCGGGGTTATTCGCCAGGAAGTCAGCTAATTTTCGGACCCGACATGACTCAGACGTCGGGTCATCGGAGCCAGCGAACGCGTAGAGTCGCCAAGCTCCGTTGGCTGTGTGGCAGTGTCCCAGTTGGACAGGTTTCGCGTCACCGTGCCGGATTACAGGTGCCGAGTGGAAGCGTTGTCCGATCGGTTGATCGCTCGCTAGGCCCTGGTACGTGTCTTTACCTACGATTGCTGATGGCTTGTATTGGATTCCTACCCCGGCAGTGAATCGGGCGAACAGCTCGAAATATTTTTGGAACTCGGCCGGATCGACACCGTCTGGATTCTCTTCCGTTTTAGGCTTTGAGCTGAACATCTTCGACCACTCACGGTCGAAGTCGATCAGCTGCTTGGCGATGTCGGCCCGCTCCGCGGAGTAGGTGGAGAGCAACTCTGTCGGGGCTATTCCGGCTATTACGTGAGCTAGCTTCCAGCCAAGATTCCAGGTGTCCATGACCGAGGTATTTAACCCTTGCCCTGCCTTCGGACTGTGTGTATGGCAAGCGTCTCCAGCTAAGAAGATGCGTGGGGCTTGCCCATTTTTGGCGTCATCAAACGCGGTCGTCAGACGTTGACCGATCTCGTAGACGGACCACCACGGGACCTCTTTGACCTCAAGCGTATAGGGAGCCATGATTCGGTTCGCGGCATTGATGAGCACATCAACCGACATGTTCTCCCGGTCGACACGTTCATCTTCTTTGAGTTTGTCGAGCTCGATGTACATCCTGAACATGTACCCGCCCTCACGAGGGATGATCAGTACGTTACCCTCGTTGGTGGACTGGATCGCTGACTTCAAACGGATGTCGGGGAAGTCAGTGACGGCTAGGACATCCATCACGCCCCAAGCCTGATTTAAGGCGTCACCGACCAGCTCGTGACCGATTGACTTTCTGACCTGACTTCGGGCGCCATCGCAACCGACGGCGTATTTACACTTGACGGTCTCCACCTCTCGGTTGAATTGTGAATGGGTGACTGCTCGCTCAAACATCAGAGTCACCGGGTAATCCTCATCGGAGTGATCGACAAGGAGGTCAATTAGCTTTCGAGAGTAGAACGGTTCATTCTTGGCGGCCGAGTTTCTCATCACGTTCAGGAAGTGGTCATGAATCCTAGCCTGGTTGATGATGACGTGTGGCATCTCTGACAGATCCTCCTCGACGTCATCAATCTTACTGCTCCGGGCTATGTGTGTGGGGTTGCGCGGGTCAGGCTTCCAGAAAGCGACCTCATTGACGCCGTAGGCCTCCTGTATCACCTGCTCGGCGAAACCATATGCCTGGAACATTTCCAGTGTCCGACAAGCCATCCCGTCAGCCTGACCAACGGTGAGTCGATCATCCTTTAGATCAGTGATTATCGTGTGGATATCACTGAACTGCGACAGCTGCGCGGCGAGGTTAAGGCCAGCGGGTCCGCAGCCAACGATCGCCACGTCACAGTGCGTTGGGAGAGGACGTTTAATAGGCGGGGCGACGACCCGGTCTTGCGGATCATGGATACGAGGGTCGCCTGGGTGAAAGCCATTTATATGAAACTGCATGCCTACGTCCAATTAAGCGTAAGGTTGATAACTTAAAGCCTTAAGTATAGCTCTTGAATCTGGCCTTTGTTGCCCTAGGGTTTGTCTACGAGAGCCTCATCCGAGGCTCTCCCCAAAATGCTAGTTATCAGCGATGGGCTACAACTATATCAACGAGCGCTGGTTTTCCTGATTTCACGACCTCTATTGCCCGCCTCAGTGCGCTAGCTATCTCCGATGGGTCGGTGATCGCACCCTCACCGTGCATGCCCATTGATTTCGCGAGCGTCGCGAAGTCCGGCTCTGGATCAAATATGTCCATCCCGATGTGAGCTTTCTCGACATCCGTGCCCCTCAGATGAGCCATCCGCTCTTGGTGTTCCCAGTCGTTGTAGTAAGCCCGGTTGTTACACATTATGATCAGGATAGGAATCTCGTGTTTCGCCGCCGTCCACAGGGCCCCCGCATCGTACATTAGGTCGCCGTCTGGCTGGAAGTTGAGCACCAACTTATCAGTGCCACGGTAGGCGAGGCCCACACCGAGTGACATCCCGATCTGGGTCGAGGTACCTAAAGAGCGACCGGCGTGCTGGTATGGCTTGTCGAAGTTCCAAAGCTTACGGACCCACTCGCGTGCGGTACCTGTCGCAAGGACCCAGTCTTCATCCTTTATCACGTCCCAGGCGATCATCGCCAGCTCTGCGTAGCTGATTGGATCAGAGCCACGCTTCGATTCTGCCGATGCACGCCAGTCGGTAAAGATTTTGTTATGTCTGTCGGTAAAGGCCTGGACACGTGCGTCACGTGCACTCACTAACCTCGAGTCGCCGTCTAGTTTCGCTTGAGCAATCTTCGCCAGCTCAGGCATCGCGAGACGAGGGTCGCCGAGCGCGACGTGCTGCTTCGGCTGATACCGGCCATAGTCAAACGCCCACGCAGACATCTCGAGCTCCGCGAATCCGATCTCCATCCAGACACAGTCATCGGGCACATAAGACGTTACTTCACGTGTAGTGGAGCCGAGCTTGTGCGTCGGCTTTTCCCAGTCACGTACGTCGATCCCGAGAATCACGTCAGCGTTTTTCAGTGACTCATGGTCCAGCGAGATAGAGAGCGGATGCTGGTTTGGGAACGCGAGCGAGTTATTGATGTCCCAAACACCGCAACCCAGGGTCTCCGCTAGCATCACCAATTTGTCGAAGTTCCCTGGCTGCCGACCGATGAAGTCGACCAAGATGAGCGGGTGCTTGGCGTTCAAGATGACGTCGGCCATCACCCCCAGAGTCTCGGGGTCAGCTCCCATCGGTGCTGGTGCCTTTTGCATATCCTCCGGGGGCATCTCGAGGTTTTCACAGGTGAGTTTCTCCTCCTGGAGCCAAGCGTCGTAGCACATATAGACAGGGCCGGCAGGTTCGGTGACCATCGTGCTGTAGGCGCGCATGAAACTCTCGGGGACACCCTCAATCGCGTGCGGTTGGTAGTCCCACTTGGTGTAGTTCCGCATGGCCTCTCCTTGCACTAGCGCGGAGTGTGACCAGTCAATGTGTGGGCGTCGCTTGCCCTCGTGCATTGGACCGGTTGCGCCCATGATAAAGATCGGAGCTCGGTCGATGTAGGCGTAGTAGACCGCCATCTGAGCATGGAGCATCCCAACTAGGTTATGGAGAATTACACCCATCGGTTTGCCGGTCGCCCTTGCGTAACCGTGGGCTATTTGTACTGCGATTTCTTCGTGCTGGCAGACCATCAGCTCTGGGTCATTTTCACCGTAATTAATAATCGAGTCGTGGAGTCCGCGGAAGCTCGCACCGGGGTTCATGGAGATGTGATTGATGTCGTATTGTTTGAGCAGATCAACGATAATATCCGATTGATATTTTTCGTACTTATTCCTATCCATTGGAGCCTTCCTAGTCTCTGATAGCTCTAATATCGCAGGCTTCTTCGCCAACTAGGACAAGCAATTTGAAATGCCCGTTCTATTGATTTTAATTCACTGAGGAAGCTAGAGCTTGGACGACCACCAGGCGGACAGGAGTGAGCAAAAACTGATCACGATCAATGTTAATATCCCAACGTGTGTGTTCTGATCTGCCCCGAGCCAGATAGCCACCGTCCCGGAGATCCCTCCGGCGCCCATCTGCATCGCGCCCACGAGTCCAGTGGCCGACCCCCTTAGTCTGGGTATAGCCGAGGAGGCGATAATTATTGAGTTGGCTATTATCACCCCATTGGATAGACCAACCAGAAACATCGGGATGGCGAGCCCAGTCGGTGAATTAGGGGCCGTGTTGTACCAGATGTCCATCAGCAGGAGAGAGGTGAGCGACGCTATAGCGCCGATCAATGTAATGATTTCAATCCGGTATCGTTTCAGGAGACTCTTGTTGGCTAGGTTTCCGATAACATAGCCGACCGACGTGGTCGCCATCCATACCCCAAATTCCTTGGGGCTGATATTCATTCTCTCGAACGAGTAGGCGATAAATCCCATCATCGCGAAAAAAACAGCGGTCTGGAAAGCTGTCGTGAGTGCGCTCGCTAGGAACCGTTCAGTTTGCAGTAGCTCTCGGTAGCCCATCAACGCGTCCTCAAACGTAAATACGTGTTCAGGCTTGTGTGTTTCTTGGATCTGAGTTCCCACGAAGACGGTAAGTATTAAACCCGTCACGGCCAGCATGAAAAAGGAGCCGTGCCAGCCTACCAGGTCGGTAATAATTCCGCCGAGTGAGG
>CACJLQ010000030.1 GCA_902594275.1 uncultured Litorivicinus sp.
TTATTTTGACCACTCGCCCCACTTTTGGCGTTTAGTTGGTTCGTTACAACCAACCTACGAGGAATCGAAGGCTTGGCTGCGATTGAATGCACATTGGATTAAGCAAACGTTTGAGGATCGCTAGTCAGTTCGGTCGACAAGGCAATCGCTTTTCGGTGCTTGTTATGATGATACTCTTGATACTATCAACCGATCGCTAATCTATTTTTTGGTTGTGGAAACCAGCCCGCGCGCTGCTGGCCCAATCCATAATTTGTGTGGTACCCGGTCTTCTAGAGGTAGTAACAGATGAAAACGATTCTAATTACGGGGGCAACAGACGGTATTGGGCGGCTCGCCACTCAAAAATTGGCAGCGCTTGGTCACCAGGTCTTGGCTCACGGGCGTGACCAAAAGAAAGTCGAATCATTGACCAATACCACGATTGGGCAGATCGAGCCATGGCTAGCCGACCTAGCGAACCTATCGGATGTCCAAGGAATGTGTCGGCAAATTCTGCAGCGACATGAGCGCTTAGATGCGGTTGTGAATAACGCTGGGGTATTAAAAGCATCTGCAACACAAACACTAACGAATCGAGACATTCGCTTTGAGGTGAATACGATTGCTCCTTACCTGATCACTCGCGAGCTGTTGCCAATTATTGATGCCCAAGGCGTTATTCTGAATGTGTCATCGGCAGCACAGGCGCCTGTCGATCTCGAAGCATTGGAGCAATTTAGGGCGATGGGAGACATGGAAGCCTATGCTCAAAGTAAGCTTGCGATGACTGCTTGGTCGAGATATGCGGCGAATGAACTTACCAATGGACCGAGTGTGATTTCAGTCAATCCGGGTTCCTTGCTGGCGACAAAAATGGTGAAAGAAGGGTTCGGCATCGAAGGCAAGGATCTCAATATTGGTGCTGATATCTTGGTCCGCCTGGTGACTGACCCGGTCGATTCGCGGCGAACTGGTGAGTATTTTGATAACGATGCTGGAGACTTTGGATCTCCCCATTCTGCCGTGGTTGATGACGCCTTTGGTCGTCGTTTGGTTGCCTCTCTTGATTCGATCATTGATCAAATTGGCTCTGAATAGATCGGTGGGCAAGACACGGCTTTCCGCCACTTTTTGAGTAACTTTGACTTATCAGAAGAGATGGAAACATTGAGGAAAAGATCTGGATAACTCGAAAGAAATCTGGGCAAAAGCGAATCGAGCCGTGGTCATCACGTTTGCGATTGCGGGCGCCAGTTTCGGTTCCTGGGCGTCACGGATTCCGTCACTGAAAAATCAGCTAGTTATGGAAGCTGTTGAGTTGGGTACTGTGTTGCTGGTACTCGCGATGGCGAGTGTCGCTTCGTTTCCATTATCTGGGCGCGCGATTGATCGCTATGGAGCGGTCAGAGTAACGGGGTACATGACTTGGGCGACGTTGATTTCACTGATACTGATTTCGTTTGCCGGTTCCGTGTTGGAGCTCACCGTCTGTGTCGCAATATTTGGTGTTTCACTTGGAGCCCTCGATGTTGCGATGAACGGTTGGGGTGCCGAAGTTGAACGGCAAGGATCCAAGTCGATTATGTCGTCACTCCATGCCTACTGGAGTCTTTTCGCCGGGATTGGTGGTTTGTTTGGGTTCTTGGCGGTTCAGGTTGACTTAACGGTTATGCAACATTTCCTGATGATCAGCGGATTGATGGCCCTTCTTGCGCTGAAGGCTTCGCGAGTCGATTGGATCGGGTCGACAGTCAGTGAAGCTGCACCGATGTTTGCGTGGCCCAAGAAAAATTTATTATTTGTCGGGTTATTGATGTTTGGCGCAGCGCTGGCTGAAGGTGCTGTCGCTGACTGGGCAGCCATTTTTGTCACCGAGCGATTCACCCTGACTGAAGCGATGGCGTTAGGTAGTTTTATGATTTTTAGTTTCGCGATGTTCCTCGGCCGAATGTTGGCAGACGATTTCGTGGATCGTTATGGGGCGGCTTGCGTCTGTGGTGTTGGTGGATGGCTCGCGACAATCGGCATCAGCATTAGCCTACTTAGTTCAGATTACAGAATCGTATTGGTCGGATTCTTATTGCTTGGCTTAGGTTTGGCGCCTGTATTTCCCCTGGGGTGCGCGCGTGCAGCGAATGATCCGTTTGTGACACCGGGGCAAGGTCTTGCGAGCGTGGCTACCTTGGGCTATGGCGGTTTTATGTTGGGACCAGCGGTGATTGGGCTGGTGACTCAGCACATTGGCATCCTGATTGGGTTCGGTTTGATTCTTGTTTGCACGTTGTATCAGTTATCTTTTTCTTGGAGTTTGAGATAGGACTGATCTGGCTAGTGGTTTTTATTCAAGGGACAGTCTTTGTGATTGTTAGAAACGGTCCGATTTGCTTCTGTTCACCTTCCTAGAACAGAGCTTTAGTGGCTGACCCTGTACCTGTCGATCACGTCCAGATTGAAATCAAGTCCGACGCCCGGACGCTCCGGGATAATGAGACGTCCATTTTTGACTCGGTAAGGCTCCACTAACAACGGGTCAACCCAATTCATCCACTCTAAATAATCCGCTGTCGGTGTTACTCGCATCAAATGCGCGGAGACTTCGTGATAGAGGTGGGAGGATACAGGCTTTCTGTAGGCCTCTGCGAGCGTTGCTGTTTTAAGCCATCCAGACACCCCGCCGATTCGCATCAGATCTGGCATGATCGCATCACTTGATTTGAGTTCGAGACTCAGAGTGGCGTGATCGATTCCATGGAAGTTCTCGCCGAGAATGAGCGGCGTTGAAAGATGCTGGCGAAGTTCGTTGTAGTTTTTGAATTCATGGTAAGGAATGGGCTCCTCAAACCAGTAAAGACCTTGGTCATCCAAATCTTGCAGGCGTCTACGCGCTCCAGTAAAGCTCAATACCTGATTAAAGTCGCACAAGAGATCGTCATCAGCGTTCATTTGGGATCGGACTGCCTCGATAGCTCTCAAGTCTTGATCCAGTGTCTTTCGGCCCAAGCGGATTTTGAGGGAAGAAAAGTCACCCTCATCCCTGAGGTGGCTTGCTTCCTGAGCCAATTGTTCTGGTGTGTGTAGCCAAAGTCCACCGGAATTGTAAGCCTTCACATCTCCGAGGGTGCCGCCTAGATGTTCACACAATGGTCGGTCTGCAACTTTAGCACTCGCATCCCAAAACGCGATATCGAGGGCAGCGAGCGAATACATCGCGATTCCAGAGCGGCCGAGTAAACTTAATTTGTTCATCCCGATTTCATAGAACGCCGTGGGAGCGAGTGGTTGATTTTCGAAGAGTTTGAAAAGCTCTTGTGTTACCCGCTCGATGGGGTCTGTGAAGTTGACGAGGTAAGGACAAATATAACTATTGCCAACGATGCCGTTGTCGAGAGTTATTTCAGTAATAATGAATGGCCAATTGTCATAGCGCCCGACCGCAGAGACGATAGGCCGTTGTAACGGTAAATCGACCGAAACAATACTGATGTTGGAAACACGTGGTTGACTCATGAAATCCTCGGCCAGAAAGTCAATTACTTTGCCTAACATACATGATCCTGGGGTAGTATTGCACTACTACTGAGTAAGGGCATTTGCAGTGTTTTTAGTCAGTTTCATGAGGCTATTCAATCGTTCTAAGCCCAGCATTAGCAGAGTTTTCGATTGGTCACTCCCAGTTTTGTAGGTGCTTTTAATGATCGATCAGTGTAGTGTCTAAAAGATGATGTACAGGACTAAAGTATGGGAATTAGTAACGCCAATCTTATTGTGACTAACGCAACGTGGGGTGATATGACTAACCCGTTGGCTGACGCCTTGAGCAAGGATGGTAAGCGGTATTGGGTCGATGTGGATGTATGTCCGCTGAGTACGCTTGAGCTAACGAATGATGCTCGTCAACGTGCTGTCTTGAGAGAATTCGCAGATTGGGACGATGTAAAGGACAGTCGTCCATTGAGGGTGGTTGCCGCAAATCCCTACGCGCCCGAAGCGCTAGAGCAATTTGAGTCGCTGATTAATGCATTGAAACTGAGAAAGGATCGACTGAAGTATGCAGCACTCGATGATGACACAGCGCTCACGTTTTCTGAGATCGTCAGATTTATTGGTATCGATCAAGTCAGTCCAAGAGAAATTCTGACGCCAACGGCCCCAGGGAGCTCTGTCGAGCTATCGAAATTGATCGCCCAGGATGCTGAAAATAGTGAGCTCTGTGTAGTTCTCGAGGAAATTGAGGAGGCAGGTGGTGTTGCGAAACGACTTATAGCTGCTAATCAGCGGGTGATTCGGATGCCCATATTTAGCCGCACGAAAAATAATCCTGACGTGTTGAAGCTCAGTGCTTCTCCCAACTTTATTTTGGTCAACGATCCGTATGCGTTGACTGTGGCTATCCAAGGTTTGAAAAGACAGGCCGCTGATTTAAGCGAGATTGTCTGGGTGGGAACGAGTGCGTTGTTGCAGGCGATGGTCAAGCGTGATTGTCCGGGATCGACGTGGCTCGATGTCCCAGACCTGAGACACGATGTGATCTTAGACAAAGTTTCAAAGTGCTAGCCGAGGTCAAAGAGTGGGTCTGTTAAGCTGGTTTGATGGAGGGAAAACGAAAGAGCGAGACACTGCGAAGGGTGGCTTTGACAGAGCGGCGTCGTCGTCGGGGGACTCGAAAGAACTTAGGGCACTACGAATTCGTATCGCGCTCCGGTCAAAAACGGGGCTTGATATTATCTTTCGGGCGGCGATGAGGGCGATCGCTAGCCATGAGGAAGAGGTCATGATCGCAACCGCTGGGGGAGAAGTTCCGCCCCCCACTCCCGTAGCTGACGAAGAGACGTGTTTTCAGACAATGGTGACAGTGAACGGCCCTGTGACTATCTACATCCCCCTTGAGTTCGCTTCGAGATTTTTCGAACTAGGTATTCGGTATCAGCAAAAGGAAATCGATAAACAGGCTGCAATTGTCGAAGGCCAGGAGATCGCCAATGAATTAGGGACGCTTTTGAATCTCGACCAATACATGGTGCAGCCAATCACACCCCTGGAATTTTTGCTAGCTCAAAATGTTGTGAGTTCAAAGGTCGATTAGCCGACATGGTAAATCAGAGTTCAAGACACAGGAGTATTTATGGATACTGAAGTAAAAATCGAAAAGTTAAAGAGGATCCAGAATCTCATTTACGAGCTGTCCGCTAGAGTAAGCGAAAATACTGCGAAGGCGGGGCTACATCGCTCAAAAGTTGAAGAAAATCATTTCCATATTCTGGCGAACACCACGGCGAATGGGGTTGCGCTCCGTGATCTGGCAACTAAAGGATTAGAGTCACACCTGGCGACTTGTCTGCACGAGCTCAATCATATCGAGACCCAGGAAGAGGAAAAGAGAATCCATGCGAAATTCGCGACCCTCAAACTACTGATAGAGCATCTCAAAGCCAGAATCGAGATCAACCGCGGTCTCATCCGCATTAATCAATCACTAGTCGAGATCAACAGACAAATGATAGCAGTGAATAGTAGCTCTGCTGGTTTCACTGATGAGATTGTATTAGCCGCCGCATCAACAGACCTTCATCATGATCGTGTGATGCAGGAAGTGCTTGATGAAGAATACTCGATATCGAATGAAATGATCGATGAGTTAGATGAGATTTGTGACGGTTTGGTTGAGACAGTCGCTGAGAATACAGCGCACATTGAAAAACTGAACTCAGAATCGGATCGAAACAGGGTGGCGATCGCTGGGAACAATAAACGGATCCACCAGCTAATCGACATGGTGCTCGAAGTTTCAGAATTCTCCTGATTACAGATAGCCCTTCGTAGCTAAATCGACCTTGTGAGTGGTGATTTGAGTCCCTCTAAGATCGTTGCCTAGTCAGTTTTACGCAGTTGCAACACTGGCACTCGACCATCGAGCGATTGAATGTATCGAAAAATCTGCGATAGTAAATATTGGTTTCGTAAATGTTTCTCATCGAGAGAAACCGGCAAGCGATTTCTGGGCGATCCGTAAGAGTCCCGCTGAGGGCGTCTGTTTTGACAGGTAGACGGATAACAGAGGCCGACCGACCGCTTGCAATTGAGCGTATCTTTGACATAAGCGAGTCGAAACCAGGAAAGGCTGAGTCACCACTCAGCCTTTTTTATTGAAGTTTGGTATTTCCCGCTATTGAACCCAATGCCGCTAAGGGTTTACCGTGATCTGAAGCAATAGAGGGTGTGATCCATGCAGGGTAACGATAACAAACCAACGAAGGCTTGGTGGGTGAATTGGCTGATCATCGCAGGCACGGTCATCGTGATCATGGTTTTGTCGTGAAATTAAATTACCTGAACCCCTTTCTCAGTCAGCCATGGTGTTGTGGGACGCAAGTCGATGATCTCCAAGATTGTATCGATCGGCCGGCATAACCGGGTCCCCTTGTCTGTTACAACGAAAGGTCTTTCCAGGGCGGCTGGTTGCTCGATGATATGTTGGACAATCGACTCGAAGTCATCGTTGATTAATGCGGTGTGCAGTTTAGATTGAGCGTCAGGCCTAAGCATTTGTCGCCAGTCGAGGCCCGAAGATGCTTTTAATGCGTACACAGTCTGAGTGGTCCATCCATCCTTCAAGTACAAAATGATTTTTGGATTGATGCCTGAATCCTGCAAAAAGCGCAGCGCGTCTCTGGATTTACTGCAGTTGGGGTTGTGATAAATGGTGGCTTGCGTCAATTGAATACCTTTTGAAATCTCGAACTCACAACGTGGGCCAAGAGTAGTGCTGGATTATCGCTTGTGCCAGTTGTGGTTGGGTTATACCTGTCTCTCAATATTATTGGCATTTTTCTTGCTGCAACAATGTGTGCTGTTTTCTTGACGGAGAATTAAAATGTCAGTATTAACAAAGCTTGAATTTGAGCGTGATCTGAATTGTCTGGATATTAGTCTTTTTGCACAGTGCCGGGCGCTTATCAGCGAAGGGATGGCTACGGAAGTTGATCAGCTGATCGAAAGTCGCGCAGGTTCTGAATCACAAGATGAAATCGATCGAATACGGTTGATTAGGGATCTCGCTACCGGTTCGACAGCGCTGATTAACTGATTTTTCTGGTTGATTCGCTGGGTAATGACCGAGTGAATCCCTTTCGACCTTGATGATTCGAGCGAGCCGAGGGACGCGCTTACTAGATTAATGATCCGAGGACGCTCCGGCCAATAGCTTTCAAAAGGTCATGATGTCCTATAGAGGGTGCGTTTTTTGCCGATAGAAACTGTGTTCGAGTGAGAGAGCCTGAGGCTGTGCTGAAAGTAAAGGTTGGATTAGCAATTGTTTCTATGGTCCTGTCGGCTGGATTAAACGCTGATAGTGCGCAAAGACTCGGCTCACAGGCGTCAGTCCTCGACGCGTTGTCTCAAAGCCGAGGCGGAGCTGTCTTGGCGTTTATTGATAGTTCGGCAGATCAATCCAGTGCTGTCAGAAATCTCCAAGGCTTACTGAGCACTTATTTGGTAGAGCTTAATGGGGCTGATTTGGGACCGATTCGACGGAATACGGTTATTCAAGTCAAGCCACGGCTTGGTTTGAACAGGCTCAAACTGACGAATGCGTTTGACAAAAGTCAATCGACTGAAGTGACATTTCCTGCGATGCGATCAGCGGGTGTTTCCACCTCGGTTATTGAGATACAGACGTCGCGTCAGTTCAACTGGATTCAAGCGTTAAGACTCTCCAGTGCCGAAGTTCAGTTAATCGAAGATGCGCTCAAGCGCAGTCATCATGGCGGTATGAGGCGGGTTTTGGCTCTGATCCGTGCTCGCGGTAAAGAGATTGTTCCCCAGAAAATCGATAGTGTGAATTGGAGAAGCGGTGGGCCTGCAATTGACAGCTCGGATACTGGATCTGCTTCAGGCAGCTTGTCATCAGGTGAACGCTTTCCCGAGGCTGCGAGCAGTGATTCAACTACGATGAGCATAAGCGGTTCAGTATCAGTTGACACCTCGGAGCCGTCTGCAGAATCTGGTGAAGAGGCTGTTTCTGAGGCTGCGGAAAGTGAATCATCCTCCAGTGTTTCTGCAGACCGCCGAAGCTATTATTAATCGATCGAATCGCAGTACACTAATGCCTTGAACGCAGGGGGGATGATTTGTGCCAGAGTCAATCGAAGTCGTTGTGCGTAGAGGCATTCTTTGCGCTGATTTCAACGAGGGGTGCCTTATCATTGATACGGGGTCTCCGGTATCGTTAGGGCCAGACATTCCGGTGCGCGTGCTGGGCTCAGTGGTGCAGTTAAATTCGAGGTTTGGCAGTTATACCTGGACTGAGATTCAGGAAAGTTTGCC
>CACJLQ010000031.1 GCA_902594275.1 uncultured Litorivicinus sp.
GAACATGATATTCAGAGATTTTTTTACAATTATGTTTTTAAATGCTACATCAATCCAAACCTTACCTTCGCCGAGTCTAATCACGTAAATTTTGATTGGTATAGGCCTTCGCTCTGCCATCGGCACACTGCAGATGAAGTAGATGGTTTTTTGAAAGATGCTGGTTTGACTGCAATTTCCTTTTTGAAGATGAGTCGGGCATTTCGGTGATAGCAACAAAACGGTGAGAGTAGTTGTTTTTGGCGGTACTGAAACTACCCAGATTTTGTTAAATCGGCTGTATACTAAGCCGGACGTTAGTATCGTTTTCGTTTTATCGGTCACGAAAGAATTTTCTATCTCGTATTCGAGCCAACCAAAAAAAAATTGTTTGTATCGAGATCTTGATCATTGGTGTGCCCTACGAGCCATAGATCAGCTAGCAGTATCTGATGGGTTCAAGGATCCCAATATCATTGATAGGATTTTGCGAGTTAATCCAGATCTTGTGCTTGTGGCGGGTTGGTATCATATGATACCGCCGCAGCTATACAAAAAGGTTCCATGTATAGGATTTCACGCTTCTTTGTTACCGGAGTTTGCGGGCGGAGCGCCGTTGGTGTGGGCTTTACTTGAGGGCGCTTCAGAAACTGGAGTATCGACATTTCTCATTGGAGAAGGAATCGATAGTGGGCCCGTGATAACATCGCACAAGTTCAAAATTAGAGATACGGATGACATTAAATCGTTATTAAAAAAATCACAAACAGCGATGTTAGAGTGTTTAGAAAAGCTGTTGGTCGTTATGAAAAGTGAATGTCTTGAATCTTTACAACACTATAAGCGTTATCCTCCAACCCAAATCTATGCCCAGCGGAGTCCAGCCGACGGTTTGATTAATTGGCGTCAAACCGCAGCTGTTGTTGATAGGTTTGTTAGGGCTCAAACTGAGCCGTATCCAGGCGCATATTTTCATACATCTGATATGACCATTTTGGTATGGAAAGGGCGGGTAACGAGTAACCGAACTAATCAAGTTCCGGGGACTCTGAGAGCTAATGGTAAAGATGCAAAAAGTTTCGACGTTGCGTGTCTTGATGTTTGGTATCAAGTTGTCAAATTCACGCCTATGAAAGGTAGTTCGGTATTTCAATGATTATGGAAACAGATAACGTTAATGTGATCAATCTGACCAATTATAAGAAAATTATCAGGCTTGCTGCTGAAAAATTCTCTCAAGTCTGTTTTGAGGATCTCTCGGTGGAACTAGATAGATTTATGCTTTGGAGACATGATGTAGATATCGATTTGGCAAGGGCATCGAAAATCGCAGAAATAGATGAATCGGCAGGATTCAGATCCTGTTTTTTCTTAAACATTAGCTCAGAGTTTTATAATATTCATGATTATAAAAGCCAAAAGATACTAACTCAGATTTTCTCTTTGGGTCATGAACTAGGAGTTCATTTAGATCTCCGACTGACTAATCCAATGAGTTTTTTAGAGCGACTAGAATATGAAGCATTTGTATTAGAAAAGCTCGTCGGTATTCAACCCGTGGCTGTGAGTTTTCATAATCCACCGTCTAAAATTATTTTTGAGGAATTAAAATATCACGGCCTTTGGAATTGTTATTCTCAATTTTTTCAGGAGAACGTTGAATATTGTTCAGACTCGAACGGTCACTGGCGATATAAGGTACTACCCGAACTATTACAGAATTCAACGAGTAAAAGGCTTCAGATACTGACACATCCTGATTGGTGGATAGATGATCAAAATAGTTTAACGCCTAGACAAAAAGTTGCTCAGGCAGTGATTCGCAGAGCTGAGCAAAATATGTATGATTACGATGAGATTCTTAAACAGGGATCTCGATTCAATAAAAAAAGTTACATTCAAAGAAGAGACTATTATTTAGAAAAAAAAGTAAGCGAGTTTATGGTTGATGTTGAAGATTATTATGGAATGCTGTAGTCGATATTAGGTTCCTTCGATAGAGAGTGTCTATGAAAGTGGTTATGGCCTCGGATTGTGCAAAAAGGCTGGGGTGTGAGCTAAAAGGTCCGGATAAACGGATTGACAGCTTTTCTGACGTCCAAGACCCTCGTAGAACAGCTGTTTGTTTTTACTCTGGTGCTGACTTTGATTGTAATCGGTTTAACGTTGGAAAGATTGGTTTGCTGTTGGCCCGAAGGGTGATGAATTTTCCGTCCTCATTGACATACGTCATCGTGGAAGACCCACGAAGAGCGTTCGTTGAACTACAACACTTCTTATTAGGAGATCATCTCCATGCTGCTGAGTCACGGATTAGTCGTTTTGCGGATGTGGCGGCGACTGCGCGGATCGGGATGCATTGCGATATTGGCAGTCACTGTGTAATTGGCGACAATGCTGTCGTTGGTGATAATACTAGGCTGTCAGCGGGAGTAGTGATTGGTCCTAATGTGGTTGTCGGCAGTAATGTTACAATTAAGGCTAACTCAGTAATCGGATTGAAGGGTTTTGGATATGTATCAGAACGCGGATCCACTAACCTTGAGTTTATACATTTAGGTTCAGTTAAGATAGGAAATGACGTTGAGATTGGAGCTTTAAACACAATATCCGCAGGGTCTATTGGCGATACAGAGATCGGTGATGATGTGAAAATAGATGATCAGGTTCATATAGCTCACAACGTTAAAATTGGGACACGAACATTGATCTGTGCTGCGACGGAAATCAGTGGAAGCGTTCGGATAGGATCCGACTGTTTTGTCGGGCCACGAGTGAGTTTTGCTAGTTCAACTGCGATTGGAGATGATGTATTCGTAGGGGTCGGTTCGGTCGTGACTAAGAAGTTTGGATCGCATATCCGTTTAGTGGGGTTTCCCGCGCGATCTCTGAAGAAGGAAGATTAATTGGCGTCTCAATTGTTGTTTCTGGACAAAATTCTTTCTGAGGCATTAGCGGAACCTTGGGAGGAGGGTGTAGTGTTGACCCACGATTTAATGCAAGAAAACAAGGGTGCGTGCATCATCAAAATTTTCGTTGAATCCGAGCTAACAGGAAAACACTTAATCATTGAACGAAGGGCATCTTTACCGATGACAAAACTAGATGTAGAGAATACGGCAGCCGATGTTTTATCTAGGGCGCTGTCTAAACATCATTTATGGCTAGCTAATGATAGGAAGAAAAGTCGTGGCGTCAGTTACAAAAAAAATTAAATTCGTTAGAGATACACTTAGAATCCGCCCCAAAGGATGGCAATCATTATTGTGGAATTCATCAATGGCACAACTTGGAAAAGTTGGACCATTAATGAGTCCTGTACATGTGTCGATAGAGCCGACGAACGCTTGTAATGCACGTTGCCCGGTCTGCGAAACTGGCAAAGGTGATATGAGAAGATCGTCTGGTTTTATTGACCACAAATTATTTTCAGATTTTCTCGATCAGATACACAAGTCCACTTCAGTTTTATTTTTCTACTTTATGGGTGAGCCATTTATGCATCCGGAAATCTACCGAATGATTAAGATAGCTCGGTCGAAGAACATATATGTTGAAACATGTACAAATGGCGATTTTGTGGATCCTGAGGGCGTCATTTACTCAGATATAAACAAAATTTCATTCCAGATCGGCGGACTGGATCAGGAAACACATTCTCGCTATAGAATTCGATCAAACTTGAATAAAGTATTAACTAACCTAGAGCAATTAATTCGGAAAAGAAATCAGACTCCTGGATCAAGCGTTGAGATCGATGTCGGATTTATTGTAATGAGGCACAACGAGCATCAGGTAGAGGAGTTTCTATCATGGGCCAAAGGCGCAGGAGTCGATACCGCAAATATTATTGATCCTTGCGCAAGGAATATGCTCGAAGCTCGGGCCTATCTTACAGAGAATGAAAAGTATTGGTTTTACGACCGGGAGGCTTTTGAAAACGGTGTACTCCGCCCGAAAATCGTGCCCAAAAATAATTGTGTGTGGGTTTGGAATTCAACACAGATTAATTGGGACGGCTCGGTTGTACCCTGTTGTCGAGATCCCAACGGTAAATATATTTTTGGAAATGTGTTTGAAGAACCATTAACAAAAATTTTTAATGGTGAAAAATCGAGGGCATTTAGAAAACAAATTATTTCAAATCAGCAGAACATTGATATCTGTCAGCTGTGCTCTGGTTATGGGCTTCCTAATTTAAATCCAATAAGAGAAAATGATTTTCATATCAGGCACCATTCAATAAACACGGGGTCGATTTCTGTAAAGAATGTTTGAGCCTAGTTTTGAAACTTCCGCGTTTTTTATAACGGTTTTATTTTTTTTTAGGGTAATAATTATTTTTCGATACCAAACAAACGCGGTCGATGAATTTTCCTATTTATTGTTACTTAGAGAGTTTAGAAAAAAAATCCCAATTGATCTTGGGGATAAGTTTGTACTTGAGGACGATAAATCATTTTATCCAATAGGTTATATTTTTTATCTATACATTTTCAAAAGGATGTTGAGTTATAAAACAGGGAAAATCATCGTTATTCTTATCCCTGACGTCATTGAGTTTGCTGCTGCTGCTTTGTTTCTAAATTTAATGTCGGTAGAATTTGATTTGTCTCTCCTTTTCGCCTTGATAGTATTTTCACCTGCGAAGTTAGCTTACAACAACCAATTAGCATCAAGAGGCTTAGGAGATTTATTTTTTTTCTTGTTCTGTTTGGCTTTCGTCTTAGCGAATTCCGATCAGCATCTGTTTTTATCCTATTTTTTAATGTCCGTTGGAACAGTGGGTGTTATTCTCACTCACAAGATGACCCTGCAATTGCTGATTTTTGCGGTTGTGCCAACGCTGTTTATTTTTTTGGAGATTCATGCTGAGTTTTTTTTAATATCAGTAATCACCTCGATCGCTTTGAGCTATATGGTGTTGGGAAAAGCATTTAGTGTAGGACAAGCTTTAGCGCATTTTGATATTGTGTCGTTCTGGTATCGCAATTGGCCTTTTTTGGGTAAAGATCAATTTCATCTTTTTCGTCCACATACTGTGCAGTTGAAAACCGAGTATCACGCTAATAATGTCCGTAGCGTAATTGAAAAAATTATTCGCTCGGTAGGTCATAACCCAATCGCTGCAGTAATCGTCGTTTACTCGATCTTAATTGGGGAATGGAATACGTTCGCAATAATTGTCATGTCTATCTGGGCCATGGTGTTGGCCACCTTATTCATTGATCCCCTGAAATGCCTTGGGGCCGGGCATCTTTACGTTCAGAATACGGTGGGGGCGTCGGCAATTTTTTTTGTGATTGAACTACAATCCTCGAAAGATTCATTCACTTGGTTGTTGGTGTTGGGACTGTTAGGGTTTCTCGCTTCGTCTGGAATAGTTGTTTTCAAGTTACTTAAGGTTGACGATAAGAAACAAAAAAACCAAGCATTAGAAAAAATTGCGGAATGTCTCGAATCGCTCGAGCTTGGAACGGTTTTGGTGGTCCCGTTTGGATTATCTAATCTGGTTGGGCTTCGAACTAAACATAGAATTTTTTTCGGGGGCCATACCAGTGGGTTTAGGAAACTGGAACCGTATTGGCCTATCTGGCGGACGCTGCCAATTGCTGATAAAAATTTTTCGGTTGATTACATTGTATCTGAGCGCTCTGAGGAGGAAGTTATAAACGTAATGTTGCAAGGTTTTAAGACCGAAATTTTAATCCAAAATGATTATTGGATTGTTCGTAGAGTGAGAAGAATGGTTGCGTAAGTTGGTATTCATATCCAGTTCGGATTACGACTCTTTGAAGAGGAAGGGTGTAGATCAAGCTATCTCGGAAAGGGCGGAGGGCGGTCTATTTGAGCGTGTGTACTCAGTTCACTTGTTTGCCCACATTACTCGAGAAATTATCTTGGATCGTGGAAATGTATTATTGGAGTTTGGCAAAGACCAACTACCATGGTGGAAAAACCGCATTCTTTTTCGTCTAAGTGCGCCACTCTATTTTCTTCTAGCATTGATCAAATTGAGAAAGTTAATAAGAAAAATTGATCCAGACGTTGTGAGAGTTTCGGACCCTTTTTTTTCGGCTGTTGTTTGTGGATTTGCATGTCTGGGATTAAAGCCTTGGATAGTATCAATTCACTCAGATTGGGATAAGCGTTTAGAACTGGACGGGCCGAAGGCGCTACCCTGTATTCTGGGGTCTCCGATGCCAGCTAAGTTAACTGAGCGCCTGACATACATGATGTGTGACTCGATATTTTGTGTAAGAAAAACGCTAATAGAATATGCGGTTAAAAATGGGGCTTCTCCCAGCAAATGCGTTTATTTTCCTCATTGTATTCCAGATGATTTCTATGCGAAGGAGCGAGTTAATGGGAAGAGTTCAAGTGAGTCAAAATTTGTTTTATTTGCTGGTCGATTGACAAGAGAAAATTATATTTTTGATTGTCTTAAAATCGCAAGGATTCTTAGTTACAGGAAGAATATTTATACCCTGATTGCCGGCGAAGGTCCTGAATACAGGGAGTGCCAGAGAATTGTTAGCCGAGATCCAATTCTCTACGATTCGGTTATCTTTCTCGGTTTTATTGAACGTAATCGATGTGATTATTATCGTAGACATAGTCTAATAAACTTATGTTTGATGGGCGGGTATAGTTTAATTGAGTCGAGTGCGAGCGGGCGACCCGTAGCTTGTTATGACGTAGAATGGCATAGAGAACTTGTTAACGACGACAGTGTCGGGCTGATCGTGCCTGAGGGTAAATATAAGGTTTTATGTGACCTGATAATTCAAAAGCTTGAGAATCCTGGTGAGTTGGATGTGATTGGTAAGAAAATGGGTTTACGATCCAAGCGAATTCATTCCGTTTCTGCTGTACGAGATTTGAGGCACCGACGATACATCGAATTCATAGAGTCCCAAAAAAAGTATGACTCGATATAAATGTAGATGTGGGTCGCCGATCCATGACCTGTTCAGTACTAGCCTCATATTATGTAAACATTGCAACGCTAGTTTTTCTTGTGACGATAACGTTGTAAGAAATATTCGTGATAAACGTGTCAAAACAAGCAAGTATAAAAAGTTAGCGGATTACTTCTTCTTATTAGACCCAATGCTATCGCCGGTTTCCCCAATAGCGATTATTGATCGAATAATCACTAATAATTATTACAGGAGGCTCGTTAGCGATGTAAGTATTGGCTTGGAATTTAAGTCTCATTACTTAGACAATGCGCCCAATAGTGGTGTGTTTGTTGATGTAGGATGTGGTAAAGGGCGAATAGTAAAAATTGCTGAACATCTAGATTACGAGACTTATGGCATTGACTTGAGGGAAGATCCTTTTTGGACCAATTGCGACAAGGCAAAGTTTTTTGTGGGTCATTTTATTGAGCATCTTCCTTTTGAAGACGCATCGGTAGATATTGTGACAATTATTTCTATGATTGATTATTTGGATGACGCCCAGTTGAAGAATTTATTCGAAGAGGTGTCAAGAGTACTCGATCCAAAACACGGCCACCTGTTCTTATATACACTTAATTCAAAATGCAAGAATCTTTCAACCGAAAGGCGCCATTTTAAAAAGGAAATTAGAAATATCGAAATTACTGAGCGGATTGCGCATGACGCGGGTTTGAAGATTAAGACTAAGGCTTTTGAAGGCCACGCTTATAAAATATTGCCGCGATTACAATATTTTTTTCGACAAAAGTTAAGAAGACCATCTTCGTATGACTACTTTAAATTCCAAAAGGAGCGGTCTGAGTCAAGCGGTTTGAGACATGTGTATTACCTCATGAAGAAAGGTGCGTGATGCGTATCCTAAATATTATAGGAAGTCTGGAGATAGGCGGAGCGGAGCTTGTGTTAGCTCGGTTAGTTGTTGGCTTGAAGGAGCACGCTAGAGTCGCTGACGTTCTCGTTGTGACTTTTGGCCAAGAGAGTGCGGTTAGTCGCCAACTTGAAAGAAACGGGGTAAAGGTTTATTGCGCTGATCTGAGGGGTGTCACAAGCTTCTTGCCAAGATTTGTTGCAATGT
>CACJLQ010000032.1 GCA_902594275.1 uncultured Litorivicinus sp.
TCTCCGCTACCAAACCGATGGAAGTCACTCCGACTACCTGAAGCGCAGCCATGACCTCCATCACTCTGCCATAGTCAAGACCTTCGTCTCCTCGTAACTGCACGGGTGTACCTGGCTTCGCAGCCAAAACTTTCATCACCCGATCCTTAACCACACCCAGCGTCACCGGGGTCTCACCATTTCCACCAACGTTAATAAATAACTCACCGGTTCCATTCATCGACACCACTAATGGCTCCTCATCTGTAGCCACAGGCAGGGGATCCGTCGATGCCTCAGGCAGCTCAATCGGTACACCGGGCGTTAACATTGGTGCGGTGACCATGAAAATCACCAATAGCACCAACATCACGTCGATGTAGGGGACGACATTGATTTCAGAGACCAATCGTTTCCGATTACGTCGCGACACACGCGCCATTATTCACCCCGCTGATGGACCCGTCGATGCAGAATTGCCGCAAACTCATCCGAGAAATTCTCATAGGTCATGGCAAGACTATCGACCTTTGCGTTGAAACGGTTGTAAGCAATCACCGCCGGAATAGCAGCAAACAGACCAATCGCTGTCGCAACTAAGGCTTCAGAAATCCCAGGTGCCACCGTTGCCAAGGTTGCCTGCTTGACAGCTGCCAATCCACGAAACGAATTCATGATCCCCCAGACCGTCCCAAATAGGCCAATGTATGGGCTAATTGATCCAACCGTAGCGAGAAACGGAAGGTGCGCTTCGAGACGCTCCTCTTCCTTTGCACGCGCAACTCGCATTGCGCGATGAACACCCTCCATCACCGCATCAGGATCTGATTTAACATCCTGCCGCAGACGCGTGAATTCCTGAAAGCCCGCCTTAAAAACTGCCTCTAGTCCGATCAGGTTTGATGAGTTTACTACCTGTTTATACAGACCGACCAGCTCAGCTCCGCTCCAAAATGTATCCTCAAAGAGTCGTGCATGTTTTTGGGCCCGTGATAACACACGAGTTCGTTGAAAGATAACAACCCAAGAGAAAACAGATGCAAGCACCAAAGTGGCCATCACCAGCTGCACAACGGGGCCAGCTTGTAGCACCAGACTTAATATAGAGAGTTCTTCAGACATCGATGGTTCCAACCGTTTTTTGTAATGTATTGCGAAATGTATCAGGCAACACACGAGGCTTCAGAGTATCCATACTGACGGCGGCAACTTCCACCTCTGCGTTGACCAGATTCATGCCATCATTCGCGCGATTTGCTGACTGGGAAAATAATACCCGCGTTGGTCGAATCGATTTCACCACGCACGAAATCGCCAACACATCGTCAAGCCTCGCTGGTGACTGATAGTCAACAGCAATATGACGAACGACAAAAATCAGGTTGTTTTCGATTGTCACCGACTGCTCGATCCCAAGACTTCGTAAAAAATCAGTACGAGCACGTTCAAAAAACTTTAGATAGTTCCCATAAAACACGATGCCACCAGCATCAGTATCTTCGATATACACGCGAACTGGAATCTCAAAGCTCATCAAGAATCCTGAAACAACTCGTCTGCGCCACCATTCAACCCAACCACCTGATATCCCGCCTGTGTCAGTGTTCTTCCACGTGGCGTCCGGTGCAGATACCCTTGTTGAATCAAGTACGGCTCGATCACCTCTTCAAGTGTACCGCGTTCTTCACCAAGCGATGTGGCTAACGACTCAATCCCCACAGGACCTCCATTAAAATGCTTGGCAAGCACTGACAAGAGTTTTCGATCCATCTGATCAAAACCGTGTGCGTCCACATGAAGTAAATTCAATGCGTCATCAGAGACCTGCTGTGTGATCACACCATCGGCACGGACTTCAGCAAAGTCGCGCACACGCCGTAACAATCGATTCGCAATACGGGGGGTGCCACGCGACCGCTTTGCGATTTCAGAAGCACCGTCAGCTTCGCACTCGATACCCATCAACCTCGCAGATCGATTCACAATGTTTACGAGATCGGCTTCTGAATAAAACTCGAGCCGCTGCACAATACCAAAACGATCACGCAGTGGACTTGTTAAAAGACCAGCACGAGTCGTCGCACCAACAAGGGTAAAAGGTGGCAAATCAAGCTTGATTGAACGGGCAGCTGGCCCTTCACCAATCATGATATCAAGCTGATAATCCTCCATCGCGGGGTATAGCACCTCTTCGACGGAGGCGGACAATCGATGGATTTCATCGATAAAAAGCACATCGCCAGCTTCAAGATTGGTCAAAATCGCAGCTAAATCACCGGCACGCTCAAGCACAGGGCCCGAAGTTGACTTCAATGATGCACCCATTTCATGCGCGATGATGTTGGCAAGCGTTGTCTTACCCAAACCTGGCGGGCCAAAAATCAACGTGTGATCAAGTGGCTCTGATCGATTCCTTGCTGCATCAACGAACAATTGCATCTGATCACGAACTTTCGATTGCCCCTCATACTCGGCTAATTTTTTCGGCCGGATGGCACGCTCGATGCGCGTGTCTTCGGGCATCGAATCTCCTTCGATAATCCGTTCGCTCATGGTGTTCTCAGCATTTGTTTCAGACTTGAGCGAATCAATGTTTCAGGAGTGGCTTCCGGATCCTTGGGGAGTGCGTTAATCGCTTTACGCGCCTCCGTTTCTTTATATCCAAGCGCAATCAGTCCAAGGACAGCTTCTTCAATCGGTGATGAGCCAACAAGCGACTGCGTGTGTCCCGTTGAAGTCATGCGTCCACGCAATTCAACCAACAGACGTTCGGCTGTTTTCTTACCAACACCGGGAAGTCTCGTCAGCGTTGCCACGTCATCACGCTCGACCGCCGCAGCCAGTTCTTCTCCTGAAAGGCCGGATAACACACCAATGGCGAGCTTCGGTCCGACACCGGAAATCTTAATTAAGACCCGAAATGATTCGCGATCATCATGGGTTAAAAATCCGAACAAAAGTTGTGCATCCTCACGCACGACAAAATGCGTCAGTAATGTCACTATTTCACCGGCGGCCGGTAATTCGCAGAGTGTACTGATGGGGCATTCGATCTCGTATCCAACACCACCCACATCCAAAAGAGCGGTCTGGTGCTCAATTCCCAATAACGTGCCTGTTATCCGGCCAATCATTTCTGACTCTCCTTCAGCCGCCAGCGATTACCAGCTCGTGAACGCGACGATAAACGAAACCGCGCTTCTGCTCCCATGCCATCTTTACTGTAGCCGGCACAGAGCGCAATACCGAGTGCATCAGCTGCATCTTCGCCAGGATTATCAGGCAAATTCAGAATCCGAATCACCATATTCTGGATTTGAGTTTTCGTCGCTTGCCCCTGGCCACAAATGGCTTGTTTGACAGTTTTTGCGGCGAACTCTTTGACTGGAATTGAGGCGCTGCCTGCTGATAGTAAGGCAACACCACGAGCCTGACCTAGCTTCAGAGCCGACTGAAAGTTTTTCGCCAGAAACACCTCTTCGACCGCACATTCTGTCGGTTTTAATCGTTCGATAACGTCAGATAGGCCTCGGTGCAGGATGAGCAAACGCTCAGACATATCACCAGATCCGAGGCGGAGGGTTCCAGATTCGAGATAGGTCACGCGACTGCCCTCGATCTCTATCACACCCCATCCGGTTTTAATGGAGCCAGGATCGATGCCGAGGATTCGTCGCATTAGCCGAGTAACTCAAGCAACTCGTCAGTAAAATTGGCGTTGGTGTAGACGTTTTGTACATCATCTAAGTCTTCAAGCATATCAATCAGCTTCATCACTTTCGGCGCGCTCTCTTCATCCAATTCAGCTGTGGTTGATGGGACCAGAGCGACTTCCGCAGAGACAATCTCTATACCGGAAGCGAGTAACGCGTCTTTGACTTCGACAACATCATTCTGCGTCGTCGCCACATCAATTGACCCACCATCTTGGCCAATAACATCTTCAGCACCCGCGTCAAGAGCAGCTTCCATCACCACATCTTCATCGGCGTTATTAATCAGAATCTGCCCACGTTTGGTAAACAAATACGCAACCGAGCCATCAGTTCCCAAATTACCGCCACATTTACTAAACGCATGACGCACTTCAGCCACTGTTCGATTTTTGTTGTCGGTCATCACTTCAACTAAGACAGCAACACCGCCCGGACCATAGCCTTCATAAACCAATTCTTCAACGCTGTCGTTTTCGCCGCCACCAGCACCACGATCAATTGCTCGCTGGATGGTATCCTTAGTCATGTTGGCGGATAACGCCTTATCAACAGCTGCGCGTAAACGTGGGTTATCAGCAGACTCACCGCCGCCCACCTTAGCTGCAACCGTGATTTCACGAATGAGCTTGGTAAAAATCTTACCGCGCTTGGCGTCTTGAGCTGCCTTCTTATGCTTAATGTTGGCCCATTTACTATGACCCGCCATTACATCGACTCCGTTTTATCCTGACGAATTCGCACACCCACTTCCTTTAGTTGTTCAGAGCTGATAACACCCGGTGCATCAGTCAACAAACAGGTCGCAGACTGTGTTTTCGGGAACGCGATCACGTCGCGAATTGAAGTCGCACCCAACATCAACATCACAAGGCGATCGAGGCCAAATGCCAACCCACCATGTGGTGGAGCACCGTAACGCAACGCGTCCAACAAGAAGCCGAATTTCTCTTTCTGCTCTTCCTCAGAGATGTTCAGCACTTCAAACACCGCTTGTTGCATCGCTTGGTCGTGAATACGAATCGATCCACCGCCAAGCTCAGTCCCATTCAACACCATATCGTAAGCGCGAGATAATGCATTGAGTGGATTTGCTTTCAGAGACACTGGATCTACGGTTGGCGCTGTAAATGGATGGTGTAATGCAGTCACCTGTCCGTCCCCAGCACCCTCAAACATCGGGAAATCCACGATCCAAAGTGGTGCCCACTCATGCGTCAGTAGCTTCCAATCATGACCCAACTTCACGCGTAGTGCGCCAAGTGCATCCGATACGATGCGCGCTGAATCCGCTCCGAAGAACAAAATATCGCCATCTTTGGCGTCGACACGAGAGATCAAGGACATCACGACATCATCGGGCATGAATTTTAAGATCGGGCTCTGTAATCCGTCCAAGCCTTCGGCCAACGCATTCACCTTCACCCATGCCAATCCTTTTGCACCATATTGGCCGACAAACTTGGTGTAATCGTCGATTTCCTTGCGCGAAATTGTCGCACCACCTGGGACCTTCAAAACAGCGACACGACCGTTGGAGTCATTGGCAGGACCGCTGAACACCTTAAAGTCCACAGACACCATCAAGTCTTGAATATCAACAAGCTCCAACGGAATCCGCAGATCGGGCTTGTCGCTTCCAAATCGCGCCATCGCTTCCGCGTATGGCATCCTCGGGAAATCACCTAGATCAACATCCATCTGCGTTTTGAAAAGTTCACGAATCATCGACTCAGTCAGATCCATCACCGTGTCTTCATCAGCAAACGACATCTCGAGATCGATCTGTGTAAATTCAGGTTGACGATCGGCGCGCAAATCTTCGTCCCGAAAACACTTCGCAATCTGAAAATAGCGATCGAGACCCGCAACCATTAATAGTTGCTTGAATAACTGAGGTGACTGCGGGAGCGCAAAAAACTCACCTTTGTGAACACGAGATGGTACCAGGTAGTCTCGCGCTCCTTCAGGTGTCGCCCGCGTCAAAATAGGCGTTTCGGTATCGACGAAGCCATTGTCTGATAGGAAATTCCGGACAAAGGTCGTGACGCGAGACCGGAGCATTAAATTCTCGAGCATCTCTGGACGTCTCAGATCCATATAACGATGCTTCAGCCGCACTTCTTCGCCGACTTTTGCATGTTCATCGAGCTGAAAAGGTGGTGTATCTGCTGTGTTCAAAACGCGTACTTCGCGGCCGAGTACTTCGATCTCGCCTGTTGGCATCTCCGCGTTCACGGTCCCTTCCGGGCGACTTCGCACAAGTCCTGTCACTTGCATCACCCACTCTGACCTTGCACGATCAGCTGTTACAAATGCCTCTTCAGTATCAGGATCCACTACAACTTGAAGTAGTCCTTGACGATCGCGCAAATCAAGAAAGATCACGCCGCCGTGGTCGCGACGGCGGTGGACCCAACCACACACCGTGATTGTGTCGCCGATGTGTTCCGCATTGAGTTCGCCACAATAGTGGGTACGCATGGATATCGATTCCTTTTTCAGATGGCTTAAGCAGCCGATTCGGTATTCTTTGAAGTGGTTGTTTTGGTGTCAGAGGACTTTGCTTCACCGGCCAAATTTTTCTTCTTGTCGCCCGTCTTAAAATCCGTTTCGTACCAACCACCACCGGTCAGACGAAACCCTGCTGCACTGATCTTCTTTTTGAGTTCAGGCCTGTCGCATGCCGGGCAATCGACCAGCGGTGCGTCTGACAATTTTTGTAAAGCATCATGCGATTGGCCGCATGTTGCACATTGATATTCATAGATTGGCATATTGACCCCAGGCAGTTCGTTGCCAAAAGCGTGAAAGTATACCGGTCCTTGAGCCATCCAAGAACCCGAATTTGGAAATTGGGGCGTTCAAATAATGTTAAAGAGCATCATCATCATGAGAAAGACGTTCAAGGAGCATTGATAGCGCCTCGATCACGGTACGATCACGAATCTCAGAGCGACTGCCATCGAGCAATAACTTTTGACTGAAAACACCGACAGAATCTGCAACTGACACCCAGACTGTACCCACCGGTTTGTCTTCAGTCCCGCCATCTGGTCCAGCAATTCCCGTTGTGGAGACCGCCCAATCCGATCCAGTCAGCCGCTGAATTCCGAGCGCCATTTCCGATGCGACCTCCTCACTGACTGCACCAACCGATGCCAATGTCTCATGGTCCACACCGAGTAGCTCTTCCTTGACAGAGTTCGCATATGCCTGGATTCCACCTAAAAAATAGCTCGATGATCCTGGACGATCGGTCAAGGCTGCACCCAGCAGGCCACCGGTACAGCTCTCAGCCACTGAAACCGTTTGATGCGTCTCAGTCACACGCTCATGTACGCCATCTAAAATCGTCGAAAGTTCTGAAGTCATACACCAATCCACCTGTTTTCTTTAGAATGCCACGATGAATCAAAAAGCCCCACCGCATCAGCATACGCCGATGATGCAGCAATACCTCGCGATAAAGGAACAACATCCAGCATCGCTAGTATTTTATCGAATGGGTGATTTTTATGAGTTGTTCTTTGATGATGCAAAGACAGCTGCGCAGGTGCTCGATATTACCCTGACCAGTCGTGGGCAATCGGCGGGCGAGCCAATTCCAATGGCAGGCGTGCCGTATCACGCGGCGGAAAACTATCAAGCTCGGTTGCTCAACGCGGGCTTTGCTGTGGTCATCTGCGAACAAGTCGGTATTCCTGGGGAGACAAAGGGGCCTGTTGCACGCGAAGTCACGCGCATTCTCACACCAGGTACGGTCACCGATGATGCGTTTGTTGACTCAGGTCAGGAACTCTGGGTCGCCTCGCTCCATAGTCATGGACTGACCTACTCGGTGGCGTTGGGCTCTGTCTCACGTGGTGAAATTTTGATTTACGACCAGCTCGGTCGCCAAGCTATCGACAGCTTGTTTACGCGCATTGAACCCAAAGAGTGCCTCACGCAAAACGCAGATCTGTTTCCATCGGAGATTCGTCAAGTTGAGGTGGCGCCATGGCACTTCACGTTCGAGCAACTGTCCAGAGAGGTCGAGCGAACCTACCAAGTTACTGATGCCAGAGGCTTAGGGTTAAGTGACGTGAGCGCCCAGGGTCTCGAGGCGACAGCTGCACTGCTCACCTATCTCCATGATACGCAACGGACCGAGCTCACTCATTTCTCAAGGCCCAAGCTCATCCGAGATGACAACCGAGTCGTACTTGATCAAATCACACAGAAAAATTTAGAACTAATCCGAACATTAAAAGGTGAACGGAAACATACGCTCTCGTGGGTTCTTGAT
>CACJLQ010000033.1 GCA_902594275.1 uncultured Litorivicinus sp.
AAAGGCGATAGAGCACGCGATAGAATTCTTCGGCGAAGATCGCGTCGTTTTTGCATCGGATGCGCCATTTGATCCTGAAGGTGGTCCGATGTATATCCGAGAGACAATCAACGCAATCGAGTCGATAGAGGTAGACACGGCCGTCAAAGAGAAAGTCTTCTACAAGAACGCCTGCAAACTGATGGGAATCGACTAACCAAAAATTGCACACGAGGAACCTAGTTTGGACGCAAGCGTTATAGTGGTAGGGGCCGGACCAGTCGGTCTGTCTCTTGCTATTAATCTTGGCAGGGCCGGGGTTAAGACGATTCTTCTTGAACGAAATCCGGAGCCGCAGTTCTTGCCGAAGATGGAGCGGTGTAATGCTCGATCGATGGAAATGTTTCGTCGTATCGGGCTATCTGAAAAGATCCGTGCGGCCGGTCTGCGGGCGGAGTGCCCGATGAACGTGTTCATCGTAGAGGATCTAACAAAACCTGCGCTACTGGAAGAGAACCACCCGTCGATACAAGCATTCCGAGAAAAGATTAGAGACTGCAGAGATCTGTCGATGGCTCTCGAGCCCTACCAACTAATTTCACAATACACTCTCGAGCCTCTCCTTAAAGCTGAGGCTGAAGCCCTTCAGTCGATCGATGTACGTTTCGGTTATGAGTTTGTCGAGTTTGAGCAGAACGATCGAGGGGTAACCGTCCGCTGTCAAGACTCGGCTGGAAAATCAAGAACACTGACAGCTTTGTTCCTAGTCGGTTGCGACGGGGGATCCAGTCCGATACGCAAACAACTTGGAATCAAGCTTCGCGGTGAAGGCAGAATTCTCGAGCTCCAGCAGGCCCTTTTCTATTGCGAAGAGCTATTCGATCGACTGCCTCATGGAAACGGTCCTGGACAAGGAAGGCACTATCACAGGGCGGATACCGAACACACGTTTCTCATCATGCAAGACTCGACCAAACACTGGAGCCTCCACGCGACTGCCGCGGACGCAGTTGCAATGAAACATAAGTTTGAAGAAATTGTCGGATTCCCTGTCGAATACGAATTACTATCATGCGCACCCTGGCGTCAGAACCTGTTACTAGCTGATCGATACAGAGAGGGCCGAGTATTCCTGGCTGGGGACTCGGTTCATCTTGTTATACCGACCGGTGGGCTTGGGATGAACACTGGCGTGGGCGACGCGTTTGATCTCGCATGGAAATTAATAGGGACAATCAAAGGTTGGGGCGGTCCAGAACTTCTAGACTCATACGAGGTAGAACGGCGTCAAGTTGGTGATCGAAACGTTGGCGCCTCGCGCTACGCAAACGTAGGCCGTCAAAAGTGGCGATCGATCGCGACCGAGGATATTTTTAGTGGTACAGACACCGGCGAATCAACCAAGAAAAAATTGATCGAGGTAGCTGATTCTGAGCAACGCAAAGGGAACCGCATGATCGGGGCAGAGCTTGGCTACCGATACGTCGACTCGCCGTGTATTGACAACATACCCGGCGGTCCCGAGCACCGGGTGGGTGAATACCACCCCAACGTCTGGCCAGGCTCGAGACTCCCACATTGCTGGTTAGATGACGGAGTAGCTCTTCAGGACCTGTTACCAGAAACCTATGTTTTGTTAATTCTTGGTAGTAAATTTTTAGACACTTCAAAACTTCGTCAAAGCTATGAGGCGATAGGTGCACCGGTTACTGAGTTACGTCTCGAATCGAACCGGATTCGAGACCTGTATGGGTTTAATTTTCTCGTCCTACGACCAGACATGCACGTCGTATGGCGGGGGGCCGATGTGCCACAAAACCCGAAAGAAATAGCTTCTATATCTACCGGCCACGGCCGGCTTGATTAAATAAAATAATGAAAAGGGCCAAACCATGAGTGAGTTTTCCAATTATCTCCAAGCGAAGCTCGACGAGCTCGTGACCGCAAACAGAATCCTTGGTCGGGAGAATGTTTGCGACGCATTCGGACACGTAAGTATCAGGCACCCAGATCGGGACGATCGATACTTTCTTTCGAGGTCTCGGGCACCCGAACGGATCGAGGTAGACGACTTAATGGAGTTCACTCTTGACGGTGACCCCATCGATCAGAAAAGTCGGTCACCATACGCCGAACGTTTTATCCATGGCGCAATCTACGCAAAGCGACCAGACCTGCACTCGGTGGTCCACAATCACAGCATGAATGTGATTCCGTTTGGTGTAACCAAGACTCCAATCAAACCAATACTCCACATGTGCGCCTCAATGGGGTGCGATGTACCCGTGTGGGACTCACGCGACAAGTTTGGCGACACAAATCTATTAGTTCGCTCGATGGACATGGGGTACGACTTGGCAGACGCGCTAGGTGACAAGCGTGCGGTGCTCATGCGTGGGCACGGCTGTGTCGTGGTTGCGGAGTCACTGAGGTTAGCTGTGTTTGCTTCTGTTTATCTCGAAATGAACGCCGAGATTCAGCTGAAGTCACATCTGCTTGGCGGTGACGACGTCACGTTCCTAAGCGAGGGTGAGGTAGAACAAATCATTGGGACACGTACATCCTTCACCATTGAGCGCGCATGGGAGCGATGGGCGCGCAGAGCGGACCGGCCCTATGACCCCGAACCAAATCAGGGTAATTTTTCCTGATCCTGTGTTCAAACCACCCGCTGGAGGCGGGTGGTTTCGCTACATAACACAGTTGTGCGGTTGATCAACCGGATATCGGGATAGCTGTAGCCCCCCATCGCGCAGTGCAAGACGCTCCGATTGTCCCACATCACGACATCCCCTTCAGCCCACTGATATTCGAGCCTGGCATTGGTCTCCTCCAAAACATCAAATAGCTCGTCCAGAATCGACTGCCCCTCGTCTTGAGGAATATCAGCGATTCCGATCGTGAATCTCGGGCTAGCGAACAGGATCATCTCGCCACTCTCAGGATGTCTATACACCAGGGGGTGCGTCACTGGTGGATGTTTCTCGAGTTGCTCGGCATAAAACTCTCGCGCGTTGACTCGGTTCTCAGAGATGGTCACCCGTGGATTTAAAAGTTTGCTGACGCAATGAACCCCTTCTAAGTTCTCAACCATCATTTTAAGATGATCTGGTAACTCTCGATACACCGCAGCCATATTGATAAACCCAGTGTTCCCTCCCGTGCTTGGTGTTTTCAAGCAGTGGAGTATTGAACCCAACGGTGGGTCAATTTGCCAAGACAAATCAGAGTGCCACTCGACGCCAGCGTCAACGACACCGATCGGTTGTCCGTCTCTCAAGTCGTTCGACAAAACCAAGATCTCTGGGAATCCGTCCAATAGATATTGGTTATTGCTGTGTACGTCGCAGGTTCCAAAACGTTGAGAGAAGGCAACGTGCTGCTCCGGTGACAAGTTTTGCCCCGAGAAGGCGATCACCTTATGGTCGATCAACGACTGATAGATAAAATCGAAATCATCAACATTAAGCTGGGCTGACAGATCGACCCCCTTGACTCTCACACCAATTTTGTCAGAAAGCTGCTCAATCGACTGCATAGCCAACACTCCTGTTACTACTTATCCTTGATTAATATGTTCCCTTGCGTGTCTAACTCGGCGGTCTGGCGAGGGATCAACAGTGTGGTTGTATCCGACTGCTCGATGACCAGCGGACCATCGTAGATCCGATGCATTTCCATCACATCGCGCTGAATGACTTCCAACTCGAAATGCTCCGGTGAACCTTCGATATCAAATATCGCGGAACGAATCCGAGCATCCAGGCCAGTTACTCCTGACACCGGCAGGACATCAAAAACCGACTGGTCACGATCGGGAGCGGCACGACCAATGAGACGGTGCGACATGACCTCGACCGGCTGGGAGCTGGCGGCGTGACCAAATTTCTTTGCATGTAATTCATCAAAGTCAGACCTGACTTGTTGCGTATCCAGAGCGTTAACATCAACAGCGACCGATAGTTCATAACCCTGGCCCTGATACCTAAGATCCATATACCTCTCAAGTATCACTGAAGATCGTGAGAAGCCTTCCTCATCAAACTTGGCAAAAGCGTCTTGCTGGAGTTCGTCGAAGACATGACAGACAGTTTCTGCGTTAATTTGCGACAACGCCTGCGGCTTTGTGCTGATGAATTCGTGCTTCACGTCTGCCTGCAATAGACCCAAGGCTGACGTAACACCAGGACGAGCCGGTATCAGGACCTGCTTAAGGTTAAGCTCACGCATGATTCTAGATGCATGTAGCGGGCCTGCTCCACCGAACGCAACCAGAGTAAATTCACGTAAATCGAGGCCCTTACTGGTAGCCAGCGCACGGACCGCCTCCGCCATCTTGATGTCGACCACCTTTAGAACACCAAGAGCGGCGCTCTCTACCGAAAGATCTAACGGTGTAGCTAATCGTTCCTCGATTGCCCGCTCCGCGGCCTGCAGATCCAAAGAAAGGTGCTCTTTAACCTCATCACGGTTCCCAAGATAACCCAGTGTTACGTTACAGTCCGTCACCGTAGGAATCTCACCGCCCCGCCCGTATGCGACCGGGCCAGGAACCGCGCCAGCGCTCTCCGGTCCAACATGCAGCCCACCACCATCATCGACCCAAGCAAGTGTGCCCCCACCCGCTGAAAGAGTCTCAACTTGAACCGACGGCAGACAGATATGACGACCCTCGATATCAAAACGATCCCGTATCTCCACCATCCGACCCTCAGTCACGGCAACATCACAACTCGTCCCGCCCATGTCAAACGATATTCCATGTTCTAGACCAGCCTTCTCGAGGATGGAAAGGGAAGCCATAACGCCTCCGGCTAATCCAGACATCAATGTGGCGACAGGACGCTCTGCTGTATTGGTTATCGATCCAACCCCACCATTCGATTGCATCACGTAACGTTTCTTGGTCAACACTCCGAGATCAGAAATGGCTCGATCTAATTGGGATAAATATCGGTCCATTTTGGGTCTGAGGTAGGCATTAATGACTGTGGTCGACAGACGATAATATTCGCGAATAAACGGACAGATCTCGCTGGATAGGGTCACCTGAACGTCTGGCAACACCTCCTCTGCGATCCGACGTACCGCGCGCTCATGTTCGGGGTTAATAAAAGAAAAGAGTAAGCAGACAGCCAACCCCGAAATGTCTTCGGTTTTAAGAGCTTCAAGCCTTGCTCGCGTTACATCAAGATCGATTTCTAAGACAACATCCCCTTGCGATCCGACACGCTCAGGGATCTCGATGACATGACTCCGATCAACCAGGAGCTTTGGCCGCTGATATCGGATATTAAAAATCTCTTTACCGTAAGGTCTCGCTTGCTCTTGGACCTCATAGATCGCGTCAAAACCCTCGGTAATAACGAGCGCGGTCTTGCTACCGTGCTCTTGCAACAACGTATTCGTTCCGACCGTTGTTCCGTGAATAAAGAGATCAATAAGCTCAGGCCTAACTCCACCCTCAACGATCTTTTTTAGGCCTCGAATAACTGCCTTCTCTGGCTCGGTTGGAGTGGACGGGACCTTAAAAGAGTGCAGAGCGCCTGCATCATCGAGATAGGTGAAGTCTGAAAATGTTCCACCCGTATCAACAGCAACTTGTACTTTTTTCATTTAAACCTCAGGGCCTTTAAGCGACCCACGAACTTCCTTTACTCAATTCAGACAGATCACCGCAACCGCCACCACTAGGCGTGTCGAGTGCAAAAGATTCGCCGCGGTTTAGGGGGATGTTGACTTCCCTTGAAGACAGTATTTTTGATTCGCTATCAGGATACAAGACCGCACTCCCGGGCCTGCCGTCTTCGCCACCACCGACGCCTCGGGGCGGAATCTGATGCCTCGACGAACGAATCGACAGACGTATGCCGTCCTCAAGCGATTGGTAGACCCTACGGAAGGCATTACCGCCAGCGAAGAGGCCTTGGCCACCCGAATTCTGTAGAACACTAAACTCTGTGATCCGAAGCGGATACTCGGTCTCAAGTATCTCGATCGGGGTGATCCGACCGTTGGTTTGGTTCACATGGCAGCCTGTTAGTCCAGGATTCGCGCTCGAAGCACCAGAACCACCAGCAAAAATCTCGTACGAGATACTGGGCCTAGGTTGGCCAACCTTTTTAGGGAACCCAAAAATTAGCGACCGCGAATCAGATCCATCAGCACGCCGGACCATCTCGGTCAACTGACCTAGCGCATCCAAGCTGGCATTAATGACTGCATGAACGGTCGGGTTATAGGTATTCATCGGAGCCGGCAATTCTGGCTCAAGTATTGAGCCCGGACGAGTGATAAGTTCGATCGCGTTCAAAACACCTTGATTAACAGTAATATCTTTTCCCAGTGATGAAATCACGACATAGGCGCACGCAGCCTTCACGAGGGACGGGCGGATGTTAGCAGGGCCCACTGCCTGGCCGTCACTTTCTGAGAAATCGAAGACGATTCGATCACCATCTTTTTGCACTGTTACGCAAATTCTGATTGGTTGTCCAACTCTCACGCCGTCATCATCGAGCAAGCGATCGCCGCTTGCTGTCCCATCAGTCCACCGTCGAATTTCATTACGAATCACCAGTTCAACACCCGCTATCCGCTGGTCAATGGCAGCGTCAATCGTACCCCTGCCGTACTTATCTACGAGTTCTAAGATTCGATCTAACCCAAGCCAACCACAACCGAGTTGGCCACGTATGTCACCCATCACGAGTTCGGCAGATCGGCTGTTTGCACGGATCAGTGCCTCGATTTCTGGAGAAATCTCTCGGTCCCTGACAAAGCGTATGGGTGGG
>CACJLQ010000034.1 GCA_902594275.1 uncultured Litorivicinus sp.
ACTTAACATCGTTTCGTTCTTCAACAGCCCAATGCCAGCACAGCCAATGGGATGGTTTAAGGAAGAGATCAAAGACGCGTCACAGATGAGCGGTCTGAAGTACCGTACGGTTGGATTGGCGGCCGACGTACTCATGGAAATGGGTATGTCTGTGGTTCAGTTACCTGGTGGCGAAATTCAGCCAGCAATGAAGTCAGGCCTGATCGACGCCGCTGAATTTAACAACCCAACCTCAGACAAAGACTTTGGTATGCAGGACGTATCCAAGCACTATCACTTGGGTTCTTTCCACCAGTCTCAGGAATTCTTCGAGATTTCGTTCAACAAGAAGAAGTACGATGGTCTCCCAGCTGAGTTGCAGGCGATCCTAAAGTATGCTTCTGAGGCGGAGAACTCTAACTTCTACTGGCACAACACCAACCGCTACGCGGATGATTTGGTGAACCTGCAGAACCAAGGAGTTAACGTCTATCGTACGCCTGACTCTGTAATGAAAGAGCAGCTGAAGGCATGGGATATCGTGGTAGATCGTCTGAACGCAGAGGATCCATTCTTCAAGAAGGTTATTGACTCGCAGAAGGCATACGCTAAGCGTGTCATGAACTACTTGAACCTGAATCAGCCAGACTATCGGATGGCGTATAACCACCACTTCGGATAATACCAACCGAAGCAGGAGAGATACCCGGGCGCCCGCCCGGGTATTTTTTTTGGATAATCTTTGCCAAAAGGATTAAACTCCTCTGCGATTTAGACTTACCCATGATAAATGTCGCGAGACGCTACGTCAGGGTATCAAGGCATCGTGCCTTTTTTTTGGAGAACTTAGCCGTGGATCGTTTTGTTTACACGATCGAGGGACTCAACGTATGGGTTGGGCGAGCCTTCGGTTGGTGTATTTTAATTTTGACACTCTCAGTTTCCTACGAGGTGTTTGTTCGATATGTACTCAATGCCCCGACCGTATGGTCAATGGATATGATGATCCAAATGTACGGCGCGTTGTTTTTAATGGCGGGACCCTATGCGCTCGCCCAAGATGCGCACGTTCGTGGTGATTTCTTATATCGATTATTGCAGCCAAGAACACAAGCAAAAATCGATTTTGTACTTTATGTCCTTTTCTTCTTCCCGGGAATGCTTGCACTTTTCTGGTTTGGTGCAGAGATCGCCGCCGATAGCTGGCGATATAAGGAGGTGAGTTGGAACAGCCCCGCACGGATCCAAATTTACTTTTTCAAAACACTCATCCCAGTCGCCGGAGTTTTGCTGATGCTCCAAGGGGCTGCGGAAATCTGCCGATGCGTTCGCGCAATGAAGGAAAACGAATGGATGGCAAGATTGAGCGATGTTAAAGAAACCGAGCAATTGCTTATGGAAGAAGGTGATCAGCAGGAGAAACAAGCATGACCAACCCTGAAGTCGCAATTTTAATGTTATGCCTGTTTATCGTACTGGTGCTACTCGGCTTCCCGATCGCCTTTACACTCATCGCGATGGGCGTAGGCTTCGGTTATTATGCCTACTACCAGGCGCCCGAAACCTTTGGTGATTTGTTTACCAACCAAATATTTTATTTGTTAAACCAAAACACATACTCCGTCATGGAAAACGATACCTTGGTGGCTATCCCATTGTTCTTATTTATGGGTTACGTGGTTGAACGCGCCGATATCGTTGGACGTCTTTTCCGGTCACTGCAGATGGCCGCCCACAATTTACCCGGCTCGATGGCAATCGCCGCTCTGATCACGTGCGCGGTATTCTCTACTGCATCGGGCATAGTGGGCGCTGTAGTGACCTTGATGGGTTTATTAGCGTATCCGGCAATGGCAAACGCGAACTACGACAAGAAGTTTGCGGCTGGCGTGATTTGCGCGGGTGGTACGCTAGGTATTCTTATCCCACCTTCAATCATGTTGATCGTCTATGCCGCGATTGCTGAACTGTCGCCACTGCGTTTGTATGCAGCCGCGATGTTCCCGGGACTTTTGCTGGCAGGTCTATACATCGTCCTCGCGGTCATTAGGGTCATGATCAACCCTTCTATTGCTCCGAAGCCTGCCAAGGAAACGATTCCTCCGGTCATTGAAATATACAAAGATCTTCTCTTTTCGTTCGTACCTCTGACAGCATTAATTGTCACGGTACTCGGTTCTATCCTTGGCGGCCTAGCCACACCTGCTGAAGCGGCTGCCATGGGGGCACTTGGTTCGATGGTCCTTGCTATACTTTACCGCGCACTGACATGGCAGAAGGTCCAAGAAAGTGTTTTCTTGTGCGCCAAAGCGACCGCGATGGTGTGTTGGTTATTTGTGGGCTCGTGGACCTTCGCATCCATCTTCTCATATCTTGGTGGCCACGACGTGATCGAGCATTGGGTCCTTGGAATGGAACTCGCGCCCTGGCAATTCCTTGTGATGGTGCAAACAATTATATTCATACTTGGATGGCCTCTTGAGTGGTCCGAAATCCTAATAATTTTCGTTCCAATATTCCTCCCGATGCTCGATAACTTCGGGGTGAATCCTTACTTCTTCGCGATGCTGGTCGCACTGAACCTGCAGACGTCGTTCCTCACCCCCCCTATGGCTATGTCGGCATATTATTTGAAGGGGGTTCTGAAAAATCAAATAGAGCTTTTGGATATATTTAGAGGCTTAATGCCTTATCTGGGAATCGTAATCCTGTGCATGTTTTTGCTCTACCAGTTCCCTGGAATCGCACTCTGGCTCCCTGACTATCTATTTGGGGAATACATTCCATAATGGCGGAGTCTTCACAAACGATCGCTGAAACTGTCGAAGCAATTGCCGAGGGTCGCCTGACCGCTCGGCAATGGACACAGCATTGTCTCGATCGAATTGACTCTCACGAAGAGATTGGAGCGTGGTCTTTCGTTGACAAAGAACGAGCCCTGGAGAAAGCCGATGCGCTTGACTGGATGCGTCAAGGTGGGAGTGCCTTTGGTCCACTGCATGGTTGCCCTGTCGGCCTGAAAGACATCATCGAGGTGAAGGGGATGCCTCATGGTTGCGGGTCGTCTTTGATGGGTGAAGTATCCCAGTCAAATGCTGTGCTCGTTGACGCCCTCGAGGCCGCTGGCGCTGTGGTCGTCGGCAAAACCGAAACCACTGAGTTCGCGGCTCTACATCCATCAAGAACTAGAAATCCGCACTCCTTGGAGCACTCACCGGGTGGATCATCGTCAGGCTCGGCGGCTGCAGTGGCTTCAGGTGATGTTCCCGTTGCCATCGGTTCACAAACCAACGGATCTACAATACGGCCAGCATCGTATTGTGGCGTATACGCAATGAAGCCATCAGCTGGCATCATTCCTAGAGTCGGAGTTTTCGAACAATCTCCGACGTTAGATCAAATGGGTATTTTTGCAGGCTCGCTTGAGGATATTGGGCTAGTGGTCGACGCGCTCTCTGTGCACGACAGCCGCGATCCACAGAGTATCGCTGCACCGCGACCCGCGTGTTTCGAAGGCGTGATGGCAGATCCGCCGATGGAGCCAAATTTTGCAATCATGACGCTACCATATAGCGATCTGCAGTCGCATGCTTGTACTGAAGGTTTCCGGGAGGTCGCAGATGCACTCGACGGGCGAGTCGACATTCTCGAATGCCCACCAACCTTCGAGCAACTGATTCAAGCACAGCGCACCATTCATTTGACGGAGGCATATCGAGCGTTTGATCAACTTGGATTAATTGGTAATCTTCAACTATCAGAGACGCAACAGCGCATGTTAACTGAGGGGCAATCCTACACTAACAGGCAGTACGATGAGGCGCTGGAAATCCGAGACTCTTTAGAAGATTTTTTCAATAATTTTTTTGAAGATTTTGACGCGATTCTGTCGCCATCGGCACCAGGGGAGGCACCTTTGCTGAGTGAGGGACATACTGGTAATCCCGTTTTTTGCACCGTTTGGACGTTGGCTGGCCTTCCTTGTTTAAATCTTCCGATCTTGCAAGGTGAGCATGGGCTTCCAATTGGAGTACAGATGATTGGACGTCGCAAAGACGACGCCCGCCTATTAAGAACAGCACGCTGGTTTATGACCACGCTTTTTGATGAAGGAGAGAGCTGATGCTTCCACAACGCATAAGACTAGTTCTTGGTTTAATTGCGACGATTTTATTTGGTGTTTTTATTTTTGGTCTATCGCACAGTATTTCGACTGGTTTTGCCGGCTTCTGGGGCGGTCTTCCCTTTGCAATCATAGCGGTCATCGTTATTGGTATGGCTTGCTACGACCTTTGGGATGAGACGGTACGCAAACGCGACTAATTACCACTGGTCAGACCAAGTAATTTAGACCCGCCTGCTTAATGTCTATGATCTAACATCGGGTGGTAATCGTCGGTCTGACCAATTTGCTGCCAAAAGGAAAAAGATAGTCCATATGTCAGTGATCACCTGCATAGACGATCTCAAACAGATCTACAAGCGTCGCGTTCCAAAAATGTTTTACGACTATGCAGAGACGGGAAGCTGGACTGAGCAGACATTCATTGAAAACACCTCCGATTTCCAAGAGCTACGCTTCCGACAAAAGATCGCTGTCAACATGGAAGGTCGATCAACCCAAACGAAAATGATCGGCAATGATGTGACGATGCCCGTCGCTTTGGCCCCCGTTGGACTCACCGGAATGCAATGCGCAGATGGCGAAATCAAAGCGGCCCGCGCTGCTGCCAAATTCGGCATTCCATACACCTTGTCAACGATGTCAATTTGCTCCATTGAGGACGTCGCAGAACACACCAATCATCCATTTTGGTTTCAGGTATACACACTGAAAGATGACGACTTTATGCGCCGACTGATGGAGCGTGCTAAGGCAGCCAAATGCTCAGCGCTCGTTATCACCGTGGACCTCCAAATGCTTGGGCAACGGCATAAAGATCTCAAAAATGGGCTTTCTGCCCCGCCAAAACTGACCGTCAAGTCCTTCGCTGACATGATGACGAAAGTGAGCTGGGGACTCGAAATGCTTGGAACGAAGCGTCGTTTCTTCGGAAATATTGTTGGACATGCAAAAGGCGTCAGCGATGCATCGTCACTCAGTAGTTGGACGGCCGAAGCCTTTGACCAATCGCTTGACTGGAAACGCATCGGACAGCTGATGGAGATGTGGGATGGTAAGGTTATCTTGAAAGGTATCTTGGACGCTGACGATGCCAAAAAAGCTGCCGACCTCGGTGCCGATGCAATCGTTGTATCCAACCACGGCGGCCGCCAACTCGACGGTGCCTCGAGCTCTATTCGAATGCTTTCGCACATTGTCGATGCAGTTGGCCATGAAACTGAGGTCATGTTCGACAGTGGGATTCGTTCAGGACAAGATGTTCTTAAGGCAATCGCGCTTGGTGCCAAAGGTACTATGATCGGACGTGCATATACCTATGGATTAGGTGCGAATGGCGAACAAGGCGTCACAGATGCGCTCAAAGTGATCCATAAGGAGCTCGACACCACGATGGGATTGTGTGGTCGTACTCGCATTGGTGATATCAACCGAGATATCCTCATCGTTCCTGACGGATTTCACCGTCAGTAGCACTTGGCGAACGCTCAGCGGTGTAATTTCAAGCAGTAAAGGACGCAACAGTGTCTAATGACATCATTCTTGACCGCATTCTCGGGAGCGTCATTCCCGTATTAATCGTTGTACTTATCGGTTACGCATACGGGCGGTGGCGTAAACCAGATATGTCCATGATCAATAAGCTATGCATGGAATTACTAGTGCCTATTCTTATTTTTTCCGTACTGGCCGGCAAAGATGTTCAACTTGACGAGTATGTCACCCTAGCACTTGGAGTGGCTTGCATTATCTTAGGCTGTGGATTAATCACCTGGCTTCTATGCCTGTTCTTCAATATTGAATCCAAAACATTTGTCCCACCAATGATGTTTACCAATACCGGAAACTTAGCTTTTCCGTTGGTTCTTTTGGCATTTGGTCAGGAAGCGATGCCCGCTATCGTTATTGTTTTCATAGTCTCGCAATTTCTGCACTTCTCGCTTGGCTTTTATATCTTGGACAGGGAAGCCAAAATCATTAATCCGATCTCAGCTCCAACCATTCTCGCAACCATGCTTGGAATGACGTTCGCTTTAACGCCGGTAGAGGTGAACGAAACCATAATTGTACCGCTAGATTTCCTAGCAAATACCGGGGTAACACTAGTGCTGTTTGCCCTTGGAATCCGTATGAACAGTGTATCCACTCGCGATCTTAAGATAGCGGTTCTCGGGGCGATATGGTGTCCATTGATTAGCCTTGTGATCGCGTTTTTACTAAAGCCGCTTCTGGATTTAAATCCAATTCAATGGAGTGTGTTTTTACTCTTCGCGGCACTCCCACCCGCTGTGCTGTGCTTCATGCTGGCGGAACAATACAAGCAAGAACCAACCCGCGTCGCTTCGATCGTTCTAATTGGAAATATAGCAGCAATTATATGGGTCCCCCTAGCGCTCGCCCTGGCTCCCCCTATTTAGCAGGTGGG
>CACJLQ010000035.1 GCA_902594275.1 uncultured Litorivicinus sp.
GTCCATTGGACACCACGCCCGCGATAGCACCTGATTTTTCGATCAAATATTGAATTTCGTGGTCTTGGTGAGTCGTATATGCGGGCACCGAAACAAGGCCATAGATGCAACTTGCAATGGCTGTAACCGCCCATTCAGGACGATTCTCCATCAGAATCAAGAGGCGATCACCGACATTTAGCCCATCGGCCTTCCACTGAGCACATAGACGCATAGCAGCTTCTACGACTTCGCCGCGCGAATATGCACTCCAACCATCGTCTTTTGAGCGATATAGGCAAGGTAATTCGGGTGCAGCCTTTGCGAGCTCCAAAAATGGACTAATCAGCATTGTCTCAACCTTCAATTTTTGTGATGTGTGGTCAGCATCAGATAATGCCTCAAATAGAAGGCGCTGTGGAGCTTGCCAGTCTTTGGACACTCAATGTCAATGCGGGAGTTATGCCAGAGATGAATTCCATACTAGATGTTACTCGCTGCCTGTTGGAAGAGGCATCGCCAAAACTTGGCGTTACTGATCCTGTCTCTGGAACTGTAGTAAGATAGAAGAAATCTGATTCACTTGGGAGGCCGCATTTGATCACAGCAATCCTGAAATTTGACATAAGCAATACATTCACTGAGTGGGAGCAAGCTTTTTATACTCATCAACCTGTAGCTCGAGCCGCGGGTCTATATGAGTTGTACCACGGCCACGAACCAGGTAACGATAAACGAGTGGTAGTAGTTGTAAACTGCTTGAGCGAAGAGCATATGCAAAAGTTCATCGAGGCTAATGGGAAAGCCATGGCTTCCTCTGGCCACATCCTTGAGTCAACCGTGACAGAAATCTACATCAATTAAAAACGATATGAAGCATGTTCGTCCTTGATGCTTCGTCTGGTTCGTAGAACGTATTCTCTGCCGAGCTATTTTTGTCATGGTGGTGAAACGATTGAGAGCGACAGCGAAAAAATCTCTCAAAAACTGAGAAACCTAGAACGAATACTATGATGGTGACATTTAACATCTCGAAAGGTTGGAATACGGGGTCTTAAATGGCCTAAGGTCCTTAGCTCTCAAACTGATTGAGGTTGACTCAAAAATTCTATAGTTAGAATGTGATGCCGATGAGACTGCGGTTTATATGTTGGTCGAAATGAAAGAGACAGCTGTCATCAAAACATCCGGCGAGACGACAGATATTGTTGCGATCAGAGAGGCTGCTCGAGTTGACGTATCTTCCACGACACCGATCGCAAAAATTGGACACTATTTAATGGATTGATGTTTGTCTAATAACCAGACACGTCATGAAATGAGACTGAATCATTCCGTATTAAGATAGCAATTAACCCCCCATTGGGAGAGGAACGGACGTCGTCAGTACACTTGTAATCGTCAATATCAAACCGACTGCCACCAGCTCGATCCGAATCGACTTCTTCAAGTAGAGTGCCCCGCGCGTAGGATCAGTTTTTATTTTGGGAACGCACACAAATTTGTTATGTGCGCCCAAAGAAAGTAAAACCGAAACCACTAATAGCTTTGCCAGAAAAACGTTACCGTAAGAGGTCTCTACTAGCAAAAACAGGTCTCCTATCAACAAGTAGGCGAACATCACTCCGGCTACCAACAAACCTGACAGATAAAAGACGGCTAATTTCCCAAATTTGTGCGCTACCTCGAACAACCTATCACCCTCCTCGCACTCACACATGTGTTTGAGGGGCAGGAGCGATCCGAGCCAGAAGGCGATACCAAGCAAATGGAATAACAGCAGAATCTGAGCGAGAACCCCGAGTTTAATCGCATGGCCGGACATCAAAAAGGTCCAGAGTAGGAGCCCTGAAGCTGCGAGGGCAGTTACGCGCGGAGGCAAGATGCTATCAAGTTTCCGCTTGCCGATTATTAGTAAAAATCCGCACATGCACAGTATGCTTGCAACTCCTGTTTTGGAACTTAGCGCTATTTCGAGTAGTTCAGGCGAAAATGCACTCATAAAAGTGCCGCCCATATTTCCGCTCACAGCGAAAAAAAGTGCTATCGAGGTGAGGGCCCCGACCACAGAAAATTTTCGCAGAAGTTCAGAGCAGAAGGCCCGGCTTCCGTCCGACTGATATTTCCAAAAATGAGCAGAAAAGATAAGCGTACCCATTACCCCGACTACAGCAGCGTACAGAGCTACTCGCATAGTAGGGATCAGCAATACCCATATATCCATGAAAATACTACCTGACGAACGTCTACCCCATAAAACCCACCGGGGATATGACGAGAAGCCAATCCCCCCAAACTAAAAATATCCGGGTCAGCTCAACCTCTCTTATCTTTTGGTCTGATTGCCCTAAACTGATTCTCTCGAGGCGTCTCATTGGCCTCCATGAGACCATTTGTGGAGCTCGGTCCTTCTGAGATTTCTGGCAGCTCACCCGTATATTCGAAGGCCTGATGACCTTCCGGATGCTGAAACCAACCCGGATCAGAGTAATCACCAGGTTTCAGATCCGCCCGAACTTTCAACATACTGAACATTCCGCCCATTTCAACGGATCCATAGGGTCCCTTACCTGTCATCATTGGGATCGTATTGTCAGGAAGAGGCATGGTCATTTCAGTCATATCAGCCATACCACGTTCCCCCATGACCATGTAGTCAGGGACCAGCTTTTGTATTTTTTTCGTGATGCCCCTGTGGTCCACCCCGATAAGTGTTGGAATATCATGTCCCATGGCATTCATCGAGTGGTGACTTTTGTGGCAGTGCATTGCCCAATCCCCCTCCTCATCTGCAATGAATTCGATTTGGCGCATCTGCCCCACCGCAATATCTGATGTGACCTCTGACCAACGGCTTTCAGGAGGAGTAGGTCCTCCGTCTGTGCCTGTTACCTGGAACTCAATGCCATGAACATGGATCGGATGGTTTGTCATGGTAAGGTTCCCAACCCGAACCCTCACGCGCTCATTTTTTCGTGCAACTAGCGGGGAAATACCTGGAAAAATTCTGCTATTCCAGGCCCATAAATTGAAGTCCAACATAGTCATTATCTGTGGTGTCGCAGACCCTGGTACTATGTCGAACGCATTCAATAAAATACAATAATCCCGATCCACTTCACTGATCCACGGATGTTTAGTTCGCGGATGAGTGACCCAAAAACCCATCATACCCATCGCCATCTGCGTCATTTCATCGGCATGTGGGTGGTACATAAATGTGCCGGGGCGCTTCGCCTCAAACTCGTAAACAAACGTTTTACCAGGCATTACAGCTGGCTGATTTAGCCCAGCCACACCGTCCATTCCATTGGGTAAGCGCTGACCATGCCAATGCATACTTGTATGTTCAGGCAGCCGGTTTGTAAGGAAGATTCTCACTTTGTCGCCTTCAACAACCTCGATCGTCGGTCCCGGGCTCTGACCATTATATCCCCAGAGGTTCGCTTCCATACCTGGAGCCAGCTCGCGAACCACTGGCTCTGCTACTAAATGAAATTCCTTAAAACCTTTATTCATCCGATAAGGCAATGACCATCCATTCAGGGTCACTACCGGATTATACGGATGCGACCCATCGTGTGGCTGCAGTGGATCCATGGTATCCGGCGATGTTTGCGAAACAGGTTCGGGTAGCCCCGCAAGTGCTGAATTTGAGACAGAGCTCCCTGCCATCACACCTCCCGCGAGTGCGGTCATTTTCATAAAGTCACGTCTTGTAGCCATACAACCTCCGAGTGTCTAGCTCTATATATCGAATGCCATTGCAAGCAAAGGTAAAGCCTAATGACCCTTGTCCTGCCTTGTTTCACTAGCTGATATGGTATCGAATTCCATATCGCTTTGATTCCCAGCCAGCACGCTATACAGATTTATAGCGGCTGCCAAAGTGTTCTGTTTAGCGGTTATTGCGTTGATTTCTGCAGAAGCCTTAGCAGTACCAGCTTGCAGAAGTTCGAAAACTCCAATGATCATCCCGTTGTAGTTATAGTTCGCCTCTTCCAACAGCGTTTCCTGCATAGGAAGAATCTGATCTTGATAATGTTCTGCTATGTCAAAAGCGGTACGGTATGCCCCGTAAGCGACTCTTACTTCAGATCCAGCGTTAAGTACCACCTGCTTATACTCATTCTGCCTAGACAACGCGTCAGCTTGAGCTGCATCGCGTTCTAAATTTCCCCAGTCGAAAACTGGGATTTTAATTTCAATCTCGTAACCCCTCTTTTTCGATATCGTCCCATCATCGTCGATACGGTCGTGACGATAACCCAACTCGATATCCGTGTAAGAGGTGATATTTTCGATCCCAAGATTTTCAAGAGACATTTCATAATCCAAACGTGCCGCTCTCACGTCAAAACGCTGCTGTAAGTCCTTTTCAATATCTTCAGGTTGAATAGGTTGCTCTGGAACATCCGGTAATGCACTGGGGAGCTGCAGATTTTTACCTTCAGAGGTACCCAGTCCCAGGAGCCGGATCAATTTTTCACGCGACGAAAGTCGTTGCTGTTTCGCTTCCGCTAAAGCTACGGTCGCCGCTGAAAACAACAGTTGTTGATCTATACGTTCAGATGTGGACATGTTCCCAGCTTGTTTCATTCGCTTAGCTAATTCAGCTGATGCAGAGAGAGCGGTGTAGGTGTCCTCGGCAAGTGAAAACCTTTCTTCGGCAGCGACCGCCTCAAGCCAAGCCAACCGCAATCCGGTAATAGCTCCAAAAATATTTGCTTCAAGGTTTAATGTGGCCGATTGCACAGCACGGTTTGCGTATTTTTTTCGCATCGGTAGGGTGAATACGTCGATCAATCCAAAGGTTAGGAACCGCCCGTATTCAGTCTCAGTTCCCTTGACCATCCGCTCAAGAGATAATGTTGGGTTGGAGATGTTTCCTGTTTGAGCAGCTAATGATCCCTCTACTAGATTTTCAAATAGTAGTCTCTGAAAAGAGGGACTCTTCAGAAGCATCAGCTCAACTGCTTCAAACTCGCCCACCTCCTCTTGAAGAATCAATTTCGCGCGGTTATTCAGAGCATCCTGTTGATCCCTTGTTATAGCTGCTACGACTTCACCAGTTGGAACAACATTGTCGTTTTGGTTAATCCTCTCTAAATTTTCGTCGAAATTATATGAGACACATCCAGACAACACTAGGCAGCAGCTAATGATAATTGTATTAAATTTCACTTCAGTTATTTTCCTCGCTCTCCTCAGGTTCGCGAGCATAAACCTCCCAGCCTCCTATCTCGTCGACCACGCTATTGGCTTGACGCCAATCACCTACGTCTTCCCATTCCCATTCGGTGTAGCCTTCAAAAACGGAACTGTATTCAACAATCACCGATTTCTCTTGGGGCGCGCCAGCTGCTTCCAACGCGTGGACCGCTCCACTTAAGCTGGTGATGGTCAAGGCTACGATACTCATTTTTTTAAGAACGAGTGGGGTACTTGTCATGCTTCGGCCTCTTAGGGGGGTCACTTGTCTTAGGAAACTTTTGGGTGTGATCAACGACTTCTTTAACAATTACTAATTCTCTTGACACTCGGTTCTCAATCAACCAGGTTAGTGATTTCAAGATCCTTATTGATCTCAAACGACACTTGATCTCCTTTTTTTAGCTCTTTGAGTACCGCTTTGTCTGGAACCTCATACTCCATCGTCATCGCTGGCATCAAATCTCCAATAGCCCCGTGCTTTATCGTCAATTTAGTGCCCCTTATGCGCTTGACGATACCCTCGCCTTTAAAGGTCTGATCCTCCATCGCCACAGGGTCGATGCCATTTGGAGATATTTCAAACGAAAAATCGCCTTTTATCGTATGGCCATCCTCACTTATGGCGCGCCATGTAGCTTCATACATACCATCCGTCAGTCGCGGTAACCCTATCAGGTGCCGTTTATTTTCTTCCATGAACTGAACGTCTGACAGCGCAATCTCCTCCTGCCGGGCCTCACCAAACAGCCCACTAACAAGTGAAGCACCTTCATTTGGTTCCAGCCTATATAATCTAACTTTGATAAGCTTCGACGGACCGGTAAATACGATCTCCATTGTGGCTGGCGATTCCTTAATAATCGCCTCGTCTTGGGGTATCACATAAGCCACAGGCGAGTGCGCTCCAACTATCGTCGGAACAAACAAGACTGTTAGTATTACTAGACGAAAGAATTTCATCCTACGCTCCTTTCATAAGGCTACGCTGCACTTTACCAGCGGTGGAAAGTCAACAGCCAAACTTGCATCAACAATTCAAGATCACAGATATTTGACACCGTGGTGTTCGATACTCCCGAAAACAACTGTCGTGATACGAATATTTGGCATATTCCCGTCGCTGTCAGGCAAGCTTGACGTTCGATTGAAAAGACGACGAAAAATTAGCGTCTTCAAAGTAAGATTTCGAACAATACAATTCAGACCCGCCAGCACAACATTTTTTATTTTAATTGACGCTAGACAATGCCATAAATACTGTTACTGGGGTGCACTCATAATTAGATCAATCTGACCGCTT
>CACJLQ010000036.1 GCA_902594275.1 uncultured Litorivicinus sp.
GGTCTTCTATGGGGTGAACACGGCAAAGGTGTTCGCTCGGAATATGCGCCCGTGTTCTTTGGAACACTGTACCCCGTGATCTGCCAAGTCAAAGCGCTGTTCGATCCGATGAATCGCTTAAACCCAGGTAAGATCGCTGGCCCCACTGTCGAAGCAATGCTTTTAAAAATTGATGAGGTTCCTACGCGCGGGGAGAACGATCGTCGAATCACATCCGGCCTGCAATTGTCTGCAAGTACAGCACTCCTCTGTAACGGTAACGGCGCTTGTCATAATTACGATCTTGATGACCGCATGTGTCCTAGCTGGAAAGCTACTCGAGATCGACGTTACACCCCAAAAGGACGCGCTGGATTGATGCGAGAATGGGTTACTCGCATGTCAGATCAAGGTGTTCAATCAATCCCAACACCAACGTTCGCTCAGTACATACTGGGGATGCCAGCGCGGATTTTCAGAACATTGAGTCAATCGAGTTCCAGGTATGATTTCAATCATGAAGTATTTGAGGCGATGTCGACCTGTCTGGCCTGTAAATCATGCACTGGACAATGCCCGATCAAAGTAAGTGTTCCGACATTTAGAAGTCAGTTTTTGAGCGCTTATTACACGCGCTACTCGCGGCCAGTGAAGGATTGGATCATCGGTACGCTTGAATACGTGTTACCCGTTGTTGCACAAACTCCTCGGTTGTATAACGGTGTTGTGGAATCTGTCCTGGGTCAATGGCTATTTGCTCGTTTGGGTCTTATCGACTCCCCTTCTCTATCGGGAATTGATCCTCACCGTGCGATTGCTGAATCCGGATTTCAGGTCACTGACCTCAATCGGCTCAGCGAGATGAAGCGTAAAGATCGTGATCGCTTCAATCGTCAGGTTGTTGTCGTTCAGGATGCTTTTACGAGTTATTTCGAAACGCCTGTAATCGTCGATCTTTTCGAGCTTTTAAAAATACTTGGGTTGGAGCCTTCATTGATGCCATTTCATCCGAATGGGAAGCCGCTTCATGTTCATGGATTTTTGGGTTGGTTCAAGCGACTTGGTGAATCGAATGCCAAAAAATTACTGCAGATTGAAGCGCTGGGCGTCCCCATGATTGGGATCGATCCGTCAATGACGATGACCTACCGATCTGAGTATAAAGAGGCAGCGATTGATGTTCCTTCGGTCCAGTTGGTTCAGGAATTTCTTACCGCACGCCTCGATGAAGGCGTGATTACAACTAAACTGCCTGTTAAACGGTTTCGTTTGTTTGCCCATTGCACAGAGGCTACAAATGCGAAGGGTTCGCTTACGCTATGGCAATCAATTTTTGCGATGGCGGGCCAGTCACTGGAGATTGCATCTGTTGGGTGTTGTGGAATGGCTGGAACCTACGGTCACGAAAAAGCCAACCTAGCGACTTCGAAGACGATCTATGCCCAGAGTTGGCAAGCTAAAGTGGAGTCAACAAGTGATGATGGTGACGAAATCTTAGCGACGGGATATTCGTGTCGTTCTCAGGTTAAACGCCTGTCAGGTCGCGCGATGCGTCATCCTGTTTCGGCACTACGCGCAATATTGGCTTCCGACGCAGTCCCACCGCAGGTCTAAATGTTTTCCCAACAGAAGCCAACCGGCCAAGTGGGCTCGGCTTTCCAGGGATGTAGGCGTTTCTTTCTTTCTTTGCGCGCACGCAGTAGATCGCACCTGTCGGCCATCCATTTACCGCCATACGGTATTCAAACAGTTTAAACAACTGTCTGATGCCCTTCTTAACAAACGGTAGACCATACACCGCATGCTTCGATATTTCTGGCGCGAGGTTGAGTAGACGACACCAATCTTCAATTTGTGATCGGCGCATAAAGCGGGCTTGCCAAGGTAAGAGGCTTCCGAGTGGCGTGCTCAGCATGCGCCTGAGTCCCCAGCTCGATATCGGATTGAAGCCAAACAGAAGAAGCCGCCCTCCCGGACGGAGAATTCGCTCCGCCTCGCGCAACACCTGGTGCGGATGCGCACTGATATCCAGCGAATGCTGAAGCACAAGAATATCCACTGAATCAGTCAGAAATGGTAACAGATTATCCTCAGCTACAATCATGGGACAATGCGATACCTTGGGTAGATCACCACCTAAAACCACATGAAAACGAATAGGCGCCAGCGAGTCTGCAATCAGAGGGAAGCCAGCGGAACCACCAACTTGAACAACTACTTGACCGAATAACCGGCGTAACTCAGATCGAGCAAGTCTTCGCTCCTCGACCTGAATTCGATGCCCAAGACGCCCACACATCCAGCGATCCCACGCTCGCTGTTTTTCTTGGGAACTAAGTCGAAACACGCTCTGAACTGCCATTGGTTCATGGTACCATTCTCGAAATAAGCTTCAATAGACGAAAAAGGGATTTGCAATGGGAATGCTCTCTGGTAAGCGCGCGTTGATCGTCGGAGTCGCGAGTAAGTTATCAATCGCATACGGCATTGCTGAAGCAATGCATCGCGAGGGTGCTGACTTGGCATTCACCTATCAGAATGAAAAGTTGAAAAGTCGTGTATTGGGGTTCGCAGAGGGCTGGGGTACGAGCTCAGAGCTCTGTTTTCCATGCGATGTCGGAAGTGACGACGAGATTGACGCTGTCTTTGAGGGTTTAGCCAAGCGTTGGGACGGGATTGATATTGTGGTTCACGCGGTTGGATTCGCACCCGGCGATCAACTGAGCGGAAGTTTCGTCGACGTCACAACGCGCGAAGGGTTTCAGATCGCTCACGACATTTCGTCCTACAGTTTGATCGCGCTTTCGAAAGCGGCGCAACCGATGCTTGAGGGGCGTGATGGCAGCATTATTACACTGTCATATTTAGGGGCTGTTCAGACCATGCCAAACTACAATGTCATGGGGCTTGCGAAAGCGTCTTTGGAAGCCGGGGTGCGTTTCCTGGCGACATCGATGGGGCCAAAAGGACATCGTGTGAATGCGATTTCGGCAGGCCCTATTCGGACTCTCGCTGCCAGTGGGATTAAAGACTTCCGTTCGATGCTTAATTACAACGCTTCACGGACACCACTCCGCCGCAACACAACCATTGGAGAAGTTGGGAATACAGCTGCGTTTTTAGCGTCTGATCTGGCTGCTGGCATCACAGGGCAAACAATTTATGTCGATAATGGATTTAACATCACAGCAATGGCAGATTCGGGTAACGCCTGATGCTAAGAATCCATCGAATCCACGCATTCAGCGATAATTACATCTGGGTCATCGCAGACGATAAGAACGCATGGGTAGTTGATCCCGGTGATGCATCACCCGTTATTGAATTCCTCGAAGCGCATCAGCTGTCCCTCAGTGGGATATTGCTAACCCACTGGCACGGTGATCATCAAGGCGGTGTCGAAGATCTATGTACCCGTTATCCTGAACTGCAAATCATCGGTTCGAAGAAAGCGCTCAAAGGACCCTCTCGTCCGGTTGTTGAAGGGGAAATGGTCGAAGTGCTCGGTGCGTTATTTCGAGCAATCGAAGTCCCGGGGCATACACTCGATCATATCGCATTTTTCTCTGACTCAGATCTATTTGAGACGCCAGTTGCGTTTACTGGGGATACATTGTTTGTCGCAGGATGTGGTCGATTATTCGAAGGGACTGCGGAGAATATGTTCGAAAGTCTCCAGAAGCTCGATAAGCTACCCGGCAATACCGCGATCTACTGTGCTCATGAGTACACACTAGCCAACCTAAAATATGCGACGATTGCCGAACCTGAAAATGTGGAGATTCAAAAGCGTCTAGTAAAAGTTGAAGAGCTTCGCTCAAAACAGTACGCAACAGTGCCGACCACATTGGTTATGGAGCGGCTCACTAACCCATTTCTCCGTGCGAAAGATGCTTCAGAACTCGCTGCTCGCCGTTTGCAGAAAGACAATTTTTAATGCCACTGAATGATCTCTCGAAAGTAGCACTGATCTCATCTTTCGCTGTGTTGGTTGGCTGTCAGACTGTGCAAACCACAAATGAAACCGTCAGTGAAACACGCATCACCCAAGATCGCGTAGAAAGCACGGAACCATCAGCTGAATCCGCTTCAATCGATAATGAGTTTAGCGACGGTGAGCATGATGCAGGCGAGGACGCGCCCACTGATCCTGAACCGGTCTTGACCGACGAATCCATGTACGATCCGTTAGCGATCGTTCGTGAACTTGGAGAAGCGGTTGATAGTCCAAACGTGGTTGAAACGCCTAAAGACGAAGAACAAATGGTTGAACCATCCCCCGATCTTGCCGCAATTGAGGGAACCATCTGGGCTGAAATTATCGGTCGATTCGATCTTGAGGATCTCAAAAATACGAAATATGCAGATTTACATCGTCGTCGTTTAACGCACAGCCCCGGTTTTTTTGCAGAATTTCTAGTCAAAGCTGATCTTTATCTTCCCTATGTCTGGGGGGAAGTTAAACGCCGTAATCTCCCATCAGAAATCGCCCTATTGCCCTATGTCGAGTCTGCATATAGTCCGTGGGCTGTCTCGCGGATGGGCGCAGTTGGTATGTGGCAAATCATGCCGGGAACTGCAAGACTCCTTAAACTGAAACTCGGTCAAACCTGTGATCAGCGAAGGGACGTGATCCATTCGACCCGCGCGGCGCTCGATTACTTAGAACAAATGCACGCTAAATTTGAAGATTGGTTGCTGGCGATTGCGGCCTATAATGCTGGTCCTGGTCGTATTGAGCGTGCCATCAAGCGCAATCGGCGTGCGGGTAAGCCAACAGACTTTTGGTCTCTCAAGCTGCCTCGAGAGACTCGCCGCTATGTACCCCGTCTGCTTGTCACTCGGGATTTGATTCTCGATGCAAAGGCACAGGGTATTGAGCTTCCAAACATCGAGCCTGAAATTGGATTTAAAACATTGGCGCTTGAAGCTCCGATGGAAGTATCCTTGGTGCAAGAATTAAGTGGTCTGTCGTTAGAAGAGCTCCGTCGGTATAACCCATGTATTCGTTCCTGGATTACACCGGCTCAGGAGCCTTATCAATTGGTGCTCCCCAAATCAGCAGTCCAGGGATTCTCGACCCGACTTGTCAGCGTCTCAGTCCGCGATTATGTGAGAACACGTCCGTACAAAGTTCGATCTGGCGATACCTTAAGTGAAATCGCTGCGAGAATTGGGGCAACCGTTCCTGAGTTGATGATGCTTAATGGCATGTCAAATTCGCGTATCGTCGCTGGGCGAACGATTCGTGTGCCCAGCTTGAGTGAAAACATATCCAAGCAATTGGTCAACCTGGAGCTCGGTAATGCGTATGGCGAAACGATTCGATACAAGGTCAGAAGTGGCGATTCGTTGTGGAAAATCGCCCGACGTTTCCGTACCACTGTGAAAGATCTTAGAAAACTCAACGCAACGTCAAATCTCATTCGACCCGGTCAATGGCTCGTTGTTCCTGTTAACTGAGACGCTCTTTGATATAGGCATCTATCATTCCCCGCGAAATTGACGCATGTGGAGGAAGTTTGGGTAAGTGCTTAATGTTGAACCACTGCGCATCAACAATTTCAATCCCGTCAACCACAATATCCCCTGAAAGCCACTCAGCGCGATAGCCGAGCATCAACGAATGCTTAAATGGCCAACTCTGGCTACCCTGATAAATCGGAGATTTGACACGCACCCCAACCTCCTCTCTGATCTCCCGATGACAGGCATGTTCGGCAGACTCTCCAGCCTCGATAAAACCCGCGAGCGTAGAATACATGCCATCAACAAATCGTGGCGCCCGCGCAAGTAGAATCTCATCTCCTCGTGTAATTAAAACGATGACACAGGGGGAAACGCGGGGATACTGTGTTAGTCCGCAAGGCTTACAATATCGGCCTCGATCAGATTTTGAAGCGCTCATTTGGTTGCCACAACGGCCACAAAATCGATGTTCGACAAAAAAATCGAGCACCTGCATGACCGCGTTGACTGGTATGAACTCTTCGCTATTGAGTTGGATTAACACAGGTCTTAACGGCTCGTAACTTAATTCAGCCACCTCAGGGGCACGGACACCATAGTAGGTCAACCCGTTTAATGTGCCAGCAAGACAAGGTTCTTGCTCCGATATCAGTGGACTATTCAGAGACACAAATAGAGGAGCGCCTTCCAAATCAACCGCTACACGTCGATCGGCAGTCGTTATTAGAACTCGGTGACTCGCCCCTTCGTCGAGTCCAGGTAACCACTCTTGATCATGATCACCAAGCCAATTCATGTGTCACTCGAGTCCCAAAGTAAATGCGTTTTTGTCTCTCTCAAGGTGTTGAGAAATGATTGGTGATTGGCTAATTCAGCATCTGTGGGTTGTGAAACACGTGGCACTCGATCAACACTTGTTAACCGTTGAATTGGTTCAAACCGAGAACCT
>CACJLQ010000037.1 GCA_902594275.1 uncultured Litorivicinus sp.
TGCTTGAGCTTGACGTTGATTATGAAATATCTCTTGGGGACTTTGTTCTTTCGGGAGGGGAACCAGCGGCCATTGCTGTCTTAGATGCAGTGGGCCGATTGATTCCAGGGGTACTTGGTCATGCGAGTAGTGCTGTTGAGGACTCATTCAGCGATGGGTTACTGGATTGTCCGCACTACACGCGGCCCGAGGAAATAGCGGGCTTGAAGGTGCCTGATGTTCTTTTAAGCGGACATCATAGCGACATCGCAAGATGGCGTCGAAAGCAGGCCTTGGGACGGACGTGGTTGCGTCGGTCTGAGATATTGGAGAAGCAGGAACTGTCTGATGAGGATCAGTTACTGCTGGATGAATTTATTAGGGAGTCAAAGCCGTGAGCATGAATCCGATCATCGAAGCGCTCAATAATGAGCAAATGAAGACAGACTTACCTGCGTTCGCGCCCGGTGACACGGTCGTGATTCAGGTCAAGGTGAAAGAAGGAACGCGTGAGCGTCTTCAGGCCTACGAAGGCGTTGTGATTGCGAAATCAAATCGTGGTTTGCATTCGAGCTGTATTGTGCGAAAAATCTCGCACGGTGTCGGCGTTGAGCGGACTTTTCAACTGCACTCGCCTCTCATCGATTCAATCCAAGTGAAGCGTCGTGGGGATGTTCGCAAAGCCAAGCTTTATCATCTCCGTGAATTATCTGGTAAGGCAGCGCGTATCAAGGAAAAGCTGGATACAAAATAATCCGGTTGAGAATTCGAGGGCAGAGTTGGATAGCTCAGTCTTCGTGTAACCGCTTTGAGCTTTGACTGCATTCGAAAAACCTTAGTCGCCGGTTTTTTTGTTGAAGTGATTGATGTTCATTTGGTTTGGCAGGCCCTTACCTGCAACATCAAAAAGACTTTTTAGAGCATGCTATTCTTAGAACATGGCAATTCGTTCAGATCTTGATGCTTACTTGGACGCGCTTTATCTTGAGCGGGGTTTAGCTGAACCGACATTACGCGCTTACCGAGTCGATCTTGAAGGCGCGGATAGGTACGCAAGATCGCTGAACAAAACCATCGATGAGTTGTCGGATGCCCAAATCAATGACTTTATCGGATCACTCCTTGCCAAGGGTCTAAAAGTGACGTCAATTCAGCGCAAGCTGTCCGCATTGCACGGATTTTATAAATATCAAATCAGGCATGGGCGTCGCGACGATGATCCAATGGCGCGAATACACAGACCATCTAAGGGTCGGCCGTTACCAAAGACTCTTTCGGAAAGCGATGTATCGAAGCTACTCGAAGCACCAGACACAGACACATTGATTGGGTTGAGAGATCGAACGATGTTAGAGGTTCTATATGCATCTGGCCTGCGTGTCAGCGAACTCTGTGGTCTTGAACGGTCAAGTATTAGTTTGGAGCAAGGTGTCGTCCGCGTTCTCGGAAAGGGTAGCAAAGAACGATTAGTTCCTTTGGGTGACGCCGCGAGAGATTGGTTGCAACGATATTTTCTCGAGGCGCGCCCAGAATTTGCTGATCCGATGGGCTCCGCGGTCTTTCCAGGGCGATCCGGGTCACCCATGACGCGGCAGAACCTTTGGCATCGATTAAGGCACATCGCTCAAGTTGCGGGAATTTCAACTGAGTTGAGTCCGCACACATTACGCCACGCCTTCGCTACCCATTTAGTGAATCATGGTGCCGATCTTCGCGTTGTTCAGTTGTTGTTGGGCCATGAGGATCTATCAACAACACAGATTTACACTCATGTTGCACGAGAGCGACTGAAGCAGTTGCATTCCGCACATCATCCGCGCGCTTGAGTTACACTTTCGGGTTCATTGAATGAGGTCAAACTATGCGTTGGATTCTATCGATTATAGCACTGGTTTCTGTGGCTGCGATCGCCGATCAAGCAGAGATTGAAAAAGCCATCACAGGCATTAATCCGATGATCCAAATCGAATCGGTCAAGCCAGTCGACGATACGCCATTCTTCGAGGTCACATTAAAAACTGGTGAGCGAATTTACACCGACTCAAAAGGACTACATTTTGTTGCAGGTGATTTGTATCAAGTCGGTAGTGGTGGTCTAAAAAATCTCACAGACATTGGTCGTCGTGCTGATCGTCAGGAACTGCTGGCTCGACTTGACGAGTCGACACTCGTAATATTTCCGGCAAAAGGCGAAGTCAAACATCGTCTTCTTGTATTTACCGACATTGATTGTGGCTACTGCCGACGCATGCACAGTGAAATCGAACAATTGCAAGAGAATGGTGTCGAAGTGCGATACGCGGCGTTCCCACGCGCGGGAGTTGGCTCCGATTCATATAACAAGTATGTGTCCGTTTATTGTGCAAAAGATCAAAATGCGACGATGACGCTTGCAAAGGCTGGTGAAACGCCAGAAGTGGCAACGTGTGACAATCCAGTTGCCGATCAATATCAGTTGGGACAAAAGCTGGGGATCACTGGTACTCCCACGCTCATTTTTGAAAGTGGGGACATGCAGCCAGGCTATGAACCGTGGAATGAGCTCTTAAAGCGTATGAATCAAAAGGGTTCTTGAGCTACAATCGCGAGCTTTGAACAGACTGAGTACGAATAAGTGGACACACAATTTCCGCGAATTGAGCGCCTGCCTCCCTATGTTTTCAACGTCATTGGTGAAATGCGTCAGAAAGCAAGGGCAGCAGGTGAAGATGTCATTGATTTTTCAATGGGAAATCCGGATCAGCCGACTCCGGATCATATCGTCAAAAAGTTAGTCGAAACGGCGAATCGTGAAGACACGCATCGATATTCTCAATCCAAGGGAATCCCACGCTTGCGTCGCGCGATGGCGAACTGGTATCGGACGCGTTATGACGTGGACCTCGATGCTGAGACTGAGGTCATCACGACCATCGGATCGAAAGAGGGTCTTGCGCATCTTGCCATGGCAACCTTGGGTCCGGGTGACGCGGTGCTCGTGCCAAATCCAGCCTACCCGATCCACCCTTATGGATTCGTGATCGCAGGTGCTGATATCCGCCATGTCCCGCTGTTGCCAGGCCAAGATTTCTTTGCAGAATTGGTTAAAGCGATCGAGACCTCTTGGCCTCGACCGAAAATGTTGGTTTTGAATTTTCCCGCGAATCCGACCGCAATGTGTGTCGAAATTGATTTCTTCGAAAAAGTGGTCGAGATCGCTCGCGAACATGATATTTGGGTCGTTCAGGATCTGGCCTATGCTGACATTGTATTCGACGGCTATAACGCTCCGTCGATTTTGCAGGTTGATGGTGCCAAAGAGATTGCTGTGGAATTCTTCTCGCTTTCGAAAAGTTACAACATGCCTGGATGGCGAGTCGGTTTTGCCGCCGGGAATAAAGAGTTGATTGGTGCTCTGGCTCGAATCAAGTCATACCTCGATTATGGAACATTCACTCCGATTCAGGTGGCTGCTATCGCTGCGCTTGAGGGTGATCAAACATGCGTAAATGAAATCCGAGATATGTATCAGGCGCGTCGCGATGTGCTTTGCGAAGGCTTGAATGCACTCGGATGGCCGGTCGAAAAGCCTAAAGCAACCATGTTCGTGTGGGCAAAAATTCCAGAACAGTACCGTGAGATGGGATCACTGGAGTTTTCCAAGAAATTAATTCGTGATGCTAATGTCGCGGTGAGCCCTGGGATTGGTTTCGGCCAATACGGTGACGACCATGTGCGCTTTGCCTTAATTGAAAATGAACATCGAATACGTCAGGCACTTCGTAATATCAAACGCCTATTCCGCGTTGAATCGACAATGACAGAAACTTTCTAAGGATAGATTTTGAACCCTATTTCTGTTGGCCTTGTGGGCCTTGGTACGGTAGCACAGGGTACCCTGAATGTACTCGCCAATAATCGTGATGAACTGGCGCGTCGGATCGGTCGCGAAATTCAAATCACGCATGTTGGCGCACGGAGAGACCGCGACGGTGTGAATTTGTCAGGGATCAAAGTCTCTCGCGATTTAATGGATGTTGCCCGAGATCCTGGCGTTGAAGTGTTTGTCGAGCTAATTGGCGGATGTGATTACGCCCGTGAATTGATTGAGGTGGCAATCGAATCAGGTAAGCATGTCGTCACAGCGAACAAAGCGTTGATCGCAGAGTGCGGGAATGCGTTGTTTGAGAAGGCACAGGCCAAGGGTGTGACAATTGCGTTTGAAGCATCTGTTGCCGGTGGTATCCCCGTCATTAAGGCATTGCGTGAAGGTTTAGCGGCGAACCAAATTCATTGGCTTGCTGGAATAATCAACGGCACCGGTAACTTTATCCTGACTGAGATGCGCGACAAAGGGCGTGATTTTTCGGACGTTTTGGCTGAGGCACAAGAACTTGGCTATGCCGAAGCAGATCCGACATTCGATGTTGAGGGTATTGATGCCGCGCATAAACTGAGTATTCTCGCGTCGATCGCATTTGGGATTCCGCTCAAATTTGATGCTGTGTATACGCAAGGAATCTCTACCATCGATTTAATGGATCTTGATTATGCTGAAGAGCTTGGTTATCGCATCAAGCACTTGGGTATCGCACGCCACACAGAACAGGGCGTTGAGATGCGAGTTCACCCGACATTAATTCCCGAGTCACAGTTACTTGCGAATGTGAATGGGGTGATGAATGCAGTGCAGATTCATGGTGATGCGGTGGGATCAACATTGCATTATGGACCAGGGGCAGGATCGCTGCCGACAGCCAGTGCTGTGGTCGCGGATTTGGTCGATGTGGCGCGGGTTTTGACAGCAGATCCGACTAATCGTGTTCCGCATTTAGCATTCCAGCCGAGTCATCTTAACGATGTGCCGATCTTGGCGATTGAAGAGACGGTCTGTCCGTTCTATGTGAGGCTCTCAGTTCGTGATGAGATTGGAGTTCTTGCGCACATCACGCGAACGCTCGCCGATCACAATGTGTCATTGGAAAGCGTAATTCAGAAAGATGGGGTCGAAGGTGAGCCTGTTGCTTTGATTCTCTTAACTCACGCTGTCCGTGAGAAAGATGTTTTGGCAGCCTTGCGTTTGATTGAACAACAACCGTTCGTTGATGGCAGCCCTGTTGTTCTCCGCTGTGAGGCTTTAGGGGGTGGTGCGTGAAGTTCGTTTCGACTCGAGGCCAAGCTCCTGTCTTAGGGTTCGACGACGTTGTACTGACTGGCCTTGCTTCCGATGGTGGACTCTATGTACCTGAATCGCTGCCAATAATTTCTGAAGCAACCCTGAGACATTGGCAGTCACTTCCGTATGACGAGCTTGCGATCGAAGTGATGTGGCCATTCGTTGAAGGATCCATGCCACGAGAGACTTTTGAGTCGATGGTGAAAGATGCTTACGGTTCGTTTCGGCACTCAGCGATTGCGCCAACAAAACAACTCAGCCATGACACCTGGCTCCTCGAATTATTCCATGGACCAACACTGGCCTTTAAAGATTTCGCACTCCAATTGCTAGGGCGATTATTCGATTATTTCCTGGCTGAGCGTGGCGAGCGTGGCGTTGTGATGGGCGCAACATCTGGTGATACCGGATCTGCCGCCATTGAAGGTGCTCGAGATTCGGAGCACCTTGATGTGGTTATCCTGCATCCATACCAACGCGTGAGTGAAGTCCAGCGGCGACAGATGACAACCGTGCTGTCAGATAATGTACACAATGTGGCTGTCCGAGGGAACTTCGATGATTGCCAAGCGATCGTCAAAGCATCATTCATGGATCAAGCGTTCGTGAGTCCAAATCGTCTATTGGCGGTTAACTCAATCAACCTCGCAAGAATCATGGCGCAGACGGTGTATTACATATACTCCGGACTGCGATTAGGTGCTCTTGATCATGAGATCGCATACAGCGTTCCTTCTGCGAACTTTGGTGACGTATTTGGCGGATATCTCGCGAGGCAAATGGGATTCCCAATTGCACACTTCACTGTCGCTACTAATGCAAACGATGCCTTAGTGAGAGGGTTAGGCGGCGATTTATCCAGAAAGTCGTTGGCAAAGACTTTGTCTCCCTCGATGGATATCGTTGTGAGTTCAAATTTCGAACGTTTATTGTTCGATCTTCATGGACGTGATGGTTTGAAAATGGCACAAGTGATGGACTTATTCCAGACTAGTGCGGTGCAGTTGGACGACTCAGTCGTCGATCAGGCTAAAGCACTGTTTTCAGCGCATGCTGTCGATGATGATCAAACTTGCTCCACCATCTCTCGAATCTTTGAAGAGACGGGTGAATTAATTGATCCGCATACAGCGAC
>CACJLQ010000038.1 GCA_902594275.1 uncultured Litorivicinus sp.
TGTCGCGAATGCTGCATCTCAGGTTGAACGGATGGAATCTCGTATCGATGTCAAAGAGACTGGTGGCCAATTGACTTCAAAAGGGGTTCAGCAAATCCCTGATGCTTGGTCTGAGTTACCGCTCGATATTTTGGGCTTACATGGAGCTCAAGGTGATGAATATTGGGCGGTGACCAAAAATTTCTATGTGATCACTCGCTACAATCGCTCACCTCTCTATGCGATGGCTGTCACGCAGTTAGCTGATGAAATCGCCGAGGAAATTGGTTTGTGACTCGGACTAGTCTCTTATTAATTCCGCTGTTTCTCAGTGGATGTGCATCGATCCAACAGTGGATTGGTGGAGCCCAACAAGCTGAGGAAGTTCCTTTCGTAGAGGAAGTTCCAGACGGTCCACCGTTGATTGCTTCGGTTGACGTTAACGAACTACCAGAGCCCGAACCAAAGCCTGAACCTCTCTCGCAATATGGAAATCCTGAATCGTACGAGGTCGACGGAGTCACATACACAATTGCTGCTGTGAGCCCTGGTTTTTCGGAGACTGGAGTTGCTAGTTGGTATGGACGGAAATTTCACGGGCAGCTGACTTCTTCTGGAGAGCCATTTGACATGTTTCAATTCACGGCAGCACATACTCGTATGCCGATTCCTGCCTGGATTCGTGTGACGAATCTAGAGAATAATCAGTCATTGATTGTGCGAGTCAATGATCGTGGACCATTCAAGAAGAATCGAGTGCTTGATTTGTCTTGGGCCGCAGCGAAGCGTTTGGGTTTTTCTGATCAAGGGACAGCCCAAGTAACCTATGAGGTATTAAGTGTGCCGACTTCTGACGCGGCTTTGATTGCCAATCCGCTCGCAGAGCCCGCGCAAGCGATTTTGCAGGTGACGGCAGTATCCACAGAGATTCAAGCGCAAAAGGTTGCTGATCAGATTCGTGAGGTGGTTACGAGTGAGCTGGCCACCATCCGGGTTGAACCTAATGGATCTGGTTTATTCAGGGTACAAGTACTGCCAAAAACAGATTTGAGTATTGAGCGCGAAGTATTTGAGCAACTAGTGGCACTTGGTTGGTCACCACAGCGATTAATCGCAAAATAATGGAATGAAGCAAGGAGAGTAGAGTGCGTCTTTTATGGATTGCCCTGGCATGTGTATTGAGTTCGACAGTCCGAGCGAATGTGCCGCTCACTGAGGCGCTCGGTAATGGACCACCGATTCCTGCAGCCCCTCAATTGCAAGCCACTGGTTATTTGCTGATTGACGCCACCAACGGCGAAGTCCTAGTCGAACAGAATGCAGATCAACCACTACCACCTGCTTCCCTGACGAAAATGATGACTGCTTATATTGCTGAGCGCGAAATTGCTGAGGGACGGATAAGCTTTGATGACAAGGTACCAGTGAGTATTAAAGCCTGGAAAACGGGCGGCTCGCGGATGTTTATCCGCGAAGGAACAGAAGTTCGGCTTGAAGATCTACTGCGTGGGATTGTGGTCCAGTCGGGTAACGACGCAAGCGTAGCTGTGGCCGAATATATTGCTGGTTCTGAAGATGTATTCGCTGATGTGATGAATCAAACGGCAGTCAGTCTTGGCATGACAAATACGCAATTTAAGAATTCCACTGGTCTCCCTGAGGAGGGGCACTACACCACAGCCAAAGATCTGGGAATATTGGCGGCTCGCACCATCGCGGATTTCCCAGAGACCTATGCGATTTATAAAGAGAAGAACTTCACTTATAACGGCATCAAGCAGGCGAACCGAAACAGCTTGTTATTCCGTGATCCAAGTGTCGATGGGTTAAAGACAGGGCACACCGAAGAAGCGGGTTATTGTTTAGTTGCAAGTGCTGAGCGTGATGGATTCCGCCTAGTCTCGGTTGTCATGGGCACTGCTAGTGAAAAAGCGCGTGAACAAGAGACCACGAAGCTATTGCAATATGGTTTCCGTTATTTCAGTGGTCAGACGGTGTTTGCGGCAGGGCAATCGCTACCTGAAAGTGCGCGAAAGGTATGGTTTGGCGAATCTGAAATGGTTGAGCTCGCGCCAACTGAGCCGTTGTATGTGACGTTGCCGCTTGGTCGTGAGTCAGCGATCCAGGCGACGTTAGACGCTCCTGACACCCTTGATGCTCCACTTGAAGAAGGCGTCATCGTTGGAAATGTCAAGATCACGCTTGGTGAACGGATTCTTGCTGAATCGCCTGTGGCTGTTGCTGAAGCAGTTCCCGAAGGTGGTTTTTTCAAGCGCATGATCGATTTTGTCCTGAGACTATTTGCGTGACCTGGTGTTGCCTTAATGGCACGATAATGGCAATCGAACAGGCGTCGATTTCACCAATGGATCGTGGTTTCCTGTTTGGTGACGGGGTGTACGAGGTGATGGCTCGAGTTGATGGTCGTATTCGTGCGAAATCACTTCATCAAGCTCGCCTTCGGTCGAGTCTCGAAGCAATCGGGTTGTCAGTCTCAATCGATGACGTGTTTGCTGATGTCGACCGGTTAACTGAAAAAGCTGGATTGTTGGACGCTAAAATTTATATACAAGTCACCCGAGGAGCAGCTTCGGCTCGCGATCACGCATTTCCATCAAAAATCTCACCAACTGTTTTTTTAACAATCAGCGAATTCGCAGCAGTCTCACAAAAGCCAGCGATAGCGATCGTCCGTCCCGACATTCGCTGGCGTCGCAATTCCATCAAATCAGTGTCGTTACTTGGCAATGTGCTGTTAATGCAGGAAGCGCGAGACAGTGGTGCTCACGAGGCAATTTTACATCGTGACCATCTGGTGACTGAGGCGTCAACTTCGAATGTATTCGTGATTCGAGGCCAGTCGCTCATGACACCACCCTTAAGTGATCTGATCCTGCCCGGCATTACTCGTCATCTTGTGGTCGAGATGGCCTCACAGATTGGTCTGGATGTCATTGAAGAGCCCATCCACGTCGACTCTCTATCTGACGCTGATGGCGTGTTTGTCTCCAGCTCGACTCGCGGATTGATGCCGATTGTTGAGCTTGATCCGGGTGGACAAGTCGGCAATGGTCAATTGACCCAAGCGTTTATGGCGCTTCAGGCAGCCTATGATGAGCGGTTACATCACCATGAGTAACGAACAACAACCTGAAAAACCGACGATTCAATTCCCTTGTAAGTATTACCATATTTCGGTTGTTGCTGATACGCATGATGGGTTCGTTACGATTCTGGAAGAAATTGTGGGCCGTCATTGCGAAGGCTATCAAGCCGATCAATTGCGAGTAATCGCCAGTAAAAATGGGAAATATCAAAGTTTTCGATTCTCAATCACTGCTGAAAGCGAAGAGCAACTGAAGAATCTTCACGAAGACCTCAAGGCAACAGGTCGAGTGCATATGGTTTTGTGATGACAGAGGTCATCATCGTTGATCGCGGGGTCGAGTCTTACCAGCGAACCCATCAAGCAATGAAGGATCAGATTGCAGTCCTCAAAGGTGGGGAGCGTGCTGAGCTTTGGTGCGTCCAACACCCGCCAGTATTTACACAGGGTCAGGCAGGCAAGGCGGAACATGTTTTGAATCCTGGTGATACACCGATTGTCCAATCCGATCGTGGTGGACAGGTAACCTATCATGGCCCGGGTCAAGTGATTCTCTACACCCTGGTCCCAATGCGACACTTTGCACTTAACATCAGAGACCTTGTGGGTCTTCTGGAGGATACGGTGATCATTGTATTGGCGTCATACGGAGTCTCCTCTCAGGCACGTGCGGACGCGCCTGGTGTCTATGTCGGAGATAAGAAGATAGCGAGTTTGGGTCTCAGAATTCGATACGGGGTTTCATACCACGGCGTGGCGTTGAATGTGTCAATGGATCTTGAGCCTTTTTCAAGGATCAACCCATGTGGCTATCAGGGTCTTGAGGTGACACAATTGTCTGATTGCGTTGCAACTGTTGAGATTGATCAGGTCGGTGACCAACTCAGCCAGCAGTTCAGGCAACAGTTATTAGATTTGGCGAGTCATCGGATAGCCAGCAAGGCCGAGTAAGATGTCTTTGATCATGGACCACGCGGGCTCTTGGGCTGCACCCTTGATGGTTCGGTCGGTGTCATGACAGAGCGTTAAGAGTTTTCTCAATTGCATGAGACTCAGTCGATTCGCCGCACCACGAACTAATCCCTCGCGTGAGCGCCAGACTCGCAATGAACCGATTGCTTGTTTCACTGACTCGCCTTGATCCAATCGGTATCGAATTTGTAGCAGAATATCGAGTTCCCGAGAAATTGCCCAAAGTGCGCTCATGGCCTCTACGCCTTCAGCCCTCAATAGATCGGTTAGGCGGTTCAGTCCTGGCACATCTGACTTCATGGCCAGATCAACTAGGTCATAGACGGTGTGACGTGCACTTTGCGTCAGAACGTCGAGCACCTGATCGAGCGATAATCTCGGTCCTTCAATCAGATCGGGTTGAATCAGTTTGAGTCGTTCAATCACCTGACCTGCCGCTAATAAGTTACCTTCGGTATGCATCTGAACAGCGGATCTTGCATCTTGATGCATCTCAATTTTATGTGATTCCAATTCGGTATCTAGCCACTTCGCAAATTGATAAGCCGGTACCGTGGTTGCCTCAATGACAGCGGCAGCCGCCTGAAGTGTTTGAAGCCAATTGCTGGACGTTTCACTTTTTCCAAGTTTTGGACCACTGATTAAGAGCCGTTTGTCCTCAGGTGGGTTTTGGGTCCAGCGATCGAGTGCTTCGCGTAACGAATTATCAAGTGTTGTTTTTGTCAGTCGCAGTTCGACCAGTGTCTGGTCAGCAAATAGAGACAAGGCATCGAGTTCGCTCAACAGTCGATTAGCAAGGTCAGATTCTGTTTGATCGAGTACCAATCGCTCAGTGAAGCCTTGGTCTTTGCCCATCTGTCGCCATAAGTCACCGGTTCGGGTGATAAAAAAAGGTTCATCACCCAATAAAGCAGTGACAGGCGGTAGGCTCGAACCCCATTGACGACCATCAAATTCCGACGCTTTGACAGCCATCGATTAATCTGCCTTTGGGGTATCTGTTTGCTTAAGCGCCTGTTTGTATCGAACACGAATTGATGGCACGATTTGACGGAGTAAATCCTCCTCGAGACTTCGTTTTAACTGAGCCACGCGTTGATCTTCCGCTGAAGTGTCGGCACCACCATCAACATAAATGAGTGTTGCTCGGACCTTGGTGTCTGGTATCAAAAGAACGAGATTTTCGCTGACGAGACGATAGGTCATCTCCAGCGCAAGCTCTGTTTGATCGCCACCTGACACAGGTCCAAGCACGCGATCTGTGAGCGCTGGAAGGCTGAGTGTCAGCGTGGGAACTGAGCCCGACGTCGCCACATCCGTACCCTGGTCATTCAGTTGACGTATGATATTTTGGATCATCGGTGCGTAGGGATCGGTTGTTTGAATTTTTAATGATTCAGGAAGCTTTCCCATTGCTACCCCAGTACCGCGCAGCCTAAAACCGCATCCAGTTATTAATCCTGCCGCGGACAGTGTTAAAAATGCACGTCGATTCATCATGCTGGCGCTACCACTAAATTCACGAGTTTTTGGGGAACAACGATCGCTTTTTTCTCGATCATTCCTTCAAGGAATTTTGCAACAGAGGGCTCATCGCGAGCCATGGTCAAAATCAAATCTTTATCGGCATCTGCCGCCACTTCAATCCGGCCTCTGAGTTTTCCATTCACTTGCACCACGAGTGTCAGTATATTGCGCGCCAAAGCATCCTCCCGAACTTCGGGCCAGCCGACATCGACCAGTGATTGACTGTGACCAAGATTTGACCATAGGTGTTCAGTCACGTGTGGCGTGATTGGTGACAGCAGGACTACGATTGATTCAATAGCTTCAGAACGCACGCGCCAGTCCGATGCTGTCTGCGCCCTGAACTTCATCAGGCTGTTGGTGAGTTCCATGATTGACGCGATCGCTGTATTGAAATGGTAACGACGTCCAATATCATCAGACACCTTTGCAATGGTTTCGTGGAGTTTCCGATAAACATCTCGCGCTTCGTTTGATAACGAATCGAGGCCAACTTCCCCCGACATCGAGTGGTTACCTTCTGCAA
>CACJLQ010000039.1 GCA_902594275.1 uncultured Litorivicinus sp.
CGACGGTTGAGTTCATAACGGTCTTAGATCGTGCAAAACGGTGAGCTCCCACTCCAACAGACCTCTTAATTTGGCTTCTAGATACTCTCCTTTGTAGTAATGCGCAGCAACTCCTGTTTCGCGACACGGCCTTGAATTAAATCGATTACTCTGGAATTCAACGCTCCCATAGAAGAGCTGGCCGTTGGTCGTCTAAGCTCATGGAAAGTCCAACTGTTGCAGCGATCATAAACCTCGATGTCAGAGAGTTGTTTAATTTTTACTAGGAGCTTTGCTCCTACTATTTTTTTGGCGTTTGACTACGATGACGACAAGCAATGGTTGTGAAGGAATTAATAAAACGCTGTTTCATATGTTTGGCAATCTAAGAAACCCCAACGACCCGCCAACTTCTTTTCCGACCGTCAAAAACATTTGTTATCATAACGTTAGGCACCGTATCGACAGGATTCAAGCAGTAACTTAAGTCCCTCTAAATCACTCTGAGTAACGTCTTGAGGCCTGACGCCAGCATTTTTAAGCAAATTCATATCCAAGCGCTTTACTCCTTCAAAGAAGTCACCAATCATCTTTTCAACAGCATAATAAAAATAAAGAGAATCATTCGATCGATACCAACTTTCTTCTCGTGCGCCTTTCACCTGCTCTCGTTTTTCGACCCGAACTAATGTTGTCTTGAAAATAACTGAATTATCGGAGCTATTGAGAAATGAAATATCCATAGCTAAACCCCTTGCAATCTGCTGCTTCGAGGCGTTTTCAGCACTGATTTTTCGGAGCACTTTATTAACCGAAAAGTCGACATAATACGATGCTACGTCAGCATCCATGTCTTTGAAAATTGCCCCAATTTCAGGCTCCTTATCGAAACGAGAGCGCAATGTGGAACTCAAATAATCGGTCATAACAAATGGAAGTACGCTGGCTTCAAATGATTGATTGGCTGCAACACCGATCATCGCGGCGAAGAAATTGGTATTAAACTCTCGGCCTAACTCCAATGACGAGAGCGTACCCAATGCTTCTGGCGAAATCCTTGCAGAGCGCACGCGCAAATGACTGGGTTCAAAGAAACTTTCGTCAACTGAAATACGTCCGACCAATGCCTTAAATTTGGATAGGGTCGTGTAGTCAGCATCTGCCATGAGAGTTTCTAAAACAAAATCGTTTTCCGAATGCTCTCTAGTATCTAGCATCGCTCTGTTAAAAGCCTTCACTGGTTGGCTGTACACCAAATTGATTTGGCCTTTACTCTGCCTCGGCAGCCTAACCGAATAAACCCGGATAGATGAAAATAAATAATAAAAAGAGATATCCCGCTCGCCATCTGCGTCATCACCCGGGAGTTCCCCAGGGAGAATATCGATCCTCAGAAAGTTCTCGTAGTCGAACCCTAGAGAAAAAATCAAACCCGGGTCAGATTCATATTCAATCTTCATTCCAGGACCACTAGTGATCACGCCATTAAAATCTTTTTCAAGGTTTGCGAAGAGCGAATCAGTCCAAAGCCTCCAACCGGCCTGATTCCCTGCCTCCAACGATTGATTAATGCGCACAAGCCTTAATTTGATTTCATCGTTGGGGACATTAAAACCGCTACCTCCCCAAACAACAGACCTCTCACCAAGATTGGCATAACTGTAACGAGAGACCAGTGAGCTGAGTGGAATCAGAGCTAAACCAGCGGGAAGTGCTAAAACCTGACGCCTTTTCATTTATCTATCCTTCCACTTAACGAAGTAGCGATTCTTCCTCACTAGTATTACTAGGATCAGGTAACTTTACCTCTGACGCCCTCGCGGCTCGACGCTCGGCAAATGCGACCAGACAAGCTGAACGCGTCAAGCTATTCAGTAAATTGCCTTTTGCGCCAATATCTACATACGAATAATTACCAGAGAACGTTGCACTCAAAAGATCCATCTGCATCGACTGTATGTCGTTAACAAGCACCATTCGTTCCTTGAGCGCGGTAGCTAACGCCTCTTTCTTGTCAGCCTCCATGTACCTCGGAGTTTGTGTCTGCATGATGCTTATGGCTTGATCTAAATCTGGATCAGGAACTCCGCCATAAGTGTTCTGGCCTTCTCGTGATATTCGGGCAGCCTCAGCACCTTTAGCCTCAGAACGTGATTGACCTTTAGCTGATTCAAAGCTAGCTGCGGTATTTTCGTTTAAAGAAAGAGCTTGCGCCCGCAATGCCGCAACATTAGCTTGCCAATTAATAGGGTTGTAGGCAGGCTTGTTCCCAAACATTTGATCTCTCATTTGCTTACCTTGCGCGACCATAGAAGCATGCCGCCAGTTAGGGATGCCACCAGCCGCGGCCCAATCAATCGTATCAAAACACAACTTACATGAGCGGCTGGCGGCAAACGATGACCTGTCAAATTTTGTTGATTGATTATTACCAGATTGGATGATGTAAGAATCAAATAGTCGCTGGTTATTCTGTTTTATCAGCTCCCAACGTGCAGAAACAGCGAATGCCAGACGTGATTTTACGGATATCCCTCCCGCGTACTTACCTGGCTTTCGAGCCTCACTCAAGAGTCGATCTGGTAGCGATTTATCCTTTAATAATGGTTCTAGCTGTATAGCCACTAACGCCATAACCAATTTAGATTCGGGAACTTGAATATCTACAGCTCCAAACCCTTTTTTCTCTTGTTTAGAGGCCTGTATCACTTGGGCTAATGTAGTCAACGATGGATCCATGATCAGCTCGACGCCTCTAGAACGCGCCTCACCGCTCCACATACCACCATCAGTGATAACCTCAGGAAACGTGACGCCGATAACCGGCCGGATAGTGAATAAATGGTCTCTAATTTGCAGCTCAGCGAGAGTCGGATCAATATCGAAATATTCAGCAACAATAGATTCTGGGGAACCGGATAAATTCATAGTCGTATATCCGGAAAAACCAAAAACGCTATCCTCACTTTCGCAAAAGCTCAGCGCGCCAGAATTTGAACTGCGTTTAGGCGGATCTTGCATAGGCGAGCTCCCAGTACCAGGGGACTGAGCAGGGGTAGACGACCCATTTTGATCCAGTTGTTGAGGCATCGATTTTTGCAGCTCTTCACCCAGTTTCTTCAATGCATCCAAATCAAATGCGAACACATTTATCGACGTCAGGAGTGCGATTGTTGTGAGATATGACGAGATCTTAACTTTCATACTTGCTCCGTTAATCGGTTTTAAATAGACCTTTAAAGTCTTCAGATCGACTCGATGGGCGGGAATTTAGTAGTGAATTTGTTGGCGATTCTGTGGCGCCATAGTCCACTCGAGCCACTACAAAAAAGCGAGTTTCAAGTTCACCGATAGCATCAAGCGAGCCAGGAGCAAATGGAGACCCACATTGGCTTCTGGGGCTCGCTAACGCCACACGAGAAGTGACGTTTTTTATCACTGCTTGGCAAATTGGCTTTAGGTTTTCTTCAAGAAATTCGCCTGTATATGGATCACGGAGACCACCCAAGCTTTCATATACTTGAACAACTTCTCCCACATTAAAAAATCCATCGCCTAACCCAAGGGTCATTGACTCTCCGTTCCATCCAACCACAAGAGGCGGATAGACATGTGATATCAGCTGCTTACTCAGTTCTGAACCCATAACCTTTAAGCGACTCTGCGCACTCGCCATATCTCCTACCTTCAAGAATATTGGTGAGCTATTCTGATATTTGATTTGACCACTACCGTAGTCGATCACTTCGATTGATATGAGCCCTCGCAATCTACTTCCACTTTCGGCAAGCTCGTCTAGTCCCACAATAATTACCAACTCCGGAGCTGCTGTACCTCGCAATCTAACTAAATCTTCAACGCGGCCATTGGTCCTGATGTTTTGAATAAAATTTTGGATTTCCGATCGATTGTTATCTTGAAGAACTGCAAATTTCCGGCTTTTAGTCAAACTCTCACTAACTGCGGTAGATAAAATTTTATTGAGATTTTTGTCGATGTTTTCGCCAGGAATAATACTTATACGCTTACGGCTAAGCTGCGGCGAATCTTTCAATCGAAAAACTTCTGCGGCGACAATCACCACAAACTGGCTTTGAGCGTTCACGCTTTCAGAAATAATATTCCATGACTTCACGACACCCTTGGTCGCCTGCGAAAACTCACGTTCAATTTCAGTTATTCGCTCTGAATCAGTCGCAGCGACACCATCAATCTTAGTGATTTTTTTCCTTGAACTTTTTGCAACTTGATCGATTGCGGAAACTGCAGTTGGGTTTACCTTTCCTACTGCCTCAATCAATGCTCGAGAAACAGCCTCAGATCGATCTGACGCAATACCTTTGCCCGTTACAGCTATGGTATCTACTGTTTGGCTGAAAGCGTTACTAGCCATCAGCAAGAAAAGGACGAAAATCCAATCGTTTATCCGTAATTTAAGGCTCTTTAGCGTCATAGTGTCTCCTAGAGTCGATTGGCAAACGCACTCACAATCTCATTTCCAGCAAGACTAGTAGCTTTCGATATGGCATTAGAGACGGCCTTATCTTCGGTACTACCCTCACCATCACGTCTCACAGAGTCTATGGAAGCGATTCGCTTCGGGATCTTCCTCGATAAATCGAATATCTGAACATTGATAATAGCACTGGCATGAGTGATCCCCTGCTTCAGTTCAATACTGTCTATGTCAATGGTTCCAAGAACAAAATACTGCCCACCTAGACAACCGTCATCGCGCGTAGCATCGAACACCCCTTTTCTCATGGCCCCAGGCAGATCACCGGTGGCACGGTCGAGAATGGCTGACATGACGTTATCTGATGACGGTCCACCGCAGTTCGCAGCAATATCAGCGTAATCATATGCGTCAAAACCAGCCGTGTTGAATACTTCACTTAATGCTCCCGTAACCTGAACCACATTTCCGATTCTGTACTCGGCCTCTTGTGCAAGACGTGTACTAGATCCTGAATTACGCTCGACATTTTCGGTCGCTGTTTTAGTTCCCTCGACCACACGTTCTGTAACACCCGATGAGCTCCCCGAAATTTCCTCGCTGACAACGTTTTCACTCATATCTCGACTTGTACTAGAAGTCGCTGACTCCCTCTCAGTATCAAAGCTCGTTACCGCCTGTTGTAATCTTGGAAGCACCAAAAAACCGATAGCTATTTCGGAATTAGTCTGGTTTGAGCGTGTGGATTCACCGACTATCACGCGCAAAAGAGTTACGTTGATAATCCCTCGACCCCCGACTTGGATTATTTTCTTTCTTTCGTCTATGCGAACTTGGGGTTCGCCTGAGAGTGTTACCAACTCATCAAATCGTGCCTCTATTTTTGCTTTATTGGCGGGATCGTCATACCTAATCAATTCCGCCTGTGGAACCGATAACAAAAACTTCTTCCAGACCTCTGAGGCGGCTTCATCGATAGCAGCCTGAAGATCTTCAGATTTCGGTTTTTTTGAAAAATTGGCGGACTTGTATGGAACGCTGTAGGCAAACTTATATTCTTGTGCATTTGCTACAGGACCCGCTCCCATAATGAACAATGAAACAATCACCAAGCAAAAACGCTTGAAAAGTGCTGCACCCATAATAAATCACCTCATAAACAATATTGGTTCAATGAGTGATAGACATCCTCGGCCTTCACTCTCCACTCGTAAACATTAGAATCTTCCTTGATTGAACCCCTCACTGGCAGTTCTGCCTGAAATTTAGATGACCCAATATCTGGTCTGTCGGAATGAACGACCTTCTCTAAATTTGAACTATCACTGCAGATTATTTTTACTAAATAGGGTAACGAGTCACTAACTGTGAGCATGTCTTCAAATCCTGGATCGTCCGACTGCCCTAGATCGCGAGACAGAAAGAATTCGCCATCGCGCAACTTAATCGATAGATTGCTCGAACCGACATTAGCGAAAAATTCCCACTTTTCATTTGTGTC
>CACJLQ010000040.1 GCA_902594275.1 uncultured Litorivicinus sp.
TAATTAGTTAACAGCGTCTTTCAGAGCCTTTCCGGCTTTAAAGCCCGGAACCTTAGCCGCTGCGATTTGAATTGTTGCACCTGTCTGTGGGTTACGGCCCGAACGTGCTGCACGATCTTTCACCTGAAATGTACCAAACCCTACCAAAGATACGCTGTCGCCCCCTTTTAAAGCGCCAGTGACCGCCGATAACGTAGCATCCAGCGCCTTGCCCGCATCCGCCTTAGATAAACCTGCGTCTGCAGCAATCGCATCAATTAATTCTGACTTATTCACTCATCGTACCCCTATTGGTTTTTTTTAATACAGTAACCCTTTCGACATTCTTGTTTTGAGGCTACCCCTTATTCGCGAGCATCTGTTATACCAAGCGATACCGGTCGAAACAACCTGTTAATGCGCCCTTTGCGTATTTTTTTCTGCTGTATGTTCTCCGTCTGAACCATTTGCCCTATCCTCCGCGACAAAGGGTTCGGGAAGATAAGTCAGAGCGACATCAAAGACTTGATCAATCCAAGCGACCGGTTTGATATCTAAATCTGCTTTGACGTTATCTGGGATTTCCTTAAGGTCGGGCACATTTTCTTCCGGGATAATGACTGTTTTGATACCGCCGCGATGTGCCGCGAGCAATTTTTCCTTCAGCCCTCCAATCTGCAACACCTGCCCGCGAAGAGTTATTTCTCCAGTCATTGCAACATCGGCCCTCACAGGCACATTGGCCAATACGGACACTAGCGCCGTACACATTCCTATTCCCGCACTCGGACCGTCTTTAGGAGTCGCTCCTTCCGGTACATGAATATGTAAATCTGTCTTCTCATGGAAATTAGGGTCAATGCCCAGCGCGATGGCACGGCTTCGAGCAACAGTCATCGCTGCTTGGATCGATTCCTGCATCACATCACCAAGGGAGCCGGTGCGGATCTGTTTGCCTTTACCGGGCATCGACACAGCTTCTATGGTTAACAACTCGCCACCAACACTCGTCCACGCAAGTCCGGTAACTTGACCAATCCGATCTTCGGTTTCCTTTAGACCATATGTGAACTTCCGTACACCCGAATAATTTTCGAGCATATCTGGCGTGACTACGACCGTTTCCTCATCATTGCCACCGATCTTTTTATGGCCTTCCTCGATCCGTTTCCGTACCACTTTACGAGCTAGTTTAGAAACTTCTCGATCAAGACCGCGAACACCAGCTTCTTTGGTGTAATATCGAATCAAATCGGTCAGAGTTGCGTCTGGTACTACAATCTCACTCGCGCCAAGGCCATTGTTTTTTATCTGTTTTGGCACGAGGTACTTCCTCGCTATGTTCAGCTTTTCGTCTTCCGTGTAGCCGGGGATCCGGATGATTTCCATTCGGTCCAGCAATGGAGCGGGCATATTCATTGAGTTTGAGGTGCATACGAACATCACCTCTGAGAGATCAAAATCAACTTCGAGATAATGATCGTTAAATATATGATTTTGCTCAGGATCAAGCACTTCCAGCAGTGCCGAAGCCGGATCGCCACGATGATCCATTCCCATTTTGTCGATCTCATCCAACAGGAATAAAGGGTTTTTTACCCCGGCCTTTGATAGCTTTTGAATGATCTTGCCAGGCATCGATCCAATGTATGTTCTCCGATGACCTCGTATCTCAGACTCATCGCGAACGCCACCCAATGCCATGCGAACGAACTCTCGGTTAGTCGCGCGGGCAATTGATTCCCCGAGGGATGTTTTACCAACACCCGGTGGACCAACCAGACAGAGGACTGGACTTTTTGACTTCTTCATGCGCATCTGAACCGCCAGATACTCGAGAATCCGTTCTTTGACCTCTTCGAGACCATAATGGTCGGCTTCGAGGATATCCCGTGCTTTGAGGAGATCATGACGAACTCGTGACCGTTTTGTCCACGGGCAACCCAATAGCCAGTCCAAGTAGGCTCTGACAACTGTGGCCTCAGCCGACATCGGCGACATCATCTTCAGCTTCTGAAGCTCGCCTTCCGCTTTCTCTTTACCTTCCTTGGATAGACCAGATTCTTCAATTCGCGCCTGTATGGCATCGACTTCGTTCGGTGCCTCGTCTAAGTCATTCATTTCCTTTTGAATGGCTTTCATTTGCTCGTTCAGGTAATACTCGCGCTGGCTTTTCTCCATCTGCTCTTTCACGCGACCACGAATGCGCTTTTCAACCTGCAGAAGATCCAGCTCAGATTCCATTAAGGCGACTAGATACTCAAGTCGTTCCTTGACATCTGAATGCTCAAGTAGAGCCTGCTTTTCTTTCAGAGGCAGTGTTAGGTGAGCCGCCATCGTGTCGCAAAGCCGTCCCGGCTCTTCAATGCTCTGTAACGATGCTAAAACTTCCGCTGGAATCTTTTTTGATGCCTTAACGTACTTATCAAACTGGTCCATGAGAACCCGTAGAAGTGCTTCCTGATGATGTTCTTTGAGAGGAACTGACTCGACGATCTCAGCGCTGGCTCGATAATGATCACCATCGAGTTCAAAGCTCGACACCTGAGCGCGCTGACCACCTTCAATCAGAACTTTGACTGTTCCGTCAGGTAATTTCAGGAGCTGTAAAATTGAAGCCACCGTGCCGACTTCGTAAAGCTCGCCTGGTCTCGGCTCATCTTCGCTTGCAATTTTCTGGGCGACTAACAAAATCTCTTTGCCGCCATCCATAGCGCTTTGTAGAGCCTTTATTGATTTCTCTCGGCCTACAAATAGGGGAAGAACCATATGGGGATACACGACCACATCCCTCAGCGGGAGTAGTGGAAGGTCCAGCTGCTGGGTACTCATTCTGTGCTTCCTAAATTAATCGGCTGCGTTTGCCGAACGTTTCTCGTCAGGTGCTCCCGCGTAGATTTTTAGCGGTTCGCTATCTCCTGTGACGACACCTTCATCAATCACTATTTTTGACACATCGTTATCTGATGGTATTTCAAACATGGGGTGTAACAGGATAGTTTCAAGAATTGAGCGCAAACCCCTCGCACCTGTTTTTCGCTCCATCGCCTTTCTTGCAACAGCACGCAGCGCGTCTGCACGAACGTCGAGCTCCACACCTTCCATTTCAAACAATTCTTTGTACTGTTTGACTAATGCGTTCTTTGGCTCGGACAGGATCTGTATCAATGCATCCTCATCGAGCTCACCAAGGGTCGCAACTACAGGAAGTCTCCCGACGAACTCAGGGATCAATCCATATTTCACTAGATCTTCTGGCTCGACTTCAGCAAACGCTTCACCAACCGATTTGGACTCGTCCTTTGAGCGCACCTCTGCGCCAAATCCAATGCCACCCTTCTCACTGCGATCTCGAATCACCTTGTCGAGGCCTGCAAAGGCTCCACCACAGATGAACAGTATGTTTGAAGTATCAACCTGCAGGAATTCTTGCTGTGGGTGCTTTCGGCCGCCTTGCGGGGGAACAGACGCGACTGTTCCTTCGATCAATTTCAAGAGCGCTTGTTGCACGCCCTCTCCCGACACATCTCGAGTTATTGACGGGTTGTCTGATTTCCGTGAGATCTTATCAATCTCATCAATATAAACAATTCCTTGCTGTGCTTTTTCTACGTCGTAATCACATTTCTGCAGAAGTTTCTGAATGATATTTTCAACGTCTTCACCAACATAGCCCGCTTCGGTTAACGTTGTCGCGTCTGCCATAGTAAACGGAACATTTAATAATCGCGCCAAGGTCTCAGCTAACAGTGTCTTGCCTGAACCGGTGGGACCGATGAGCAGAATGTTGGACTTGCCAAGTTCTACGTCACGTGCGCCACGTTCGCCGTGCTGCAACCGCTTGTAGTGGTTGTAGACAGCAACAGCCAAAACGCGCTTTGCACGATCTTGTCCTATTACATAGTCATCGAGTGTCGTCTTGATCACCTGTGGGACAGGTAGTCCATCTGAGGCTTCGGTTTCGTCTGACTCCTGAACCTCTTCGCGAATGATGTCGTTACATAGATCGACGCACTCATCACAGATAAAAACGCTTGGACCCGCGATGAGCTTACGAACTTCATGCTGGCTCTTACCGCAAAACGAGCAGTAGAGGACTTTGCCGTTATGGTCAGAAGATTGGTCTGTTGTATCTGTCATTTATCCACCTATCCCGTCACGTCAACACTGCGCTGTCACGAACGGAAAATCAAGAGTCTTTGGTCGAATCTGCTCGATGTTCCAACATGTCATCAATCAGACCGTAGGACTTCGCTTCTGCGGCATCCATGAACCGATCCCGATCGGTATCTTTCGCTATTTGCTTAATTGTCTGCCCAGTGTGATGTGCAAGCCTCGAGTTCAGTTTCTCCCGAATCTTCAATATTTCCTTCGCGTGAATATCAATATCGGACGCTTGTCCGGAATATCCACCGAGTGGTTGATGAATCATCATCCGGGAATTTGGAAGCGCAAACCGTTTCCCTGCTGCACCACCTGCTAATAAAAAGGCACCCATACTGGCTGCTTGCCCAATACACAATGTCGAAACATCAGGCTTAATAAATTGCATTGTGTCATAAATCGCCATCCCCGCAGTAACCGAGCCGCCTGGGGAGTTAATGTACAGATGGACATCTTTATCGGGATTCTCTGATTCCAAAAACAACAACTGAGCAACGATCAAGTTAGCCATATGGTCTTCAACTTGCCCGACCATAAATATGACACGCTCCTTAAGAAGCCGTGAATAAATGTCATACGAACGTTCGCCACGAGAACTCTGTTCAACAACGATCGGGACTAAACCTACCATCTGTTTTCCTCTATCCGGTTAAGCCTGACGGCTTTTCATGACATCAGCGTATGACATATCAATAGTCTTCGCTTTCGCAGATTCAAGGAGCACCTCTGCAACCTGTTCTTCCACAGCAAGTGCCTCAACCTGTTTAAGATTGTCGTCATTAGAATAATAGAAATTCACCACCTGCTCCGGATCATCATAAGCAGCGGCCATCTCATCAATCAAAGCGCGCACACGATCCGCATCCGCTTGTAGTTCGAGCTTCTTAACTGTTGCGCCAAGAAGAACACCAAGCCGTACGCGCCGCTCAGCCTGTTCTTTGAAGAGCTCATCCGGCAACTGATTCGGATCGAATTGTTGGCCACCTCCGAATCGCTCGGCAGCCTGTTGCTTGAGCGCCTGAATCTCAGACTGGATCGCAGCGTTTGGCACCGGCGCATCCGAATTTTTATCAAGTAAAACATCGAACACATTGGTTTTGTTGATATTTTTTAGAGTCAGCGAAAGCTCTCGCTCCATTTGCTCTTTGAGTTCAGTTTTGAATTCTTTCTCGTCACCGGACTCAACACCAAAGGCTTTGATAAACTCTTGGTCCACTGTCGGTAGCTCGCCGCGCTCG
>CACJLQ010000041.1 GCA_902594275.1 uncultured Litorivicinus sp.
TTAGCATCTGATGATGTCCGGGCTGTGCATGAGGAGCAACGGCAATTGGCTGAGCGGCTTCAGGTCGAGGGATACCCAAGTGTATTACTGGTCCATCGAGGAGAAGCGTTTCCGATCGCGGTGCGACACCAGGACGCCGATGCCATGCTCGCAGACATCACAGACCTGCTCGCTGAGCCCAACGCCTAGAGCGCGAATTCGCTTTTCAACAGCTTCCTGAGTGCGTCGATCGATTCAGGGCGGACTGCGAAAGCAGCCTGCGCGGCTGGAACGAATTGGTCGGTATGTATTGCTTGTAAAAATGCCTGAGATGGAGGCATCCAACTGAGAACATGTAGCCTTGAGCTTTAGGTTTACAAACCACTGAACCTACTCACGCGTTGGTAGATCGGCCCCTGTGAAAGGCTCGAATGCTTCGTAATCAATCAGTACGTCAAAAAGAGGACCGCCATCAGAGAACACGTGATCCTATGAATAAAAATGTATCCCCAGCGAGTGGCCGTTAACGACACTGTCTTCGACAGCGAGTAACACAGCCTCAGCAGCCAGAGTCTCTGTCTTCGTACACCTTCCTCATTATTGTTCTTGGTGTTGTCGGTGGCGGTAGTGCACTCGCAGTGCACAAATCAAAGATTAAGTCGCAAATATTTGTGACGTATCTTTGAATGATTTGAATTCAAGCGCATTTCCTGAAGGCTCTGTAAAAAACATTGTGGCTTGCTCACCGACTTCGCCTTCAAAGCGAATATTCGGTTCAATCAGAAACTCAATGTTGGCGGCTTTCAACTTATTGGCGAGCTGATGCCAATCGTCCCAGCCGAGAATCACTCCGAAATGGCTCGCCGGAACTTGCTTGCCATCGACTGGGTTGGTTGGCGTATCGATTGTCTCGTCCTCTGCAAGATGCGCAACGACCTGATGTCCGAAAAAATCGAAATCAACCCATCGATCAGACGTTCGTCCTGTCCTACAACCAAGGACATCAATAAAGAAATCTTTGGTTGCCTCCAGATCAGAGACAGGGAATGCTAGATGAAAAGGTGCGCTAGCCATAGATACCTCGTGCTGTCGTTGTTACACCGTTATGGGGACATGTCATGTCAAATAGAATCTTTGATTTCAAGGCGTTTGCCAAGGTCACAAACCAGTTGATGCAGGAATCGCCCGATCGCTCGCGGGCACTGATGGTCGAGAATAACGCGTACTACATGCTGGTCAATATGCATATACAACTGTGCAACATGGTTGAGTTTGCTGATATCCATGACTCTCGACTGGAACCTGTGATCGACGATTTGAAAGCCGAGGTTGAGCGAATTCAGGAGCTGAAAGGAGCCCGCTGGTTGGACGATTTTGTGCACATCCAGAGGAATCAGTGAAGACAACTTCCGCCGTCGACGACAAGAGTTTGGCCGGTGATGAAGTCGCTATCTGGTCCGATAAAGAATGTGATTGGGCCCGCGAGATCTTCAGGTGTTTGAATACGTTTAATGCAACGTGAGGCTACTGCTTTTTCGCGAACTGCGATGATCTCTGGGGTTGGGTCCTCCTCAGCCAGAGTGCTCCCGGGCGCTATACAATTGACGTAAATATTGTGCTCACCGATTTCCATGGCTAGGGACTTGGTGTACCCGATTACGGCCGCTTTTGAGGTCACGTAATGGATACGAGACGGAGACCCTTTCAATGCAGTACCTGAACTGATATTCACTATTTTCCCGTAGCTTTGTGTCTTCATGACAGGAACGACGGAGCTACACACGTTCCAAACACCCTTAACATTGATTTCCATCATTTTGTCCCACTCTGCCTCAGTGATTTCGAGAGATCCGACGCGAGACATTGGGACTCGAGAGAACATGGCCGCATTGTTTACCAAACCATCAATCCGCCCGAGTTGGCCGGTTACCTTCTGAACCATGGCTTCAACAGATTTCTTGTCGGCAACGTCGGTCTGGATCGCGGTTGCTTTGAGTCCCTGGCTTAGCAGTCGTTGTGCCTCGGTCTGGGCCCTTTCTCCATCGAGTTCAGCTAGGACCACATGGGCGCCACGATTTGCCATAAGCTCAGATGCAACGATCCCTATGCCCCCAGATCCACCAGTGACGATAACGACTCTTCCATCCAGATTTTTCATTATTGACTCCCTAGGCTGGTGCTTGTGTGTCTCTGACGGTCGTGCGGAACAATAACCTTCGCTCGCCGCCGGGAAAGTCTGTCCGGGCATGCATCGAGCAACGGTTGTCCCAAATAATCAAGTCTCCGACAGTCCATTGATGCTTGTAAACAAACTGATCTTGTTCGCAATGATCGAATAGGTAACCAAGTATGTGCTGACTTTCTGAATCATCAATCCCAACGATTGAGTCTGTCATGAGTCTGTTCACGTAGAGGCACTTCCGGCCAGTCTCGTGGTTTGTTCTAACCACCGGATGGGTCGCCTCCCCAAAGGCGGGGGTCCCTTTTTCATCGCCTTTTTGCGTCGAGCCATAGTGGTATTTGTGTCGCGCGTGCAGTCCGTCGAGCCGCCGCTTCCACTCCTCTGATAGAGACTCGTAGGCCGCATATCCACTCGCGAACCACGTGTCACCGCCGACTGAAGGAATCTCGACTGCGTAAAGTAAGGTCGCTTTGTCTGGTATCTCACGGTGGATCATATCGTGATGGAACATCATCTCACCGTCGGGCAGGGATCCGATTGGGATCCCGTCCTCGCGGATATTTGAGATCATCATGATACCGTCCGGCAGAGACTCGTAAGCCTTGGGCTGAAACTCTCTGGGCCTGTGCAAGGTGCCAGACTCCCCAAAGATTTGGGCCGCGCTGAGTTGGTCATGGTGTGTCAATTGCTGCCTCGGAAAAAGAAGCACCGCGTGCTTTAAGAACGCGTTTTGTATCTCCTTTACCTCTGACGCGCTAAGTGTCTGGGTGAGATCGCAATTTTCGATTCGCCCTCCGATCGCGGGAGCTAATGCACTGATCTTCATTGTAGTAAGCCTTTTTTTCTCTATTGTGTACGTAACTGATCGAGTCACAAATATCGGTCTTGTTTGGGTGCCCAACCAATTCTCTTGAATTGACATTCCTAAATTTGCAGTAGTGTTCACTGTGAAAGATTATGTGGTAAAGACGATGACAAGAGAAACGATTGGATTAATAGGCGCCGGGCGGATGGGCTTGGCCCAGATCAAGCACCTGATCAAAGCTGGCTACGCCGTCTCGTGCTGCGAGCAGGCCGATACTCAGCAGACTAAGGCACTGGCGCTGGGCGCAGTTTTAAGAGACTCGCCAGGGGCCGTCTTCGCTGAGGCTGCGATTGTTTATATTGCTGTCGGCTTCGACCCCGAGGTTATCAAAATTTGCCGTGGTGAGAATGGTCTTCTGAGTACCGCTCGTTCGGACGGTATTGTCGTCGTCAACAGTACCTGTGACCCAGAGTTGATGATCGAGCTCGGGGACGAGTTTGCGGCGAAGGGGATCGAGTTCCTCGACATTCCGATCGCGCGAGGGGGGTGGGCTGCAGACAACGGAACACTGTTAGCAATGGTCGGGGGCCAGCAGGCTACGCTCGATAAGGTACAACCCTCGCTGAGCACGTTTTGCTCGGACATCAAACTGATGGGTCCCGTGGGTCGGGGGCAGGTGACTAAGGCCATTAATAACCTACTTCTGTGGCTCAACGGGGTCGGTCTGCTCGAGAGCGCCCAGATCGCCGAGTCATATGACATGGATCTTGAGTACCTCAGAGACGTTCTGCTGCTCTCAAGCGGACGAAGCGCTGCGATGGAGGACTGGTCGAAGATGACCTTCACCTGGGCCGCTAAAGACATGCAGATCGTTGAGGACGTGATGCAACGTCACGGGTTGGACCTGGAGCTGCTCCGAGTGTTAGCCAAAAGGGCGCAGACCGCGAAGGTCGAGCGAGAGGCGCGTAACGCCGACGGCAAAGACTGGATCAATGGCCCTAGGTAGCTCTTTCGGACAGATATGCGCGCTCGCCTCTGCGCTCAGTTTCGCGCTCGCGAGCATCGCTATTAGTTCCAATAAACGACGTGGTCTCCCAAATGATGGAGCGTTTCTGTCGGTCATCATGACCGTCGGGGTGTCGTTCGTCATATTTCTTGCGTTTGAGGATGGGGCGTTACCCAGCCTTGATGACCCGAAGCTCTCTGAGGGAGTTCTGTGGTTTTGTATGGCCGGTTTGTTTGCGATGGTGTTTGGCCGGACATTGGTCTTTCGCTCTATCGGTCTGTTGGGGGTGACCCGCGGGACGACGGTAAAGAAGATGAACCCATTTTTCTCGATCCTATTGGCGGTGATTATCCTGGGCGAGACACTGATTTGGGAGGAGACGCTCGGTGTGCTCGCGCTCGCGTTGGCGATAGTTTTGCTGATTTCCGACAAGAGCCGCAAGTATGAGCATGAGGAGGAAAACACACCGAAGGATTGGATGATGGTCGCACCTCTTTATGTCCCGGGGATTTTATCTTGCCTCGCGTACGCGGTGTCTTACATCGCTCGAAAGAACGGGCTCATTACCCTGGGTACCCCAGCGTTCGGTACCTTTGTCAGCGCGATGGCGGGAATATTTTTTTATTTAATACTGGCTATCCCCTTTGAGTCGTATCGGAAGTTCGTGGTTGAGGGGGTCCGGAATATAGCGCCGATTACTCTGGCTATCGGTGCGTCGATGTCGATCGGACAGGTACTTTTCTTTACGGCGCTGACCTACGAGGAACTATCGACGGTTGTAATGATCGGTTCGCTGGAGACCTTTATCGCCATGTTCCTATCCGTCGCGATTTTTAGGCTTGAGATTCGACCGTCCGTAAAGCAGCTCGCTGCTGCAGGGCTTGCCTCAACAGGTGTG
>CACJLQ010000042.1 GCA_902594275.1 uncultured Litorivicinus sp.
GAGTGACCTGGAAGTCGCATTATCGGAGCTCAAAGGCCTCAAACGCGGAAAATTGAAATTAGGCGTTGTCACAACAGCCAAGTACTTAGCGCCTGAATTGTTGGGTCGATTCAGCGAGGAGTATCCTGGTATCGAATTATCCTTAAAGGTTTCCAACCACGATCGAATCTCGGAGCGATTATCAGATAACGTCGACGATTTGTACATCATGGGTCAGGCTGCAGAGGGAATTCAAGGTATCGAGCTTCATCCTTTCGCACCCAATCCGCTAGTCGTGATTGCTCCAAAAGATCATGAACTCTTTCAATCACAAAATCCGGTGAGTTTAGCTGATATCCAAAATTATCCATGGATCATGAGAGAACCCGGGTCAGGAACCCGTGACGCGACATTACGCGTATTCGAAAGTCAGGGGCTGAGGCCAAATATCCGTATGGAGCTCGGTAGTAATGAAGCAATTAAGCACGCTGTTATTGCCAACTTAGGTCTGTCCGTTTTGTCACTCCACTCGATGACCATTGAGGGTCCAGGAGGACCACTTGGTATCGTTAAAGTGGATCAGTTTCCAATGATTCGACAATGGAATATCGTGCATGCGTCAGATCGGAAGTTATCACTTGTTGCAAGCGCATTCCTTGACTTTTCAATGCGTGAAAAGCAACGCATTACTCAAGAAATGAGAGCGCGATGGCCGGATGTCGCCATCAGCTGAGTAGTTGTTTTCTTCACTAAGCGGACCATCGATGACGTATTATTGAATAACCGGATTTGATCGAGGTTCACGAATCGAACGGCGTGGGACTCAGCATTACCAGGTAAGTTCTGGTAGTCCACCGTCAATGCGTATCTGATATCAAAATGCGTATGTTTTGGTTCATTTGGCCTTGCAGGGATGGTGTGTGCATCGATATCAAAAATTGCACGTGAGGCAAGATTGAAATCAGAGACTTGTAGCCCGGTTTCTTCAGCAGCCTCTCTCAACGCTGATTCTAGCAAATTAGGATTTCCGTCGACATGGCCACCGGGCTGAAACCACCGATCAAGCTTTTTATGGTGCAAAAGTACAGCTGCCTGCAAATCAGACGATAAGATCCAAGCAGACGCGGTCAGATGTCCTTGTAAACATGATCGATGAAGGCATTCGGGATACGCTCGGATGAATGCGAGTGCATCTGCTTTTGCGCTCGCCTCAGCATGATCAAACGCCCTGTGTGCTCGGATATGGCTGATGATTTCGTCCACCATGTTAGGTCCCCATCGGGTTATGAATTGCAGCAATCGCAGCATCGGCCGCCGCATCAATATCTGCCTCTGGTCCAGCGATGGTCAAGCGCCCAAAAGCACCCACCGCACGGACATCAACTAAAGTAATGTTCGCTGCTTTTTCAGCTTGGTTGGCGGCATAAATAATATATCCAGCGGGTTCAGTCTCGAGAATGAACATGCTCTGCCCAGGAAGAATCATCGAACCTCGCCGATCTTGTCGATTGATCAGAACGGTGTGATCAGGCGTCATTCCACGAATCGTCTCTTGCCATGCGATCGACGGATGTGTGCGATCCGAGACCTGCGCACCCATCCGTGCTAATAAAATATTTCCCGCCTCACGGACGTCGCTTTGGTCTCGTTGGTGGATGACCATCGATCCATATGCACGCTCAATGACCTGTTGTGCGAGATGCACTCGAGTGGCTTTTAGTGCGACATCAGTCAGTTGGTGAACAGCCATCCCAGGCGAAACTTCAACCCATAAGCAGGCGTCACCGGGTATAGGCAGAAAACCCTGAGAGACCGTTGCCATATGGGCTGCAAGCTGCGGTTGCAATGAATCACAGTAGACATAGGTTCGAAGTCCAATTAAGGGGGCATTCACTCTGAGGACCCCTGAGCTTTAAGCATCTGTGTAGCCATTTGCAGAGCAGTACTTCTATCTTTCACCAAGGCATCGGTTGGCAATTCCTTTAATAAACCAAGGCGCTGCAGACGATCAGCGACTACCGCGTTTGCACCAGCAATAAAAACTGGTTTTTTGGCCTTCAAATCATCTTTGATCATGTCCTCGATCGCCATCGAAGATGATACGCCGATTGATGGAACGTCCGTAAAGTCGATGATTAACGCTTGATGATCCGATAAGACTGCTCGTTGGCGGGAAATTGCTTTGGCGAGTCCGAAAAATAGTGTACCTCCCAAAGCGAAAATCAAGATACTTCCGTTAGTTTCCTTCAGGATCGTTTGCTCGTCACGTGAGAGTTCTTCTGCGTTCGGATCACGGATTGCTTTTACCGAATCAGCATGAGCAGCCGTTAATCGTTCGATGGTTAACAGATTGGCAATAAACACACCGACAGCAACCGCAATGATGAGATCGACAAAGACGGTCAGCAAAATCACGCCGTACATAATCAAAGCAGCTTTCGAAGAGACGATATGCGCTCTGGTAAGGAAGCGCCAATCAATGATGTCAAGGCCGACCTTGAAGGCAATCCCGGACAGTACCGCAAGAGGAATCATAGCGGTGAGATCACTGATCCATAATAGAACGACCAATAAAACAGCGACACGTGACAACCCAGATAACGCTGATCGACCGCCTGATTGGATATTGACGACTGTACCCATTGTGGCACCGGCACCAGGAATCCCTCCAAAAAAGCCGGATGCAATATTCCCAATACCCTGTCCAATAAGCTCTTTATTTGCGTCAGACTCACGCTTTGTCATGCTATCGGCAATGACAGAGGTGAGGAGCGCATCGATTGATCCCAGCATTGCGAGAACCAACGCATTAGCCATCATGATTTGCCAATGCCTCATCTCGAATACGGGTAATTGAAATTCAGGTAGCCCGTCCGGGATCGTACCAATGACACGAACTTCGCCGGAAAGAAACAGGGAGGCGACCACCGAACCACAAATCAGTGCGAGTAATTGTGGCGGTAAGAACCGCCGATAACTTGATGGAATCAAAGCGATGATTAAAAACGTGCCGAGTGCCAGACATGTTTCGTCAATCGATATGTTCTGAAGCAGGGACGGGAAGGCAGTTAAAGTTCCAATAACACCACCAGTTGGAGGTGGTTGCCCTAGAAACGGGCCGATTTGCAGGATAATAAGGATAATACCAATGCCGGTCATGAATCCCGAGACAACCGTATAAGGCATCATGGTGACAAAGTGACCAACACGTAGGATGCCAAAGAGTATCTGTAGGCAACCGGCTAAAATGACTACAGTAAACGCCATAGCGAGCCCTTGGTCTGGGTCAGACGCGATGAGACTAGCGACAACTGCTGTCATCACCACCGTCATGGGACCTGTCGGTTCAGAAATGAGTGTTGGGGTAGCGCCGAAGAGGGCGGCGAACAGCCCGACTAAAATCGCGCCATAGAGACCAGCTTCGGGGCCTGCTCCAGATGCAACACCAAAGGCGAGCGCCATTGGTAGGGCGATCACGGCTGCGGTGACACCACCGAATAAATCACCCTTAATATTGGTCAGTCGAATTTCGTTAAATATCGCCAAAATCCCGATGCCTTGCTCATACCATTAAGCGTTATACGGAAATTTCATTCCTGGCGTAACTCGATAGTATCAATGAAAGGTATCGATGATTATCGATATGCTGTTGACGACCGATAGAAATCAGTATCGATTTTGGTCATTAAATCGCCAGCAATACAGTGCGAGGTAGGAGCGAAAAGGGGATGCACGCTCCACAAATTCTCCCGCGTCTTCACCTAATTCATTGGCAAAAACAATACTTAAGCGGCGAAGAATGAGATCTTTATCACTCCACTGATTCGGGTTACGCAAAACAAATAATTCCCACATCGCAACCGACCAAGGTCCAAGGCCCCAGATCTCAAGTAAGACCTCTCGGCGCTTGGGTTCAGACTGGGTGGCAATTGTTTGAATCCAATGATCTCCACGATGAGTCAAGTCACTCAGTATTCGTTTTTTCGAAGCAGATAATCCTGTATTTGGCGTTTCTGAATTTTTGAGCGCATCGATTAATTTGGAACGCTGCGGATATTGGGTCACAAGTCGTTCCCAAATTGATCGTGCCGCTTGGTTCGATAATTGTTGACCAACAACAATCTGGCTGAGTCCAAGCAACAAGTCATCACCATACCGAACAGGAATATCGATGGGCCCAATGGATTCGATAAATTCAGATAGCTTTTTTGGTCCTAGCTTGGTTAGATGATGGTATGCGTTTTTCGCCAATTCAGAATAAGCCATAACAAAAAGGAATCACTAGCATGGTTCGTATGATCGCATTAATTCGGGTGAATAACTTGGCGGATCTTAGTCATTCCCGAGAACAAGTTCCCGCAACCCTCGAACCCTATGGTGAAGAAACTCGATTCCGTGCGGAAAAGCCGATGACTCTCGATGACGAAAACGGTCTCGGCGATTTCTCACAGATTGCATTGTTTTGGTTCCCGAGGGCGACAGCAATGGCCGACCGGTATGGGTCAGACGCATATCACGATTTATTAGGGCTTACGTCTAGCGCTGGCACCTTTAACATTATCGGTATTGATCGTGACTTAAATTGCGCATAATCATTATTATGTTAAAAATATTGTTTCGTTTGTTTTAAACCTCACGCAGGGAGTCCCTATTCATGCAAGTAAATCGCTATTTTGATGATCAAGTACTTTCGTTGAGCTTTGATAATTCCAACGGCAAGAGTTCGATTGGCTTGATGAGTCCAGGCTTATATGAATTTTCGACATCGGATGACGAACGAATGGTGGTGATCAGCGGTGCTCTTGTAGTACAACGTCAATCGGATCCAGAGCCAGTGCTTTATTC
>CACJLQ010000043.1 GCA_902594275.1 uncultured Litorivicinus sp.
TGAGATAGCAGTATGGGTTGCCATCGGTGGCCGTGGATCTCTCATCGGTGCAATTTTTGGAGCGGTCGTGGTTAGTGGCCTGAAATTCATCTTAACCGGTTTGGTACCTGAATTGTGGCCATTTATTTTAGCAATTTTGGTAGTCGGGATTGTTATTTATCTGCCAAATGGCTTTTCCGACGGGGTAAAAGTTTTCAGCTCAAATGCCAGGAGCTTGGTCTCCGCTCCGCACAGGAAATTACAGTCATGACAAAATTTGATCAGGCCATTTACGTATCGGGACTAAACGTCTCGTTTGGGGCATTTTCGGTATTAAAAAATTTAAGTTGGCTAGTCAATTTTGGGGAAGTAAAGGGTGTAATTGGGCCGAATGGGGCGGGAAAGACAACACTACTAGACGCCCTTACAGGTAAAACGGAATACCAAACTGGAGATATCGTCGTTCGAGGCCGTCACAACATAAAAGATGCTAATGAGCCAGCGATCGCTCGACTAGGTCTGGGCCGCAAGTTTCAAAAGCCAAGTATTTTTTCGGGACTAAGTGTTTTTGAAAATTTGGAAATAGCTCTTCGTTCTGGGAAAGCTATTCTACAAAGCATTAATCAGCTGAGTCCTCATGAACAAGAAAAAATTAATGAGACCGCGATTCTTATCGGTCTTTCTGATTGTCTTGGAAAAGACGCTGGGACTTTGGCGCACGGGCAGAAACAGTGGCTCGAAATTGGGATGCTCATTGTAGCTAACCCAGCCGTGCTTCTTTTGGATGAACCAGTGGCTGGTATGAATGGAGAGGAGCGGACCAAAACGGCGGCTCTTATAGATAAGCTAAAAGGCCCTGAAATGGCAATTGTAGTCGTTGAGCATGATATGCAATTTGTCGAGACAGTCTGTGACAGCGTGACGGTGCTGCATGACGGACAGATTCTCGTGGAGGGACCCATGCAGGCCGTTAAATCGAATCAACAAGTGATTGACGTGTATCTTGGGCGAGATTCCGAAAATGCTTAGGGTAGAAAAGCTAAATCAATTTTATGGAAGTTCTCATTGCTTGAGGGACATTAGTTTCGAGCTACCAGCAAACACATGCCTAGCAATACTTGGCCTCAATGGCGCAGGGAAATCGACTCTGGCTAAATCCCTGATTGGTATAAATCCGATTGTGAGTGGATCGATCGAGATAGCAGGAACGGAGATTTCTAAGATGACATCCAATCAGAGAGTTCAATTGGGATTGGGATACGTTCCACAGGGCAGAGAAATATTCAGTGACCTCAGCGTCGAAGAGAATCTTAGAATCGGCGAAGCGAGAATTGATTCAGATCAGCATAAAATCTCTAGATCAGACATTTTCCAAATTTTTCCTGTTCTAAAACAGATGCTCCATCGCCGAGGTGGCGATCTCTCCGGAGGGCAACAACAGCAATTAAGTATTGCGAGGGCTCTGAGAACTAATCCCAAAATTCTGATACTCGATGAACCAACAGAGGGCATTCAGCCGTCAATTGTTCATGATATTAGGACCATGATTTCTGATCTAAGCGGAAAGTTCACAATTATTTTAATCGAACAATATATTGAGTTTGCGAGAGAAGTTTGTGACGACTTTATAGTTCTTTCTCGCGGCGCAATTTGCGCGTCAGGGCCAAGGAAGTTACTTGACGACAAAATTGAAACACGTTTTTTAAAAGTTTAGGGAGAGAAAAATGAATGAAATAAATATTGACGCGGTACCTGAAAATATTCACTGGGGATATTTGGACGCTGCATTAAAACCGATTAGGACGGTAGAGTCTGGTGATACAGTGGTCTTGGATACGCTACCGGCCGCACTGAAAGAAGACCTGCCTCCAGATGTCTCCTGGCTTACCGCTGACCATAAAGAGGCATTGGCTAAAGTTCCACTTGGTGGCCCTCCGGGTTTGTTCGTGAATGGACCAGTGGGCCCACATATGCTCACTGGACCAATTTATGTCAATGGAGCTATGCCCGGGGACGTATTACAAGTTGATATACTGGAGGCTAAGCCTAAGCAGGATTGGGGCTTTTCAGCCATCCTCCCTAATTTAGGTACACTTCCCGACGAGTTTACTAATTACCAAAGAAGCCATACAAAAATTGATCGGATTACCGGCACGGGTCAATGCGCATGGGGCTCTGCGGTGGACTTGGATCCATTTTTTGGGATTATGGCTGTCGCACCTCCAAGAGAATGGGGTCCGGTGGGTACCCCTGAGCCACGAGCGTTTGGTGGCAATATGGATAATAAAGATCTACGTCCAGGGACTACTCTGTATCTTCCTGTTTTCAACGAGGGAGCCCTATTTTCCGCTGGTGATGGTCATGCTAAACAGGGACATGGTGAGGTATGCATTACTGCGTTGGAGACCGCATTAACAGGGAAATTTCGTCTGACAGTCCGTAAAGATCTGTCGATAAATATGCCATACGCTGAAACTTACGATTGGTATATGACTATGGGGTTTAATATGAACTTAGAAGAGGCCGCCAAACAGGCTCTCCGGGAGATGATAAACTTAGTGGCCCTTAATAGTTCAATGACTCGTGATGATATTTATATGCTATTAAGTATGTGTGCTGATTTACATGTCACTCAATTGGTTGATATTAATAAAGGAGTGCATATGATTTTCAACAAAAAATATCTTCCACAATCTGCCTAAGAATTGCAAAAAAGCAAATGGTAGAACTATTAATTGGAATACATCGGGTAATCGACCTATGTGGTAATTAACTTTGATCATTGCCCATGGCTAGACAACAAAATCAAACATGTTCAGCTAGTAGTGTCGATGACCATTTTTTTATGGGTTAGACCGAAAGATTAGCCGTATTGATCAATGCTTCTATACCCAGCCCAAGATCAGTATGGTCTATAGTATTCATTCATTGATGATTTCGTCAAAGATGTCACTAAGTTCAGATAAGTTTTTACCCAAGATATGCTGATGAAAAACTTGAACTCCTTCAGGTGACCATTCATCACAGGTTTTCAACATATTTAAGAGATCATCTTGGGTAATCTCACCGAACCTGATTTTGTCTTCAAGAGCTGCCCTAAATAAATCTTCAGCTGCGTCCAATTCGTCCGCTAACATATCTTTAACTTCTTCGAATTTACTCATATACCCTTCCTAGTAATGGTTCTTGAATCCAGTCCCCGGGTCGATCAAAAATTGAATCTTAGCGCCGTTAAAATAAATTTCTTATCGTTAGTAAGACCACTTAATTGTTACACAGAAAAATATTGTGAGGTAAGAAATTATCAAGTGTGACTACACCGGTTATTTTTCTAGATTGGTGACAAAGCGTAGACGGTATCTTCACAGCCGTTTTCAGTATCCCAAGCCTTCATTTCATCAGTCGTCATAAAAGCCTCCATCGCTTCAAAATCAAGAACATTCATAAGCATGATAGCGTTGTGGTCGTCTACTTTTGCGATTTGATAGTTATCAGCAAATTGCGACCAATTCGGCTCATTTTCCATTACCTTTGCCTTAAAAACTTCAAAACTGCATTTGAATGACGATTTTATACACGTGTTCATTTAGTTCTCCCCCTCATAAGCAACGCAAGCATACAGAGTGCAATCGAGGTCGAAACTGCTTTTGCGCACTTATCCATTTGTTCCTCCTTAATTAATTTTCAGGCTTCTGCCAACACGATGGTGATAAGCTTCACTGAGTAACCATACAGAATAGTGAGCATAGCCACAGCTAATGCAGGGCCCATTTTATCCACGTCACCCCAATTAGAAAATCGGTTACCTGTAATGGCGATTAATCCTATTAGAGTTCCAAGCCATCCAAAATAAACAGCACCCTCTCCGAAGTTAGCAATATGCTTCCCTGAGTCATTTTTCATGACTAAAAAGCCGGTTGCTCCGCCAAGAACAAATAAGAGACTATTGACGTCAAAGAATAAATGAATACCGACTGTTGCCGCGGCTCCAGCAATAATTCCTAAACAGATGGCTAAACCCAAGAATTTCATAGTTCCTATCCCCTTGGTATTGCTAACAACGCTTTTTACTTAAGGTCACCGCATCGCCGTGATGCAAGCGGGAAGTTAAATCGTATCAAGTAGCTTATTTAGTAAGTCTCGTTGCGAATTCTGTTTCAACTCGTTTTAGTTCGGCAAGTACATCTTCGATTTCTTCTGGCTTTTTTATCCAAATATCAATATTTTCGCTTTCATAACGGTCGAAAGATTCACTTGTAAGATTTGATTCTGCAATTTTATCAAGTCGAAAATAAGGTAACGGTTCTGGGAAGCCTTTAATTTCAGTTGGTCCAAATTTTCTACATTCGATGACTTCTTCAAGAGCAGAGTGTGTTTCTGCGCTTAAAAGGATTTCCCCCGATTGGCAGAGCCCTTGGAGCCTTGCAGCTAAATTTACCGGGCTGCCTAAAATCGTATAATCCATTTTTTGTGATGACCCAAAATCACCGACGGTGCAAAATCCGCTCGCTACACCCATCCTGACGGAAAGACCTTCTGGTACAAGGTGTTTTTTCTGCCAAATGTCATTAAGAAGTTTGACTCGTTGTCTCATCGCAGACGCCATTTTAAGGCATTTGATTGCATCCTCTTTAATACCCGCTGATGTCGGATCTCCAAAAAATACCATTACCGCATCACCAACGAATTTGTCGATCGTACCGCCAAAATCTATCGCTATTTTCGCCATATCAGATAGATAGCTATTGATTAGCTCTGCGAGC
>CACJLQ010000044.1 GCA_902594275.1 uncultured Litorivicinus sp.
CAAGCCAATGATTGAGCACTGCTACAAACGCTCACAACTTAGCAAGTTAGCTACCGAGTTATTCGTGACAACATGTGATCACCAAATTAGAGAAAAAGTCGAGTCTTTCGATGGAAACGTACTCATGACAGAAGAGAACATTGAGCGTCCCGGTTTACGTGTTGCTGTAGCCGCAGAACAACTATCGCTTCAAGACGAGGACATTGTTGTTGTCGTACAGGGAGACGAACCGCTTGTACATCCGGATATGATTGACTTGGCTATCCAGCCCTTGCTGATGGAAAAAGACATATTTGTTAGCAACCTATGTTCAAATGCTACAACAGCAGATTTGAACGATCCTAGCGAAATAAAAGTAGTATGTGATCTTGAAATGAATGCGTTATACATGTCGCGATCTCCCATCCCGTCGGTCATCCATGAAGAAGTTTCAACCGCCTGGTGGCGACAAGTTTGTATCATGCCATTTCGATGGGGTTTCATGAAAAAATTTAACCATGACTTGCCTCCGACGCCGCTTGAACGCCAAGAATCAATCGAAATGCTCCGAGCAATACAACATGGTTACAAAGTAAGAATGGTGCCCTCACCCTTTGTTTCGAAATCGGTTGATACAGAAGACGATCGACGAGAAGTTGAGCTATTAATGAAGAGTGACTCTATCTTCCCGCTATATGGAAATGTCTCATGAAACAAAACTTAAAGACTAGGATGCAAGATGGCCAACACGTATTCGGAACGTGGTCCATGTTGCCTTCGAGCACTGTCGTTGACGTTATCGCAAGAAGTGGAATCGACTTTATAGTAATCGATCTTGAGCATGGATTAATTTCGTGGGAAACAGCAGAAGAAATGGTACGTGCTGCCCTACTTCAGGATTGCCAACCGATTATACGCGTCGGTGATAAGCACGAAAACACTATACTTCGTGCACTTGAAACGAATTGTAGAGCGATTCTTGTTCCGCATGTATCGACAGAAAGTGAGGCAATCAAAATCGTACGAGCTGCCAGATACAGTCCACTAGGGGACAGAGGCCTTTCCCCATATACAAGTTGCCATAATTTTCATCATGAGGGTCTGCATCAAAGTCTCGCTTATCACGCGGAAAATACCTTAGTTGGGATTCTAGTCGAGGGCGAAGAAGGCATACAAAATCTTCACGATATCTCGGCTGTACCTGGCATAGATTTAATATATTTGGGTCTTTATGATATCTCTCAGTCAATTGGACTTTCAGGTCAATTAGAGCATCCTCGTGTCAGAGAAAAAATGAACGAATGCCTTAACATAATTAAGGAAAATCAGAAATTAGCTGGCACGTTCGCTCGCGAAGTTGGAGCCTGTCGGGAGTTCAGTCAAAGGGGTTTCTCTTTTATTGCATACGTCGCCGATAGTTTTGCTTTGGCAGACTTCTACCGGAAATTCAACGCAACTGTGAATAACGACGTTTTATGAAGCCAGAAGTCTTATATCTCTTCAACCGCTAGTCCAAGATTACTGTTAACGGGTTTGCTGGTTCAACTGCTCAAACATGTTCAAAGAATCTTCATATTTTGCTGAACTCACTGAACCAAAAATGTTCGAGATTACTCAACGCAAACCGCACCAGCTAACATCTTTTGGCAAATAACACAGAAGCTCACGAAAGAAGCGTTGATCCGACATCCTGCTCGAGTAAACTATTTAAGCTTGCTACCTGATTTAGATAATTCAGACATTAACTTGTTGTCTTGTTATCCTATGGCCATCTTGCGCTCTAAGAAAGTCTTGACCGATACGTCATACGACCTAGAACACCAAAAAGCAGATGAGTCCACCGGAGTTTAAACAGTGATAAAGCCTCAGCGGGTAACCCATCAACGAAATTCATTGGCCAGCGTCAAGATTTCTGCGGATACCGTTCCCGTTGAAAATCACTACGAAGAAATAATGTGCCGGAGGATCGCAGAAAACACGACGCATGTTGAGCCTTATGATCGACGTTTATTTTTAAACCTAATCATGATGGTGTTGCAGAGTTATTGCTCACGCGCTCACATTGTAGACTGGGGAGCAGGGATTGGGGTCCAAGCCCAAATTCTATTGCAAAAATGGTCTCCCTTAATTGAGCAAATCCTCTTAGTTGAACAACCAAAAATTGTAGAGTCTCTCAAAAAATCGTACTCCGACTCTCGAATGACCTTTTGCAACTCAGAAGATTTTGTGCCTTCGCCCTGTGATCTCTTTATGGCGCATGGCAGTCTCTCATATTTTGAAAAACCTCTGACACTCCTTGATCAAGCGCTTGCCAATGCCAAAGTTATCGCTATTAGCAGATTTCTTGTGAGCGCAGACATCGACCACCCCCTCCAGATCCATGATCCGAAAGGGAATCACGTCGAAATAGTTTCTCCTGAAAAATCGTTGATCAATCAGGCCAAAAACAGTGGACATAAGATTTTTATCTATGAGAAGTCATCTATGCCAGCGCATAAACAATGTGTTCAAGATCAAACTGGGAGAGTCATACAACTGCAGAACGTTTCTTTCATTCTGGGCAAGTAACCTACCCGATTTTTAGCGATCCCTGGTAGCCGAAACGGCGGGTAACGCGAATCCGAAACATCACAGTCAGAAACAGGCCCCCAAACCGAGGGACTTCGCCACTAATGGCTATACCGCGACGTTTGGTTTTAGAAACCCTGACACAGATCTGAGGACTCACAAGGTAGCAAAAAACCTAGCGACCTGAATTGCAAAGCCCGCCTCTCCCAGAGTTAACAGAACATCCCGAAATAAATAGGATGAATACCGGACCCGGCCTTACACCTCTCGATTAAAGCGTCTAAGGACTTTTGTTGGTGGCTCCGTATGATAATGCTGCCAAGCAATCTGCATTGAAAGGGGTGTCAGGTGGCCGTGATCAAGGTACCAGCCGGGGTCTGAAACTCCGTCGCCTCTATCGGTCAAGGCATGCACATCAAGAAAACCGAACCCGACTTCCTGCGAGATTTTTCTTAGAAATTCGTTAAAAGTGATTCTTAATTCAACAAGTTCTTTAAAGCCTGTGCTCTGATAAATTTGGAGATTCGATGGCGGGCAAGGGACACCTTGGATTGAAATATCGTGGACCAGATCTTTGTTGCAACACGAAACATACCCGCAAAAATTCCGTATGGTTGATTCCACGATCCGTGCAGTTTTTCCATTTCCTTTGTTTTTTTTGAGTTTCAGGATTCCTGTATCTAACCGGCAGTCAATCTCTCCAACTGCAATCAGTACCTCACTTTGCTTAGGAATTTCGTTCATCAATCTACGGAATTTTAGCTTATATTGATTCACTTGGTTATTTCCTAAATGCCACTGCTTGCATCCCTTGATGAGATGCGCCTCGCCAATAACTTTCTTACAGCTTTTCTCGACCAGCAAGTTATGACTAACAAGCGAATGACTTTCGCCTAAGATATATAGTCGTGACGCACACCTCGCTGCTTCAAAAGACGGGCTTACCAAAAGTTGTTCCGATAAAATTTTCTTGAGATAAATGTAATAATTTTTCTCAGTTGAAAAAGAAGAATGCTCTTGATCTAAGATTTCACCGGCATTCGATAAATATGTCCTTGCTGATGAAATCTGATTAGTCAAGAAGGCATCCAATGCTAAGTGGACATTTGCCTTGAGAGTTGGCCCGATGGCACTCTGACGTCTCGCTCGATGCATCAAATCTAACGAGTCCTCCTTCTTGGAAAGATATTCAAAAAGCACTGACAGATTCAGCAGAGCATCCCCATAATCTGGCCTCTGCTCAATCGCCTTGCTAAAGCTTTTCGTCGCCTCTTCGAGCTTGTTGAGTGACTGAAGTACTACCCCTAGCAAGTTATGTGCTTCAGGAAAAATTGAACTTATAGCGATCGCGGCCCTGCAACAGCGCTCGGCCTCTGGGAACTTCCTTTGGCCTTGATAGGTAAGAGCCAGATTGCAATATGCTGCACCCAAACTTGGCTTAAGGATGATAGCTTGCCTGAAGCTACTCTCACTCTCTTCGTACTCACATAGGCCGCGCAAGATGTTCCCCAACGTATTGTGAGCCTCAGCAATTGTTGGATCGAGATGGATCGCTCGGCGGGCA
>CACJLQ010000045.1 GCA_902594275.1 uncultured Litorivicinus sp.
CGCTGAACGAAGCAGAAAATCATTATCACACTCAAACGAAACACCATCTTTGATCTGTACCTTCAATGAAAAAACTCCTCAGTCCTAAGACATCCCATGACTCTGAAATATTAACGATTTAACTGTCACCGGCACCGTCCTGGACGGGAGCCGGATGCGGCCTAAGTCTACAAACTCAAACTCTTTAAACCGAAGACCGTCCAGCACTAGCAACGGTCTATCGATCTGATACTCAGTGGTGAGTATTCGACCAACGCTCTGAGCGAGGTCCCGATCAAATAACAGGTAGAGCGGTCTACGAGGCCTCGTCCTTTCTGTATCGAGATAAAGGACAACTGCATCACAAAAACACTTCAAGAGCTCGTAGTCAAACTCGCCCGACCACTCGAAAGCCAATGCAAACTCGTCGTAGTCAGAGAGGTCAAACTCGACAATCGCCTGGGTCAGCCTCCTTGCAAGATCATCGACAGATAACTCGTCCGCATCAATAAAGAGCCGTATTACCGGCATATTCTTCCTGGGCAGTAAAAGACCGGGATCAGACAAGTATCCTGTGTTCCCACTCACCTGAATATTAAACTCCGACGCCCCCAACGCGGTGGCTCGTATGCCGCCCGATGAAGCCTTGATCCGAAAGCCGTTGGGCTGTTCATCAAGTATCTGACGTAGCTGATTACCAAGCGACTGCCCGATATCGTTATGACCATCTGCACCTGGGTCAGCAATGTATTCTGACACGCCACCAGAAAATATGACGGTGTCCACGTCTGACGGAACCTCCAACTCATCTGTCAACCATCGCGTATCGGGGCTAGTTTCACTTCTCAAAAATTTGACTACGGTTCTGGCCAACTTCTCTCCGATTAACTGAACCATGTCATCCGACAAGACATCACCTAGCCCAATCTCTATACCCATCGCGGCGAGTAATTCGGTCGCACGCGGCTCCAATCGAGTGATTCTCCGGTACTTGTCCCAAACTAATAGCCGGCCCCCAACGTGAAACGCCGCAGTCTGGGTTAAGACTCCACTACGGACCAAGGCGAGCTTGGTCGTCCCGCCACCAATATCAACGTTCAATACGCAGGACGATTCCATGCCAGATAGCTCAACCGCTCCAGATCCATGCGCGGCAAGATTGGACTCCATGTGATGACCGGCGCTGGCGCTCAAAAACTCACCACCTTTTTGCGCGATCACATGCGCAATATTCTCAGCATTCGCGCGCCTCAAAGCCTCGCCCGTGAGCAGAACCACACCAATATCTACATCATGGGGGCTAACCTCCGCCTCGTGATAGGCGCGATCAATGAGCGCCCCGAGAGAGCGCGCATCGATCTCAGAGGAACCCTTGTATGGTGTAAAAAATATCGGCGACTGATACAGGAGTCGCCTCTCGACGACCACGTAGCGGGAGCTCAGAGCCTCGCCCTGCCTTTCTAAATGAACCTGGGAGAACACGACCTGCGTGCTACTCGAACCAATATCAATCCCCACAGTCGACAGGAAAATATTATCTTGTTGCCAAAGCGGATTATCCTCGAGCGGTCCCTCGTCGAAGTCATCATCGTGATCGTGGTCGTAGTGATGACCAGAAACGTGGACGTGCTCATTGAATATCCCGTAGTCGTGATCTGTCAAAGCGTGCGATGGCCCCTCAGTTTCCGAGCTTTTATTGCTTGGCTTCGACAAAGATGTTCGCCCCCATAGTAAGATTGTCTCGTTGGTCGCGTACCTGCGAGACCAGTTTAAGCTCTATTATTGCTACCATTTGACTAGTTTAAAGACCTAATTTTATCTGGCGGGGGAACCTGTTTGCTACGCCACAACGCTACCAAGGGATACTATGAGTAAAGACGCAATTGTTTCGGATGATCTGGCGAGGAAGTTCGCGAAAGAAAAAGATACCCCCTATTTAAAGTGGGTGCGTGACGAGGGGCTCGATATCATCGACGCCCTCTACGTAAAGAACCTAAACCACGTCGAGCTCAAGCCTTGGTCTCGTCGCGGCGGATCGGGTGTATACATCAACCATGACGCGTCTCGCACAACCAACGACTGTTACGTGTGTGAAATTCCACCCGGTAAAAAATTAGAGCCGCAGAGCCAGCTATTCGAAGAGACCGTCATGATCTTGTCTGGGCACGGAAAGACCACTGTGAAAAACTTCGCCAGACAGGAAGTCGAGTTTGAGTGGGGACCCGGTGCATTATTCGCGATACCCCTGAACACCATCCATCAGCACTTTAACCTGTCTGGATCCGAGCCCGCCCGTTACGTCGCGGTAACCAACGCGCCCCCGATTTTGAACACCTACGGAGATCCAGAATTTGTATTCAATACCCGATACGACTTCCCGGAACGGTTCAACGGAGACCCAGAGTTTTTCGCAGGAAAAGGCGAGCAGAAGGGATTATTCCTCGAGACAAACTTTGTGCCCGACGGAGTCAACCTCCCACTGATCGAGGCCAAGGAACGTGGCGCGGGTGGTGGCCATATTCGGTTCAACTTCGCAAAGAGTTCACTGAATAGCCACATCTCACAGTTCCCGATCGGAACCTATAAGAAAGCCCACGCGCACGGTCCCGGCGCCCACGTCATTATACTGAGTGGCTCTGGGTACTCCCTGATGTGGCCCGAGGGCGCGGAGCCAGAGCGGTTCGACTGGGAGGTAGGAACGATGATCGTGCCTCCCAATATGTGGTACCACCAGCACTTCAATACAGGCACAACGCCCGCTCGCTACCTCGCGTTCAAGTATGAGGGCGTTGCGATAAGAAACGCACAGGGGGTACCCAAGGCGTGGATCAGCAAGCGCATTGGTGGGCACCAGATCGACTACGCTGACGAAACACAGGAAGTCAGAGATTTATTCGAGCAGGCCCTGGCGAAGAATGGTCTGTCCACTCAAATGACCGACGCTTACGAGAAAGAGCTAGAAGACCTTCCTCCAAAACCGTAAGACGTAAAAAAGGCCGCATCAGCGGCCTTTTCTACAACACAAATGTTAGGTTAACTCTTCTTGGCTACGCGAACCAATGCAATAGCAGAAACCGCCGCGACACCTAGCGCAACAAAAAGGTGCTCACCACTAAACCCATGGCCAAGAAGCTGGGTCATAACCATAGACCCGTGGTTGCCGTGAGCGAATGCAGGCGCCGCCATAGCAGTCAGCCCGAAACCAGATAGAACGCGTGTGAGTTTCATTACCGTACCTCATTACAGTGATTACCTTGCTAGCCTCAAGGGTAATTCCGTCGGTAATAACGCACCAATCGTATTCTGATTTGATCGTCGTCAGCAGATTGTTTACCTATATCTAAATCTCTACCTTGACTCAGTTTACAATCCGACCACTTATTGCTAGTTATTCAAACCACCGGACGAGAAGCCTATGACGTTACATCTCCACAATAGGAACGCGCTGATCACGGGAGCGAGCCGTGGTCTCGGCCTAGAAATGGCGATCGCGATGGGTGAGGCAGGGCTTGCTGGGATAACCATCACAGCGGCAGCGGGGTCTGATGAAACCTCTAATCAGATAGAAAACGAACTGCATGCCGCGATAGCAGTGATCGAAAAGACTGGAACGAAAGTGAACGCGGTATTTTCAGACGTCGGTCGCTCAGACGACTGCAAACTAGCTGTCGATGGCCACATCAATACGTTCGCCTCGCTAGACATTTTGATCAATAACGCGGGCAAAGCTGGCCGTTACGCGCACAAGGGGAAGACCGATTGCGATATCTCTGGCCATGACCCGGCGGGTATCGCCGAAATTATAGAGACAAACCTATGTGGGCCCTACTTTATGCTCCATCACGCGTTACCGCATATGAAAAAAC
>CACJLQ010000046.1 GCA_902594275.1 uncultured Litorivicinus sp.
GACCAAATGGCGGCCGCCATCGGCGACAAATAATGTGAGTGAAACAAGTCACATAGCGATAACTTCCTTAAATAGTCGTGAAGTGTGACGGATGCGCTGATGCGCTCATTGGCTAAATCATCAATCGCTGTTCGGTTGAAGCGCATGATATCTCGCAGAAATCGATAGTAGCTCGGTGAAAGCAAGCGACGGCGTTGCGCAAATAGTGTCGACAAATTCGTACCCGCATATTCGATGCCGGTCGTCTCGGACATGACACTGAAGCTCATATCCGTATCTTGATGGGCTAAGTTCAGCTCGCTCAACAAGTTCAAGAATCTCGGATAGGTCCATTCATTGAAAACAATGAAGCCAGTATCGACTGCGTATGTTTGACCCTCTAACGTGACATCAACAGTATGCGTGTGACCACCAATCCAGTCGTTTTGTTCAAATACGGTGACATCAACGTCATTTTGAAGACGATAGGCAGCAGTCAGCCCTGCAATCCCTGAGCCGACGATGGCCACACGAGGTTTGGTCAGACTATTCATGTTTGAGGTCCTTAAATGCATCAATCGCGCGCTGTCTGGATGATTTGAGATCGACAATCGGTGGCCTGTACCCAGGCGGTACGGATCCTAGCCATGGTGCATGTCGTTTCGATTTTTGGATGTCTGCTAATTCGGGAATGAAACGACAGATATACTGTCCGTCAGGATCATGCGTCTCACCTTGGCTCACAGGATTAAACACACGGAAATAGGGGGCAGCATCAGTCCCAGTGGAGGCACTCCACTGCCAACCACCATTATTGGCTCCGAGGTCAGAATCGACCAGATATCGCATAAAGTGAGCTTCACCAATGCGCCAATCACACAGTAAATTTTTTGTTAAAAACTGCGCGACCACCATGCGGACACGATTATGCATCCAACCGGTTTGTTTGAGTTCCCGCATTCCCGCATCAACAAATGGGATCCCGGTCTGTCCCGATTTCCAAGACTCGATTTCCTCCGGATTATTTCGCCATTGCAACGCTTCTGTTTCCGGTCGGAAGGCTTTGTTTTTCGAGAGTCGAGGAAAACCAATCAGTAGGTGCTGATAGAAATCACGCCAAATGAGCTCATTGATCCAGGAAAAGGCGTTGGTAGGAAACTCCCAGATTGGGCGGGATAGCGCCTCTTCAGCTGCTCTGACACATTGTCTCGGAGAGAGTAGGCCCCTTGCGAGCGCAGCAGAGAGCCGACTGGTTCCCTGTATCGAGGGCTGATTCCGGTTTGATTCGTAACCGATGAGTCTGTGCTCAATAAAATCTTTCAATTCAATTTGGATTTGCCGCTCATCAGTTGCAAACGCAGAGAGATCGGATTCTGGCGCTTCGCAAAGACTGCTCCATTGGAGTGTTGCTACTCGAGAGCGAGTCGTGCTGGGCAATTGGTAGGGTAGATGATTGTTTTCTTGGTATATCGACAGCCATCGTTTTTTAAACGGGCTAAACACTGAATAGTAGCGGCTATCTCCAGTGAGGACAGTGCCTGGCTGCAAGAGAACACGATCGACAAAACTTTGAACATGGACTCCATTGAGTGATGCGGCGAGTTGATGGTCTCGCATCCGCTCATTCCATTGATATTCTTGGTTGAAGTACAGGTCAGTTACTCGCTCTTGCCGACAGAACTCACCGATCCACTGTCTTTGAGCGTCATAATTCGGGAGCCGAATAACTTGCAGCTGTACCCCATATTGCGCGAGCGCAATCGCTAGGCTTCTGAGCAATTGCTCTGTGTAGTACAACCGATTCTGGCCATAACCGAAAGACTCCCATTCATCGTCGGCGGTCAAAAATACCGCTGAGATACGCGTATCCGCACTGCATTTTAAGATCGCGCTAACGGCTGAATTATCATTGACGCGAAGGTCGTCCCGGAACCAGATCAGACGATGTTGCATGATTCTCCCCAGTTGCATCCCGCAAAGAATGTGTTGCCATCGTCCGAGCCGGCAAGTTACCGAAAGTGTGGCTCAGGCAGTTGGCAAACGCAATGGAGTCTGCCACTCTGTCGACTGATCTCGAGGGTAAGTGAATGTTCTTCGGACGTTTTTTGATCGTAATTAATTGCGCGACTTTCATTGGCTTGGCGCTTTGGACACTCGCGCAACCACAAACACTGTTTGATTCGTTACAAATCAGCGGGGCGTCGCGCGCGGCCATCATTGAACTTCAAGTATTGATCGCAGGTTCATTCATCGCCTTCTGCCTGTTATCTGCTTCTGGCATTGTCGACCAAAAGAAAACTAAGCGATCACTGATTGGTCTATTTATGATCAACGCATCTTGGTTCGTGACACGCTGTATCGCGCTCATTGATGGATTAGCTGAAGACAATTCAACCTATCTGTACATGGGTTACGAATTGGCCATGCTGATTCTTCTAGTGATTGCCTTGCGTCTCGTCAGTGGTCCTCGGGGACGGACCTTGTTCCACCAGGAAGACACAGCATTTTAGTTACGACAGCCGTTCGGCCGCCTCAAATCCGGCGAGATAAGCTCCTTCGACTCGTCCTCCAGCCAAATAGTCGCCTGCGATCCAGAGCCCTGCGTCGACCTGATAGATGCCTTTTTGACTCGTCATCTTCGGATCTGTGGGCCGCGCGTACCGCCAGCGATGAGATAAAACTGGTTCCGTCGCAATATCAAACGTATTGGTCAGTTCGGTCGCAATCGTCTGAGCGATCCAACTAGGATCATGTTCCAAGTGAACCTTCGACCACTCTGGTGATGCCTGCACGACAATTAGATCCGAATCACGTCCGGGCTTGCTGCGCTCAACTGAAATAAAATCAAACACACCATGATCGCCACCAAAACAAGCATCAATCGGTTCATGCATACTGGTTGTCAGTTGTTGGTCAGAAGATACGACGGTGGTCCAGGTTGGTTCCATCGTAAACTGCGTGACGATTGGTGCAATCTCAAACTGAGCCAATAAATCGGCCATTTGATCGACCGGTGTCGTCACCAGAACTTGTTCAGCTGGGTATTCAGCACCGGTTGTCGTTGTCAGAACAAAGTCGGACCCATCTCGTCTGATCGTGTCGATTCGAGTCCGGCTTTCAATCCTGACTGATTGGGATAAAAACCGCCCAAGTGCGTTCATGTAAGGCGCACCCACATAGCGTGTTTGAGTATCGGGCGAACCGATCGGTATCGACGATTGAAATGTTCCCATTCGAGGTTTCCACGATTGAATCGCCCCAGCTGAGCGTGCAAGTTCGACAAGCGCTTGAAATCTCGGGTCCCTGACGGTGAAAAACTGAGCGCCAATATCAGCGCGTTGTTGTTCGATCCGCTTCGAGGCAAGCCGCCCCCCTGGCCCTCGACTTTTCTCAAAAATTTGATAACTGGAGGGCGGAAGCTTGCGCGCGGCCGCGAGGCCGGTCATACCAGCCCCCACAATAGCTATTGGAATGTGCGTCATGGAGTAATTTTTTGTTTCAGTAGAAATTAGAATAAGCGCCCCAACTAAGTTATCAGGATAACACAAGGTATTCTCAAGACATGACAGACATCACGATCACAGACAGCGCGCAAACCTACCTCAATGGGTTGCTAGAGAAGCAGAATGTCGAGGGTATTGGCGTACGGCTTTTTGTTTCACAACCCGGCACGGCGTACGCAGAGACATGTCTTGCTTACTGCCGTCCAGGTGAGGAAAAGCCTGGAGATGAGCGATTTGAGTGCGATCAGTTCACTGCGTATCTCGACCAGCCGAGCCTGCCTTATCTTGACGAGGCGGTGGTTGATTATGTGGCCGACAAGCTGGGCGGGCAATTAACAATCAAAGCTCCGAAAGCAAAACAG
>CACJLQ010000047.1 GCA_902594275.1 uncultured Litorivicinus sp.
AGTCATTGAAATTGCCGTTTCTGTTGGTGACAGCGTCGCCGAGGGAGACACTCTGATTATTTTGGAGTCTGACAAGGCATCAATGGAGATTCCTGCACCAGCATCTGGTGTTGTGACTGCTCTGAAAGTGTCTGAAGGCGAACAGGTTGTCCACGGTGATCCAATTTGTGAGCTGACCGGCGGTGATGCTAACGCGACCTCAACGCCTGCGCCGCAAGCACCATCCGAACCAGCGGCTGTGGAAACGCTTGCTCCTCAATCCAGTGGCGGTATTGAAAAGGTCGTTGTGCCTGATACCGGCAACGCGGATGGCGTAACCGTGATCGAGGTCAATATTGGTGTTGGTGATACGGTATCCGAGGGCGACACATTGATCGTCCTTGAGTCAGATAAAGCATCGATGGAGATTCCATCACCGGCCAGCGGCAAAGTGTTGGCTTTGTCTGTCAACGAGGGTGACACTGTTGCTCAAGGTGATGCGATCGCTGATGTTGAAGCAACTAGAGGGTCACAGACGCAGACTACGACAGCGTCTGCTCAAGTGCCCGCTGCTACACCGGCATCTATTAAAGCCCCAGCTCCACAACCTTCTGTGGTTGAAGAAGCGAGTATTCCTTCAGTCGGCTCAAGCGTGCATGCGGGACCAGCCGTTCGTGCGCTTGCGCGAGAACTCGGTGTCAATTTGTCGAGTGTTCCGTCGACAGGGCCGCGCGGGAGGATCACCAAAGATGATCTACATGACTTTGTGAAGGCGAAACTACAAGAAACTGAGTCTGGTAAAACCATGAACGGTGGATCAGGAATACCGCCGATTCCTCTTGTTGATTTTGCAGCTTTTGGTCCTGTTGAACGGATCCCAATGACCAAGATTCACAAGCTGACTGCAGACAACATGACCCGTTGTTGGCTCAATGTGCCTGCAGTGACTCAGTTTGATGAAGCAGATATCACGGATCTGGAAACGTTCCGGAAATCAATGAAAGCAGAAGCTGAAAAGAAAGGTGTGAAACTGACACCATTACCATTTTTAATTAGGGCGTCAGCGTATGCTTTAGCTGAGCTCCCACAGGTGAACGCATCGATCGATCCCTCAACTGATGAAATTGTTCGTAAGGGCTATATTCACATTGGGATTGCGGTCGATACTCCAGATGGTCTGATGGTTCCCGTGATTCGTGATGCAGATCAGAAGGGGATCTGGGACATTGCGGCCGAGGCGTCGGAACTTGCAGATAGGGCGAAGAACAAGAAATTGAAGCCTGCGGAAATGCAAGGTGCAACATTCACGATTTCATCGCTTGGTTCGATTGGAGGAACAGCCTTTACTCCGATTGTTCCATCCCCGCAAGCAGCGATCCTTGGGATCTCTAAGGCATCGATGCAGCCGGTTTGGGATGGTACTGTTTTTCAGCCACGATTGATGTTGCCGTTGTGTCTTTCCTATGACCACCGTGTGATCAACGGGGGAGATGGTGCGCGATTTACGGCAATTCTAGGTAAAGTGCTTGGCGATATTAGGCACTTGGTGTTCTAGTGATATGCCCGGTTTGCCGGGCATTTTTTATTGCGTTCTTTTTGATTTCCAAAACACTTCCTTGCCGCCATCGCGTCGGGCGAGTTGGCGGGCCATGACGAACAATACATCCGATAGTCGGTTGATGTATTGCTTTAAGTCATCGCCAACGGCCTCTTCTTTTGACAGCGTGACGATGATCCGCTCAGCGCGTCGAGCGACTGCGCGCGCCATATGACAGAGCCCTGCTGATTTCGAACCGCCTGGTAAAATGAATTCTTTAAGCGGGGGGAGTGCTTCGTTTAACTGATCACACAAAATCTCAAGTTCAGATACCATCTCAGCTTTAATCAATTGAAATCCCGGAACGGCAAGCTCGCCGCCGAGATCAAACAGACGATGCTGAATATCAGTCAATGGCTCGATCAACGGCTCATCTGATTGGAGTTCGGCGATCAGTAAACCAATCCATGAATTGAGTTCGTCAACTGTACCGACGGCTTCGATACGGGAGCTATCTTTTGTCGTCCTTGAGCCGTCACCGAGGCCAGTGGTTCCGTCGTCCCCAGTCTTGGTATAGAGCTTTGTCAGTCGGTTACCCATTGGATTCCTTGTTTTGGTTCGAAATACGTTCAAGTGGCTTTCGTATGATCATCAAAAGAACAAGTCCTGGGATGACCATCAACGCGGTGATAACAAAGAATAGCGCCCAGTTTCCTCCTGTCCAGTCGACAAACCAACCGCCACCTGAAGCCAGTACAGTTCGACCTGCGTTACCGATCGACGCCAATAGTGCATATTGGGTCGCTGAGAAGGCCTTACCTGTGAGTGCGGTGAGGAAGCTGACGAATGCGACGGTCGAAAACGCGGTCGTGAAGTTATCGGTTAAGATGGCGAGCAGGAGTAGTGATTTATCCGGACCAGCCATTGCAAGCCATGCGAATAACAAATTACTGCCTGCCATTGTAACTCCACCAATCAACAGACCGCGAGTGACGCCCAAGCGGACGTTAATGACACTACCAATTAACGCGAAGATACAAGTCGCGAGTCCACCATACAGTTTTTGGTAGGTACCAATCTCTTCGTTTGTGAAAAGCTCTTTGTAAAAAACAATCGACATACGTCCTAAGAATGCCTCACCGATTTTGAACAGAAAAATAAATAACAAAATTAAAAGAGCAAGGCGTAGGCCGTGATTTTTAAAGAAGTCAGCAAGTGGTTCCCAGGCGGTGACTGTCAACCAGTTGATCACACGTCGCGCCTGAGATTGCCCGGTTTGTGAATACTGAGCTTCGATCTCGCGTTGAAGCGATTCACGCTCAGTGACCGGTTCTGTGACGAAACAGGTTGCAACCATGAAAGCGATTAAGCATCCAGTTAGCATCAGGTAAACCGCGTTCCAACCGAGCGTATCAGCATACGCAAATGCAAAATATCCCGGAAACGAATAACCAGCCCACCATCCAACGGTTGCCATTGCGGAGGCGGCAGGGATGGATGCCTGGTGACCGTAGGAAAAGTGATCGACTCGGAATGCATCAATTGCGATATCTTGAGTTGCTGAAAAAAGTGCAATACCGAAGATTAATAAACCTACCACTAGCAGTGAATCGGCAGGCGATTGGATTGTGGCCAGGTACAGTGTGAGGGTTGCCATTGAGCCTTGAGTGATTAAGATCCAACTTTTCCGCTGACCGACGCGCGCGACTGCAGGAAGATTGATCCGATCAATCAGGGGAGCCCATAGAAAATTAAATGCATAGATCCCATACGCAATCCCAACGAGCCCAATCTCAGTCCTCGAGACGCCTGCATCTTTGAGCCATGCCGCAAGTGCTGATGCAATGAGGACCCAAGGAAACCCACTGGCGCAACCCATCAGGAAGACCCATAGAATCCGTTTATCGAGATAGGTTTTGAGCGTGTCGCTAAGTGTCATAATCCATCCTGACCAGGCGCCCATTGTCGGGTGCTTGATCCGAAAGGCAAGTTTTTTTAGACGCGGAGGCCGCCGTCAACCTCAACTACGCGGCCGTTGATGTAGTCATTTTGAAGGATGAATTCGACCGTCTGTGCTATTTCATCAGGTTGACCAAGTCGCCTTGCCGGGATGCCTGCAGCGATCTTTTTCAATGCCTCAGATTTCATTGTTAAAACCATTTCTGTCCCGACGTAGCCCGGAGCGATTGCTGCGCAGCGAATGCCCTGACGCGCAAGTTCTTTCGCCCAAGTGACAGCCATTGCAG
>CACJLQ010000048.1 GCA_902594275.1 uncultured Litorivicinus sp.
ACATACTTAATTTTTTAATAGCATTCGCGACTGAGGGAGTATGGTGCATTACTCCTTCAGAAAAAATTAAATCAAACGAACCCATTTCGGGAAAATCTAGAGCAAATATATCTTGTCGAATGAATCGGCCATCCAAGCCGGAACTCTGGAAATTTTCGCGACAAAGCTCTACCGCAGAGCTGATGTCTACACCGGTATAGAAATTACCTTCTATACAATCATCAAACAGAGCCAGAAAAGACAGACCCGCACCACAACCTGCATCCAAAATGCGTTTTTTCTGATTTTTCTTTAAAACAGTATGTTTTTGAGCGATCGATTCATCAAAGTACTTTTTATGTAACCAGCCTCTCACAGCCGATCTCATCTCCGGAGAGGAATATGAATCTCTACGGCCCCACTTATAACCGAAAGACTCTGCTGTCTGCTTTTGTAATTCAGTTGGATAAGTATCAAATGCTGGGTCTAAATCGCTCAAACCATCGCTCCAAATAAATTAGTCCCCAAATCAATAGCCTTCGATTCACTTTGCCAGAAATATGCTGATTAAAAAGCTCTTGAACTGTGTTCCTCTCTAACAACTGGTATATCCGTGCGTTAGGGGAACCTAAAACATCCCCCACAAATTGTAAACTTTCTCCACGAAACCACGATCCATCAGGCGAAGAAAAGCCTTGCTTTCTCCTGTCACACACTGTTTCAGGAACTATCGATCTCAAAGCCTCACGCATCAGCAGCTTACCTTGCCCGTTTCGTTGCTCGAATAAACTCAATTTTGGACCATGATCGTTTTCATCTAAAAACGGGCGCGCAGCTAGATTGGTTTTAATTTGTGGAGGTAACGCTATACAAAAATCATATAGATCATTGTCCAAAAATGGAACCCTACTCTCTAAGCCGTGCGCCATCGAAATCTTATCTTCAACTATCAAAAGCCCTCTTAAAAAAGTGTTGGTTTCGAATAAAATCGAAAGATCCAACGAACTATTGGAACTGACATGTTCGATTCCTCTAGGGAACATCGAAACAAAAGTTTCAAAACAATGGTCTTGATGGGGCCTAAAAGATGAACTCAGATTACAGATTTGAGAAATTTCATCCTGATTTAACAGTCGTTGCCATTTTTTAAAGTAAGCCTTTGTAAAAGACAAAAAATCAATGCTCTTATCAACAATATGATAACGCCACGGGTACCCACCCAAAATTTCGTCGCCCCCGACTCCGGAAAGAACACCCTTAACAAACTTACTTGCCAATTTCGCTGCGTAAAAATTGGGATAACACTGCCCCACGCGCGGCTCCTCGAGGTGATACACAACTTGATCTATAGATCGCTCCATATCACCAGCCTTTAAAACAGTCTCGTAATGCTCAGTACCCAAATAAGCTGACATTTCTTCTGCTTTATCTCGTTCATCGAATAGCAATTCCAACCCTGATGCCGAACTTGTATCAAATCCAACCGTAAAAGTTTTCAAATGTGCTTGTCTTTTAGACGAAAAATAACTGACCGCGGAACTATCAAGCCCTCCGCTAAGAAAAGCACCAAGCTCAACATCACTGCGCAATGTCCTACCTACTGCTTGTTCGAGTAGAAAGAGAAATTTATCCTGAATTGTCCGATAGCCATGTTTACTCAATGGTGCATACGTTTCTGGCAAACGATGTTCCCAAAAGGTATTGTCTTGGCGCTCTATATAGCCATTACTGTGTGAAAATACGCTGTAAGTACCGGGTTTTAGGAGTTCGACATTTTTAAATAGAGTTTTATCTGATAGGATGTTTTGAAAAACTAAATATTCTGATAGGGCCTCATGATCTAAACGGGGAAGAAATTGCGGTATCGCATAAAAACTTTTTTGCTCGGATGAAAAAGAAATACCATCGTCATAAGTGAGTATATATAGCGGCTTAATACCATAACGGTCTCTAAAAAGAGTAAGTTTCTTTTCTTTTTTATCCCAGAAGCCTCCGGCAAACATCCCATTTAGTTCTGCTATTCCGTGAAAGCCAAACTCAATAATGAAATACAATAGAACTTCTGTATCACTGTGGGTTTTATGCGATTTTCTTAACTTTTTTTTAAGCTCAAGATAATTGTATATCTCACCGTTGAAGACTAACGCATAACGCCCGCAATCACTGATCATTGGTTGATTTGCATCATCACTTAGATCTAGCATCGATAGCCGAGCATGCCCGAGGGTAATAGTGTCATCACTCCAAACGCAAGACGCATCCGGTCCACGATGCTGAAGCGAATCGACCATTTTCGTCACTAAAAATCGATTGGCCTCTTCATTTTGACAATTTAATAGGCCAACAACCCCACACATTAAACCGCAAAACCCTTTATAAGCTTAGTGACTAGGTGAACCTCCTCTCTGTGCATACCTGAATATATTGGAAGTGAAATACTACAGTTATGAGCTTCGAAAGCGCCTATAAAATCTTCAGATTTCAACTTATAAAGATTTTTAAAAAACGATAGAGTGGTAATTGAGTGCGTACCTGGACGAGTGCTTATTAAATTTTTCTGTAAAAACTCCATTAATTGATTACGAAGTATATGCTGCTTATTAATAAGATCTATTCGTGTTGAGAGGTCTTCGTGGCAGGTACTATGCTCTCTAACCATACATACATACGATTGATAGCCATGTATGAATCTATCGTCGAGGACTAGCGGTAACTTTAACCAAGATACAGCTTGCAAATCACTAGAGTAAAATTGAGCTATCTCGCGACGGTGATCCAAGATTTGATTAGCTCTTCTCATTTGCGAGCATCCGAGCGCTGCCTGAATATCAGTCATCCTAGCATTTGAGCCCAAAACCTCATGATCAGCGAGCTGATAGGGCTTTGAGCTATCGTGTCTTGTTTTATCACTGATATGCGATCCGTGATCCCGCATCGCCTTTACCTGCCTTATCAGGTCCTCGTCATTAGAGCAAACCATACCTCCTTCGCCGGTAGTGATGGCCTTTCTAGGATGAAAGCTGAATACTGATATATCACCTAGAGCGCCTACATGATGCCCATTAAAAAAGGCTCCGAAACCGCAAGCTGCATCTTCTATTATTTTTATATTGCGATTTTTGGTCAGATCTTTTATGGCTGTCATATCAGCACTTAAGCCGAATAGGTGTACCACCATTATTGCTTTAGTACGTGCACTTATTTTTTCCCGCAAACTACCGAGATCTAAATTAAATGTTTCTGGAGATATATCGCAAAATACTACTTTTGCACCAGCCAGTTGAACCGCATTAGCTGTAGCAACCCAGGTAAAGGCTGGAACTATCACCTCGTCCCCAGGCTTGATAGCCAACGCCTGAATAGCTAGGCTCAGGCCAGAAGTGCAAGATGTAACAGCAGCACAGTTTGGAATGTTGGTAAATTCTGACCACATACGCTCGAAACGATCTACCTGCGGACCTTGCACAATCCAACCCGAGTTCAAAGTCTCCACAACGGTTTCAATGTCGGCTGCGGTTATATTTGGTTTAGATATAGGTATCGGTGGCTGATCCATCTAGCGCTTCATTTCCTCAATCGCTCGCTGTCTCCACTCCACCAGAGATTTCAAGCCGTCACGCAACCTGAGCCCAGCTTCA
>CACJLQ010000049.1 GCA_902594275.1 uncultured Litorivicinus sp.
GGTGTTTTATACACCCGCTTTAGGTTTTCCCCTCGATGATCGGCGTCTCACTGGATTTCTGTTCCCAAGTTACTCAGTCGGCTCAACGTCGGGTACAGAAATCGTGACTCCGTTTTATTGGAATCTCGCACCTAACTATGACTTGCTGATTCAGCCTCGATTCATGACGGCGCGTGGAACAGCGATTGGCTTACATGGGCGTTATCTGTTCGAAGATTTCAGCTTATTTGAAGCAAAAACAGAGCAACTGCCAGACGATAAGGTCGCAGGAACAGATCGCCATATTTCAAAGCTCACCTTGACCAGTGATCCATCGAAACCTGTTATCTGGAACATGGTTTACGAAGACGCATCGGACGGGACATACCAAACTGATCTCGATAATTTCGCTGATCTCTCCGACAAGCAACAACTGACATCGTCAATCGGAGCGACCGTCCGTGGAGACAACTGGAGCGTTGGATGGATAGCAGATCAGGTTGATATTGTAGATGCGTCAGTTACGGACAAAGGCACCAAGTTTTCAAGGCAACCTCAATTACTTTGGGCCTATAGCAACTACGGAGATAGGTTTAACACCTATTTAAACGGTGACATCACCGAGTTTACTCGCGATATAACAAGCTCGACGGAAGTTTCAGAAGGTCGTCGTTTTTATTCGGATGTCAAAGCCGAAATCCAATTTAGCGCGCCTTACGGCTCAGTTACGCCCGCCGTACTTGCCTTTCCGCGTTGGGGTGAATCAAAACTGGGTGGAACAATGTATGAAAATAGTTACGTGACTTATGGTGCATCGCTGGATTCAAGCCTGAACTTCGAAAAGTTTGGCGAAAACGGATCGCTGCACGAGCTAATTCCGCGCGCCAAGCTATTGATACGAGAACCAACTAAGGACCCGAGCAGCAAAGTCCGCTTTGATACCCTATCAACGACAGCTGACGCTGATGATTTGGCTGAAGCGCAGAGAATCGATACGGCGTCTGAGCTATTTTTAGACAACCCAATATCCGGCGGTGACCTGGTAGGCGATACTCGAGAGATAGCTCTCTCGCTTACGTCCCGAGGAGTTAACAGTAATGGCATCGAAACATATCGCGTAACTGCGGGACGAACACTGTTCCTTCAGGATCGTGGGATTACCCTTTCGGGGAGTCCAGAAACCACCGAACAAGGACCTTTGGTGGTCGAATCAAGCGTAAGCCTGGCTGAGTCATTTAACTGGAACACGCGTTTCACTTCTGTCGCTGATAGCGAAACCATGGACACAGCAACCAACGAGTTGAAATATCGGACTTCTGACATAGATTACGTCACACAACGTATCGTTTGGGATAATGATGCAGCGACTCGAGCCGATCTGTATGTTTCGAATCAGCTCAGCCAACAATGGCGTTTTCTGGCAGGCCTACAGTGGGAACCAAATACCGAAGAACGCGTCAATCAAGTGGTTGGAATTGAATACGAAAGCTGCTGTTGGCGTGCCGCAGTAGTACACGCCTATGAGCGAGACCAAGTCACGTCGACGGACGGCGGACATTCGGTGAAGCTGCAACTTGAACTCAAAGGACTCGGCGTCTTAGGTCGTGGGGCTTCCTCAATTATGGAACGGTTATTGGAAGGTTATGAACTCTCTGAAGGTCGGTATTAAGTGCGCTCTCTCCGCTCTCGTGTTGAGCGGCCTGCTGGGGATTACTGAAGCGCGAGTGATCGACAAAATTGTCGCTGTGGTTGACTCCAGTGTCGTTCTTTCGAGTGATATCGAGACACGGCTGAATGATCTTCAGACTCAAGCTGAGGCGCGGGGCAATACCATCGAGATGACGGATGAACTGCGTCAACAGGTACTCGAACGGTTAATTCTGGAGGAAGCACAAGTTGAAGTCGCTAAACGCCTTGGACTAAAAATTGATGATGCTCGCGTCAACGAAACGCTGTTGCAGATTGCCAAGAATAGAGACACTGATTTACTTGGGTTGAAAAATGCGATCGAGTCTGAAGGGAAGAGCTTCACTGTGTTCCGAGAGCAGATTCGTCGCGAGTTGTTGATTAGCGCGGTTCGCGATCGCGAAGTCCGCAGTCGGATTCGGATCAGCGACTCAGAGCTTGAACGGTTTATGGAAACAACCGGTGGACAGATCAGTACTGCACCTGAACTCCTCTTGAGTCAAATCGTAGTCGGGCTCCCTAACCGTCCTAGTCCTGAGTTAATTCCGCAAGCAGAACGAAAAGCGGTACAAATCCGTGATGCGCTACTCAAAGGCGCCCCGTTCGGACAGATGGCAGTCCGTTATTCGGATGGTCCGGAGGCGAGTCAAGGTGGAGACCTCGGGTGGAGAAATATTCTCGAACTGAACCCTGTGTTTGCCGACGCTTTGGCAGACGCGAAGAAAAATACATTGATTGGGCCAATCCGATCACCAGGTGGTTTTCATTTGATCGCTGTCCGCGATCGCCGTGGCGACCAGTCAGTTGTCATCACTGAATATCGTGCACGTCATATTCTGATCAAACCTGATGCGGTTCGATCGCCAGAAAAAGCGGAAGCGCTTGCACAAAACGTCCGTCGTGAGTTACTGAGTAGCAGTGATTTTGCGGAACTTGCTCGACGATTTTCTGAGGATCCATTGAGCGCAGCGAAAGGCGGCGATCTCGGATGGGTTCGAGCGGATCAGCTGGTCCCTGGTTTTGCGAGCGTGATGACAGAACTGCCTCTCAATACACTCAGTGAAGTGACTCGAAGCCGTTTCGGCTTCCATTTGATCGAGGTCCTCGAGACGCGTGAATCTGACATCTCTGAGGAACAGATGAAAAACCGCGCCCGTCAGATTTTGACTGAGCGTAAGTTCTCGCAAGAACTCGACTCTTGGCTTCGCCAAGTGCGAGCGGATGCGTTTGTTGAAATAAAGTCATGAAACCGCTTGCCATTACACCTGGTGACCCTGGCGGCATTGGACCCGATCTCTGTATTCAAGCGGCCATCGACGGCGAACTCGAAGGAGTGGTCATCGCAGACCCCGAAATCATAAAACGTCGCGCAGATATTCTCGGCCTTCCCGTCAGTATTGAGGATGCACATCACTACGATCCAAACCGAACTCAAGGGGTCATCTATATTGATCCAGTGGCAGCACCTGATCCGACCAACGACCCTGGTGTTTCAGATCCGATAAACGCTGGCTACTGTCTGCTATCGATTGAACATGCTCTCACGGGCATACAACAGCAGCGCTTCCGCGCGCTGGTGACTGGACCCGTGAACAAGGCAACAATCCGCGATGGCGGGTTCGAATCGTTCACTGGTCACACAGAATTCTTGAGAGATTTCTTTGGTCTCCCTGAGGTGGTGATGATGTTAGCATCAACCGACTGTCGCGTTGCATTAGTGACCACCCACCTGCCCCTGACTGAGGTTCCCAAAGTCATCACACGAGAGCGGATCGAAACGGTAACCAATATCGTAATCAATGCCTTCGCTGCGGTATTCCAACTGCCAAACCCGCGGATCCAT
>CACJLQ010000050.1 GCA_902594275.1 uncultured Litorivicinus sp.
ATCACATACGGCAGCTTCTGAATGTCCAAACCTCGTGCCGCAACGTCTGTCGCGACCATGATCCTCGCCACCCCACGCTTAAACTTTTGAAGTGCTTTCGTCCGTTGCGCTTGACTCTTATTACCGTGCATCGCAACCGCCGGGAGCCCGTCATCAGTCAACGCCCTAGCTAGCTTATCCGCACCAAATTTAGTTTTCGTGAAGACGAGTACCTGATGCATATTATTGAGGCCGATCAGTTGCGTGAGAAGCTCTCTTTTCCGATGCTGATCGACGTGAACGAAGGTCTGCTCAACCGACTCAGACACAGTGTTTTCTCGCGCAACCGCCACCTCGAGTGGGTTATCGAGGTACTTGGATGCAAGAGTTTTAATCCCTTTGTTATAGGTGGCTGAAAACAACAGTGTTTGCCGCTTCTCATGACACTTGGCGATTATCCGCTCAATGTCGCCGACGAACCCCATGTCTAGCATCCGATCGGCTTCATCCAGGATCAATGTCTGCACGTTGGAGAGATTAATCGATCCCTGATCAAGATGATCGAGAAGACGGCCTGGTGTCGCGATGACCAGATCAAGCCCTGAGCTGAGGGCCTTAAATTGTCCCCCATAGCTGACACCACCGAAGATGCTCGTTTGTCTTAGACGCAGCCCCTTACCGTACTTTCGGGCTCTGTCTGCAACCTGGGCCGCTAATTCTCGTGTGGGCGCGAGGACGAGTGCTCTGGGTGAGTGAGTGCTTTTTCCTGCGTAAAGTTTCTGTATGATCGGCAACATGAATGCGGCCGTTTTTCCGGTACCAGTTTGAGCGCCGGCCAGGATGTCCCTGCCAGTGAGAATTGCTGGGATTGATTCAGATTGTACCGGTGTGGTGGCGTCATAGCCCGCATTTGAGACGAGTTCGGGCAGCAAGCCCAAATCTTGAAAGCGCATAGTCATTCCAAATTGTTTGACGTTGAGTCATCATGGGCAAGCTCCGTCCTACGACCCATCGAGGGATCACTCAACGCGAGCTCGCTATACGCTGAGAACGCGGCACGGTACACGTTAGACAGCCGAGTTTCAATGCTTTTTGGATAAGTGGGATTTTTGACTTGCAAGTAAGCGGGATAGGGTACTTATCCGGGGATTAGCACTTATCAAACTCTGCTCAAGTCGTTGGCAATAGATCCCAATCCACTGGATACCTTGAGTATCGACACCACACACATCAGTATCAGCGAGTCCCTCTGCTGTCGTTTGAGCGTCTGAGTCAGGTACTCCCTGCTTCGTGAGTGAATCGAATGCAAATCTCAACGCGTCCCGATGCGAAACTACCCGAAATTTCTGGCTACTCATCAGCTAGAAATTCCAGCTTAGTACGGTATCAACCGGCAAAGCGATACTGCTCCGAGTCAACCTCTCTCAGAATAGCCTCGGTCCAACGTTCCCCGATGATCGTGTCAGGGTGCAGTATTTGGCTCGCCTGAGAGATGACATCGTGACTGACCGATACACCGGCGGCATCGAGATTCTCTCTCGCTCGATCCTCAAACCGGGTTCCTGGTATTGCAAGAATATGATCACCCTGCGCCAAAACCCAAGCCAATGCTAACTGCGCCACGGTCAGGTCATGGTTCAAAGCGAGGTTTGATAATTGGTCCAGCCTTTCAAGGTTGGTTTTGAAAGCAGCTCCCTGGAAACGAGGCATTGTGTGCCGGATATCTTTCTCTCTGAGCGCGGACATGTCTCTGACAGCGCCACCCATAAAACCGCGACCGAGGGGCGAATACGAGACGAATGCCACATGATTCTCTCCACAGACTTGGGAGACGGTAACGTTTGGCTGCCGGGTCCACAGCGAGAGCTCTGACTGCACTGCTGCGATCGGACAGATATCTAGCGCCTTGACTAATGTGTCTGGCGACGGCTCCGATAAACCAATGAACCTGATCTTCCCTTGAGCCTTCATCTCCATCAAGGCGCCTAAGCTATCCTCCACAGGTACGTTCAAATCAATTCGATGGAGGTAGTATAAATCGATGCAATCGGTACCGAGCCTACGCAGGCTATCCTCGCAGGTTTTCATTAGGACCTCTGGCCGACCGTTAATCTCTCGCTTACCGCTAGCATCACGGTACAACCCGCACTTCGACGCCAGGAAATATTCCGACCGGCGGTGACCGATCGCTTTATTAAGCAATTCTTCGTTCTTACCAAACCCATACAGCGCCGCGGTATCAAGGTGGTCGTAGCCCATATCAAGCACAGCGTTCAGTGTCTTGATACCCTGGGCTTCATCGCATGGCTCATATGCCTGTGAGAGACCCATACAGCCATACGCGACAGCTGTTACGTGTGCGTCACCCAGTTCTGTTTTTTTTAGCATTAGTGCTTACCTTTTTGATATTACTCGTGCTGATCAGTCTTAGCTTCTGTTTCTCGGACGGAGCCTTATGATCCCCAATACAACCGCATCGGATTGTCGATCAGAAGCTTGTTTTGGAGATCCTCGGTCACGGCGATCAACGGAATCACATCCACCAGAGCCCCATCATCGGGCACGTGAGACTTCATGTTTGGATGAGGCCAATCAGTGCCCCACAACACCCTATCAGGGAATGACTCAACCAATGCCCTCGCGAACGGAATCACGTCAGAATAGTCCGGAGCCTGCTGAGTCAGTCGCTCTGGGCAGCTCACCTTAGTCCAAATATTTCGGTTCTGTTCCAGTAATCTCATGAACGCCATAAACTCATCACTGTTGACCCCGAGACTAACATCGGGGCGACCCATATGATCAACAACAACAACCTGGTCGCTGGCGAGAGACTCAAGAAAAGGCTTGAGGTCCTCGAGATCTGGGCTCTCAAAATAAACAACAATGTGCCAGCCGCGAGCCTCTACTCGGTTGGCTAGATCAATGAAGACCTCTTTAGGGGTAGAGTCGACCAGTCGTTTGACGAAGTTAAAGCGAACACCCTTCACTCCCGCGTCATCTAAAACTCTCAGTTCGTCATCAGTGACATCTGGAGACAGAATGGAAACACCGCGCGCAAGCTCACCGGCCGCCTCCAGCGCATCGGCAAGCGCTGCATTATCCGAGCCATGACAGCTAGCCTGAACGATCACATTTCTGGAAAACCCGAGGTAGTCTCTGAGCTCAAATAATTTCTCCTTGGGCGCATCGCAGGGCGTGTATTTTCGTTTGGGGTGATAAGGAAAGCGGTCTGCAGGTCCAAACACATGACAATGCGCGTCGACCGCGCCTCGAGGCGGAACATACGACGGTTTCTTGGGGTTCGGATGAAACGGCAGATAATCAGGATCCATAGTCATAGGGTTCTCACTTCTCCAAGGGGTAAACAGTGCCTTCAAATAATTTTCTGGCGGTTCGCAACAATGCGGCGCTTCGTAACTCATCACCATCCATATAGGCAACGACTGTCATTTCTCCCGTCGGGTGCTCCACCGATAATGTTTTCTGAT
>CACJLQ010000051.1 GCA_902594275.1 uncultured Litorivicinus sp.
CAAAGCCGCTTTGGTGGTCCCTCTGACAGGACTGCGGCGAGAGTAAAATTGCTAGGTCCAGGAATGGCCTCAAAGTTATTGGTGGGGTCTGCAGCTAGGTTCAATTTTTATAAAGATCATCCCAACCTACTTAGTGGATTTGCGCACTATATTGGTAGACATCCGGACTCGCCGATGGTGCTAGTGTTGGTTGGTTACGGAGTCACTCCCATGAATGCCGTGCTTATGCGACTGCTAACTGATTTAGGGATAAGAGAGCGAGTGCTGTTGTTAGGACATCAAGATGATATGAGTCTTTTTTATCAGTCGATCGATGTGTTTTGTATGCATTCTAGAAGCGAAGGATTACCCAATGTCCTCATGGAAGCGGTTTTCCATGAGTTGCCGGTAGTCACTACCGATGTCGGAGGCGCCGCAGATATCTGTGGATCATTCGGTTGTGTTGTTACGCCCCAGGATCCCAAAGCTTTGGCGTTAGGCTTCGAAACTTTGTTGAGTACCAGGGATGCGTGGCCCCATAATGTTAAACGAGCTAAACAGCGACTCCTGGAGCGATACGGAATGGACTATATGATTACAGAATATTTGCAAGCATATGATAGCGGAAGAATTCGAGCTTAGTACGCTGTTATGAGATTTGACCAAAAATCAAGACCTAAGAATATCGACCAACAAACCGTCGATGGTTTCGGCGAAGAGTGGCAACGGTTTGATCAAAAAGATCTTGGAGACCAAGAGTCGAGTAGTATATTCGACGATTACTTTCATTTGGTTGACCAGCGAATCTTTAGGCCGGGGTCAACAGCACTAGATGTCGGATGTGGATCTGGTCGGTGGGCATCGCATGTTATCAAGTACGCTGATTATCTCGACTGTATAGACGCGAGTCCGTTGGCCCTAAGCGTTGCGCGACAAAACCTCAAAAAAGTTGGGGAAGAGAAAAAGATCCGATTTATCGAGGCCTCAGTCGGAGAACTACCCTTCGACGATTCAGTATATGATTTTGTCTACAGCCTTGGGGTTTTGCATCACACCCCATCGCCTGAAAAGGCCCTACAAGACTGTATGCGAGTTCTAAAACCGGGTGGTACGTTATTGGTATACCTTTATTACAGGTTTGATAATCGACCGCTTTATTTTAAGTTGATATGGATGATCACCGATCGAATGCGGAAAGTGATTCATAGGGCCCCCAAATTATTAAAAATCCCCTTAACTTCATTCATAGCGCTGTTCGTGTATCTCCCTCTAGCCCGCATTTGTAAAATCCTCAAGGGGTTAAATCTCCCAGTAAAAAACATACCACTTAGTTATTATAGTGATAAGAGTTTTTACACTATGAGAACGGATTCCTATGATCGTTTTTGTACCAAGTTAGAATCTCGCTTCACTAAACAAGAAATAATAAATATGTTTAGTCCTGATGATATTTCATATATTAAATTTTCTGATCGTCCGCCTTTTTGGACTTTTGTTGTAGAAAAGAAATGACTTTAAATTACGAACGATCTGTTAAAAATTTCGCATTTTTTATATTTTCTTATTGGAGATCATTATTCGCTTTGTCAATAATTTTTTCCGCTGTCTTTTTTTTCATTAGCAGCAGCAAGCCTGAAAGATTTTTATTGACATCCATTATTCAGATTAAATCCAATGATAGCGAGGATATTAAATCATTTATACAAAATCCAAGATTGCGGATAGCCGATGTGAGTTTCCAAAAGAACCGAAATTCAGATCTGCAAAGGCTCTTTATACAAACTTTTCGCGACCCGCTTTTTCTGAATGACTTCATCCAAACCCACAAAAATACATTAGCTACTTACGCTTCTAAAACTGTAGGTGATCTAGCAAAGCAACGTAGGTCCTTTTTAAAAGTAGCATCAAAAGCGGAAGGAAGGGAGGAAATTCTTTTAGAGGTTACTTCGGTAAGCGATGATCCCGAGGTTGGCAAAGAGTTCCAACGTGAATACGTTCAAGCTATTTTGCGAGAAATGAAAATATCACTTTTTGATATCGCGAGAGAGTCTAATGAGATAGCTAATGTACCTCCTCACGTTACTAATATGCCTCCTCACGGTACTACGATAAGTACCGATTGGGAAACAGAAATCCCTTTAGTAAATTTCAAGGCTATAAGGATAATGATTGACGCTCACCCAAGGGCCAGAAATTTCCTCGACAAAAGGTGTAGCGTTCAAAAAGAAGTTGTAGTTTGTCAGGGTGTCGATATCGGGAACATTATTAAATATTTAGATCTTGGTAGACTTAAGGAAGAGATTAAAGTTGTTAATTCACCGAGAGAACTCTTGTCAGAATTGGCGCGGAAGAGTGATCAGGACCTGAGTGACTTGGTAGGTTTAATCGATACTGTCGTTGATGGAGCGGTAAGCGTGAGTGAAATAGCACAGAGAAAGGAAGGGCGGCAATTTGATCATATACAGCAAGCAATATTCGGTTTCCTGATCGGGTTTGGAGGTGGTCTCATGCTAATTTCAGCGCTATTCGCGCAGACAGTGAAAGAAACTTAACATAAATCATGCGTTATCGATTTGGAAAAAATTGGAAACTGTACGTTAGGTTTTTCGTTAATGACGATAGAATCAGCGAAAGCAAACAACAAATCGGAGAATGGTTAGGACAAGATGTCGTCGATGGTGCTAGGTTTGTAGATTGTGGATGTGGTTCTGGGATTGCGTCAGCAGGTGCCTACCAATTGGGCGCCAATGTCACAAGCTTTGACTACGATTTGGAGTCCAAGGACGCCACCGAAGTGACAAAGAGCCGAATAAGGCTACGCCAAACAAATCATCCAGATAAAGAATGGGCTGTGTACCACGGCGATTTACTTGATCGACGTTTTTGTCAGAAACTCGGTACATTCGATATTGTGTATTGCTGGGGGGTGGCTCACCATACTGGCGATTTAGCTGGTGCACTGGACAATCTTTCTCAACTTTGCGGTGAAAATTCTTTGTTATGGATAGCTATATACAACGATCAAGGGTGGAAATCAAAGGTCTGGTATAAAGTTAAATTCCTGTTTAACCAGAACTTTTTTTTTCGGCTTATAATTTTATTCATCTTGTTTTGGGTACATCTGCTACCTCTGGTGATCTATAGTTGTGTTGCTAAAAGAAAAAGACCTCGAGGCATGAACATATTTGTAGATTGGCTTGATTGGATTGGTGGTTTTCCATTCGAGGTTATGAGTGCAAAAAGCGTGTGTGACTTTTTTGAAGCAAGAGGATTCCTGTTAGATCGAATTGAGCTTTGCGGAGATAAATCTGGTTGTAATCAATTTTTGTTTCGGA
>CACJLQ010000052.1 GCA_902594275.1 uncultured Litorivicinus sp.
TAAAACTTTTGCGGCTTGGCTAAGTGAACCCCAGTGCGCTACATGGTAGAAAATTTGCAAGTCGTCCAGACTCATTGCTATACCTAGATTATTTGCTGTTTTAACAAACCTCTTTTGCATTTATAACAAGTCTTATCTGAAAACTGAATACTAGATTCTCAGAAATCCCGATTCCAATTGGTCCTCAACCGTTCGAGTATGAACCTCATTCATGTTTTTGTTAAAGGAATTAGAGTGATGATGAATCGACGTAAATTTATTAAGGTAGCAGGGGCTATTACCGGCGCGGCAGCAGCCCCTGCCATCATTTCTAGCGCCTTCGGGGCCGGACATTCGAAAACACAAAAAATTGGGTGTCTTTTCTCTTCTTCTGGAGCTATGGCTAATGTTGAAGGTAGATTAAATTCGGTTGTAGACATGGCTGTCGCGGAGTTGAACGCGGCGGGCGGTGTTTTGGGCAAGACCATCGAAACAGTAATCACAGATCCGGCATCTGATTGGCCTTTATACGCACAGAATGGAAGACAGCTTTTGCTACAGGAAAAATGTAAAGCGTTGTTCGGTTGTTGGACATCTGTGTCAAGAAAGTCAGTACTGCCAGTAGTAGAGCAGAACGACGCCCTACTTTATTATCCTCTGCATTTCGAAGGTGAAGAAAACTCCGATAGCGTCGTTTACATGAATTCTCCCCCGGCGAGTAGTGTGTTGCCGGCACTCGAATATATGATGTCTGAGGATGGCGGCTCGGCCTCGAGGTTCTACATGGTCGGTTCTGACTACGTTTGGCCACGAACTATCAATAAAATTAATAAGGGGTATTTTTCATCTCTAGGAATATCTGAAGAATCGTACAAAGAAACTTATGTACCTTTCGGATTTAGTAATTTCCAAACTATTATCAACGATATTAGAGATTTCGCGGATCAACCAGGTGGACCACCAATCATCATATTGACAGTTGTTGGATCATCTATCCCAGCTTTCTTTAAGGAAATAATCAATCAAGGCATACTTGCAAGCGATATTCCAATTTTAGGACTGGACGTTTTGGAGGCGGATTTAGAAGGCCTCGACACTACATCATTGGTTGGACATCTTAACTGCTGGGCATACCTACAGAATGTGGAGAGTGAGGCCAACACACAAATAAAATCCAATTGGGCATCCTTTGTTAAGTCAAATGGTCTGCCTTATAAGCCTGATGTCATGATTGATCCTATGGTGTCAGCATATGACGGTGTTCATATGTGGGCTAAGGCGGTTGAAAAAGCAGGAACTTTTGAGGTCCCTGCTGTGAAGGAGGCTTTCGATGGGATCACTTTTAATTGTCCATCCGGATATGAAATCTCACTGGGCTCGGAAAACAATTACGTGGCCAGAGGCGTGTTTATCGGTTCGGTAAACGAGAATCAGGCATTTGACATTCTTTGGCAGTCAGACGACACACCAAAACCAGTACCATTCAGTCCATACGCTTGAAGTTCCGTAGCTTCATTAGGGGGCACTCCTGCCCCCACTTTTTTCGACAAATGACGAAAATTATTTTGGGCATTTTCTGGCTGACCTTCGCTGATACAGGCGTGGCTGCTTCCGATCACTCTCAAAAAATGTCATGGATTGAATTCAAAAACCACTTCATAACCGAAATATGTTCTTCAAAACCCAAACGGATGAAGGCGGTGCTTCAAGAGTTAGGATCTTTCACTGTCGCCAATCAAGACTCAAAGATAATTAAGAAACGGACTCAATGGGCAACAGATCTTATTTCGGGGATACAAACAAAAAATTTTCGGTGTAGCAAGGGTGGAAAGACTTATCTAAAACGAGGAGATAAATTTCTAAATCCGGCGTTAATGGTAGAAATTAAAATAGGAGATGAAAAATATAAAGCTCCTTTTTTGCACCTTCCAGTGCGTCCCACACTGGAAACCATCCTTGCAACATCAAAGCTGATAAATTCCTTCGAAGGCCCCGGCAGCCTGGATTTAGATCAGTTAGCGTTATTGGAGAAAAAACCAGATTTTATTAACACCGATCAAATGGCCTACCTTCTAACATCGCAGTTATCAGACAGTAGTCGAGAGCGCCTTGTCTTTGTCCGAGCATTCAAGATGCTAAAGTCTGAAAATGTTGATGAGGTTAGTGAGGCCCTCCGAAATCTATCAAATATCCCTTCACGCAAGACGTTAACAGCCATAGTGAAGGTTAGAAAAAACATCGACCCTGTCAAAAACCCGGAATTGATGAAAATTGCAGATGATGCAATCGCCGAAATCAATTTCAGTATCCAAATTGGAAAAGCTATGTCGATTGTTTACAGCGGTCTGAGTTACTCGAGTATTTTGTTTCTTGCTTCTATTGGCCTCGCGATTGTTTTTGGATTGATGGGCGTTATAAATCTCGCTCAGGGTGAGCTGATAATGATTGGTGCCTACGTCACGTTCGTTATTCAAGAATGTCTCGCAGCAATTTTTCCATCGATGCTGCCTCTATATCTCTTGATAAGCATTCCCTTCGTTTTTTTAGTAACTGGGGGCATGGGTGCGTTGATCGAGTATTCAGTTATTCGTCATTTGTACACGAGGCCTCTTATGACTCTTTTGGCAACCTGGGGTGTGAGTATTTTTCTAATAAATATGATACGAGTTTCTTTCGGTACCCAAAATCTCGAATTTTATGTGCCCGATTATCTTGTTGGTGGTTTGTCCGTTTTCGGTGATTTTCTAATTACATGGAATAGATTAGCTACAATTATCTTTGCAATCGTTATTCTGATTTTCACTCTTTTATTAGTAAAAAAAACACGCTTTGGAATGAATGTACGAGCCGTCACTGAGAATCGCGCAATGGCGGGAGCGATCGGTGTGAACACACGAAAAGTTGACTTGCTTAGCTTCGCGGTCGGATCGGGGCTAGCCGGACTTGCCGGCTTAGCTCTATCAACGATCTACAACGTTAATCCGACAATGGGGACTAATTTTATCGTGGATGCCTTCATGGTTGTAGTTCTGGGCGGTGTAGGGAGTATTTGGGGGACAGTTTTTGCAGCTCTTTTAGTAGGGATGATCAATGTAGCAGTAGAGCCTTTATATGGCGCTGTAGCGGCGAA
>CACJLQ010000053.1 GCA_902594275.1 uncultured Litorivicinus sp.
TGCTGTCTCTAACGCTGGAATGATGCCTTCGACCTGTGACACTTCATGGAATGCATGCAAGGCCTCGTCATCTGTGGCACCGACATAGTTCGCGCGCCCAATGTCCTTCAAGTAGGCATGCTCAGGACCAACACCCGGATAATCGAGTCCGGCCGATACAGAGTGGGTGTGCGCAATTTGCCCATCATTATTATCCATCAGATACGTCTTCGCCCCATGCAGGACACCCGGGCGGCCAGAACACAACGGTGCAGCATGCTGACGTGTGGAAAGCCCGCGGCCAGCAGCCTCAACACCATAAATAGCAACCTCAGTGTCCTTTAGGAACGGATAAAACAGACCGATCGCGTTCGATCCGCCACCAACGCAGGCGACTAATGCATCTGGATACTGACCGAGTAACTCTTTCGATTGCCACTTCACTTCACGGCCCACGACAGCGTTGAAGTCGCGAACAATCTGGGGATAAGGTGCTGGACCAGCCACTGTACCAATGATGTAAAATGTGTCGTCGACGTTCGTCACCCAGTCCCGCATCGCCTCGTTCAGCGCATCCTTTAAAGTCCTAGAGCCCGACTCAACTGGAACAACCGTCGCACCTAACAATTTCATGCGGTAAACATTCGGTGACTGACGTTCGACGTCGTCAGTACCCATGTACACCACGCACTCAAGACCAAGCCGAGCAGCTACAGTCGCTGACGCCACACCATGTTGGCCAGCCCCAGTCTCAGCGATCACTCTTGGCTTTCCGGAATATTTTGCCAACAGGGCTTGCCCGATGGTGTTGTTAACCTTGTGAGCACCCGTGTGGTTCAAGTCTTCGCGCTTGAAATAAATCTGTGCTCCACCAATGCCTTTTGACCAGCGCTCGGCGTGATATAGGGGAGAAGGACGACCAACAAATGACGCAAGATCAGCATCGAATTCCCGTTGAAAATCAGGGTCGTTTTTCAGTTTTTGGTAGTTCTGATCGAGCTGGCTGAGTGCCGCCATGAGGGTCTCAGATACGTAGCGCCCACCGTAATCACCAAAATGTCCGCCTGTATCGGGTTCATAGTCCAATGATCTTAATTCTTGTTCTGTTAGTGCCATATTGCTCTCAGATTAGTTTCGACACGCGTTCATAAAGCGCGACATTTTATCAGGATCCTTGCGTCCTGGCCTGGTCTCAATGCCTCCACTGACATCCAAGGCCCAGGGAGCGACTTGTTCAATCGCGTCCTTCGCGTTTTCCGGTGATAATCCACCAGCGAGGATAATTGGCGCATTTGACTGCGGGATCATTCCCCAATCAAAACGTTCGCCAGTACCTCCAGGTTGTCCTTTCACGTATGCATCCAATAAAAATCCGGAGGCATTAGGATATCGTTCCATTTCAGTCTGGATGTCAATCCCCGGCCGTACTCGGAATGCTTTGATAAAAGGTAGACCGACAGCATCGCAGAATTCGGGAGTTTCGTCACCGTGATACTGAATCAAGTTTAGCCTTGTCCGCTCAAAGATGTTTTGTATGATCGCCGGCTGCTCATTCACAAATAACCCAACCCGAGTCACAAATGCAGGTACTGAGGAAGTCAACATCGCCGCATAGTCGGGCGCCACACTACGCGAACTTGGCCCGTAAAAAACGAAACCAAGCGCATCCACCCCAAGTTTCACCGCTCGAGCAATATCTTCCTCATGCGTTAGCCCACAAAACTTTACTCGCGTCATGGTGCTTACTGTAACGGATCTGAACGTAGAATGTCTTTTGCTATCTGCGGAATTCTAACGGTTTTCGGAAGACCGAAATGATCATCATACGTCGGACCTAAAAAATACAATCCGTGCGGTGGCGCAGTCACTCCACCCTTCGTTCGGTCTTTTGACTCGAGAACCTGTCTGGCCCAGATGACCGGTTCTTCATGTGAGCCAATAGCTGTTAAAACGCCAACGATATTTCGGACCATGTTTTGTAAAAAACCATTTGCTTCAACATGCACAGCAATCACACCTTCATGACAATGCACACTCAAATGACTGAGCGTTCGCACAGATGTTTTCGCCTGACACTGCGCCGACCGATACGCATTAAAATCATGCGTCCCAAGCAAGGAACTCCCCGCTTCACCCATCAGTTCTGGATCAAGACGTTTATGAGTGAACGTCATTGAATTTCTGAGTAGCGCACTGCGATACGGAGATTGCCTGATGAGATACACGTATTGTCGCGACCGTCCACTAAAGCGCGCATGAAATTCAGGATCGACTTGTTGTGCCCAAGATAGAGAAATATCGTTCGGTAGTTGTGTATTTACCCCCATGACCCAGTTGTAGGGATCACGATGAGCAACCGTATCAAAGTGACAGATCTGCGAACTTGCATGCACGCCAGAGTCCGTGCGGCCTGAGCACACTACCTTAATTGGCTCATCAGCGACCTTGGATAGGGCTTTCTCCACCTCTGTTTGTACAACTTGAGAATCATGCTTTTGCGCCTGCCAGCCACGATACCCTGAGCCATCATACTCAACAGATATCGCGATGCGGCAGGGTGTCGGATCAGCCTCGGTGGACATCAATCAGTGCACGAGCAGCTTCGGCACTCTCTTTATGAGGAGAAACTGAAACACGATCTAAAATCTCAAGGGCTGTCTGCACCATATTCATTTCGATATATTTTTGTGCGAGCTCTAGCTGGTGTGAAGCAATCTCAGCCTCATCATCCGGATCTTCACCCCATTCAGGGTTCTCATTCAAAGCATCAGCTGAAAATGCTGCGATCAACTCATCTCCGTCTGAGCCATACAAACTCTCAGCCTCAGATTTACGAGAGGGGTCCTCAAGTTTCTCTTTCAAGGTAGCAACAGCAATTTCAGTCGGTGAACTCTTTGGATCATCGACAGACTCT
>CACJLQ010000054.1 GCA_902594275.1 uncultured Litorivicinus sp.
AGGAAAATCCTGTCCGACTTGTTGGAAGCCGAGTTCCAGGAATGTTTCAGGAGTCGTTCCGACCGCGACGAAATCAACATCTTTTGGAGTCAATCCAAGTAACGAGTCGCGAACAGCGCCACCGACCACATAAATCTCTAAATGGTCGAGATCGATACCTGTCAGTGGAGCAAAAAGGCGTTTTAGATCAAACACCGGATGCCACCTGCACCAATTGACGATCATCGAGTCGAATGGCTGTGAGGTTGCCACCCCAAACACAACCTGTATCTAATGCAATCAGATCTGTATCGTTTCTGCGACCTTTCAGAGTCGCCCAATGACCAAAAATAAGCTGTCGATCAATAGTCACTCGCCCGGGTGCATCCATCCATGGACACAGATCGATCGGTGCAAGTTCGGGTGCATCTTTGCAATTAAAATCAAGTGCCAGCGTGTGGGAATCAACAAAGCGCATTCGTGTACAGGCATTGATTAAAAAGCGTGCCTTTTCGTCATTTGTTTGCGCATCCCTGAAGTGCGCAGGCGTATTACCGTACATTGATCGAAGCGACTTGATCCAGGCATCGCCGGACAATCGTTCATGAACCAGTTGGATCTCTGAGAGCAGCGTATCTCTGTCAAACAGCGGCCAGATACCGGCATGAATCACAATCGCATGATGCTCGGGAAAATCCTTTGCGAGCGGGCATTGGCGGTACCAATTGATCACATCCTCACAGATGACTGAGTCGACAAGTTGCTGGGTTCGATCTTTCGGTTTCGCTTCGCGAAGCCCTGATGCTACGGCTAAAAAATTAAGGTCGTGATTACCAAGAACGGCTGAGCACGCATCGTGATGATCCAACACCCATTGCATCACAGCAGCTGAATCTTCCCCACGCGCGATCAAGTCACCGGCGAAAACCATGTGATCATTTTGAGGGTCAAACGATAGGGCAGAGAGCAGTCTTCGAAAAGCGCCCCAACAGCCTTGAACATCGCCCACCACATAGGTGGCCATCAGTGCAATGCTCCTGGGTTTAACAGCGTAAATACCGGGATTTTCGCTTTAAAAATTTCGCCGTCTGAGGCGACCATTTCAAAGTAACCTTCCATGGTTCCGATTGCGGTTTCGAGGATTGCTCCCGAGGTGTAGGTGAACTCATCGCCTGGAACAATGGTTGGCTGTTCTCCAACCACTCCGTCTCCATGGACCTCTCGAACTCCACCTTCACCATCGGTAATTTTCCAATAACGGTGTAACAGTTGTGCTGGCAATGTCCCGTTATTTTCAATTGTCACCGTATAAGTAAAGACAAAGCGCCCATCGGATGGGTTGGATTGGGCCTCGATATAGGTAGCCTGCGCATTGACTTCGACTTGGTATCTTAAATCCTGCATCACACGTTCCCCTTTCTACGACCCAAATAGTTCGCGAGTTCTACGTAGGTTCCCACAGACAGACGTTCTGGTCGATCGGTTGGATTGATGCCGAGGATTTCAAATTCTTCCAAATTCAGAAGATCCTTGAGGTTATTTCTCAGCGTCTTGCGCCGCTGCCTAAATGCCTGACGAACGAGGAGCGCTAGCGTATCCATTGAGTCAATTAATGCGCGTTTTTTCCCATCAGGAATAATTCGAATGACACCAGAATTGACTGTTGGCGGTGGTGCGAAACATTCAGGTGGTACATCAATCAACGATTCCACACGCGCAGTTGCTTGTATCATGACGCCCAACCGACCATAGGCTGATTCGCCAGGCACAGCTACGATCCGATTGACGACTTCTTTTTGCAGCATCACATGAATATCTTGAATCTGATTGCCGTGATCGAGAAGTTTGAATAGCAAGGGTGTTGAGATGTTATATGGCAGATTACCGACAATTCGTAGTGCATTACCTAACTGCGTGAAGTCCACTTTGAGCACATCTTCATTGAGAAGCCGGCACCGCTCTGGAGACTGACTGACGAAGCTCGCCAATAGTCCGGGTACTAAATCGCGATCTAACTCGATGAGGATGAGATCGCATCGAGAGGCGAATAACCCTTCGGTTATTGCCCCATGACCGGGACCGATTTCAACAACAGTATCTGAAGCAATTGCGTTGACTGACGCTAAAATAGCGTCAACCACGCGACCATCGATCAGAAAGTTCTGACCAAACCGTTTCCGTGCTGTTCGGGCGAGTTGTTTGGACACGTTACTTCCCGCAAAACACCAAGTGTACCTGAGGCAAGGATTGTTTAGGCGATTTGAGCGGTTAACCGATTCGCTTCCCGGATTGCCGCGATCAGACTCTCGGTACTCGCCAACCCTCTTCCAGCCAAATTCAGTGCAGTCCCATGGTCGACGCTCGTTCGAACGATCGGGAGTCCGAGGGTAATATTGACGGAATCACCGAATCCTCGATACTTCACCACCGGAAGT
>CACJLQ010000055.1 GCA_902594275.1 uncultured Litorivicinus sp.
CAATGATCCAGCGTTCTCCAGACGGTACCTTCGATATCCTAGAACTGCGATTCGCGCTCGAGAGTGTTGCAGCCTGGCTTGCAGCAGACCGTGCGACTGAGCGCGCGCGCGGTAACGTGCAACGGCGTTATCACGAATTACAATCCGCAGTCCGCTCACACGACCTACATCGTGAGGCAAAAGCCGACGCTGAATTTCACTTAGCAATCGCTGAGGCTTCGCAAAACGGTGTGATTCTTCACATCATGCGATCGATCTTTGTGCTACTGGAAGAATCGATTGTGAAGAATTTGGCTGAATTAAATTTGGGTCGAATCAGAAAGCAGGACTTGGCCCTGCAACATGAAGCGATTTATCGAGCGATCGTCATCGATCGAGATGCGGCGGCGGCCAGGAGGGCTGTCCGCCAACATATGCTCACTGTGAGTGAATCACTGGACCGTGAACGGCTTGCAGATACGAAACCGCGACGTTTAAAAGAGTTGACACAATCGACTTAATTTGAGCGCTGCGGATCACCAATGAAACCAATGAGGTGAACGATATGGCGAACACGCCAATAACAATCGACCACGATCCGGTCGAAACAAAAGAATGGCTAGAGGCCTACGAATCGGTCTTACAGCATGAGGGCGCAGATCGTGCCGCTTATTTGTTGAACCAGCTTGTCGCGAGAGCCAGTCAGGAAGGGGCAAGCCTTCCGGTGGCCATGACGACACCCTACAGAAACACCATCCCCGTACAGAATGAGGCAAGAATGCCCGGCGATCTGTTCATGGAGCGCCGAATTCGAAGTCTGATTCGCTGGAATGCGCTTGCGATGGTGATGCGCGCAAATAAATCTGGAGATGATTTGGGTGGCCATATCGCGACCTATCAGTCTGCAGCAACGCTTTATGAAGTTGGTTTTAACTATTTTTGGAAGGGGCCTGATCATCCGGAGGGACAAGATCTCCTGTATGTTCAAGGGCACGCGAGCCCTGGCATCTATGCGCGATCTTTCCTAGAGGGTCGGCTGTCGGAAAAGCAGCTCGATAATTTCCGGCGTGAGGTAGATGGTAATGGTTTATCGTCCTACCCTCATCCATGGCTAATGCCTGATTATTGGCAGTTCCCTACTGTCTCGATGGGACTCGGGCCAATACAATCGATTTATCAAGCTCACGTCATGAAATATTTGGTTAACCGCGGTCTCTCTGATCAGCCAAATCGAAAAGTTTGGGCTTTCTTGGGCGATGGCGAAATGGATGAGCCAGAATCGCTTGGGGCCATTGGGCTGGCCGGACGCGAACGATTAGACAACCTGATCTTTGTGATCAATTGCAACCTTCAGCGGTTAGACGGCCCTGTTCGTGGAAATTCAAAAATTGTGCAAGAGCTCGAAGGACAGTTCCGCGGCGCGGGATGGAACGTTATAAAAGTGCTATGGGGTGGTCAATGGGATCCATTGTTTGCTCGTGATCGTCACGGATTGATGCAAAAGGTGATGGACGAGGTCGTCGACGGTGAACTACAGAACTGTAAAGCCAAGGGCGGCGCTTATACCCGACAACATTTCTTCGGTAGGTATCCGGAACTGAAAGAGATGGTCTCTGATATGTCCGATGACGACATCTTTCGGCTCAATAGAGGTGGACATGATCCGACCAAGGTATACGCGGCATATTACGATGCCATTAATCACACCGGTCAACCAACCGTGATTCTTGCGCAGACAGTCAAGGGTTACGGCATGGGTTCATCAGGCGAATCTGCGAATCCATCTCATCAAGTGAAAAAGTTAGATTTGGATAATCTCAAACGCTTCCGGGATCGTTTCTCAATTCCTGTGACCGATGACGAACTAGCTGAGGTGCCCTACTACAACCCAGGTGCAGACAGTCCAGAAAGTCGCTATCTGCAAGAACGAAGACAGACGCTCGGTGGATATCTCCCAGTTCGTCGCGCTTGGAAGGAGCCGTTGGGTTGCCCTGATCTCGATGGCTTTAAACAGCAACTGAAAGGAACCGGTGACCGGCAGATTTCCACAACCATGGCGTTTGTTCGCATGTTGTCGACCCTCGCCAAGGACAAAACCATTGGACATCGTATCGTTCCGATCGTTCCGGACGAGGCACGAACCTTTGGTATGGAGGGTATGTTCAAACAATTGGGGATTTATACAACCGAGGGCCAGAAATATATTCCTCACGATGTGGATCAAGTGTTGTCTTACCATGAGGATCGAGCAGGACAGATTCTA
>CACJLQ010000056.1 GCA_902594275.1 uncultured Litorivicinus sp.
GAGGAGGTACGGCGACCTATGGCATGGTCCCGATGTTTGTTGGGACATTCCTGATTTCATTTATAGCGCTAGCGGTATCCGTCCCTGTGGGATTGTTTAGCGCCATTTATCTGGCTGAGTACGCGACCCCAAGGGTCAGGGGGATCGTGAAGCCTCTCCTGGAGATACTCGCGGGCGTGCCGACCGTCGTGTATGGCTTTTTCGCTGCGTTGACGGTCGCCCCCGTCGTCAAATCTGTCGGCGAATCCGTCGGTCTCGAGGTGGCGTCAGAGTCAGCGTTGGCCGCAGGCCTCGTGATGGGCGTAATGATAATCCCATTTATTTCCTCGCTTTCAGACGATGTGATAAACGCTGTCCCCCAGGCCCTCCGCGACGCAGCTTTTGGTCTGGGCTCCACGAAGAGTGAGGCGGTCAGGCAGGTAGTGCTGCCGGCTGCGCTACCGGGCATCGTCGCGGCGGTGATCCTTGCGGTGTCCCGCGCGGTCGGAGAGACAATGATCGTGGTGATGGCGGCCGGGTTGGCTGCGAATTTGTCTTTCAATCCTTTGGACGCAGTCACGACCGTCACCTCACAGATTGTGACGATTCTGGTTGGCGACCAAGAGTTTGAGTCCGCTAAGACGTTATCGGCTTTTGCGTTAGCGCTGATGTTGATAGTTACTACGCTGGCCCTGAACTACTACGCGCTTCAGATTGTAAAAAAATATCGAGAGCAATATGAGTAATCAGGTTTCTTTTGGATTGTCGCCCGAGCGGGCTGCCGAGCGAGTAGCCGAGTCGATCAGCTTGCGCAAACGGAGAGAAAATCGATTTCTATTTCTAGGGAAATCTGCGGTTGCTGTGGCCCTCGGATTCCTTGTTCTTTTGTTTGCTGGCATTTTAAGCAAGGGTATCCCCGGGTTATTCCAGCACTACGTCACGCTTGATGTTCAGTTGGACGCTGAGAGGCTTGATCCATCTGGTCAAGGGACCCTAGAGTCGCTTGCCGATGGCGATTTTGACGGGGTCGTAAGAGATGCGCTCTATGAGGCTCTTGGGGGTCCCACCGGGCGAAAGGCGAAACGACAGGCGCGGAGGCTAATTTCATCAGGGTCCGGACAGCGACTGATGCATCACGTGCTGGATAATCCAGATCAAATGAGATCAAAGGTAGCGCTTCAGTTTGCTGTCGACGATGATGTAGATACATTCTTGCGTGGCCTCATCTCACGAGATACCCCTGAAGCTGACAGACGAGTCAGTGATCAGATGATTTCATATATTGATCTACTTCAGGCGAAGGGTCGGATCAGCTACGAGATAAGTGATTATTTATTTTTTGGCTCAGCATCAAGGGACGCTGAGATGGCCGGGATCCGCGGGGCGCTGGTGGGATCGATACTCACCTTGGGGGTGTGTATTGTGATCGCGTTTCCCTTGGGGGTAGCTACAGCTGTCTACCTCGAGGAAATGGCGCCAAAGAATCGTTTCACGGAAATCATAGAGATCAATATTAATAATCTTGCCGCGGTGCCGTCAGTCGTTTTCGGAATCATGGGCCTCGCGGTATTTATCGTGATATTTGGGATGCCGCGATCAATACCGCTAGTTGGGGGAATAGTGTTGGCTTTGATGACGCTGCCCACGATTATAATCTCTTCGCGTGCCTCGATTCGGGCGGTTCCACCGAGCATTCGTGATGCCGCTCTGGGCGTTGGCGCTTCGAAAATGCAAACCATAACGCACCATGTTTTACCTCTCGCGATGCCGGGTATGTTGACCGGCACCATCATTGGGATGGCCCAAGCTTTGGGTGAGACAGCGCCTCTCTTAATGATTGGTATGGTCGCTTTTATCGTCGACGTGCCGTCAGGTGTCACTGAGCCCGGGACCGTTCTCCCGGTGCAAATTTTTATGTGGGCAGATTTTGCTGAACGTATGTTTATTCAAAAAACCAGTGCGGCGATTATTGTATTGTTGGCATTTCTGATTAGTATGAACGCCGCCGCGATTCTTCTTCGTAAAAAATTAGAGCGACGTTGGTGAGCAGGTCAGTGTTATGCAACTAGAAGAGAGTAGCCGGATGGCCCAAACAACTAGCACCCTAGAAGCACAGACGATTCCAGACAGTACTCTCG
>CACJLQ010000057.1 GCA_902594275.1 uncultured Litorivicinus sp.
TTGGTGCGCTCAATTCGTCTGGAAGGGCCTGAACCAGACGACTGTAACCAGTTTCAGCCTGTGTTAACGCATCATCTGAAAAAGAAATGGCACTCCGATAGTGGCTCTGTAGCAAGAAAAATCGGATCACTTCGGGATGAAATTCGTCGAATAATTGATCTAAGGTGACAAAATTTCTGAGCGATTTTGACATCTTCTCTTCGTTGACGCGCACGGCGCCTGCGTGCATCCAATACCGAGCAAAGGTACAGCCGGTTGCAGCCTCGGATTGGGCAATCTCGTTTTCATGATGCGGAAATTTGAGATCGGGACCGCCACCATGGATATCAAACGTGTCGCCGAGGGCGTCCATGCTCATCGCAGAGCACTCAATATGCCAGCCCGGGCGACCCGGACCGAATTGAGAAGGCCAGGCTGCTTCGCCCTCTTTCGCCGATTTCCAGAGCACAAAGTCAGCAGGATTTTCTTTGTCGTCAGCGACAACGATGCGCGCACCAGCAATCATGTCATCGAGTTTTCGGTTATTCAATTTGCCATACGCTGGAAACGCACTCACCCGGAAATAAACATCGCCAGAGTGGCCCCGATAAGCGGATCCATTTTCGATGAGTCTGTCAATGAGGTTGAGCATCGATTGAATATTCGCGGTCGCTCTAGGTTCCAAATTCGGCGGCAGGCAGCTGAGTTTCTTCTCATCATGATGCATGAAATCGATCATTTCGGTTGTGAGCTCAGAAAAATCAACACCACGCTCTGCTGCGCGGGCAAATATCTTGTCATCAACATCTGTAATGTTGCGCACATAGTTCACATCAAAACCACGAAACCGCAGGTACCGAACAATGGTGTCAAAGGCAACCATGACACGGCCATGGCCCAAATGGCAGCGGTCATACACCGTCATCCCGCAAACATAGATACCAATTTTTTCAGCTTCCATCGGCTGAAAGTCGCGTTTTTCTCGGGCCAAGGTGTCAAAGATCTGCAAACTCACGCGTTATTCCTTGTGGTAAAACCGATATAATACCGTCTAGTGTATTGAGGAGAACAATCCGTGATTCTATTTGAAACAACGCTTGGTAACATCACTATCGAGCTTTTTGAGACCGACGCACCCGAAACAGCTGCCAATTTCAAGCAGTACGTCGATGATGGCTTTTATGACGGAACGATCTTTCACCGAGTCATCGATGGATTCATGATTCAAGGGGGCGGATTTGAGCCTGGGATGATCCAGAAAGACACACGCGACCCGATTTCAAATGAAGCATCAAACGGGCTCTCAAATAACCGGGGCACGATTGCGATGGCAAGAACGATGGATCCCCACTCAGCAACAGCTCAGTTTTTCATTAACGTGACTGACAACGATTTTCTCAATTTTCGCTCTGAAACACCGGACGGATTCGGATACTGTGTGTTCGGCCGAGTCTTTGATGGCTTAGACGTCGTGGATGCAATCAAAGCAGTTGAAACAACCCATCGCGCTGGTCACTCAGATGTTCCGAGGGATGACGTGATCATCAATCAAGCCTCGATTGTCTGATGCGACGCCTGATCGTCTCTGATTTTCATCTTGATCCTGCAGAACCAGAGCGATATTTCGCGGTAATCGATGCGCTCAGTCAATGCCAGTGCGATCAGTTGATTCTTGCTGGTGATGTTTTTGAGGCCTGGGTCGGAGATGATGGTGTAACTGATATCGATCGGCAGTTTCTTGAGTTTTGCGGTCAACACTGTGATGACGTGGTATTCATTCACGGTAACCGAGATTTTTTGATCAGCGATGGCTTTCTTACTTCAGTTGGAATTCGGTTAGAAGCGTATTATATGGGTGATGCAATACTCGTGATCCATGGTGATGAGTTATGCACTTTAGATCACGCATATCAGGCATTCAAACGCGAAGTGAGACAACCCGAATGGATCAATACATTCCTGAATAAACCATTGATCGAAAGACAGGCAATTGCTCAGGAACTTCGGCGCACGTCTCGTGAAACGCAGGCCAATCGAGCAGAGGCAATTGGCGATGTGGTCGATACGGCGGTTGACGAACTGATGGAAAACCAA
>CACJLQ010000058.1 GCA_902594275.1 uncultured Litorivicinus sp.
AGCGCAACTTGTCCAGTTGTATACCGGGTTGATTTATCGAGGTCCAGGCTTAGTCCGTGATGCGATTCGGATGACGCGATGAGACAAGAGCACCTCAACCACGTCCCTTGCGAGGACGTGGTACATTGCATCTTTACGAAGCGATTTGTGGGTCACAATGAATCCCAGACACGCCGGTTAGGCCATCCCAAGAAGCGGCTCGACCATCTCGCCAACCTGAGAGCCAGGCACCGCGATTCGTACCGGCGATGGCAGGGCAAAGTTCCCTTGATTTGCCACCAATACCAGCGCGATAACCGCGATTATAGAAACGGTCAATTAAGCTTCGTTTTATCGTTTTCATTAACTGTGATCTCCTCGGAGTCGGCGTCTAAAACCGACCCCTTATCTTTGGTTGCCACTTGTGATTGCTAATGAACCACAAGACCGAAATTAGCACAGGTGTTTTCGCAATTGGAACTCTTCTTGCCACTGATGATTTAGTTGTTGACGAGGTTCAGGCACTCGGCCTTGAAGTCAAGGGTCGCCAGCTCGGATGGGTCACTGCGACCGGTTCGCTTGATGATGCATATCGCATGCTTTTGACGACGCGAGTCGGAGACCGTGTTGTCTGGTTGTTGGAACGCGGAGAGGCGATTACAGCTGACCAATTTCGAGAATTACTGAGAACGATTGACTGGAATGCACATCTCCACGCCGGAACGAGTATTCGGGTCGATATCACTGGCAAAGTTGGCTGGTTAAAAGATACGCGCTTCGCCGGTCAACTAGTGATGGATGCAATTCGTGATCAAGCCACTTTAACCAAGCGCCCACGACCAGACTATGAAACGGAAGATCCCGCTGTGCGTATTGCGATCCGGTTTGGGCGCGGTCAAGTTGATATCGGGATCAATTTAAACCGTGCCCCACTCAATCAGCGTGGTTACAGAACCGAAGGGGGCGAGGCACCATTACGGGAAACACTTGCCCAAGTCATGCTGGCACGATTGAAGATTGACCAGCATCCACCATCTGTGATCATCGATCCTTGCTGTGGAAGTGGAACGATCCTGATTGAGGCCTGCATGCGTTTGAATCAGATCGCACCACAAAGACAGCGGCTCTCAAATAAGTTGTCTCGTTGGACTGGATTAGAGTCGATTTCCTGGACTGATTTAGTTGCTACAACACGATTGAACGAAATACAAACCCCGACACGTTTTTTGGGATTCGATATGAATGCTGAGGCGGTCGACCGTGCACGAGCCAATATCGAGCGTGCAGGACTGTCTGACCAAATTTCTGTTGCGGTCAGCGAAATCGACTCGTTGTCACCAGCCATGGTTCAAGTCACGAATTCAGAAACAGTTTGGATTCTGGCTAATCCTCCTTATGGTACTCGATTGGGTCGAAATGAAGATCTGGCGAGCCTATATAGGACGCTTGGAGACCGATGTAAGGCATTCCAGAATGCCCAGCTCGGTCTAGTGACTTCGGAAAAGAAATTGATTCATGCGCTCGGATTACGCGCAGATAAGAAATGGGAAATGCAAGCAGGAGGACTTCGGCTCAATATCGCCAAGTTCCACCTCGGGCTACCGCCCCAGGCTGTTGATTGTCAGCAAGAGACTGATCCTCCCGAAGAGATCGTGCCGCTACTCAATCGCCTTTCAAAAAATCTCAAATTACGTTCTAAACTATTAAAAAGTAATGAAATCAACTGCTACCGAATTTATGAGTCTGATTTACCAGAATATAATGTGGTCATTGATCAATTCGCTGATTATCTACATATTCAGGAATATCGACCACCAAAAACAGTTGACCCAAAAAAAGCCAATCATCGGCGGCAGTTGATCCGACAGTGGGTTCCGAAGCATTTGGGCATCTCGATCAGGTATGCCGTCTATAAAGAACGTTTTCGGCAATCGGGCAACTCACAATATGAAAGGCGTGCCGAACCGCTCTGTGTTGACGTCGTTGAAAATGGAATGCGATTTGAAGTGAATCTGACCACATATACCGATGTGGGTTTGTTTCTTGACCATCGT